>NZ_CP015637.1:4020635-4675762 GCF_001708445.1 Pseudomonas fluorescens
CCTTGTTCATGGCAGCACCTCCAGCAGGTAGTCGTCGGCATACACCATCAGCCACTGCGCGGGAAAGCTGATGGACGCCCTGCCCTCCGGCACCGGTTTGTCTTCGGCCAGGCGCACTTTCAGGGTGGCGCCGTCGAGGTTGAGGGTCACGATCTTGTAGGTGCCGAGGTCTTCCACATGGGTGACGTCGGCCTGCAGGGCGTCAGGGTTGTGCTCATCCCACACATGGACAAATTCCGGGCGGATGCCGACCTGCAGCTTCGTGTAGTCCGTTTCGGAAATGCGCTGCTGCAAGGCCTCCGACAACGGCAGATACGTACCGGCAAAACGCACCCCGCCGGCTTCGGCCTGCACTTCGATCAGATTCATCCCCGGGCTGCCGATGAAATAGCCGACAAAGGTGTGGCTCGGCCGTTCGAACAGGTCCCGTGGCGTGCCGAACTGCACGATCTGGCCGCCGTACATCACCGCGATCTTGTCGGCAAAGGTCGACGCCTCCAGCTGGTCGTGGGTGACGTAGACCATGGTGATATTGAACTGCTCGTGGATCTGCTTGAGCTTGCGCCGCAGTTTCCATTTGAGGTGCGGGTCGATCACGGTCAGCGGTTCATCGAAGAGGATCGCCGATACGTCATCGCGCACCAGGCCACGGCCCATGGAGACTTTCTGCTTTTCGTCGGCAGTGAGGTTGCGCGCCTTTTTGCTCAGCAGGTTTTGCAGGTCGAGGACTTCGGCAATTTCCTGCACCTTGCTGTGAATTTTCGCCTCGGCCATACCCTGGTTTCGCAGGGGGAAAGCCAGGTTGTCGAACACCGTCATGGTGTCGTAGACCACCGGGAACTGGAACACCTGGGCGATGTTGCGTTTCTCCGGCGTCAGCTCGTTGACCACCTGTTGGTCGAACAACACCTGGCCTTCCGAGGGGCTGAGCAACCCGGAGATGATATTGAGCAGGGTCGATTTGCCGCAGCCCGACGGCCCGAGCAAGGCGTAGGCACCACCCTGCTCCCACACGTGGTTCATTGCCCGAATGGCGTAGTCCTCAGGACCGGCCGGCGTAGGGCTGTAGCTGTGCGCCAGGTTCTGCAAATGGATCTCGGCCATCAGGCAACCCTCGCGACACGGCGCCCGGGGGCCTGGACCAAACGGCCCTGGCCATCGAACACAAACAGTTTATGGGTGGGGATATACACGCGGATCGGCGCGTCGACGTCGTACTCATGCACGCCCGGCAGGTGCAGGACCAATAGGAAGTGTTCACTGCGCACATGCAGGAACGTTTCTGAACCGCTGATCTCGGCGACTTCCACGGTCACCGCCAACTCCAGGTCATCGTCGTTGCTCGGTACCAGGCTGATATGGCTGGGGCGCACACCAAAGCGGAAATCGCCTTCGCCGATGGGGCGCAGGTCGACATTCAACGGAAAGTGCACGAAATTGGCGAAGCTCACCTCGTTACCGCTGATACGCCCCGGCATCAGGTTGATCGGTGGTTCGGAAAACAGCTCGGCGGCCAGCACGGTTTGCAGCTGGTGATAGACCTCGGCGGCCCTGCCGCTCTGGATCACTCGGCCTTCGTGAAGGATCGTGGTGGTGCCGCCCAGGGCCAACGCCTCGTTGGGCTCGGTGGTGGCGTAGATGGCAATGGTATGCCGCGCCTTGAACAGCTCGCGCATTTCCTGACGCAGCTCTTCACGCAGTTTGTAGTCCAGGTTCACCAACGGTTCATCGAACAGGATCAGTTCGGCGTCTTTGACCAGGGCGCGGGCCATGGCCGTGCGTTGCTGCTGGCCGCCAGACAGTTCCAAGGGGTGACGCTGGAGGAATTTCTCGATGCGCAGCATCCTGGCGGTTTCGAGCACCTTGCTCTGGATCAGCTCGTCGGACACACCGGCCTGGCGCAACGGCGAGGCGATGTTTTCGAATACGGTCATGGTCGGGTAGTTGATGAACTGCTGATACACCATCGACACGTTACGCAGACGCACCGGTTTGTGGGTGACATCCACGCCGTTCATCAGGATGCGGCCGCTGTCGGGCTTGTCCAGGCCGGCCATCAGGCGCATCAGGCTAGTCTTGCCGGACAGCGTGCGGCCCAGCAGGACGTTGAAGGAACCGGCTTCGAATCGCAGGTTGGCGTCGTCGATCCAGGTCTGGCCTTCGACGACGCGGGAGACATGTTCCAGGGTCAATGACATGACACGCCCTTTTTATTATTGGAATGAATCTGGCCAGTCCTCAGAGCGAGTTTCATGCCAAGACGGCAGGTGCTTGATTCACAAGGCGGTGGGCTGAACGTGATGTTCAGGAACGAACAAAAATGAACAGATCAGGCTGAACAATTGAACAATCCTGGGGTTGACAATGAACAGTTATGAACAACACTGTTTGAACCCGATGGAACGATCAACACAGGTCAAATGCGGGAGGGGGCTGCCAGTCAGTTAAGCGTACATGGCCTTCTGTAGGAGCGAGGGGGACGCCTAGTTCTTGCTCGCGAAAAACTCACAGGCGCCGTGTTCATTCAGGAAGCACGCGTTATCGTTGAGGTTTTTCGCGAGCAAGCTCGCTCCTACAAAAAAGCCTTAGAGCTTGCCCCCTCCCCCATTTTGTCCCCGTTGCGTCGGGTAAATAGTGCAAGACCCCAAAACAATAAAAAGAAGGTCGCCCCATGGCCGAACCCTTGGCTCACGACACCTTAATCCAGGAATCCTGGCGCCGCTGCCGCGCGTACGGCCTGGACCACCAGAGCCCCCCCAGCTTCGACCAGCTCCCCGCCGAAGGCATCAGCCAGTTGCTGGAAAGCCAGCATTCCCTGGTACAGACCACTCATCAGGAAGTGCTGCCCTACTACGAGAACATCCTCAGCAACTCCAACTGCCTGATCATGCTGGCCGATAACCAGGGCCAGGTCCTGACTTCGTGGGGCACCCAGCGCTTTATCGAGCCCAAGCTGGCCCGCGGTTTCAGCGCTGGCGCCAGTTGGATGGAGCGCTCCAGCGGTACCAATGCCATCGGCACGGCGCTGGCCTGTGCCCAGGCGGTGCATATCGAGCACGATGAACACTTCTTGAAAGCCAACCGTTTCATGACCGGCTCCGCGGCGCCGATCTTCGATGCCCAGCGTGAAATCATCGCCGTGCTGGATGTGTCCAGCGACAGCTACCTGCCGCCCTCGCACACCCTGGGCATGGTCAAGATGATGAGCCAGACCGTGGAGAACCGGCTGATCCTCAACCTGTTTCGCGGCGAGCACTTTCAGCTGACCTTCAATACTGGCCTGAGCAACCTCGACAGCCAGTGGGCCGGCCTGCTGATCTTCGATGAAAGCGGCCAGGTGCTCTCGGCCAACCGCCGCGCCGACAACCTGCTGGGCATCAGCCTGTCGCGGGTGATGATCGACAGTTTGTTCAAGGTGTCGTTGCTGGAGTTGCTCAATCAGCCGGAGGGGTTGCCGTTCTCGTTGCAGGCGGCGGGACGCAATCGCTTCCAATGCGTGTTGAAACGGCCCAAGCAAACGCCGGTGCAGGCGCGCGTGTTCAGCGAACCGATACCGCCCAAGCCCGTCGCGATGGGCCTCAAGACCTTGCATTTCGGTGAAGCCCGCGTGGAAAAAGCCGTACGCCAGGCCGAGCGGCTGCTGGAAAAAGATATCCCGCTGCTGATCCACGGTGAAACCGGGGTGGGCAAGGAGGTGTTCGTCAAAGCCCTGCACCAGGCCAGTTCGCGCAGCCGGCAGGCGTTTATCGCAGTGAATTGTGCAGCCATTCCGGCAGAGCTGGTGGAATCGGAACTGTTCGGCTATGAAAAAGGCGCGTTCACCGGCGCCAATCAGAAAGGCAGCATCGGCCTGATTCGCAAGGCCGACAAAGGCACGCTGTTTCTCGATGAAATCGGTGACATGCCCCTGCCGACCCAGGCGCGTCTACTTCGGGTATTGCAGGAACGTTGCGTGCAACCCGTGGGCAGCAGCGAGTTGTTCCCGGTGGACTTGCGCATCATCTCCGCCACCAACCGCGCACTGCGAGAGCTTGTGCAGGCCGGGCGTTTTCGTGAGGATTTGTACTACCGCATCGGTGGCCTGACCTTGGAACTACCGCCCCTGCGCGAGCGCACCGACAAGCGCGCGCTGTTCCAACAGCTATGGCAGCAGCATCGCGAGCCGACCCAGTGGGCCGGGCTCAGTCCCGAGGTGCTGGCGCTATTCGAGCAGCACCCTTGGCCGGGCAA
Organism: Pseudomonas fluorescens; assembly: GCF_001708445.1. NCBI lineage: Bacteria > Pseudomonadati > Pseudomonadota > Gammaproteobacteria > Pseudomonadales > Pseudomonadaceae > Pseudomonas > Pseudomonas fluorescens. The sequence goes on from NZ_CP015637.1 coordinate 4,024,866, forward strand.
TTTACGCCAGGTCAGCAGCGTGTTGCAGGTGGCCCTGGCCATGGCCGAAGAACAGCCGATCCGCGCGGAGCATCTGCCGGACGATTTTTTTGTGGATTTGAACCTGACGGCACCGCTGCCGGCCACTGAATACCTGGATGAGACCCTCGACCTGAAGCAACGCCTGAAGGCAGCAGGCGGGAACATTTCCCACCTGGCACGGGAGCTGGGAGTCAGCCGCAACACCTTGTACAAGCGCCTGCGGCAGAACGAAGCCTGAGCTAGCGAGGTTTGACCACCACCAGCAAATCCGTGAAGTACTCCACCCGGATCGGCAGGTTGTCCGCCAGCGCTGAGAGCGCGGCTGCACTGTCGTCCAGCTTGAATACGCCAGACACTCGCACATCCCGCAGGGCCTGGGCATCGAAGCGCACCACCCCATGACGATAGCTGGCCAGGGTTTGCAGCACCTCGCCCAGCGGTTGGTCGTTGACCTTGAGCAGGCCGCGGGTCCAGGCGTCCGGGTCGGTGTTGGCGATGGCTTGCGCGGCCTGGGCATGGCCGTGGTCGAGGATCGAACGCTGGCCGGCAGCGACTTTCACGCTGTCTGCGCCCTCGCCTTTGACCGCCACGGTGGATTCGATCACCGTCACTACCGTCGTGCCGTCCGCTGCGCGCTTGACCATATAACGCGTACCCAGTGCGGTCGCCGTACCTTGATCGGTACGCACCACGAACGGCCGCTGCGCATCCTTGGCCACGTCCACCCATAACTCGCCCTGCAGCAATTCAATCACACGCTGGTGGCCGTCGAATTTCACGTCGACCGCCGAGTTGCTGTTGAGCTGCAATTGGCTGCCGTCTTCCAGGGCGATTTGACGGCGCTCACCGACACCGGTGCGTTGGTCGGCCATCCATACCGGCAAGTGCTCAAGGCCCAACCAGCCACACAGCAATACGCCGAGCAAGCCCACCACCTGGGCACCGCGCGCGCGTTGCGGGGCGAATGCGCGGTTCAAGGCAATCCGCGCCGGTTGCGCCGGCAAGGTGTCGAGGCTGCCCCACAGGCTGCGCATGCGTTCGATGGCCACCCGGTGGCGAGGGTCGGCCTGGCACCAGGCATTGAAGGCTTGGCGGTCGGTGTCGCTGACATCTTCGTCGTGCAGGCGCGTCAGCCAGTTCGCAGCCTGCTGGATGATCTGCTCGGAACTCATGCCAATGGGTCTGCCGCATGCAGGCTGTGGTAGCAATGCACCAGCGCCGTGGAGATGTAGTTTTTGACGGTGCTGGGGGATACGTCCAGGCGGGTCGCGATCTCGTTGTAGGTCAGCCCATCGAGGCGGCTCAACAAGAAGGCTTCGCGCGCCTTGGCGGGCAAGCCGGCGAGCATCTCGGCGATGCGCTCCAGGGCTTGCAGCGCCACGTGGATCGCGGCCGGATCGGGCATGCCTGCCTCTTCGCACTGGATTCCCAGGGCCTCCATGTAGGCTTTTTCAATACGTCGGCGACGCGCGCCATCGATCAACAGGCGCCCCGCCGTTGTCGCAAGGAACGCACGGGGTTCCTTGATGTTTTGCGGCTCGGCCAGCATCAGTACGCGGATGAACGCGTCATGCGCCAGGTCGGCAGCGTGCTGGGAACAACCAAGTTTTTTGCGCAGCCAGCCATGCAGCCAGCCGTGGTGCTCGCTGTACATTGCCGTAAGGGTTTGCTGACGCACTGAATCGCCCAGCGCGGCCGGAATGTCATGCATGCGCAAAAACTTCTCAAATGGGAAATATTACCAATTGCGCAAACAATGCCAGTAAAACGATATCGGGGCAAGGGGGCTCACACTCTCTAAAAGCACCGCGAACCCAATGTGGCGAGCGTAACCTGTGGCGAGCGGGCTTGCCCCGCGTTGGGCTGCGAAGCAGCCCCAATAAGGCCACCGCGCTTATCCAGGCATATTGAATCGCCTGGTTTTGGGGCTGCTGCGCAGCCCAACGCGGGGCAAGCCCGCTCGCCACAACAAGGCCGCTCGCCACAAGAATGCGGTCGACTGGAATGGCTTATGCGAGGTTACAAACCGGGGACATCGTTTACATTTCTAACCCGGGCATGGGCCTCCCCCCTGTTTGCACTCTTAGCGCCAGCTCCATGACACCCCGGTATAGATGCCACGCCCGTCGCCCGGTGTGGATCGGGCCACGTCCAGGCCCTTGTCGTCGTAACCGGGCGTGACGGTGTTGGCGTAACGCCGGTTGGTGAGGTTGCGCAGGTCGACCCAGGCCTGCCAATCCTGCTTGGGCGCGTCATAGCCAACGGTGGCACCCAGCAAGGTATAGGCGGCGGCGGTGTAGGAGTTGGCGTAGTCCACCGCCACCCGTGAGGAATGCTCGGTGTTGAGGCTGGTGTAGAAGCCGGTCGGATGGCTGTAGCGCAGTTGTGCCTGGTAATAGTGCTTGGGGATGCCCGGCAACGTGTTGTCGCCGAAGCGGTCATCGTCGCGGTAGTGGAAATCGCTGAAGGTATACGCCTGGCGCAGGGCGAGCGCGCCGCTGCGGCCACCGTCCCACAACGGGCTGAGCAGGCTCAGTTCCACGCCCTGGTGCACGGTGGGGCTGGCATTGGACTCTGCGACGATGGCATTGCGGGTCGAGGTCTGCGCCTGGGTTTCCACGGTGAGCAGTTCGTGGCGCACTTCGGAACGGTACAGCGCCAGGTCCCACTGGCCGAACCCGGCTTCACCGCGCCCGCCGATTTCCAGGGTGGTGGCGGTCTGGTTTTTCAGATTCACGCCTTCGCGTTGCAAACCTGTGGCCGCACCACTGCCTGCGGGGAAGTATTTGTTCGACCCCCAGATCATCGACCAGGCATGGGGTGGCTCGACCGAGCGGCTCAGGTTGCCGTACACCTGCAATTGCGGGTTGAAGTCATAACGCAGGCCGATGCGTGGCGCGTAGTCCCAGTCATGTTGACTGAGCGGCGCCTGGCCTTCGGGATAGGTGACTTGGGTTTCGCGGCGAGTGTAGATCGCGGCAAGGCCAGTGGTCAGCCACAGGTCCGGGACCAGTTCCAGCTCGTTGCCGAGGTGCAGCACGGTGTCGGAGCCCAGGTAGCTGTAGTCGCGGGTCTTGGTGCCGGGGGCAAAGGTGGCCGTATTGCCAGCGGGCGTTCGCACGTATTCCGACGCACCATTGTTCGGCATCGCCTGGGTGGTGCGCAGGCCGAGGGTGGTGGTGCTGGCATGCCCGAACAGCGTGTCCTGGCGGATGTATTTCAGGGTGCTGCTGATATCGGTGTAGGCGACTTTCAGGCGATTGGTGCCTTCACGCAGGTCCATGGGGTAGTCGTGGTAGGCCAGGCCGACTTCGAGCCGCGAGGTATCGTCCAACTGCAGCGTGGTTTTGTTGGCGATCCAGGTGGAGCCGGGTTGCAGGCGCTTCGAATCGCGGGCGGCGTTAAGGCTGTTGGCGGCACGCGGATCGTGGTTGATCTGGTCGCGCGTAAGCTTGCCGGGCGTCTCATTGGTGGTTTCGCGGTAACGGAAGTAAAAGCGCGTTTCCAGGTCCGGGTTGAAGCGATAGCCGAAATTGGCCGCGACCCCTTTGCCGCTGCCGGTGCTCTGGTGCTGGTAGCCGTCGGACTCTGAACCGGTGAGGCTGACGAAGTAGTCGGCGTCCCCCAGCACCTGGCCCGAGCTGATCTCCCGCTGGCCATAGCCGCGACTGCCCGCCTCGTAGCGCACTTGCAACTTGGGCGCGTCGTAGCCGGTGCGGGTCACATAGTTGACTGAACCGCCCAGGGCCAATGCGCCTTGATCGAACCCATTGGCGCCGCGCAGCACTTCGACACGGCTTTGCCACAGCTGGTCCTTGAGTTCATAGGGCGTACCGCCAGGCCCGGTGAGCGGCAAGCCGTCGAACATTTCATACAGCCCCGAGGCATGGGCACCCGGGCTGCGATTCAGGCCCGAGCCACGGATCGACAGCTTCACGCCTTCGTTATTGGCCGCCTTGGCGTACACCCCAGCCTGGTACTTGAACACGTCTTCATTGGTGCTCACCCGCCCCTGCTGCACGCTGTTCATGTCTATGTAGTTGGTGCCGCCAGGCACGCTCTTGAGCTGCGTCTGGGCCACTTCGCCCGCGCTGGCTTCGCTACTGGTGACTTCGACCGGAGCCAGTTGCAGTTCTTCGGCTTGCACCAGTGAAGTGAGGGTCAAGGCGGCAAACAGCAGCGGAGGTTGACGCAAAAGCATGGGGAGTCCTTTGAATTCGGGGGCGTGGAAGCCAGGGCCTGGCACGCGAACAGTGATGGGAAGGCAAACCGGTGCATCAGGTCACGCCTGATTAACGGACCAGAGCCTTCCCACAACAGCATCGGACGGGGATTATTTTTAAGTCCAAAATCGAATTAACAAATGCAAACTCAGTATTTATAGAAATAACCGGCAAGCATTACTGTGGAGCCACTGAGTCACCCACGCATCACGAGACCGCCCCCATGCACACATCCGCTACCGTCATCGACTTCACCCTCCACCGCAAACGCCGCCAGGCACGAGCTGCGGCCGAGTTGATGTGGGCGATGTACGCAGCGCGTGCCGGGTTGATGCTGTTCACCGCCCAAGCTTCCCTGCCCAGCGACACTCGCCGGGCGTAAGGCCGATGAGTTTTCTGCACGTGATTCCCGAAGCACCTGAACCGCTGCCCAAGCCCAGCAACGACGATGACGTCATCAGCCTCTGCGTGGCGCATAACCTGCAACGCCTGCGCAGCAAGCGCCACTTGTCGCTGGACGGCCTGGCACGTGCCTGCGGCGTCAGCCGGGCGATGTTGGCGCAGATCGAATCCGGGCGCAGCGTCCCGTCGATCAAGGTTCTGTGCAAGATCGCCAAGGGCTTGAAGGTATCGGTGGCGGCGTTTCTGGAAGACCGCGCGTTTGAAGGGGTTGAGGTACTGCCGGCGCAACGGAGTAAGCGCCTGGTGAGTGCTGACGGGGCCTTCGTCAGCCGCGCGTTATTTCCATACGATACGGCGCGCCAGTCCGAATTCTATGAGATTCGCCTGCGCGCCTTGGGCGAAGAAATTTCCGCAGGCCACGGCCCGGGCATCCAGGAAAACCTGGTGGTGGCCCAGGGCGTGCTGGAGGTCAGCGTCAACGACGAGCGCTATTTGCTTTCCACTGGCGACTCGATCCTGTTCTATGCCGACCAGCCCCACCGCTACCGCAACCCATCGGACAGCGAGGCGGTGGCGTTTCTGGTGATCACCTATCCGGAACGGTTGGATTAATTTGCGCCAAAAAAAACGCCCCGGATAATCGGGGCGTTTTTTAGCATGCAGAACCTGTCAGCAGGTGCAGCACATCATCGGCATGCCGTTGCAGCTCATCATCATCGGCATGGCGCAGTCGTTCATCATCTTGTTCATCAGCATGCAGCAGTTGTTCATCATGTCCATGCTCATGCCTGGCATCGGCATCATTTTGCAGAGCATGCCGTCAGCCTGCATCGTGCATTCCATCACGCACTTCATCATCGGCATCGACATGCCCATAGGCATCATCATCGGCATGTTCATGTTCGACATCATGGCCATGGCGTCGGCCGACATGCACATCATCGACAGGTTGGCACACTGCATCATCATGGGCATGCCACAGTTCATCATCATCGCCATCATTTCGGCGTTGGTCTTGAACTGAGCCATATCCATGCCCGCTGCCGGCTTCATGGTGCACATCATGGCGTCGCTGGCCATTTCGCACTTCATGGTCGCCATCATCATCGGCATGCCCATCATCGGCATCATCGGCATCATTGGCATGGAGGTGTTCATTGGCATCTGCATGGCATTCATCATGTTCGAAACTCCGTAATCGACAGGAAATGAGTAAGTTCTGGGGCCGATTCTAGAGCGCGGGTGTCACGACGCAAGAAGGTGATCCAGCAGCGGAAAATGACGTTTGAGCGGGTTTCAATCGGATAATGCAGCCCTCCTTGTTGCGATAACGTCGATTACAACGCTGCAACTTCCAAGGTGGCTGCTATCAAATCAACTATATCGCAATAGATATTCGATCGGGCAATAGCCCCATTCCTGAAGGAAATAAACGATCTAACTGGCGCGAACAAATTCTGGCGAGGCGTCACACCGGGCGGTGCTGCAATTCCAGGGTGATACTGACTCGCCGCGTGAAGATGATCAGGATTTCCACCCATCCCTTGCCTCGACGCCGACGTGCAACTCGGGCAGCGACGAGGCGACTCAAGACATTGCCGACCCAAGCTGAGCCCGGTGACTAATCGGCAGACGGCTCCAGTGCGCGCATAAAATCGTCAGCCTCTGACCCCGCCGGGAATCTGAAACCCTGCATTTCATCGGTGGCCAGGATGTCGCTGAGCACGTCACGCAATTGCATCTCCGTCGGCGAATCTCGCAGCACCGTGTGCGCGTTCAACAGCAGCTCGGCAGCAACCCCATGGACACGCGCGGCGTCGATCACCGCAAAGAGCATAAACCGCAGGCGAATCTCGCGATCAGTGGGCCAAACCGTTTTTCGCTTACCCAAGGTAGGGCCTCATATTTAAGAAAAATCCGAGGCTATTGCCGACCGGGAAGCGTTTCAAGTTGCGAGATGCAAGATAGGCCATTTCCTACAGAGGAAACGGAAGCACCGCACTATCTGGCGCAGAGCGCAAGGTCGGGGGATTTCATTGCACCGGCAGGAAATTCATCAATAACAGGCTTTGCGCATAGTTAAGGCCAATACGTCGGTAGCGCTCATCGAGCATCTGGGTCAGCAGGTCGAGGCGCGCGACGATCTTGCCGAACTCCACCGCAAAACTGAGGTTGCTGCCCTCCTCCGAGATCTCGTTAGAAAACAACAGCAGCACGCCATTGGCATCCTGGCGTTGGCTGAGCAACCAGGTTGCCTTCTCGATGTTGCGCGCAGCGTTATTGACGAACTGCGGATTGATCGAGTCGGAAATGTAGAACTGCGTGCGCCCACCGTGTGCGGTGACGAGCATGCTGCCAATCGCGTAGATAAACGCCCCCACCCGGTCGCCGCGAAACTCAGGGCTCAAGGAATAGCTCAATGCCGCCAGGTCACGACGATCCCCCAGGGCGGGCAATGGTTGACGATTCTCGATGGCCTTGCGAATTTCCCGCGCCGCGCTCACCGCGTCCGGGTACCCCGATTGACGCCACTGGTTGGGGTTACGCAGATAAAGTTTGTTCATCAATAGATACAAGCTTTGCAGGTTGTCGCGCATGCCCAGGGTGGCCATACGATCGACGCTGGTCTGGAAGAATTCATCGGGCTTGCCGTTACTGAATTGCTTGGCGATATCGCGTCCCTGCTGCTGAGTGCAAGCGCTGGCACACCCCATCAACACGACCGCCAGCAGCAACGGCCGGCGCGTCCAAAAGGCGGTAAAAACAGGCAAAGTACGCGGCATCGGCACCCGATCTAGTTGTTCTGGCCACACGCAGTATGAGTGTCGCTGGCACAACGATAGATCCAGAAAACTCGAAAAAGTGCAGAGGGGCGGCAGAAAACCCGGCGCCGGGCCGGGTTCGCTGGGCTCAAGCGCTTGAATCAGTTGTCAGGATGCTCGCTCGCCAGCGAGTTGGCGGCGTCGACATCAGACATCTCTTCTTCAAGTGGTGCCCTATCCTCTGGGGGGCAATGCTCGGCAGCCTGGGCCGGCACGAACAGTGCTGGAGAATCTCATCCCTACAGGACGTGGCCGCCAGGAACCCGCCGAAAACGGCTGGCTTGGATGGGAGATAGACAGCCAGGCTACGTCGAACGCCCGGCATTACGGTCATGTTGTTTTTTTACGCCTTTCCCGCCCCTTCGTTCATATTGATGGTGAATAAACCAGACGACCAAGAGCAGTCCTGACAGACCGATAATGAACAACAACAGCTCTATTGCGGCACCTTCATGTGAAAACATGTTTCGTTCCTCGTCCTGAAGTATCGCGCCTCAAAAACGGGCGCTTCCGAAATTGTTAGTAACAATTCATACATTTTCAGGGTAGACGCCAACGTCGGAGGTGACAACCCCAAAAACCTCAGAACCCTTGATCTAGACACGTCACTCGTCGAAAAACCTCCGCACCCATCGCTCGAGGCAGGGCAACCTCCACGCAATGAGGGGGGGGGGCATTGCCGCAGCGTTACTGACGTCGGCAACTCGCTGGGACCGTGTCCCAGCCACTTACAGGCTGTTTTTCTCACTCAATGGCAATGATGCAATGATCTCAGCGCGGCACGTTTCCAGTATTTCATCGGCGAGAGACGAATCATCCGGACACGCCCGTGACAACATGACGGCACCGATGGCATGTGCCAGCAAGTTGATCATTTTTGCCCGAACGTCTTGCCCCATCGTATCCAGCCCCTTCAGGTACTTTTCCTCAAGTGCTGCCAGCGTGCTCTCTAATCCGTCCGCAAAGGTCGCCTTCAGCTCATTTGACTGACGAGCAGCGTCACCACATAGCGCTGCCATCGTACAACCCACTCCCCTGCCGTCCCTGTGATCCCTCGACACGTAAAGATTTACAAACCCGGGAAGGTCAAGATCGCAGGTACTCGTGAGAGATTTTGCAAGACTGTTTTCTGCGGCTTCAGCCATCAAATCGGCCTTAGAGCCAAAGTGCTTGTAAAAGCCGCCCTGAGTAAAACCGGCAGTCGCCATGAGTTCTGCCACACCCACACCATCATAGCCACGCTCACGAAACAGCTCTGACGCCGTCTCCACTATATGGGCTCGATTGGCGAGCGATTGCGTCTTGGTGATCTTCATTTCGCGCCCCTGGGACTCCTGAACAATGGCCTGACTATACTCTGATGTCGATCGCAATCAAAACCGTTGACAGCATTGATTATGATCGACATCATAAAAACACCGCCGCATGTCTCTGGGGCTGCGCGCAGGGCTGAACAGCCCTGAAAACTGCATCGCTTATCCACGTCCACTCAAGAGCATTCATTTATGAGCATCCCTGAAACCGTACTGATTACCGGCGCCTCGACAGGCATTGGCGCAACCTACGCCGAGCGTTTTGCCCAACGTGGCCACAACCTGGTACTGGTTGCCCGCGACAAAAGCCGGTTAGACGCACTGTCCTCCCGGCTGCGCGAGCAACACGGTGTTTCCATTGACGTGATCCAGGCTGACCTGACTCAAACCAATGATCTGATCACCGTCGAAGCTCGCCTACGTGATGACGCCCGTATCGGCATCCTTGTGAATAATGCCGGAGCCGCGCAATCGGGCAGCTTCATCGAGCAATCCACCGACAGCATTGCCAACCTGGTCGCGCTCAACACCACCGCATTGGTACGCCTCGCCAGCGCCATCGCCCCACGCCTGGCACACGCCGGTAATGGTGCGATTATCAATATTGGCTCGGTCGTGGGGCTGGCGCCGGAATTCGGGATGAGCGTCTACGGTGCGACCAAGGCGTTTGTCCTGTTTCTATCGCAAGGGTTGAGCCTTGAACTCTCGCCCAAAGGCGTCTACGTGCAAGCTGTACTCCCCGCGGCCACCCGTACGGAAATCTGGGAACGTGCAGGTATCGATATCAATACCCTGAGCGAAGTCATGAACGTGAGCGACCTGGTCGATGCTGCGCTGGTGGGTTTTGATCGTCGCGAGCCGGTGACCATTCCGCCGTTACAAGACGCCGCGCGTTGGGATGCTCTGCAGTCTGCCCGCCAAGGTTTGCTTTCAGAGATTCGCCAATCGGTAGTCGCCGAGCGCTATCAAGCCCAGGCGTGATTGTCACGCTGCAAGTGCTGATACGCATACGTTGAGGTAAAGGCGCTTGTTGCAAAGGTTCTAACATTACGTTGGGGTGCGCATGCTGTCAGCCCATTGAAGCCAGAGAACTGAAGCATGAAAGCCTTCCTGATCGACCGCTACGGCGAGAACCATGGACATATTGGCGAGGTACCGGTACCTGAACCAGGCATCTACGACGTGCTGGTCAAAGTACATGCCAGTAGCGTCAATATGCTGGATTCGAAGATTGCCAAAGGCGAATTCAAGCTGATCCTGCCGTATTCATTCCCTTTGATCCTGGGTAATGACCTAGCCGGCGTCGTGGTTCGCGTGGGGTCGGGCGTGCAGCACTTCAAGCCGGGTGACGAAGTCTATGCACGCCCACCCGAATCGCGCATTGGCACCTTTGCCGAGATGATTGCGGTGGAGGAAAGTGCCCTTGCGCTGAAACCCAACAATATCACCCTGCAAGAAGCGGCTTCTCTTCCCTTGGTTGCACTGACCGCCTGGCAGGTGCTGGTTGAAACAGCCCGGTTGAAGAAGGGGCAAAAAGTCTTTATCCACGCAGGTTCCGGTGGAGTCGGCACAGTGGCCATCCAGCTTGCAAAACATCTGGGGGCCTTTGTTGCGACGACGACCAGTACAAGTAACGTGGCTTGGGTTAAGGCGTTGGGAGCAGACGTCGTCATCGACTACACGCAGCAAAAATTCGAAAACGTCTTGCGCGACTACGATGTCGTATTGAACAGCCTCGGCCCGGTCGAGCTGGAAAAATCACTCAGTATTCTCAAGCCTGGCGGCCAGCTTATTTCTATCTCTGGGCCACCGACGGCGGAGTTCGCAAAAGAACAGAAGCTGTTCTGGGGGCTGGGTTGGGTAATGCGCCTGTTGAGCAGCGGCATACGCAGAAAAGCCCGCAAACAGAACGTCAGTTATGCGTTCGTGTTCATGCGTGCGAGCGGCGCTCAGTTGAAGAAAATCACTGCGCTTGTCGAGTCTGGCGTTATCACACCTGTCATCGACCGGAGCTTCCCTTTCGAGTCAACGGCTGAGGCCTTGAGTTATGTGGAACGGGGCAGAGCCAAAGGTAAGGTGATCATTAAGCTCATATGACTACAACGAGTACTCGATAACTGAAGCTCAGGGCAAGGGCTCATGTCTTTTGCCGTCAGACGTGTGCGAGCAACACCGCCAACAGTAGTCTGGCGCCCATTAATGCTGGAGCAATAACGTTGAACTCACACCTTGCTATAACCGAAAGCAACTCACGGACACACTGGAGCCCCCAATGAAAACCTCTTCCGAAAGAACCGCGATAGTGACCGGTGCATCATCCGGGATTGGCCAAGCGACTGCCGAGGCTCTGCTGCGTGCTGGGTATAGGGTATTTGGCACGAGTCGCAAGGCTGGTGCCAGTCCAACGCAGGTGTCCATGCTCACCTGCGATGTGACAGACGACAACTCTGTCAGTGCTCTCGTCTCCACCGTGCTCGCCCAGACCGGGCGGATCGATCTGTTGGTCAATAATGCCGGCATTGGCCTGCTGGGCGGCGCCGAAGAGTTCTCGATCCCACAGGTGCAGGCATTGTTTGATGTCAATCTGTTCGGCGTAATCCGTATGACCAACGCGGTATTGCCTTCGATGCGACAACGTGGCCAAGGGCGCATCATCAATATCGGATCTATTTTGGGATTAATACCCGCGCCCTACTCCGCTCATTATTCGGCGGTCAAGCACGCTCTAGAGGGCTATTCGGAATCCCTTGATCACGAGGTTCGAGCCTTCGATATTCGCGTCTCGGTCATCGAGCCGGCATTCGTGCGTACCGTTTTCGATCAAAACAGCATTGAACCGGACGCGCCGTTGAAAGAGTACGATCAGGCTCGATCAGGGTTCCGGGCACTGCTCGGCGAGGTGATGCCAAAAGCCGATCTTCCTGAAGTCGTGGCAGCGGTCATAGTCAAAGCGGCGACCGATTTCCAGCCTCAGCATCGCTACACGGCCGGCAAGACAGCGCGACAAATCAGTCTGCTGCGCCGCTTTGCCCCCGCAGGACTCTTCGACAAAGCCCTGCGTAAGCAATTCCGCCTGCCGGTTTGAGCAACACGCCCTGGTGTCCGCGACTATCGGGTTAACACTCAGGGTTGAGGGCAAGCATTACTGCGCAGGGCGACAAGATCATCGAACCGCTATCGCCTTAATCGAATGCTCCGTTGAGCACCTCGTAAATTATGCCGGAGGCAATTGCCACCAGTATCAAATCGGTGCCCGCTTGTTGCCACTCGTAGCCGTCGTAATGGGGCAACCTGCCCAGCAACCGGCCATCCAGCTTCTTGGCGATGCCTGGAGGAAGAGGTTTTCCCCTAGCCAGGTTCTTTTGTATTCCGGGCGGCAGTGACGGACCTGGGCGCCAATAGTCACGATAGCCACCAACCACACCCAATACACCGCCCCGGTCAATGCTAGGCCCGCGCGCCCAATCATCCCCGCTCGAACCTTTCCCCTTGTTACCCTGGTTGCCATGGCCTTGACCACCTTGGGAGTTGCCTTTTCCATTGCCTTGGCCCTTCCCATTACCAGGGTCGGCCACAGCCGCCACAGAGCCAACAGCCAAAGCAAGGCAGGTAACAGCGGCTACAAGCGAGCGAGATTTAAACATGACCGTTTTCTCCAAAAGGGATTACCCCTTGAAAGGTAGACGGTATTGTCGGTTTTAGTTTCGCCCTCTCCCGACTCGCTGCATCCGGTGGTCAGGGCGGCGCCTATCTGGGGTAAGACGCGTGCCCCTCCGTCGGCTGGCTCGGCATATACCGGTCCGGGCATCGGCGGGCATGCCCTCTTCTGCCACTACCAGCAAGGCCCGACCGAGTAACCGAGACGGTTTACCGACGTGGCGCGCAGATCGTAAAGCCATCCGGCTAACCGTAACTCGCCACGAGTTGCGGCAACTGCCTGAAATGATGCGGAAACGATCATATTTTCAGAGGGCGGCGGTACCAGCCCCCAGAAACGCAATAGCCCCGCAGTGCGGGGCTTTCATTTGAATCTTGGCGGGAAACCAGGGATTCGAACACTCGCAAACGTAATCACCTCCGATGAGGGTGCGACTGATATGGCAAGTACAGGCCAGGACAACGACGCATGTCATACCTTGAAGCGCGCCACCAGATGATTGAGTTCAATAGCCAGGTTGGCCATCTCACTGCAGGCGCTGGCGGTCTGATTGGCACCTGCCGAGCTCTGTATCGACAGTTCTCGGATGCTGGTCAGGTTCTGGTCTGCCTCGCGGGCCACCTGAGCCTGCTCTTCGGAGGCGGTGGCGATCAGCAGGTTGCGATCATTGATCTGGGCTATGGCCTCAGCGATTTGCTTGAGCGACAGGTCGGCATTCTGCGCCACAGAGATTGAGCTGCTGGCCATCTGGGCACTGACGTTCATGGCGCCCACTGCCTGGGTCGAGTCCGCCTGAATCGCGCTGATCATCTGTTCGATTTCCTGGGTCGACTGCTGGGTGCGGTGGGCCAGGGCACGCACTTCATCAGCCACCACCGCAAAGCCGCGACCTTGCTCGCCCGCGCGGGCAGCTTCAATAGCAGCGTTAAGCGCCAGCAAGTTGGTCTGCTCGGCAATCGCGCGAATCACTTCGACCACCTTACTGATGTCCTGAGCTTTGCCTGACAAGGCTTTGACCTGGTCACCCGTGCTGGCCACGTTGCTGGCCAGACTTTCGATGGCTTTGAGGGTCTGCGCCACATTCTCGATACCCGAGCGCGTGAATTCCATGGACTCGCGGGAAGATTGGGCGGCGGCGTCGGCATTACGTGCCACCTCGTCCACCGCAGCGCTCATTTCGGTCACTGCCGTCGCGGCCTGATTGACCTCATCGTTCTGTCGCACCAACCCGCGACTGGCCTCTTCGGTTACAGCAGTCATTTCTTCAGACGCTGACGCCAATTGGGTGGAGGAATCGGCGATACGAGCGATGGTTTCCCGCAGGTTGCCCTGCATCTTCGCCAAAGCGGCCAGCAGGCGACCGGCTTCATCACGGCCAATGATCACGACCTCCTTGGACAGGTCGCTGCCGGCGATGCGCTCGGCCACGGCCAACGCATCGCTAATGGGCGTCGTAATGCTGCGGGTCAGCATTGCAGCCAGCACCACGGTAAGTATGACGGTCGCCACCAGCAAGCCAATCACCAGCGTCACACCATTGCTGTACGTCGCGGCAGCATCCAGACCTGAACGCTTGGCGCCCTCATCGTTGAAGTCCGCAAGCTTGTTCAGGTTGTCTTGCAGGGTATTGGTCATCGGACTGATGCGGGTGTTGATCAGGGCAACAGCTGCGGCGTCATCACCACTTCGCAACAAAGGCTCCAGCTCATCCAACAGCTTGAAATACTGCTGCACATCGCCTTCGACTGCCCGGTAGAGCTCATTCTCTGCCGGCCCGGTAACCAGGGGCTCGTAATGGCTGATGGTGTCCTTCAGCGTACTGCGGTAGCCGCTCAACGAAGCGATGCGGGTTTGGCGCTGTTGTTCGTCAGTGGTCACGGTGATACGGATACTTTCCAGACGCAGACGCAAGACGCCCACCTGCATCTTGCCAATCTCACGGATGCTCGCCATCCAATTAGTTTCGACATCTTGCTCCGACTCTCGAAGCTTGCCCATTTGCATCACGGCGACAATGCCCAGAGCAAAAACCACTAGGACAATGAGTGAGAAGAAGGCGGCAGACCTTGGAGCCAGATTCATATTCCTGACGTTCATTTTTATCTCTCTGAGGAAGGTCGGTACAACATGGACGCTACTTCGGCAGCCAACATCCGTAAAAGTCGAACAATGCCGCCAACGCACCTGCCGGCTCGATTTCTCGTGACTTCGGAACCTGAAATTCACAAGCGGAATCAGTCAGCTCGAAGAATTGATGTCATATAAAGATCGTTGTAGTTCAGTTGGCTGGCACTCCTCACGCGAAACCGGGCAAAAGCTGCAGAATGGATGGAGTCTGTTTGCTCACTGCCTGTCTCCCGCTCATAACCTGTCGCCTCTGGTGGACAGGTTATGAGCCCCTGGCCAAATAGTGGCTTATTGACACCAATGCAACCATCAGATCATCCCTATTCAAATGTAGGAATACTGGAAAAGCGGTTAGGGAAATCCCTACTCCAATGCGCGGGTCACAAAGTGTCGAAGGTCAGTTTTTGCTAGCGATCAACCAAAACTGATCTGGCCTATCTGACCAGGCAGAAACTCAAAACTCTGATGCGAACAGAAGCCGGAGAAAACAGCCTCGGGAAATTGGTTAGGGAGATAACAGAAAGGGACGTGCGCCCCCACTCCAAATACTTACTGATCAACAAGCACGGGAAACGGATGACGAAGGGTATGTTGCGTTTGCGCTGGGACACTTTCCGTAATGCCGTCATGACAGTGCTCCCCCGCCAAGCGGTACTGCTGGATCAGATCATCAAGCCGGTATTCACACAGGCCATACCCTGCACCAGGCAGGCTTACCCAAATATTCCGGCACTTTTCGATTGCGGTTCCGACCCGGCCTGCATGCACGTCCGGTAGCGCGCGGCATTCGCGGATGTGCTGCAAAGCCAGCAGGTCCTGGCTGATCGGGCTGAAGTCCGACAGAGCCAGCAGCGTTCGGCAATACGGCCAATCTTTGAGCATCTGCTGATACCGGCCCGAGGCATTAGATGTTAGCCCCTTACTGTTGATGACCTTCGAGCGTCGTCCATTTGCGAAGAGGGTGATCACTGAAATCCGTGAAGATCTCAGGCTTCCTGTCGATGCCCGTCACGATGACGTCGTAGCCATCCAGGGCGGTGGCCGGCGATGTGCTGGTCCCTTCGGACCAAGTGAGCATATCGAGGAAGGCCAACGCGTCACGACTGCCCGCTTGGATAGCTGAAATTCGTGCCATTGTCTTTTCTCCAGGCGAAAAAAACCCGCATATAAGGCGGGATCAAGGGTAAAAACCAACTCAGTTGGATAAGGTTGGCAAGATGCTGTATTCAAACGAATTTGGCCAAAGACCCCGTCGCGACAAGAAGTTCCGCTCCGTTATTAATTGACAGCCTTTGCGTTGGGGCACATCGCTATCATCTGCGCCAAATTAACCCTACAAGGAACGCGTCAATGGTGTTGAGACCCACCAAAACTACCAATCACCACGGATGGGTTTGGGTCTACAAAAAGATAAGAAGCTTCGGCTTCTCTCGATTTACAGCATTTTACCGGACGTCCCTCTATGTCCTTCGAGGAGACACGGGGTCATTTAAATACAAGCATGGTTGGTCAAAATTTCGTTTCCGCCGTTGATCAATTCCGATCAAGCTATGCTGGTTTACTGTCAGCCTGCTCGATTACGGAAACATCGATGGGGCCGTAAAGGTATCACCAACAAACCGGCCACCTGCAGCGAAAGCGGCAGTCCCCCCCTGCAAGAATGCCAACACCCAAGGTATGCACAAAACCTTCTGAGTTGGTGGCGATGATGGCGGCGCCAGCGATCACCCCGGCGCCGCCCACTATCCATATGTTTTTGCTCGGCGACTTCAGTTCCATTGCAGCGATGCTCCCTGTTAAGAATGCGCTGAGTTTATCGCCGCGACCTTCAATAAGAATCTTTCTCGCTGCATCCGGAGGCCGGCGCCTAACTGGAGATAATCCATGGACGACCAGTTCTACCTGCAAGACAGCCACAGTCACGCCTACGTCGGCGACGGCTTATCGTTCTGGGGCTTTGGTGGCTCTGGGTACGTCACCGACCTGGCAAAGGCCCAGGTGTTTACGCGGGACGGCGCTTGCGATCACCGCGACACCGACATCCCGTGGCCCAAGGCCTACGTGGATGCCAGAGCGCGAGAGTAGGTGTTGACTGCCAGTATGTGACGCTGAGCGAAGCGCTGGACCAATACCCCGACGCAGCTGAGTTTTACATCTAGAAGCCGCTTGCGGTCGGTTCATAAGCGACGCGCAGCGCTACCGGGAAGACCGCCGCAACTGCGGAACAAGCAACACGCCTTAATCCAGCTCCATGCCGGTCCCCCGTAATACCCCTATCGCCGAACAGCACCAGACGGCGAGGCTATCAGCGCTTATCGCGAGCTTCGGGATTCCTTGCATTGCAGATAAACACGATCCCAGGAGCAATAAAGATACTCCAATAGCCATTTATGCTTGGATACAAAAGCGGCCCGAATACCCCAGTGACAAGCAAAGCGAGCCCTGCCCATAACCGCTTACGCGGCGTGAACCACTCGCGGAACGCTTCAAGCTTTTTACCGGCCATTACCCACGTCCTTGTTTGATAAGCAGCAAAGCATATCACCCACTTCAACGAATCACGCCAACCGGCGAGGATCCCCTATGTCCGCACAGCAGAAGCCCCCCTTCGATTTCAAAACCCAATACGGACTCGGCTTCAACCCTCAGGACAATGAGATCGTTGTCGACTTCTTCTTGGTGGAGACGGTGGCGCCGGGACAAGGCAAACAACGTGCGTGGCGCCCTTGAGACCATCGGCGAGAACGCCGGCCACATCAAGCAAGGTCTAGCCCAACTCAGAAAGCTTCCATGATTCAGCCACTATTTGATTTTGATCTCAAACGCGCCTCACGCGAGCACTACATAACAGATAAAGCTGCGATCAATTTTCCACACGTGGGGAGTACAGCTGGCGGCTGGCATTTTCTATCGTACTTCGGCCGCAAGACCGAGGTGTCGATGGTGTCGCTGGCAGGTATTCACTACCCAAACACCACCGGTTTTTTTGGTGACTCGGGCGTCATTGACGTAACTGAACAACTAGCCAAGCGTGGTTGGTTTGCCGGATGTGACTATGACTGGTAACGAAGGCCAAAGCTCAACGACAACCCTAACAAGCCCGAACCGTCGATCTCGCCAAGCATGTGTTGTTCCCCCTCACTTTGCACACACTCGACAACTCCTTAGGGGCGAACTCCAACGCAGTACGATTGAGCGTGCTAAGCCACCTGAGTCGCAAACTTACCAACCGCTTCAACAACTTTCTTGGCTCCGTCCTGAATTTCAACAATAACTTGCCCTGCCTGCGTGGCTAGCTCAAGACCTTGCTCAGCTTGGGACTTACTGTTCGCCATCTCCGCTATAGTTTGATCCACCAGCTTCTGATTTTCCAAAACAACTGATGCGATTTCCTCAGTCGCCGTGCTGGTGCGCCCGGCCAATTGTCGAACCTCATCCGCGACGACTGCAAAACCTCGGCCTTGCTCACCTGCGCGTGCAGCCTCAATCGCAGCATTCAATGCCAAAAGGTTCGTTTGCTGAGCAATACTACTGATGGTCTGAATGATCGAACTGATTAACAGCGACTGCTTTCCAAGCGCTTCGACGCCACCCGAGGCAGCCTGCATATCCCCAGCGACTTTGCGCATGGTGTGCATAGTGTCGTTAACCACTATCGCACCACGTTGAGCAGTAACGTCAGTCTGCTGGGAGATTTCAAATGCCGTTTGTGCAGCATCACTGACTTGGTGTTCACGGGCAACCTGTTCGGTAATAACCGTTGCAAACTTAACTACCTTGCGCAGTGTTCCTTCGGTGTCGTAGACCGGGTTATAGCTCGCCTCCAGCCATACCGTCTGACCCCGACTATCAACACGTTGGAATCGGCCAGCGACAAACTCACCCTTGTTCAACGTCAACCAAAAATCCCTGTATTGCTGGGAAGAAGCCTCCTCTGGCCGACAGAAAATACGATGATGACTTCCTTGCGCTTGTCCCAGGCTGTAACCCATCGCTTTTAAAAACTGCTCATTCGCCGTGATTACATGCCCGGATAGATCGAACTCAATGACCGCCGTCGAGCGCAGTAGCGCGTCAATGAACGATGCGTTTTCCGATGCCTTTTCCACTCTGGACGTAATGTTCGTCGCATAGCCTGCGATATGACTCAACCGGCCAGTCGCATCAGCTACGGGTTGCCAATGAGCATGAATCCACACTAATGAGCCGTCAGCATGCAGGTACCTGTATTCATCAGATATCGACTTACCGGCGGCGACAGCCGCCCGAAAATTGTGAAAACAGGGAAGTTTGGAAACGTACTGCGGAACAATGTCGGCCATGGCACGACCTATAAGCTGATTCTGGGTGTACCCCAAAGCCTGTGCAAAATTGTCGTTGCAGGTGGTAATTGCAAAATTAGTATCGATACTCAGCGTCAGCATTTCACGGTGTAGGCCATCACGCAGTTGGCGCAACTCCGACAACTCAGCTGTTTGAGCCTCAAGCTGATTCTTGATTTTTTTATTGAACATGGAAAACGACCTGTTGGGTGTTAAAAGGTTTATCGGCGTGATCAGCAACACGTTTAGCTATCAGACGAACGAAAAGCAGTGAGACGACGAACGTCACAATCAGGTCGGCAAGCTGCCGTGGCCACACGTCTCAGCTCCAGCCCCAGAAACAAAACTGAAATCCCGGATCAGGCACCGCTTGGAACCTGATTTCGCCTCGAAGATTAGGCCCGGTTGTCATCGAAGTTTTTTGAGCATATCTTGTCTAAAAACTTATACAAGGTATCAGAAGTTGTACAAGAATGAGCGGTGGCCACTGACGCTTTATTTCGACGGCGAGTGCCCTCTTTGCGCCCGGGAGATCAAGATCCTAAATGTGCGAGCAGCACCGGATCGTCTCCTGTTTGTGGACATCAGCGATCCTACCTTCGAAGCAAAATCTCTTGGGTTCACGCTCGTTGAAATGCAGTCGATACTGCACGCCAGGTTGGGCGATGGAACCTGGGTCACTGGCTTAGACGCGACGCTTTGGAGCTGGCGAGCAGCGGGCCTTGGTATCTGGGCGGAGCCGTTATCATGGCGTTCGACTAGGCCACTTCTAAACCTTGGCTATCGCCTATTTTGTCGCTTGCGTCCGCATCTAGCATGGCTGCCCCATCCTGATGGCAGCGTTCGGTGTCGCGATGAGGGCTGCGTAGTGCCTGATACCAAACGCGCCACTGGCAGCAAGACGTCGCCTGCAAGAGGTAATGATGAATAAAGCTAGCAGCCTTCGCCTGATCCTAGGTGATCAGCTGTCGTTCGATCTCGCCTCACTACAGGCCGTTGATATCGAATGCGATACCGTGCTCATGGTCGAGGTGATGGAAGAAGCCAGCCATGTTCCTCATCATCCGCAAAAGATCACCCTTATCTTCAGCGCTATGCGCCACTTCGCCGAGGCGTTGCAGCAACGGGGAGTCAAGGTGCAGTACGTAAAGCTCGATGACCCAGAAAATACTGGATCGGTGCCTCGCGAGTTAGAGCGGTGGCGCGCACTTTTGCGACCGGATGAAATCCACATCACCGAGTGCGGCGACTGGCGCTTGGAGCAATCGATAAAGGACTGTGGTTTAGCGATAAAATGGCATTCGGATTCTCGCTTTCTCTGCTCCCGTGCCGAGTTCTTTACCTGGGCGAATGGCAAAAAGCAGCTGCGCATGGAGTTCTTCTATCGCGAGATGCGCCGCAAGAGCCGGCTATTACTCAATGGGGACGGTAGCCCGGTCGGAGGTGCATGGAACTTTGATGCAGAAAACAGAAAGGCTTTACCCAAGGGCGTAAGGCCTCCATCACCCGCACGTTTTACTCCTGACGCAATTACCCGAGATGTTCTTGCGTTAGTTGCCAAAAATTTCGCAAGCCACTACGGCACGCTCGACACATTCGACTACCCGGTAACCCATGCCGAAGCTCAGGCCCTCTGGGATTACTTCCTCGACTGGGGCCTGGCAGCCTTCGGCGACTACCAAGACGCGATGGCCTGTAACGAGCCGTTCCTGTTTCATGCCCGAATAAGCGCCGCGCTGAATATTGGACTGCTGGATCTTCGTCAGCTGTGCAGCGATGTTGAATCGGCGTACCTGTCGGGCAGCATTGCGCTGAACGCTGCCGAAGGTTTTATTCGACAACTGATCGGCTGGCGGGAGTATGTCCGAGGCGTCTACTGGCTGAAGATGCCTGACTATGCCGACGGCAACGCATTCGGTAATTCGCGGTCGCTCCCAGAGTTCTACTGGACGGGCGACACGCAGATGAATTGCATGCGCCAAGCCATCAACCAGAGCCTTGAGCATGCCTACGCTCACCACATTCAACGTCTCATGGTGACTGGCAATTTCGCCCTGCTGGCAGGTATCGCACCGAGTCAGATATGTGAGTGGTATCTGGCGATCTACATGGACGCTTTCGATTGGGTGGAGCTGCCCAATACACTCGGCATGGTTATGCACGCAGACGGCGGATATCTAGGCTCGAAACCCTACTGCGCGAGCGGGCAGTACATCAAGCGTATGTCTGATTATTGCCGTGGCTGCGCATACAAAGTAAGCGAAAGCACGACAGGCGATGCCTGCCCGTTCAACTCGCTCTATTGGCACTTCCTGATGCGCCACGGCGACCGCCTTCGCGGCAACCAGCGAATGGCCATGATTTATAAAAACCTCGACCACATGGATGAATCCAAACAGCAGGCGTTATGGCGACGCGGCGAGTTGTTACTCGCAAAACTGGATGAAGGTCAGTCGTTTTGAAAAAGAGTGAGCTCCCAGTCAAAACCTGCATGACGTGTGGCCTACCATTTACTTGGAGAAAGAAATGGGCGCGCTGCTGGGAGGAGGTGCTCTACTGCTCGGAGCGTTGCCGGCGCAACAAAGCAACGACGCGGTGAAAAGAAATAGAGGGCATTCGACAGACCCTTTGGTGCACCTGATAAGGCTATCTGTTATGAATGAAGAAAGATCGAGCAGCTGCATCCATCAGATGCTCAGAGCATATGCCTTGAAGAAAAGTCAGACATGGCTCCATGTCATAGCGTCCAAAATTGACTCAATCGTTTTTCAAGCCGAACCTGAAGGAGGACGCGAAAATTATCAGCATCATGGCTCGAAAGAACGCGCTCCATTTCCAGCCTCCACAGAAGCGCATGAGCGACACCGTCCACTGGCGGCGCTTCGGTCGAAGTATTTCCGACAAACTGGAAGTTGGAATCTCGACACAATGGATCGCAGGGAGCAAGCCGGTAAGCTTTGCATTGGAGGACTTCCAAAACGCATTGGAACAGTTCACTCAGTTGTCGAAGACGAAGCCAGACAACCATTGCGATGACCCCTTAAGCCCTCAATAGCCTAGCTTACGTTGCATCATTTTTATCGCTATCAGGCCCACTACCACGTTGAAATGTTGTGACCATGTAGCACGAATTCACAGTGGCCGTACATGCTCCCAGAGGACACGCTTGAGCCGCCATCCTAGTAGAATTCGTCGAGCTGATTACTGCCCACTTTGAGATGTTCTATGAGCTCTGAATTAACTGAAGAAGAAATGCGTCGTGCCCTATTCGGTACGCCTCAGCCCGAAGAGCAGATATCTGCTCCTCTAGTAAATGAGCCTGTGGAAGAAATTGTGCTCGCAAAACCCGTTGTCGCTCCAGCAGCCAAGAAGAAGCTGGCGAAAGCATTTACGCCCAGGCTGCGGGTCACGCTACGGGTTGGAAACGAGTTCGAGGGAAAAATGACCGAGTTGATTCACGAGTCTGATACGTTGAGCTCGTTGCTCGCCGAACAAGATGCTGTGAAGGCTGCCAAGAAGAAATACAAATACGTGGAAGTGCTATCCGTTAAATCGATGTAGAAAATCCAATTGTGCCCATGAGTTGAAAGGTCGCGCGTCTAGGACGTCCTCTTATTTTGAACGAGCAAGCCCCTCTCGGCCCTGCTCTCTGCCTGCATCAACTCGGCGGAGTTGTCGACGAACAGCCCGTCACTTGGGGGTAAGTCTGGCAAACCAGCATAATTTTGTTTTTGGGTTCAAAGCCATGATCAATCATGCAACGCTGCACTTCTGCAGTGCGCCCGATGCTTGCGACGTCCAGATTCGACCCAAGTGGCTTCGCATAGCCGCACGCATACATCACCGGCAGGGCTTCGCTGTCATTAGCTACCTTGAATGAAAAATGGCGTGACGCTCCCGCTCTACGCCATGAGACCTGCATACGTTCATCCCGGCCTGAATTAGGCTTGATTGGGTGAAATGCTTCGTCTTCGACAAACGGTAACGCTTCGAGCTGGGACAAGCTGAGCGGCCTCCCCTGCCTTTCTTCAACACAGGCCGGCATATTCTTCATTATGTCGCAGTATTCAAAGCCGTCTTTTCGAGTAAAACCGCGACGCTGCATGCACTGAAAGTGGATTATTTGTTCGTTTATTGGGAAATGGTTTTGTGGCCCTGCCACAGGGTCGCCACATTCTGCCATTGCGGCTTTAACGCCCTCTACAGAGGTAGAAGCGCGTTTCCATTGGGTGAAAGACGCCGGTGGCGGACACCCGGTGAGTAAAAGTACCGATGAGATCAGGACTGGGATGGTCATTATCTGAGATTTGCTGAACATATTTTGCCCTTAATTTATGCCAGGCTACGCCAATGGCGCCCAAGTCTTTTGGGGGTATCAACTGAGATCACATCTCACCGAATTGAACGACACCAGGCAGAAGCTTTGCTGCGAGACGCGAGGTTAGATAGCTCGCATCCAATCTAGGGTGCTACGGAAAACGGGAAACTCTTGGTCAATGACCTCCGGCTGCCAGTTCCGGATATTGTCTTCTTGAGCAATGATAGCTGCCTCTCCCTTCTCCTCGATATTCAATGCGTCCTCAATGCAGCCCATTGGCCAGACCCAGGTTGCAAAGCCCTTCATTGCCTCGTGCGCAGCATTCGCAAGCGCATGGCCGTCAGCATTTTTCGCAAAGGCAGCCCAACAGTCAGACGCTGAGCCGGTTTTTGAATTCTGAGGCAATCCGTTTCCACCGATCAGAAACCCTTCAGTTTGGCCGACCACTAGGAGCACAGACCTGACTTTGTCCATCTCTTCGCATTCCTTCGGTAGCCAAGGCCCTCTGGCATGAGTGAATGCAAAATCTAAATCTGCAATCACGCCGCATTTGATACCCATTGCTGTGAGGACAGAAAAACCTTTGGGAATCGAAGTACAACTACCGAGAGCAACAAAACAGATCCGTTCGAGCTCAGGCCTGACTCCGTAGAGCTTTTCGTAGATTAGTGGTAGCAGCCTCTGATCAGTCTTGCCCTCGCAGAGAATTACCTTTTCAGCAAAATATATCTCAGCGATATTTCCGAGCTCAAAAAGGGTTCGGGATTGTGCTTGTGCCTCTGCCATAGCTTGCGCAACCGCCGCGCCCATCGGAATGCGAACCTCGGAACCATTCTCCCGAGATCTGCGCACTATAACCGTCTCAGGCGCGTTATCCCTGCTTACCATCAAGGGCGAATGGGTTGTGAACACGACTTGGTAGCCGGATTTCGAAAGCACATGCAGTGCTTCCCTAAGGCCTCTGACGCCTTGAGGGTGGAGGAAAATCTCAGGTTCATCGATCAGTAGGAGGCGACGGGCAAGGTCTTGATCGCGTGTTTTACGGATGTCGGCCAGAAGCCGGATCAAGGCCATTTGTATCGCACGCTGCGCACCGCTACCTAAAGTGTCGAAACGCCTGGTTTGACCGGATATCTCGTCGGTCACGTTTAGATCACCGCTCTTGAAAAACTCTTTAACGTCGATTGACGGTACGTCTAGGTTTAACGATAACCCAGGGAAGAAGCTTGAGAGGGCATTAGTGGCGCTGGTATCGAACTCAGCCAGCAGAGGGGATCTGTTCTCACCATCAGCCCCCAATATATTCCTGACCGCTGCGAGTGCATCCTGTACTTCTTGGTGGGCAGTGAGGATGGGAGCCATGATTTCATCCAGCAACCCACGAATTGTGCTGCCAGCTTTGCCTTTGCCTAAGTCTTCCTGGACATCATCCATTGCGCGGATATGCAACGCTTCGGGTAACAATGCCGAAATGGCTTGAGGCAGCCCTGTCGGATAGGAACGCCAAGAAGAAGGGAGACCTTGCTCATCTAGATCAGCATTTTCCCAGACTTCAGTGGTCGGCTTTGTCGAGCCTGAAGCCGAAATCCTTATCCAAAGGTCACCGTTGATGCAATAGGGGGTAATCGCCGCTTGATGTTTGGCTTCAGGGATTTGTGCAATCAGCTGAGCTGTAATCCCTGACACGCAGGCGCTGATGATGATTGGCTGCTTTAGGGTCACTGGAATTGTTGCACTCTTAGAGACCACCTCATTTTATCCAGGGAGTGGCACGCCCTACCCCATCTCTCGTCCGAAAAAACACAAAAAAAGGGCCTAGATTTTCATCTAAGCCCTTGATTTTGTTGAGTTCGTGGCGGGAAACCAGGGATTCGAACCCTGGAGACGCTATTAACGTCCGCCGGTTTTCAAGACCGGTGCATTCAACCACTCTGCCAATTTCCCTTGCGCGTCACAGGATTATAGTAGCCCATCCCGTCTCAGCGGGCGCCATAATACCCGAATGAAACACACTGTCAAACTCTCGCCATCGCTTGTTACAGAGCGTCTGTTATGATCTTTGCGACTGAACGTTTCAAAACTGAAGGAGTGTCGCCATGCGCGAACAGAATTACGCAGTGAATGGTAACGCGCAGGCTGAGCAGCTTGAAGTCAGCCGCGTCTTGCGCAACACGTACGGCTTGCTCGCCCTTACCCTCGCATTCAGCGGCGTAATGGCGTTCGTGGCCCAACAGATGCGTGTTGGCTATCCGAATATCTTTGTCGTGTTGATCGGTTTCTATGGCCTGTTCTTCCTGACCAACAAGCTGCGTGACTCGGCCTGGGGCCTGGTGTCGGCCTTTGCGTTGACCGGTTTCATGGGCTTTATCCTCGGCCCGATCCTTAACCGTTACCTGGGCATGGCCGGCGGTGCGGAAGTGGTCAGCTCGGCGTTTGCCATGACCGCCCTGGTATTTGGTGGTCTGTCGGCCTACGTGCTGATTACCCGCAAGGACATGAGCTTCCTGGGTGGTTTCATCACCGCTGGCTTCTTCGTGTTGCTGGCCGCGGTGGTCGCGGGCATGTTCTTCCAGATCAGTGGCCTGCAACTGGCAATCAGCGCAGGGTTCGTGCTGTTCTCGTCGGTGTGCATCCTGTTCCAGACCAGCGCCATCATCCACGGCGGTGAACGCAACTACATCATGGCGACCATCAGCCTGTATGTGTCGATCTACAACCTGTTTATCAGCCTGTTGCAGATCTTCGGCATCATGAGCCGCGACGACTGATTCATCCCGCAATAAAAAATGCCCCGTATCGAAAGATGCGGGGCATTTTTGTTTCCAGCGCTTGGCGTGGATGCTCAGTACTGGTTCGGCTCCATTTCCAGCTCGACGTTAAAGCGTTCGGCGATATCGCGCTGGATACGCAGCGCCAGGTTCGCTATATCGTGCCCTGTGGCGCCGCCATAGTTGACCAGCACCAACGCCTGCATTTTATGTACACCTGCGTCGCCATCCCGAAAGCCCTTCCAGCCAGCCTTATCGATCAGCCAACCGGCGGCGAGCTTCATCTGCCCGTCCGCCTGGGGGTAGGCCACCAGGTCCGGGTAAAGGCCCCGTAGCTCTTCGGCCAGCGCCTGGGAAACCAATGGGTTCTTGAAGAAACTACCCGCATTGCCCAGCTCCGCCGGATCCGGCAGTTTTTCCCGACGAATGCTGCAAATCGCCCGACTGACATCGCTCGGGGTTGCCTCGGTGATCCCCTGCCCGGCCAGGCGCTGCTGCACTGGACCGTAGTCTAGTTTCAGATGGCTGGCGCGGCTGAGGGCAAAACGCACCCGTAGAATCAGCCAGCGCCCGGTCTCATGCTTGAACAGGCTGTCGCGGTAGGCGAACTGGCATTCTTGCAGGCTGAAATCCCGCAGCTCGCCGGTCTGGCGATCCAGGGCCGTGAGGCCGGCAAACACATCCTTGATCTCCACGCCGTAGGCGCCGATGTTCTGCATCGGTGCCGCACCGACGGTGCCGGGGATCAGGCTGAGGTTTTCCAGGCCGCAAAAGCCGTGTTCGAGGGTCCACAGCACAAACGGGTGCCAGGCTTCGCCCGCTTCGGCCTCAACCACCACGTGCAGGCCATCATCGTGCAGCACGCGAATGCCCTGGGTTGCCATGCGCAATACCAAGGCCGGGATGTCCTGGGTCAGCAGCAAATTGCTGCCCCCGCCGATCACCAGCAGCGGTAACGCATGCACAGCAGCGCAGGCCAGCGCTTCACGGACATCGTCGTCGCTATGGGCCTCGGCGAACAATTGGGCGCGCACATCGATGCCAAAGCTGTTGAATGGCTTGAGCGACACCTGCGTAAGCACGTGCAAGGTCATAACCGCCCCTTCAATTCGATCACCAATAAGTCACAGGCTCGCTCGATCAGGTCCAGGACCCGTTCAAAGCCTTGTTCACCTTCGTAATAAGGGTCTGGCACCTCGTCCACCTCGGCGTCGTAGCGACGCAGGAACAAGTCCAGCTCCGCCTTGCCCTGCACTGGCTGCAGCGCTTTGAGGTTGCGCAGGTTGCTGTGGTCCATGGCCAGGATCAGGTCGTAACGCGCAAAGTCGGCACGAGAGACCTGCTGGGCGCGCTGGGCCGACAGGTCATAACCGCGCAGCAGCGCTGCACGCTGACTGCGCTGGTCCGGCGGGTTGCCGACATGCCACTCACCGGTCCCCGCAGATGCCACGTCGACCTGGTCGGCCAACCCGGCTTCGCGCAACTTATGGCGCAGTACGCCTTCTGCGGTGGGCGAGCGGCAGATATTGCCCAGGCAGACAAACAGGACCTCCATCAGGCCCCCAGCAGGCGACGGACGCGCTCGAGGTCTTCCTGGGTGTCAACGCCCGCAGGAGGAGCTTCCAGGGCATCGCCTACGTGGATGCGCACGCCATGCCACAAGGCACGCAATTGCTCCAGGGATTCAGTATTTTCCAACCAGCAGGGGCCCCAACTGACGAAGTCATGCAGGAAGCCGGCGCGGTAGGCGTAGATACCGATATGGCGGCGATACGGGACGCCCTCCGGCAACACGTCGCGACTCTGGGCGAACGCGTCCCGCGCCCATGGCAAGGTCGAACGGCTGAATGTCAGGGCCAGACCGTTGATATCGCTCACCACCTTGACCACGTTCGGGTTGAACAGCGTGTCAATGTCCTCGATCGGCTCGGCCAGGGTCGCCATGCGCGCTTCGCCATGGGCCGCCAGATTGGCGGCCACCTGGTCAATCACGCGCGGTGGAATCAACGGCTCGTCGCCTTGCACGTTGACCACGATCGCATCGGGCGCCAGGCCAAGCTTGGTGGCCACTTCGGCCAGGCGGTCGGTACCGGAATTATGGTCTTCGCGGGTCAGCACCGCTTCGGCACCAAACCCTTTGCAGGCTTCGATGATCCGCGGGTCATCGGTCGCCACCACGACTCGCTCGGCGCTGCTCTTGCAGGCCTGTTCCCACACCAGTTGGATCATCGGCTTGTCGCCGATCAGTTGCAGCGGCTTGCCCGGCAAGCGCGTCGAGGCATATCGCGAGGGAATGACAACGGTAAAGGCGGTGGTCATTTATCCAGGCGCTCATCGGTAGTCAGGGTGCGAGCTTCGCTTTCCAGCATGACCGGAATGCCATCACGGATGGGATAAGCCAGGCCAGCGCCCTTGCTGATCAGCTCGGTTTTGTCGGCGCTGAGCTTGAGCGGGCCTTTGCAGATCGGGCAAGCGAGGATATCGAGCAGTTTGGTGTCCATGAGTGTTTCCTGGAAAGAAGCGTTTTAAGGCAAGAGGCGGTCGGGTAACAGGCGCATCAACTGCGTGTCGAACCAAGCGACAAACGCCGGCGACGGTACCGCATCCACCGCAAGGTACCACCAGTCTGGCCGGGCAAAGGCGCGGCACTTCACCGCGTCCTTCTCGGTCATGACCAGTGGTAATGACGGCGTGAAATTCAGGACTTCGGCGCTGTAGGGCGCGTGGTCGGCGAAAGCATGGGGTATTGGACGCCAGTGTAGCGTCTCGAGGGTGTTGAAGAAACGTTGCGGGTTGCCGATGCCAGCGACCGCATGCACCTGCTGGCCCATCGGAAAATGATCGACCGACTGGTGCTCGCCGCTGTGCAGATTGACCAACGTGGTGGGCAGCAGACGAAAGGCAAAACCGTCGTCGCGGTCCGTAGTGGCACCATTGTAGAGCAGCGCATCAACGCTCTGCAGGCGCTCCATCGGCTCGCGCAATGGCCCGGCCGGCAGGCAACGGCGATTGCCCAAGCCGCGCGCGGCGTCAATCAGCACCAGTTCAAGGTCGCGAGCCAGGCGGTAATGCTGCAGGCCGTCGTCAGAGAGGATCAGGTCGAGGTTGTCACTGGCCAGCAAGGCCTTCACTGCGCGACTGCGATCGGGATCGATCATCAGTGCTACACCGCTGCGCTGCACGATCAGCAAGGGCTCGTCGCCGGCCACTGCGGCGCTTTGGTCGGCCTCGACGCGCCATGGCAACTGCGGCGGCTTGGCGCCATACCCACGACTGACCACCCCCACACGCAAGCCACTGCGCCGGCAATGCTCGATCAACCATAGGATCAACGGCGTCTTGCCAGTGCCTCCTACGGTGATATTACCGACCACAACCACAGGCACCGGCGATTGATAGATGTCGCCCTCGCCCGCCACGAAACGCGCACGCTTGCGCTGCACCACCCGGCGATACAGACACTCCAGCGGCCGCAACAGCGTGAGCGCCGGATGACCTTCGTACCAAGCCTTGAGCAAACGATCGGACATGGCCATCAGGGTTGGCTCGCCGCCTCGACCGTGGACATGCGCAGATGGCTGAAACCCAGCTTGCCGGCGGCATCCATCGCGGTGATCACGGCTTGATGCTGGGTCTTGCCATCGGCACTGATGGACAGGGGCATCTTGGTGTCGCCACCGGATTCCTTCTGCAAGGCCTCCATCAGGCTATTGAGGTCGTTTTTTTCCAGCAACTGATTGTTAACCGAAAACACCCCGTCGGCGCTGATGGCGATGTCCAGTTGCTTGACCTCCTGGTCCTCGGCCGGCGACCCGCTCACTGCTTCCGGCAAGTCGACGCGCAGCTCGGTCTGTCGGGTGAAGGTGGTGGTGACGACAAAAAACAGCAGCAGGATAAACACCACGTCAATCAGCGACGCAAGGTTGATATCGACATTTTCCCGTTGCTTGCGGCGAAATTTCACGCTTTGCCCTCGACCAGGTCCACATCACGGTCGCCCTGCACCACTTCCACCAGCTTGATGGCTTCCTGCTCCATGCCCACCACCAGTTCATCGATGCGGCGCTGCAGGAAGCGATGGAAGAACACCGAGGGAATACCGACCATCAGGCCCGCGGCCGTGGTGATCAATGCCTTGGAAATACCGCCGGCCAGCACGGCAGCGTTGGTGGTCATGCCGGAGCCCGTGAAGGCGCTGAAAATATCGATCATGCCCAACACCGTGCCCAGCAGGCCGAGCAACGGCGCCATGGCCGCGATGGTACCCAGGGCGTTGATGTAGCGCTCCAGCTCATGGATGACGCGGGCAGCCGCTTCTTCAATGCACTCCTTCATGATCTCGCGACCATGCTTGGAGTTGGCCAGGCCGGCGGCGAGAATTTCACCCAGCGGTGAATGGGCGCGCAGCTCCTTGAGCTTTTGCTTGTCCAGTTGCTTGTTCTTGATCCAGCCCCAGACCTGCCCCAGCAGATGCTCCGGGGTGACGCGACTGGCGCGCAGGGTCCACAGGCGTTCGGCAACGATGCCGAGTGCGGCGATGGAACTCATGATGATCGGCAACATCATCCAGCCGCCGGATTTGACCAATTCCCACACAGTGAATGTCCCCTCGAAAAAGTGCGCCACTTTACCATATAGGTTCGGCAGCAGGGTTCGTCGGCCATGGACCCGCCTCTCACGGGCTCCGGTCTTTGGTAACGCAGGATTACGGTAACGCTTCGCGCCAGAAACGGCGTTGACTGCGCGCAACAGTCGGTGGCAGGAACGCCCCCAATTGCACACGCACAGCCCCTTGTTCAGCACTGTCATAAACCTGGGTACCCAGTGCCCGGTAGCGTTCCATCACCTGGGGGTGGGGGTGGCCGAACGCGTTGCCTCGCCCCCTGGAAATCAGCACCGCCGTGGGCGCCAGCCGCTGCACAAAGGGCCAGGACGAAGAACTGCGGCTGCCATGATGGGGCGCCTGCAACCAATCGGTCCGCACAGCCAAGGGCGAGGCAAGAAAAGCCCGCTCGGCGGCGCGATCAATATCCCCCGTGAGCAACATGCGCTCACCCTTGGCCTGGACCTGTAATACACAGGATTTCGGGTTACCACTAATAGCATCTGGCCACTGCCACAGTTCAAATGACACCCCATCCCACTCCCACTGTTCACCGCTGACACAGGGTTCAGTGCCGAGAAACGCCGGCAAGCCTCGTGTTTCGCCTCCGACTACCCGTCTGATCGGCAGCCCACGGGCAATAGCCGCCGCACCGCCGGCATGGTCGGCGTCGGCGTGGCTGAGCAGCATCATGTCCAATACCTCCACCCCGAGTTTTCTCAATGACGGCAATACCACACGCGCGCCAAGATCGACTTCCCCCGAGCGCGGGCCCGCATCGTAGAGCAAGGTGTGATGACGGGTGCGCAGCACCAGCGCCTGCCCCTGACCGACATCCAGTTGCACCACCTCAACCTGCCCATGGGGCACCGGCTCCCGCGGCGGAAACACCGCCAACAACAGCATCGGCCACCCCATCGGTCGTAACGGTACGCCCCTGGGCAACAGCAGTAACACTGCACCCGCGACGCTCACCAGCCAATAGCCCATCGGCACCTCGGCCGGTATCCATGCCGGCAGGTGCCCGGCCAGCAACGCCAAGGCGCGGAACAACCCATCCAGCGCCCCACCCGCCAGCCATAACAGCCCCTCCCCCACAAAGGGCACCGCCACCAGCACAGTGCCCAACAATGCCAAGGGCAACACCACCAGGCTGATCCATGGCACGGCAAACAGGTTAGCCAACGGCGCGCTGAGACTGATGGGCAGCCCCAGCACCAGCAACAGCGGAAACAGGCCGATCGCGATCAACCACTGGGGACGGGTCCAGGCTTGCCAGGCGCTCCACCGCCCCAAACGCCCACCGAATGCCAGCACCAATACCGCGACAGCCGCGAACGACAACCAGAACCCCGGCTGCAGGCTGGCCAAAGGCTCAAGGATCAGCACGCCATTAAATGCCAGTAACAATGGCCACCAGGCGCCCAAATGGCGAAAACGCAAACGCCACAGCAATACCAGCCCCACCATCACGCAGGCCCTTTGCACCGGCACTCCGAACCCCGCCAGCAGGCCGTAGCCCAGCGCGGCAGCAAATGCCAGGCCACACGCCCAAGGCAGCCACGGCCAGGCGGGGGGCCAGCAACCGTAGCGCGCCAGCAGTGTGACCAGCCCATAGATCAACCCCGCCAGCAAGCCAATATGCTGGCCGGATATCACCAGCAGGTGCACCGTACCGGTGTCCTGCAACACACGCCAATCCTCGGCGGCCAGCCCCGAGCCATCGCCCAGCACCAAGGCGGCCAGCCCGGCCTCGCGGCCTTGGGCATCCACCGCCATCAGTCGTTGGCGGACCGCGTCGCGCCAAGCGTTGCGCGTCGGCGCCAAACGCTCACCGTCTTTCACCGAGCCGGTGGCACCGATGCGCTGGGCCAACAGCCAGGCCTCATGATCAAAGCCATGGAAGTTGAGCACGCCGGATGGCCGCTTGAGCGTCACGGCCAAGCGCCAGCGCTCCCCACTGCGCACCGGTGGCCCGCCATGCCAGGCCACGCGAATACGCTTGGGTAAACGCGCCTTGGGGGACCGGCCGTCGGTCAGTTCGAAACGCACGCCCGTGCTGGTCTGCTGCGGCAACCCGGTCACACGGCCCTCCACCCAGCGCGTCTGGCCATCGAGCGCCGGTTGCAGGCGGTCATCCAGCGCCCACTGCGCGCTGATGCACGCCCAACTCAAGCCCAGCAGAAAGAACGCCAGTGGGTGGCTGCGAAACGGCAGCAGCATCAACGCCAGCACGCACATGGCCAACACCCCCGCGGCAGGCGGCAACGCGGGTAAAAAACGCAAGGCGAGCAGCCCCAGCGCGAGCGCGAACATCCCTGTCTTCATGAATCATCCCTTCCAAGTGATCCACTCAGTCTTAGCCGGACACCGAGCAACGCCTATGATGTTTTGTCACAAAGTCTGAATTTTCTGTTTATAGAATGCGGGCATACTTGCCCCTCGAACTGACCTGGACCCCTTATGCCCCGGCGCTTATTCAAACGGTACATGCCCGACCCCACCAGTATCAGGGAACACAAGTCATTACAGTTTCTTGGCACCTTGCTGCATGACCCGAACCTCTGGCACCTGAACCGACACTCGGTGGCGCGTGCCATGGCCGTGGGCTTGTTCGCGGCGTTTATCCCGATCCCCTTGCAGATGCTGCTGGCTGCGGTGCTGGCAATCGCGGTGCGCGGCAATATGCCCATTGCCATCAGCCTGGTGTGGCTGACCAACCCGATCACCATGCCGGTGGTGTTCTTTTGTACCTACATGACCGGCGCGTGGCTGATGAATGTGCCGCCGCGCAGCCTGCCCGATGACCTGACCTGGGAATGGATCAGCGGTCAGCTGAGCACGCTGTGGCAGCCGTTCCTGCTGGGTTCGGTGGTGTTGGGCCTGGTATTGGGTGCGCTGGCCTATTGCCTGACCATGATTTACTGGCGCTGGTGGGTCGCGCACCAATGGAAGAAACGCAAACAGCGCCGCGGTTAATCCGCGCGGGCCGGCAACCGCAGGTGCACGCGCAAGCCCTGCCCGGCGTTTTCCGCCCAGAGGCTGCCGCCCTGGCGTTGCACGGCATTGCGCGCGATGCTCAAGCCCAGTCCGAAGCCGCCGTCGCCGGGGCGAGAACCCTCCAGCCGGGTGAACGGCGCAAAGATCCGTTCCAGATCGCCCTCATCAATTCCCCCGCCCTGATCTTCCAGCCACAGGTGCCAGTACTCGCCATCACGGCGTCCATCAAGCCACACAATCCCGCCCACAGGGGAATGTCGTATGGCGTTGCGCAGGATATTTTCCAGCGCCTGGGCCAAGGCATTCAGGTTGCCGCGCACCCAGCAATCAGCCCCGACCACACACGGCAGGCGCGTGGCTGGCCAGTCGCTTTCAAAACAGGCGTTCTCGCTGAGCATGTCCCACAGCGCTTGCACCTGGATGTTTTCCACCGGCAGCGGCGCCCGCTCGGTATCCAGCCAGGCCAGTTGCAGGCTGTCATCCACCAGGCGTTGCATGGCATCGATCTCCCGTCCCAGCCGCTCACGCAGTTGCGTCAGGTCTCGCTCACTGTCACAGGCCACCCGCAAACGGCTTAACGGCGTGCGCAGTTCATGGGACATGTCCCGCAGCAGTTGCCGTTGCACCACCACTGTGCCTTGCAGGCGCTCGGACATCTGGTCAAAGGCGCGCCCCAATTCGCCGAGTTCATCCTGGCGACTGGTGGCATCGTGGGACAGACGGGTATTCAATTGATCGGCACGCCAGGCGTTGGCCTGCTCGCGCAGCTGGTTGAGAGGCATGATCAGCAGCCGATAAAGGCCGATGCACAGCAACAGGGTAAACAGGCCTGGGATCATGCCATTGGTCACCACCCGCCAGAACAGCTGGTATTGCCCCGGCATAAAGCGTTGGGGCAGTTCGATGACCAGCGAGCCGACGCTGGGGTCGACGGGAAACGGCACCTTCATCCAGGGCAAGCCTTTGACATGGCGGCTGACCGGCCAATCCAGGCCGCGCAAAAAAGTCAGGCGCTGGCTTTCCTTATCGTTCAGTGGCGCGCTGCTGAGTGACTGCAGGTCATTGCCGATCACGCCGACCCAAGTGCTTTCACGCGTTGCCATCAATTGCAGCCAAGCATCCACGCCGGCACGCCCCTGGGTGCTGAAGGCCAACTCGGCACCCGCCGCGTAGCCCCTGAGAATCTCGCGGGACTTGTCCGCCAGGAAGGCGTTCTGCTCCTCCATGTACCGGCCCCACGACCAACTGAGCCAGATCATCAGCAAGCAGAAAGCAATCAGCAGGCACGCCAGCTTCCAGAATATCGAATGCTTGCCCGGAAGCCGCTGCAATGGCCGCTCAAACAGCGTCATCGTGACCGCTCAGTACATAACCCTTGCCCCACACCGTGCGCACTTCGCGCTCGCTGTAGCCGGTGGCCTTGAGCTTGCGACGCATCTGGCTGATGTGCATATCGAGGCTGCGGTCGTGGGGTGCATAGCCGCGCTGCAACACATGTTGATAAAGGAAGGCCTTGCTCAGGACCTCTTCCCCGTTGCGGTGCAGGGTTTCCAGCAGACGGTATTCACTGCGGGTCAGTCCGGCCCACTGCGCCTGATAGACGACATCGCACAGCTCATCATCAAAGCGCAGGGTGCGTGCGTCGTCGCGCATCGCTTGCTGCGTCGGCAACGGCCGACGGTCCAAGGCCACGCGGCGCAGGATGGCTTCGATGCGCACCCGCAGTTCAATCATGCTGAACGGCTTGGGCAGGTAATCGTCCGCGCCCAGGCGAAAGCCGTTGATGCGGTCAGCCTCGGCGCCCAAGGCAGACATCAGGATGACCGGCGTCGCGTGATGCTGGCGCAAGTGCGTGAGGATCGACAAGCCATCCAGCCCCGGCAGCAAAATATCCATCAACACCACGTCGAACACTTGGCTACGCGCCAGTTGCAAGCCTTGCTGGCCGTTCTGGCACCAAGTGACCTGAAACCCGCAGTGCCCCAAATGCTCGTGGACGTAGGCACCGAGCACAGGGTCATCTTCGATGGTCAGGATATTGGGTAGGCTAACTGCCGCGGGATTCATTAGCGTCTGCAAGTCATTCTCAAATACTAATTATTCAAGATTACCCCGCCCCAGGCAATCGCCGAGCGGCGCGAAATGGCCTGAAGACTGCGATGTATCATTAATTTGCAAGATTCCAGGCCGCGCAAATGGCTACACTGCGCACGTGGCGCGGGCCGGATGCCCGCGCGGGACAATTGATTTCAGTGTGGAAGCAGGAGAGTGGCGTGCTTAGAAGAATGGGGATAAAAGGCCGCGTACTGTTGCTGACCTTGTTACCGACCAGCCTGATGGCCTTGTTGCTGGGGGGCTATTTCACCTGGATGCAACTTTCTGAGCTGCAAACCCAATTACTGCAACGCGGCGAAATGATCGCCGAACAGTTGGCACCGCTGGTCGCGCCGGCCCTAAGCAACAAGAACACCGACCTGCTGGAACGCATCGCCACCCAATCCCTGGAACAGCCCGACGTACGCGCCGTGTCCTTCTTAGCGCCGGATCGCGTGTCCCTGGCCCACGCCGGCCCGACCATGCTCAACCAGCCGCCGACCGGCAACAGTTCCCACCTGTTGCAGCGCACCGGCAACGACGCCACCCGCTATCTGCTGCCGGTGTTTGGCCGTCATCGCAACCTGGCGGGCGACCTGATCCCCGATGAATCCGACCGCCTGCTGGGCTGGGTCGAGGTGGAACTGTCCCACAACGGCATGTTGCTGCGTGGCTATCGCAGCCTGTTCGCCAGCCTGCTGTTGATCGCTATCGGCTTGATCTGCACTGCCGCCCTGGCGCTGCGTATCAGTCGTACCATCAACTCGCCGATTGGCCAGATCAAACAAGCCGTCGCCCAGCTCAAGGACGGCAACCTGGAAACGCGCCTGCCGCCGCTGGGCAGCCAGGAGCTGGACCAGCTCGCCTCAGGCATCAACCGCATGGCCGAGACCCTGCAGAACGCCCAGGAAGAATTGCAGCACAGCATCGACCAGGCGACCGAAGACGTGCGCCAAAACCTGGAAACCATCGAGATCCAGAACATCGAGCTGGACCTGGCACGCAAGGAAGCCCTGGAGGCCAGCCGTATCAAGTCGGAGTTCCTGGCCAATATGAGCCATGAAATCCGTACCCCGCTCAACGGCATCCTCGGTTTCACCCACCTGCTGCAAAAAAGCGAACTGACCCCACGCCAGTTGGACTACCTGGGCACCATCGAAAAATCTGCCGACAACCTGTTGGGCATCATCAACGAAATCCTCGACTTCTCGAAAATCGAGGCCGGCAAGCTGGTCCTCGACAGCGTGCCCTTCAACCTGCGCGACCTGCTGCAAGACACCCTGACCATCCTCGCCCCTGCCGCCCATGCCAAGCAGTTGGAATTGGTGAGCCTGGTGTACCGCGACACCCCGCTGGCGCTGGTCGGCGACCCGCTGCGCCTCAAGCAGATCCTGACCAACCTGATCAGCAATGCGATCAAGTTCACCCGTGAAGGCACCATCGTTGCCCGCGCGATGATCGAGGACGAACAGGAAGACAGCGTGCAACTGCGCATCAGCGTGCAGGACACCGGTATTGGCTTGTCCAACCAGGATGTGCGCGCACTGTTCCAGGCGTTCAGCCAGGCGGACAACTCACTGTCGCGCCAGCCCGGCGGCACCGGCCTGGGCCTGGTGATCTCCAAGCGCCTGATCGAGCAGATGGGCGGTGAAATCGGTGTAGACAGCACACCGGGCGAAGGCTCGGAGTTCTGGATCAGCCTGAACCTGCCCAAGACCCGCGATGATGTCGAAGACCTGCCCTGTGCGCCGTTGCTCGGCCATCGCGTGGCGGTCCTGGAAAACCACGAACTGGCGCGCCAGGCCCTGCAACATCAATTGGAAGACTGCGGCCTGGAAGTCACCCCGTTCAATACCCTGGAAAGCTTGACCAACGGCATCACCAGCGCCCACCAGACCGAACAGGCGATCGACCTCGCCGTGCTCGGCGTCACCGCCAATGACATTCCGCCCGAGCGTCTCAACCAGCACCTGTGGGACCTCGAACACCTGGGCTGCAAAGTCCTGGTGCTGTGCCCGACCACCGAGCAAATGCTATTCAACCAGTCGGTGCCCAACCCTAACAGCCAGTTGCAGGCCAAGCCGGCCTGTACGCGCAAGCTGCGCCGCGCGCTGGCCGACCTGATCAGCCCACGCCCATCGCGTAGCGAGCCGGGCGAGCCGTTGTCCAGCCGCGCACCTCGTGTGTTATGCGTGGACGACAATCCGGCCAACCTGTTGCTGGTGCAAACCCTGCTGGAAGACATGGGTGCCAAGGTCCAGGCGGTAGAAAGCGGTTACGCGGCCATCGAGGCGGTCAAGCAGGAAACCTTCGACCTGGTATTGATGGACGTCCAAATGCCGGGCATGGATGGTCGCCAGAGCACCGAGGCGATTCGCCAATGGGAAAGCGAGCGCAATGGCACGCCCCTGCCGGTGGTGGCCCTCACGGCCCACGCCATGGCCAATGAAAAACGCGCCCTGCTGCAAAGCGGTATGGACGACTACCTGACCAAGCCGATCAGCGAGCGGCAACTGGCCCAGGTGGTGTTGAAGTGGACCGGCCTGGCCCTGCGCAACCAGGGGCCGGAGCGCTCGTCCGACAATCTGGGGCCCGGCGTGCAACTGCTGGTGCTCGATCACGAGGAAGGCTTGCGCCTGGCCGCCGGCAAGACTGACTTGGCGGCGGACATGCTCGCGATGCTGCTGGCATCCCTGGAAGCCGACCGCCTGGCCATCACCGTTGCCCGCGAGGCCAACGACAACCATGCCTTGATCGAGCGCGTCCACCGCCTGCATGGCGCCACGCGCTACTGCGGCGTGCCGCAACTGCGTGCTGCCTGCCAACGTGCCGAAACCCTGCTCAAGCAGGACGATGCCAAGGCCGTGGCCGCGCTGGACGAACTGGACATGGCCATTGCACGACTGGCCAGTGAAGCGCGGGTCAGTGTCTGATCCACCTTAATGCAGGGAGCTATTCAATGCGCATCATCCTTTTCAGCAGCCAGGCCTACGACCGCGACAGTTTTCTCGGTGAGCCCTTGCCCGCGGGCCTGGAACTGCAATTCCAGCCGGCCCGCCTCAACCTCGACACCGTCGCCCTGGCCGAACACCACGAAGTGGTCTGCGCCTTCATCAACGACGATCTCAGCGCCCCGGTGCTGGAACATTTGGCCCGCGGCGGCACGCGCCTGATCGCCCTGCGTTCGGCCGGCTATAACCATGTCGACCTGGCCGCCGCCAAACGCCTGGGGCTGACCATCGTGCGCGTCCCCGCCTACTCGCCTCACGCCGTGGCCGAAC
The DNA here is from genome assembly GCF_001708445.1 of Pseudomonas fluorescens. Lineage (NCBI taxonomy): Bacteria > Pseudomonadati > Pseudomonadota > Gammaproteobacteria > Pseudomonadales > Pseudomonadaceae > Pseudomonas > Pseudomonas fluorescens. The sequence goes on from NZ_CP015637.1 coordinate 4,063,818, forward strand.
ACGCCGTGGCATTGATCCTTGCCCTCAACCGCCGCCTGCACCGCGCTTACAACCGCACCCGCGACGGCGATTTCAGCCTGCACGGCCTGACGGGCTTCGATCTGGTGGGCAAGACGGTGGGCGTGGTCGGCACCGGGCAGATCGGCGCGACGTTCGCCAAAATCATGGCCGGTTTCGGCTGCACACTGCTGGCCTACGACCCCTTCCCTAACCCCCACGTCCTGGCTCTTGGCGCTCGCTATGTGAGCCTGCCCGAGCTGCTGGCCCAGGCGCAGATCATCAGCCTGCATTGCCCGCTGACAGCCGACAGCAAACACCTGATCAACGCCCGTTCCCTGTCGCAGATGCAACCCGGTGCGATGCTGATCAATACCGGACGAGGCGGCCTGGTGGACACCCCGGCGCTGATCGAAGCGCTCAAGGAGGGCCAACTCGGCTATCTGGGGCTGGACGTGTACGAGGAAGAAGCCCAACTGTTTTTCGAGGACCGCTCGGACCTGCCCTTGCAGGACGACGTCCTCGCCCGCCTGCTGACCTTCCCCAATGTAATCATCACCGCGCACCAGGCCTTCCTCACCCGTGAAGCGCTGGCAGCGATCGCCGGCACCACCCTGGCCAATATCGCGGCATGGGCCGACGGCCGGGCACAAAACCTGGTCGAGGGATGATCAGCGGTCACATACCCGGCTCATGATCGAGCGGCACCCGTGATAGGATGCCGCGCCTATTTGGAGGATCCATGGCCGAACACGATTTCCGCTTCAGCTTGCTGAGCCCGCAACACACCCTGATCGAATGCCGCGCCTTGGTGCCGGGCCGTTACCAGGTCACCGGCAACGGGGGCTCGATCAAGCATGGCGACGTACTGATCGTCACCCTGCGCGGCAGTAAAACCCTGTCGATGCGCCTCACCGTCGAAGGTGATGCGCGCTACTCCATCCGCCCGGCGGGCCAATGGGTTGCCATGGCCCAGGGGCCGAAATTCGGCGAGCTGGAGATTCACACCTGGAAGGTCAACTGCGACAGCTGCGACGCTGTGCTGGAGTTTGAATTCGCGGTGGAAACCAAGCTGACCAAGGAGCCGCTGCAGCCGGCCGCCAACGCGCGCATTGCCGAGTTAGGCTGGACCCACGAAGGCGACAAACACCGCTGCCCGAAATGCCAGCAGGCTGCGCAATGAAAGGCCCGCTTCTGCTCGCCGTCCTCGGTACGGCATTGACAGGCTGCGCCGGCGACACGGCCAAGCTCAAGCAGGATCACAGCTACGTGGTGGAATGGATTGGCGAGCGGCCGCTGATGGATTACGCCCACCTCACCGTCACCCTGGGATCTGACGGCCGTGCCTATGGCAACGGCGGCTGCAACCATTGGTTCGCGCCGTACACCGTCAAGGGCGACAAGCTCAGCTTCGGCAAGCTCGGCAGCACCCGCAAACTCTGCGCCGAGGCATTGATGGAGCAGGAACACCGCTTCTTCCAGGCCCTGCAAGGCGTCGAGCGCTGGGATACCTCGCCGATCGAACAGACCCGCTTCTGGCCGGCCGAAGGCAAGCCCATTCGCCTGTGGCTCGAAGAGGGTTGAACCCCCAATCTATGGATTGATGGGATCCAAATGTGGGAGGGGGCAAGCCCGAACGCTAGTCAGTTAAGGCTTTTTGTAGGAGCGAGCTTGCTCGCGAAAAACTCACAAACGCCGCGTTCATTCAGGAAACACGCGTTATCGTTGACGTTTTTCGCGAGCAAGCTCGCTCCTACAGAAGGCGATGTGGCGCCTGTGAGTTTTTCGCGAGCAAGCTCGCTCCTACAAAAAAGCCTTAACTGAACGGCATTAGGGCAAGCCCGCTCGCCACCACAAGCCCGCTTGCCCCGCGTTACTCGGCCAGCCGGCGATTCAGTTGGTGCCGCCAACGCACATACAGCAGCGCCGTACAAAACAGCGCCAGGCTCGCCAGCATTTCCAGAACGCCGAACCACTGGCGGTTCGGGTCATACGCCGCCAGCGCGCCCTTGATGAAATACAAATTCACCACGAAGCACATCCACGAATGCCCGCGAGCGCTGCCGATGAGCATTCCCGGCGCCAGTACCAGCAGCGGCACCAGTTCGATCAGCAGGATCACCCATGGGCGTGCGCCATGCAGGTCGGCCACGAACAGGTAGTAAATGCACAGCAACCCCACCAACCCGAAAAACGCCAACAGGCTCAGGGCGCGCGCGACCTTGACCCGCGGTTCGAGCCACGCCTGTGGGGGCAGGACCTTAGGCTTCCTGGCCACGGCCGTTCTCCAACAGTGCCGCGGTTTTTGCCAGGCGCAGGCCAAGGGCCTTGCACAGCGCAATTTCATGGGGGTCGAGCAGGCGCTTGCCGTCGGGCCCGGCGTGGTGGCTGGCGCCATAAGGCGTACCGCCGCCCTGGGTGTCGAGCAGTGCCTGTTCGCTGTAAGGCAGGCCGGTGATCAGCATGCCGTGGTGCAGCAGCGGTAGCAGCATCGACATCAGCGTGGTCTCCTGGCCACCGTGCAGGCTGGCGGTGGAGGTGAATACACCCGCCGGCTTGCCGACCAGGGCGCCGGTGAGCCACAGGTTGCTGGTGCTGTCGATAAAGTATTTCAACGGTGCGGCCATGTTGCCGAAGCGTGTCGGGCTGCCCAGCGCCAGGCCCGAGCAGTGCTTGAGGTCATCCAGGCTCGCATAGAGTGCGCCTTCATCGGGAATGCTCGGCGCCACGGCTTCGCATTCGGTGGAGATGGCTGGCACGGTGCGCAAGCGCGCTTCCAGTCCGCCCAACTCGATGCCTCGGGCAATATGCCGGGCCATTTCGCTGACCGAGCCATTGCGGCTGTAATACAACACCAGCACATACGGCGCCGTCACGGCAGGATCTCCAGCACGTTCTCTGGCGGGCGGCCGATGATGGCCTTGTCGGCGGTTTCCAGGATCGGGCGCTCCATCAACTTTGGATGCGCGGCAATGGCGGCGATCAACTGGGCTTCAGTCAGGCTGGCATCCGCCAGGTTCAGGGCCTTGTATTCATCTTCGCCGGTGCGCAGCAATTGACGTGCGCTGACGCCCAGCTTGGCCAGCAGGGCCTTCAATTGTGTGGCGTCCAGCGGGGTTTCGAGGTAGCGCACGACGGTGGGGGCAAGGCCGCGCGCTTCGAGCAGTTCGAGCGCACCGCGGGATTTCGAGCAGCGCGGGTTGTGATAAAGCGTCAGATCGGTCATGTGCGGGTCGCATCTTGCGTAAGGTGGCGGGTATTCTACCTGCGCTGCGGCCCGTCCTTAAACCGTAAGAGGCGATAGGTCGCAGTGAACGTTCATTTTTGCGAAGGATTACCCCATGACAAGGCGACTGATCGGTGCATTGGCGATCATCACAACCCTGCTGCTCAGCGGCTGCGGCAATGACTATGGCGTTGACCAGTACGGCCAGAAGGTTGCGGCCGAGCGCCTGGACAAGCAATGGTTGGTGGTCAATTACTGGGCGGAATGGTGTGGCCCTTGCCGTACTGAAATTCCGGAGCTCAACGCCTTGTCAGAACAATTGAAAGGGCAGAACGTCGGCGTGTTCGGGGTCAATTTCGACAATGTGCAGGGTGCGGAACTGAAGGAAGCCAGTGACAAGCTGGGCATCAAGTTCACGGTGCTGGCGCAGAACCCGGATGGGATCTTCGATATTCCGCGCAGCGAGGCGTTGCCGGTGACGTACATCATCGATGACAAGGGCAAGGTGCGTGAGCAGTTGATGGGCGAGCAGACGGCGGAAGGGGTGCTCGCCAAACTTAAGGCCCTGCGCGGTTAAAGCAACACTTCAAAATGTGGAAGGGGGCAAGCCCGAACGCCAGTCAGTTAAGCCTACATCGCCTTCTGTAGGAGCGAGCTTGCTCGCGAAAAACGTCAACGATAACGCGTGTTTCCTGAATGAACGCGGCGTCCCCGCGCACCATGTCGACATGCGGAATCCCGACTTCCAGGAATTCCTCGCTGGTGATCTTGAAGCCCAGTCGCTCATAGAACGGTGCCGCATAGACCTGCGCGCTAAGGAACTGTTTGGTCTGGCCGCGTTTCTCGGCCTCGCCAATCACGGCTTCCATCAGCTTGTCGCCGACCTTCAGCCCGCGCCAGTCCTTGAGGACCGACACGCGACCGATCTCGCCGCTGGGCAGCAGGCGAGCGGTGCCAATCGGGAAGTCGCCCTCGTATGCGAGGAAATGCACTGCATCTGCGTCGTCTGCGTCCCACTCCAGTTCTGGTGGGACCGATTGTTCGGCGATAAATACCGCTTCACGAATGCGCCGAATCTCGGCGATATCCTTTTGCCAGTCCGCGACACTTACGTGAATTTTATTCATCGGCAAACCCCAGGCTTCCTTGTTTGACCAGTTCGCACAACAGGTCGCGGCCATCTTCGTCCGCCAGCCATGGGCTGAGGTTCTCGATGTGCAGCGCGTCGGCGGCGCAGATCAGCTTCAGCAGCTCGCGCAGTTTGCCCGGCAGGTAGCGACTCTGGCCGCTGGCGAACAGCAGCAGGTCGTCGTCCACTTCCGACCAGGCCAGGCGCGCGCTCGGGTTGCGAATCAGCACGGCGCCGTCTTCCAGGCTGCTCACCACGTCTTCTTCCGACAGGTCTTCCGGTCCGGTAACCAGTTCCGGGTAGCGCGGCTCGGTCATGAACTGGCCAAACCAGGTCAGCAGCATGCGCTCGTCGCTCATGTGCTCGGCCAGCAGGCTCTTGAGACGGTCCAGGGCGTCGCTCTGGATCTGGTGCGGGTCGCCGGCTGGTTGGGCATCGGCGTCGGTGTAGCGCTCTTCGTCGGTCAGGTACTGGCTGAGGAAGTCGGTGAAGTGGGTCAGGACTTCAGCGGCGCTCGGTGCACGGAAACCTACCGAGTAGGTCATGCAGTCATCTTCAGCGATACCGAAGTGTGCCAGGCGTGGCGGCAGATAGAGCATGTCGCCCGGTTCCAGTACCCATTCGGCGCTTTCTTCGAATTCGGCGAGGATGCGCAGGTCGGCGTGTTGCAGCAGCGGGCTTTCGGAGCTGCACATTTGGCCGATCTTCCAGTTGCGCTTGCCCTGGGCTTGCAGCAGGAACACATCGTAGTTGTCGAAGTGTGGACCCACGCTGCCGCCCGGCGCAGCGAAACTGATCATCACGTCGTCGATGCGCCAGCTCGGCAGGAAGCGGAACTGCTCCAGCAGATCGGCCACTTCCGGCACGAACTGGTCGACCGCTTGTACCAGCAGGGTCCACTCGCGCTCAGGCAGGGTGCTGAAGGTGTCTTCGGCGAACGGACCGCGACGTAGCTCCCATGGGCGTTCGCCATGCTCGATCACCAGGCGCGACTCGACTTCCTCTTCCAAGGCGAGGCCGGCCAGTTCGTCGGCGTCGATCGGGCTTTCGAAGTCAGGGATGGCCTGGCGGATCAGCAGGGGTTTTTTCTGCCAGTAGTCGCGCAGGAACTCCCGTGCCGTGATGCCGCCCAGAAGTTGAAGAGGGATATCAGGATTCATGTGTAACCTATTGAAAAAAAGCACTTTTCAGACTGGAATAAAAACGCCCGGCGCGGCCGGGCGTCTCAGGGGTCTTGCGGTAATCAGATGCGTTTGGCTTGGGCCACGGCGTTGCCGATGTAGTTGGCCGGGGTGAGCAGTTTCAGCTCGGCCTTGGCAGCGGCTGGCATGTCCAGGCCGTCGATGAAAGTTTGCAGCGCTTCAGGGCTGATGCCCTTGCCACGCGTCAACTCTTTGAGCTTCTCGTACGGGTTTTCGATGTTATAGCGGCGCATCACGGTCTGGATCGGCTCGGCCAGCACTTCCCAGCAAGCGTCCAGGTCAGCGGCGATCTTCTGCTCGTTGAGCTCAAGCTTGCTGATGCCTTTGAGGCTGGCTTCGTACGCGATCACGCTGTGGGCAAAGCCGACGCCGAGGTTGCGCAGTACGGTGGAGTCGGTCAGGTCGCGCTGCCAGCGGGAGATCGGCAACTTGCTGGCCAGGTGCTGGAACAGGGCGTTGGCGATGCCGAGGTTGCCTTCGGAGTTTTCGAAGTCGATCGGGTTGACCTTGTGCGGCATGGTCGACGAACCGATTTCGCCGGCAATAGTGCGCTGCTTGAAGTAGCCCAGGGAGATGTAGCCCCAGATATCGCGATCGAAGTCGATCAGGATGGTGTTGAAGCGTGCAATGGCGTCGAACAGCTCGGCGATGTAGTCGTGCGGTTCGATCTGCGTCGTGTACGGGTTGAAGCCCAGGCCCAGCTCGTCTTCGATGAAGGCGCGGGCATTGGCTTCCCAGTCGATCTCGGGGTAGGCCGACAGGTGCGCGTTGTAGTTGCCGACAGCGCCGTTGATCTTGCCCAGTAATGGCACGGCGGCGACCTGTGCGATCTGACGTTCCAGGCGGTACACCACGTTGGCCAGTTCTTTGCCCAGGGTGGTCGGCGACGCCGGCTGGCCGTGGGTGCGCGATAGCATCGGCACGGCGGCGAAACGGATCGCCAGTTCGCGGATAGCTTCGGCGGTCTGGCGCATCAGCGGCAGCATGACGTCATCACGGCCTTCGCGCAGCATCAGGGCATGGGACAGGTTGTTGATGTCCTCGCTGGTGCAGGCAAAGTGGATGAACTCGCTGACCTGGGCCAGTTCCGGCAGCTTGGCCGCCTGTTCCTTGAGCAGGTACTCGATGGCTTTTACGTCGTGGTTGGTGGTGCGCTCGATCTCTTTGACACGCTCAGCGTGTTCCAGGGAGAAGTTTTCCGCCAGGGTGTTGAGCACGGCGTTGGCTTCGGCGGAGAACGCCGGCACTTCGCTGATGGCGGGGTGAGCGGCCAGGCGCTGGAGCCAGCGCACTTCAACCAGTACACGAGCACGGATCAGGCCGTATTCGCTGAAAATAGGGCGCAGGGCCTGGGTTTTGCCGGCGTAGCGGCCGTCAACAGGGGAAACCGCAGTGAGCGAAGAGAGCTGCATGGGGTGTTCTCGGACAGTCGGGCAACGAAATGGGGCGCGTATCATACATGAAAAAATCCGCCGGTCCGTTGCCAACTGACCGGCGTATTACGCGTAACGGCTTGAAAAGGGCCCGTTGGTACGACTTATTCGTTGCGCATCAACGGGTAAAGCTCTTTGAGCAATTTGCGACGGCTGATGACCAGCTGCCAACGATGACCGCCCAACTGGCGCCACAACCGCGCCGAACGAATACCGGCCAGGAGCAGCGCGCGGATTTTCGAGGCGTTGTTCGGTTGTTGCAGGTTGCGCATGTCGCCGTGGACCTGGATCCGCTGGCGCAAGGTGCTCAAGGTGTCCTGGTACAGCGCACCCACGGCGGCGATCACGTTTTCGTGGGCTGGGCCGAAGTGTTCCACCTGGGATTGAATCTGCGGCAGGCGTTTGCCAATGGTCTCGAGCAGGTCGTCGCGCTTGGCCAGTTGGCGCTCGAGACCGAGCATCGACAAGGCATAGCGCAGCGGCTCACGTTGCAAGGTGCTCGGGTCACGCTCGAGTGCGCCGATCAGCGCGCGGTAACCTTCGCGCAGGGCCAGGTCGTCGCCGCCGTAGACTTCCAGGGTGTCCTTGGGGTCGCGGATCAGCAGGCTGCCGAGCATGCAGGTCAGGCCCGCTTCGGTGACCTGGCCGGTCTTGGCGATCTTGTCCACCAGCACCGCGGCGAGGAATACACCGCCGAGTGCCGTCAGTTGCTCCTGGGTCGGGCTCATGCCGGGGTGCTCCAGGGTTCGGCGATTTCGATCACGCCGCCCCCCAGGCAAATCTCCCCGTCGTAGAACACTACGGACTGGCCAGGTGTGACCGCGCGTTGCGGGTCATCGAAGGTGGCACGGTAACCGCTGGCGGTTTTTTCCAGGGTGCAGGGTTGGTCGCTCTGGCGATAGCGCACCTTGGCGGTCAGGCGACGCGGGGTGCTCAGGTCGATCGGGTTGACCCAATAGATCTCCGACGCCAGCAGGGCGCGGGAGAACAGCAGCGGGTGTTCATTGCCCTGTCCAACAACCAGTACGTTGTGCTCCAGGTCCTTGATCAGTACGTACCAGGGTTCTTCACCGGCGTCTTTCAAGCCGCCGATGCCCAGGCCCTGGCGCTGCCCGATGGTGTGGTACATCAGGCCGTGGTGGCGGCCGATGACCTCGCCGTCGGTGGTCTTGATCTCGCCCGGTTGTGCCGGCAGGTACTGCTTGAGGAAGTCACTGAAGCGGCGCTCGCCAATAAAGCAGATCCCGGTGGAGTCCTTCTTCTTGGCCGTGGCCAGGCCGTGTTGCTCGGCGATCCGGCGCACTTCGGGTTTCTCCAGCTCGCCGACCGGGAACAGGGTCTTGGCGATCTGTTCGCCGCCGACGGCGTGCAGGAAGTAGCTCTGGTCCTTGTTCGGGTCCAGGCCCTTGAGCAGTTCGGTGCGGCCATCGATATCGCGACGGCGCACGTAGTGGCCAGTTGCAATCAGGTCGGCGCCGAGCATCATGGCGTAGTCGAGGAACGCCTTGAACTTGATCTCGCGGTTACACAGGATGTCCGGGTTCGGCGTACGACCGGCCTTGTATTCGGCCAGGAAGTGCTCGAACACATTGTCCCAGTACTCGGCGGCGAAGTTGGCGGTGTGCAGCTTTATACCGATTTTGTCGCACACGGCCTGGGCATCCGCCAGGTCGTCCATGGCGGTGCAATATTCCGTTCCATCGTCTTCTTCCCAGTTCTTCATGAACAGGCCTTCCACCTCATAGCCCTGCTCCATGAGCAGAACGGCGGAAACGGAAGAATCCACGCCGCCGGACATACCGACGATGACGCGCTTCTTTTGTGTGTCAGAAGGGGCTGGATCACGCATAGGATTTCAACGGGTGTCTTTAAAAAGGACGCGATTCTAGCAGGCTCGCGCCTGCAAGGCTAAAGAGAAGGGCGGATCAATTCGAGACTGTGGCGCTGACCGGCCAGATAATCGTCGATACAGCGGATGATCAGCTCGCTGCGCCAGTCGTCGCGCAAGGCTATCAGCTCGTCGCGCGTCAGCCAGCGGGCGCGCACGATGCCCTCGTCGAGTTGATAGTCCGGGTAGTGTTTCAGCGCCTTGGCGGTAAAGCAGACCCGCTGGTAGGTCACGCCATTGCTGGGGGCGGTGTACAGGTAGATACCGACGACGCCGGTGGCTTCCACGTCCCAGCCGGTTTCTTCGAGGGTTTCGCGCACGGCGGCTTCGGTCAGGGTTTCATGCGGGTCGAGGTGGCCGGCGGGCTGGTTGAGCACGGCACGCCCGTTCTTGAGTTCTTCGACCATCAGGAAGCGGCCGTTGTCTTCGACGATGGTGGCGACGGTGATGTGGGGTTGCCAGGTCATGGGGTGCCTCGATTCAGTTGTACGGCTCGGCCTATCGGCAGGATTGCAGTCAATGTGGGAGGGGGCTTGCCCCCGATAGCGGTGGATCAGCTATAAGTAGCCTGGTCGGTATGTGCCATCGGGGGCAAGCCCCCTCCCGCAACTTGATTGGGTTTCTTCAGCAAAAAGCACATAAACAAAAACCCCGGCACAGGGCCGGGGCTTCTTTGCATCCTTACAACCTTACTTCAACTTGGCAATCGCCGCGTTGAGGGTGTTGCTTGGGCGCATGGCCTTGCTGGTCAGCTCCGGGTTCGGCGCGTAGTAGCCGCCGATGTCCACTGGCTTGCCCTGTACGGCGTTGAGCTCGGCAACGATGGTTGCTTCGTTCGCGGCCAGGGTCTTGGCCAGTTCGCTGAACTGCCCTTGCAGTGCCGTGTCTTCGGTCTGTGCCGCCAGGGCCTGGGCCCAGTACAGCGCCAGGTAGAAGTGGCTGCCGCGGTTGTCGATGTTGCCGACTTTGCGCGATGGCGACTTGTTGTTGTCGAGGAACTGGCCGGTGGCCTGGTCCAGGGTCTTGGACAGTACCAGGGCTTTCGGGTTGTTGTATGTCACGCCCAGGTGTTCCAGGGAGGCTGCCAGGGCCAGGAATTCGCCCAGGGAGTCCCAGCGCAGGAAGTTCTCTTCCAGCAGCTGTTGCACGTGCTTGGGTGCCGAACCGCCAGCGCCGGTTTCGAACAGGCCGCCGCCGTTCATCAGTGGCACGATCGACAGCATTTTGGCGCTGGTGCCCAGTTCCATGATCGGGAACAGGTCGGTCAGGTAGTCGCGCAGTACGTTACCGGTCACCGAGATGGTGTCCAGGCCCTTGCGGGTGCGCTCCAGGGTGAACTTCATCGCGTCGACCGGCGACATGATGCGGATGTCCAGGCCTTCGGTGTTGTGGTCTTTCAGGTAGGTCTGGACTTTTTCGATCACGGCGCCATCGTGGGCGCGCTTCGGGTCCAGCCAGAAGATGGCTGGGGTGTTGCTGGCGCGAGCGCGGTTGACGGCCAGCTTGACCCAGTCCTGGATCGGCGCGTCTTTGGCCTGGCACATGCGGAAGATGTCGCCGGCTTCGACGGGCTGTTCCATCAGCAGGTTGCCCTTGCTGTCGGTGACGCGGACCACGCCGTCAGCCTTGATCTGGAAAGTCTTGTCGTGAGAGCCGTACTCTTCGGCTTTCTGCGCCATCAGGCCAACGTTCGGTACGCTGCCCATGGTAGTTGGATCGAACGCGCCATTGGCCTTGCAGTCTTCGATGACGGCCTGGTAGATGGTGGCGTAGCAACGATCCGGAATCACGGCCTTGGTGTCGTGCAGTTGGCCGTCGGTGCCCCACATTTTACCGGAGTCACGGATCATGGCCGGCATCGAAGCGTCGACGATGACGTCGCTCGGCACGTGCAGGTTGGTGATGCCTTTGTCGGAGTTGACCATCGCCAGGGAAGGGCGCGAGGCGTAGACCGCCTGGATGTCGGCTTCGATCTGCGCTTGCTGCTCGGCCGGCAGGGCCTTGATGCGTGCGTACAGGTCGCCGATACCGTTGTTCAGGTTGAAGCCGATCTCGGCCAGCACGTCTGCGTGCTTGGCCAGGGCGTCTTTATAGAACTCGGCAACGATCTGGCCGAACATGATCGGGTCGGAGACCTTCATCATGGTGGCTTTCAAGTGAACCGACAGCAGGACGCCTTGTTTCTTGGCGTCTTCGATTTCAGCGGCGATGAAACTGCGCAGGGCTTTCTTGCTCAGTACGGCGCTGTCGATGATTTCGCCGGCCTTGACCGTGGTCTTTTCTTTCAGGACGGTGGTGGTGCCGTCTTGGGCGACCAGCGCAATTTTGACAGTGTCAGCGGCTTCGATCTGTACGGCTTTTTCGCTGCCGTAGAAGTCGCCGTTGCTCATGTGGGCAACGTGGGACTTGGAGTCGGCAGCCCAGGCGCCCATTTTGTGCGGGTGCTTGCGTGCGTAGTTCTTGACCGACAGGGGGGCGCGACGGTCGGAGTTGCCTTCGCGCAGGACCGGGTTCACGGCGCTGCCCTTGACCTTGTCGTAACGTGCACGGGTTTCTTTTTCCGCGTCGGTGGTTACGGTTTCGGGGTAGTCCGGCAGGGCATAGCCCTGGGCCTGCAGTTCCTTGATCGCCGCCTGCAGTTGGGGGGTCGAGGCACTGATGTTAGGCAGCTTGATGATGTTGGCTTCAGGGGTCACGGCCAGGGCGCCCAGTTCGGCGAGGTGGTCCGGTACGGCCTTGGTGCCCAGTTGCTCGGGGAAGCTTGCGAGGATGCGCCCGGCGAGGGAGATGTCGCGGGTTTCCACGGCAATATCAGCGGAAGCGGTGAAGGCCTCTACGATAGGCAGCAGTGAATAGGTGGCGAGGGCTGGGGCTTCGTCGGTGAAGGTGTAGATGATCTTCGAGCGGGTGGGCATATTCGGATTAACTCTCTTCTTTGCTGAAAGCGTGCGCAGAAACTCGAGATGCGCCGGGTAGAGCGCGTTCGTTCAAAGTCATCCATGAGCGAAAGGTCGAGGTTTCTTCGCGGTGATGTTGGGTTGCATCAGTCGAGCGTCAAGCGGGTGGACTATTGTAATAGTCCTGCTTTGTGGCGGAGGGCGTTGTTCTAGAGCGGTCCGCCGTCGTGACTCTTTGGTCAGCGGCGGCATTATACATAGGTCGCTATGCTTACGCCGAGCCTTCATACAAAAGGTGTGTCGTCCATTGGTCTAAAGGTCGCAGGTATCGGATTACGCCTAAAGTCGCACGATGTGCTCAAGATTGGCGCTTTTCCCTTTGCTTTCAGGCTTGTAGGCGACTAAATGTGCTGTTTTCGATGCAAATGAGCATGGCGCGAGGTTTCAGTCGCCATTTATCTGGAGTAGGCTCGAACGCAGCCAGATGTTCAATCCATAGATGGAGTTCAGCATGGGATACAAGAAGATTCAGGTTCCGGCAGTCGGCGAAAAAATCACCGTCAATCCAGACCATTCTCTCAATGTTCCTGACCAACCGATCATCCCTTATATCGAAGGTGACGGTATTGGCGTCGACATCAGCCCGGTGATGATCAAGGTAGTCGACGCGGCTGTTGAAAAAGCCTACGGCGGCAAGCGCAAAATCTCGTGGATGGAGGTGTACGCCGGCGAAAAGGCGACCCAAGTCTACGACCAGGACACCTGGCTGCCCCAGGAGACCCTGGATGCGGTCAAGGATTACGTGGTGTCCATCAAGGGCCCGCTGACCACTCCAGTCGGTGGTGGTATCCGTTCATTGAACGTAGCCCTGCGCCAGCAACTCGACCTGTATGTGTGCCTGCGTCCGGTGCGCTGGTTCGAGGGTGTACCGAGTCCGGTCAAGAAGCCCGGTGACGTGGATATGACCATCTTCCGTGAAAACTCCGAAGATATTTACGCCGGCATCGAGTGGAAAGCCGGCTCGCCGGAAGCCATCAAGGTGATCAAGTTCCTCAAGGAAGAAATGGGTGTCACCAAGATCCGTTTCGATCAGGATTGCGGCATTGGTATCAAGCCGGTATCGCTGGAGGGCACCAAGCGCCTGGCGCGCAAGGCCCTGCAATATGTGGTGGATAACGACCGCGACTCGCTGACCATCGTGCACAAAGGCAACATCATGAAGTTCACCGAAGGTGCCTTCAAGGAATGGGCCTACGAAGTGGCGGCTGAAGAGTTCGGTGCCACCCTGCTTGATGGTGGCCCGTGGATGCAGTTCAAGAACCCCAAGACCGGCAAGAATGTGGTGGTCAAGGATGCCATTGCCGACGCGATGCTCCAGCAGATCCTGCTGCGTCCGGCTGAATATGACGTGATCGCGACGCTTAACCTGAACGGCGACTACTTGTCCGACGCCCTGGCGGCGGAGGTGGGTGGTATCGGTATTGCGCCGGGCGCCAACCTGTCCGACACCGTGGCCATGTTCGAGGCCACCCACGGGACTGCGCCCAAGTATGCGGGCAAGGACCAGGTCAACCCGGGCTCATTGATCCTGTCGGCAGAAATGATGCTGCGCCATATGGGTTGGACCGAGGCGGCCGACCTGATCATCAAGGGCACCAATGGCGCTATCTCGGCCAAGACCGTGACCTATGACTTCGAGCGCTTGATGGAAGGTGCCAAGCTGGTCTCTTCGTCAGGCTTTGGTGATGCGCTGATTTCGCATATGTAGGTGTAGGGCTCAGGCAACAAAAAACGGCCGCCCCGATTTGACTGGGTGGCCGTTTTTTTTATCGCAATTTGCTCGCTCGGCAGCCGATGGTTCAGGCCGTTTGTTTCTTTTCTTTATGAGCGTGCGGGGCTGCGGGTTTTTCCAGTGTTTCCGCTTTCACTGGTTCGATCTTCACGGCGTGCAGCCCTTTCGGTCCTTGAATGATTTCAAAGCTCACAGCTTGGCCCGCTTTCAGCGTTTTATAGCCATCCATTATGATCGCTGAATAATGCGCAAAAAGGTCCTCGGTTTTTCCATCCTCCTGCACAAAGCCATATCCTTTGGCGTTGTTGAACCACTTGACCTTGCCATTGATCTTGACGCCAGACATACACATTTCCTTCTGCACCAGACTCCATCACTGGAGTATCATCCAGTTTATCCGTCCTAACCCGAATAAATAAGGTTGACTGCGCGGACCTTTTTTACCCACTGTGGGTTCTATTGGTTGTAACACCGTTTTGCCGATAGTCAAGGCGACCGTATAGTCAGAGTTGAAATTCTGACAGCTCGCCCCCACCACTGTATTTGAACCACTGACGAACCTTTCTTTCCATGCATGCAATCAGCCAGATTCGACTAACATTCAATCAGGATCGACCGGATCACGAACACGATGACGACGGTTCTGCAGGCATTGCTGTTCAGGAGGCCAAGCCTGCTTTACAGGCGCCGCCGATGTACAAGGTGGTTTTGTTCAATGATGACTACACACCGATGGATTTCGTGGTCGAAGTGCTCGAGGTGTTTTTTAACCTGAACCGCGAGTTGGCGACCAAGGTAATGCTGGCCGTTCACACAGAAGGACGGGCAGTATGTGGAGTGTTTACCCGCGACATCGCCGAGACAAAGGCCATGCAGGTCAACCAGTACGCCAGGGAAAGCCAGCATCCGCTACTCTGTGAAATCGAGAAGGACGGTTAACGCCGACCACTTGGGTATGAGGTGAAGCTATGTTAAACCGCGAGCTCGAAGTCACCCTCAATCTTGCCTTCAAGGAGGCTCGTTCGAAGCGTCATGAATTCATGACCGTCGAGCACCTGCTGCTGGCACTTTTGGATAACGAAGCTGCCGCCACCGTATTGCGTGCGTGCGGCGCCAACCTCGACAAACTCAAGCATGACCTGCAGGAGTTTATCGACTCCACCACGCCACTGATCCCCGTGCATGACGAGGACCGCGAAACCCAGCCAACCCTGGGCTTCCAGCGGGTGTTGCAGCGTGCTGTTTTCCACGTACAGAGCTCCGGCAAGCGTGAAGTCACGGGCGCCAACGTGCTTGTGGCGATCTTCAGCGAACAGGAAAGCCAGGCGGTATTCCTGCTCAAGCAACAGAGCGTTGCCCGTATTGATGTCGTCAACTATATCGCCCACGGTATCTCCAAGGTGCCTGGGCACGGCGATCATTCCGAGGGTGAGCAGGAAATGCAGGATGACGAGGGCGGTGAGTCTTCTTCTTCGGGCAATCCACTGGATGCCTATGCCAGCAACCTCAATGAATTGGCGCGCCAGGGGCGGATCGATCCGCTGGTAGGGCGTGAGCTTGAGGTGGAGCGTGTCGCGCAGATCCTCGCGCGCCGTCGCAAGAACAACCCGCTGCTGGTGGGTGAGGCGGGTGTCGGTAAAACCGCGATCGCCGAAGGCCTGGCCAAGCGCATCGTCGATAACCAGGTGCCAGACCTGCTGGCCAACAGCGTTGTCTATTCACTGGACCTGGGCGCGTTGCTCGCGGGCACCAAGTACCGTGGCGATTTCGAGAAGCGCTTCAAGGCTTTGCTTGGCGAATTGAAAAAACGCCCGCAGGCGATCCTGTTCATTGATGAGATCCACACGATCATTGGTGCCGGTGCGGCGTCCGGTGGGGTGATGGATGCGTCCAACCTGCTCAAGCCTCTGCTGTCGTCGGGTGACATTCGCTGCATCGGTTCGACCACGTTCCAGGAATTCCGTGGGATCTTCGAGAAAGATCGCGCACTGGCGCGTCGCTTCCAGAAAGTCGACGTATCCGAGCCTTCGGTTGAAGACACCATCGGCATCCTGCGCGGGCTCAAGGGGCGTTTCGAGGCGCACCACGGCATCGAGTACACCGATGAAGCATTGCGGGCGGCGGCTGAGCTGGCATCGCGCTATATCAATGACCGTCACATGCCGGACAAGGCGATCGATGTGATCGATGAGGCGGGTGCTTATCAGCGTCTGCAGCCGGTCGAGAAGCGGGTGAAGCGCATCGACGTGGCCCAGGTCGAGGATATCGTGGCGAAAATTGCGCGGATTCCGCCAAAACACGTCACCAGCTCCGACAAGGAACTGCTGCGTAATCTGGAACGTGACCTCAAGCTCACCGTTTTCGGCCAGGATGCGGCCATCGACTCGCTGTCCACCGCGATCAAGCTGTCGCGTGCGGGCCTCAAGTCGCCGGACAAGCCTGTCGGTTCGTTCCTGTTCGCCGGCCCTACCGGCGTCGGCAAGACCGAGGCTGCGCGGCAGTTGGCCAAGGCCATGGGGATCGAGTTGGTGCGGTTCGACATGTCCGAGTACATGGAGCGTCACACCGTGTCGCGCCTGATCGGTGCGCCTCCAGGCTATGTTGGCTTCGACCAGGGCGGCCTGTTGACCGAGGCAATCACCAAGCAGCCGCATTGCGTATTGTTGCTCGATGAAATCGAGAAGGCTCACCCGGAAGTCTTCAACCTGCTGCTGCAGGTCATGGATCACGGGACCCTGACCGACAACAACGGGCGCAAGGCGGACTTCCGCAATGTGATCGTGATCATGACTACCAACGCCGGTGCTGAAACGGCTGCGCGGGCTTCGATCGGCTTTACGCATCAGGATCACTCGTCCGATGCGATGGAAGTCATCAAGAAGAGCTTTACGCCGGAGTTCCGCAACCGCTTGGACACTATTATCCAGTTTGGTCGCCTCAGCCATGAGGTCATCAAAAGCGTGGTGGACAAGTTCCTTACCGAGCTTCAAGCGCAGTTGGAAGACAAGCGCGTGCAGTTGGACGTAACGGACGCGGCGCGCAATTGGCTGGCAGAGGGTGGTTACGACGCGGCAATGGGTGCACGCCCAATGGCACGTCTGATCCAGGACAAGATCAAGCGGCCATTGGCCGAAGAGATCCTGTTTGGCGAATTGTCCGACCATGGTGGCGTGGTGCATATCGACCTGAAGGACGGCGAGCTGACCTTCGAGTTCGAAACCACGGCTGAAATGGCCTGATCGATAGCTGCAGGCGCCAATGTGGGAGGGGGCTTGCCCCCGATAGCAGTGTTTCAGTCGCTACATGAGTGGCTGATCTACCGCCATCGGGGGCAAGCCCCCTCCCACATTTGGTTTTGGCGCTTGGTAAATAGCACGCACACAAAAACGCCCGGCATAACCGGGCGTTTTGTATTGACTTGATTAGCGAGCGCGGTAAGTGATGCGCCCTTTGCTCAAGTCATAGGGCGTCAGCTCGACGCGCACTTTGTCACCGGTAAGAATACGAATGTAGTTCTTGCGCATCTTGCCGGAGATATGCGCGGTTACGACGTGCCCATTTTCCAACTCCACACGAAACATGGTGTTGGGCAGGGTGTCGACGACAGTGCCTTCCATTTCGAAGCTGTCTTCTTTCGACATGCAGTAAAGCCCTCGGTATCCAGTGAATGGCCCGGTGCAACTGCGCCAGGCAAAAGCGGCGTGCATTGTGCCCGAAAAAGGGTGTTTAAGCCAAGGGGTTCTAGTTAAGCGTGACCCATCTTTGATTAATTAGCAGTTCAATGGGCCGATATTGGGTCTTGTAGTTCATCTTTTTGCAGTTTTTGATCCAGTAGCCCAGGTACACCGCCTCCAGTTCCAGGCGTAGGGCTTCGCCGATTTGCCAGAGGATCGCGAAACGTCCCAGGCTGCGACGTTCCTCGTCCGGCTCATAGAAGGTATAGACCGCCGACAGGCCGTTGGGCAGCAGGTCGGTCACGGCGACGGCCAGCAGGCGGCCGTCGAGGCGAAACTCGTAGAAGCGCGAGAAGGGCAGGTCGCGCACCAGGAACGTGGAAAATTGGTCGCGGCTGGGGGGGAACATATCGCCGTCGGCATGGCGTTGTTCAATGTAGCGCTGATACAGGTCGAAGTATTCTTCGCTGAATCGAGGCTTGCTCGCGGTGACAGTCAGGTCGGCATTGCGCTTGAGGATGCGCTTCTGGTTACGATCGGGTAAAAACTGCGCCACCGGGATGCGTGCCGGCACGCAGGCATTACAGTTCTGGCAGTGGGGCCGGTAGAGGTGATCGCCGCTGCGCCGAAAACCCATTTCCGAAAGGTCGGCATACACATGCACATCCATCGGCTGGCTGGGGTCGAGGAACAGGGTGGTGGCCTGTTCGTCTGGCAGATAGCTGCAAGAGTGGGCTTGAGTGGCATAAAACTTCAAACGCGCCAGCTCGGTCATGATCAACCCTCGGATAAGCTTTGAAATAAGTGTAAGCCAGGTGCGCGGATGTCGCCTAGGAAACCCACGGCCCAGAGCTGGGTTGATCCAAGTGGTCGTGCAGGAAGCCGGCGAACTCGCTGCGGGGGATGGCGCGGGCGCCCAGGCTGTGCAGGTGATCATTGGGCATCTGGCAGTCGATCAGCACAAACCCCCAGGCCTGCAATTGACGGGTCAGCGTGACGAAGCCAAATTTCGAGGCGTTGTCAGCGCGGCTGAACATGGACTCGCCAAAAAAAAGCTGGCCCATCGCCAGGCCATACAGCCCGCCCACCAGCTCTCCGTTGTCCCATACCTCCACGGAGTGCGCATAACCGCGTTTGTGCAGCGCCTGGTAGGCGTTCTGGATGCCTTCGGTGATCCAGGTGCCATCGGCGTAGGCGCGGGGTGCGGCGCAGGCCTGGATGACCGCTGCGAAGTCCTGGTCGAACGTCACGGTATAACGCTGTTGGCGCAATAATTTGCCCAGGCTGCGGGATACGTGCAGCTCGTCCGGAAAAATCACGGTGCGCGGGTCCGGCGACCACCACAGGATCGGCTGGCCTTCCGAGAACCATGGAAAGCAGCCATGGCGGTAGGCCTGGATCAATCGTTCGGCCGACAGGTCGCCACCGGCGGCGAGCAGGCCGTTGGGTTCGCGCATGGCTTTGGCCAGCGGCGGGAAGGTCAGGGTATTGCGTTGCAACCAGGTCAGCATGGCATCCAGGCTTACGGAAGGGGAGGGGAGTGGCAGGCATGTTGCCTGCCCCAAGGGGGTGATTATTGTCGACCCAGCGCCATGGGGCCAGTCCGAATCGGCCATTGGCGTGGATTAACGTGAGCGGAAGGTTCTGCAACTCTGTGCGCGAGGTGTGGTCGTAATCGGGTCTGGCCGATGCAGGCCATTTGCCAAGCTTGCCTGGATTGGCAAAAACAGCTCATAAGCCTTTGTCAGCAAAGACAATGCATGCTCAAATTGAACATGGTGTGACACACAATTGGCTATGCTGCCTGAAGAAAGGCAAGTGGCGTGGCATCGGGGGCACAAACCCGTACAATGCGGCCATTGTGGCGTTATCGCCGTTTCGTGAATCAGTCACGGAATGTTAAAAGTAAATTCAACAATGTTCGTTCATTTTTCAACTGCTCGGATTGAGCGGTAGTGTGCAGTCATTCAACAGATGGACGCGCTGAAGGCGCAGGAAAAGACCCGTTTTGAAGAAATCCACCGCGACACCCAAGACAGTCGTGCCGGCCTGGCGCCAGCACCTGCACTATCGACTCAAGGAAGGTGCGCTGATCGCTATCGGTGCGTTGTGCCTGTTCCTGATGATGGCCTTGCTCACCTATGGCAAGGACGATCCGGGTTGGAGCCACAACAGCAAGATCGAAGACGTGCAGAATTTCGGTGGGCCTGCCGGTTCCTACAGCGCCGATATCCTGTTCATGGTATTGGGCTACTTCGCTTATATCTTCCCGCTGTTGCTGGCGATCAAGACCTGGCAGATCTTCCGCCAGCGTCATGAGCCGTGGCAGTGGAGTGGCTGGCTGTTTTCCTGGCGGCTGATCGGCCTGGTGTTCCTGGTGCTGTCCGGCGCGGCGCTGGCTCATATCCATTTCCACGCGCCCACCGGCCTGCCGGCGGGCGCGGGTGGCGCATTGGGCGAAAGCCTCGGCGACCTGGCGCGCAAGACCCTGAACATCCAGGGCAGCACCCTGATGTTTATCGCATTGTTCCTGTTCGGCCTCACGGTGTTCACCGACCTGTCATGGTTCAAGGTGATGGACGTGACCGGCAAGATCACCCTTGACCTGCTGGAACTGTTCCAAGGCGCTGCCAACCGCTGGTGGGCGGCCCGGGTCGATCGCAAGCGCATGGTCGCGCAACTGCGTGAGGTGGACACCCGCGTCAACGAAGTGGTCGCGCCGAGTACGCCGGATCGCCGCGAGCAAGCCAAGGTCAAGGAACGCTTGATCGAGCGCGAGCAGGCCCTGAGCAAGCACATGTCGGACCGTGAGAAACAGGTGCCACCGGTGATCGCCCCTGCGCCGACCAAGGCCCCGGAGCCGAGCCATCGCGTCCAGAAAGAGAAGCAGGCCCCCTTGTTTGTCGACAGCGCGGTCGAAGGCACCTTGCCACCGATCTCGATTCTCGACCCGGCCGAAAAGAAACAACTCAATTATTCCCCTGAGTCCCTGGCGGCCGTCGGCCACCTGCTGGAAATCAAGCTCAAGGAATTTGGCGTCGAGGTATCGGTGGATTCGATCCACCCCGGCCCGGTGATTACCCGTTACGAAATCCAGCCCGCCGCTGGCGTCAAGGTCAGCCGCATTTCCAACCTGGCCAAGGACCTGGCGCGCTCCCTGGCCGTGACCAGCGTGCGCGTGGTGGAAGTTATTCCCGGCAAGACCACCGTGGGTATCGAGATTCCCAACGAAGACCGCCAGATCGTGCGCTTCTCCGAGGTGCTGTCGACGCCGGAGTACGACAACTTCAAATCGCCGGTGACCTTGGCTCTGGGCCATGATATCGGCGGCAAGCCGGTGATCACCGACCTGGCCAAGATGCCTCACCTGCTGGTGGCCGGTACCACCGGTTCCGGTAAGTCGGTGGGTGTGAACGCGATGATCCTGTCGATCCTGTTCAAGTCCGGCCCGGAAGACGCCAAGCTGATCATGATCGACCCGAAAATGTTGGAATTGTCGATCTACGAAGGCATTCCACACCTGCTTTGCCCGGTAGTCACCGACATGAAGGACGCCGCCAACGCCCTGCGTTGGAGCGTGGCCGAGATGGAGCGCCGCTACAAGCTGATGGCGAAGATGGGCGTGCGTAACCTGTCGGGCTTCAACGCCAAGGTCAAGGAAGCCCAGGATGCCGGCACGCCGTTGACCGACCCGCTGTACAAGCGCGAAAGCATCCACGACGAAGCGCCCTTGCTGAGCAAGCTGCCGACCATCGTGGTGGTAGTCGATGAATTTGCCGACATGATGATGATCGTCGGCAAGAAGGTCGAAGAACTGATCGCACGTATTGCCCAGAAAGCGCGTGCGGCCGGTATCCACTTGATCCTCGCCACCCAGCGTCCTTCGGTGGATGTGATCACCGGCCTGATCAAGGCCAACATTCCGACCCGGATGGCGTTCCAGGTTTCCAGCAAGATCGACTCGCGTACCATCATCGACCAGGGCGGCGCCGAGCAATTGCTGGGGCACGGTGACATGCTCTACATGCCGCCGGGCACCAGCCTGCCGATCCGGGTCCACGGCGCCTTCGTTTCCGACGACGAAGTGCATCGCGTGGTGGAAGCCTGGAAACTGCGCGGCGCGCCGGAGTACAACGATGACATCCTCGCCGGTGTCGAAGAGGCCGGCAGCGGCTTCGACGGTGGCAGCGGCGGCGGTGACGATGATGCCGAAACCGATGCGCTGTACGACGAGGCCGTGGCGTTCGTGCTGGAAAGTCGTCGCGCCTCGATCTCCGCGGTGCAGCGCAAGCTGAAGATCGGCTACAACCGCGCCGCCCGTATGATCGAGGCCATGGAAAACGCTGGCGTCGTCACCGCAATGAACACCAACGGCTCGCGCGAAGTCATCGCTCCTGGGCAGATGCGCGACTGATCACGCGCCGCGTGGCATTACGCGGCGCGCCTTAAACGACTCAATGAGGACTCCCATGCGTCTTATCCGCATGCTGTTGTTGCCGGCACTGGCCCTGACTGCTGTCTCGGCCCACGCTGACCAGGCTTCCGTCGACAGCTTGAAAAACCTGTTGGACAAATCCCAGACCCTGACTGCGCGCTTCTCCCAGCTGACCCTGGATGCCGGTGGTACCCGGTTGCAGGAAACCGCGGGTGAGATGGCCGTGCAGCGTCCAGGCCTGTTTTACTGGCACACCGAAGGTAAGGCTGAACAGACCATCGTTTCCGACGGCAAGAAGGTCACGCTGTGGGATCCTGACCTGGAACAGGCGACCATCAAAAAGCTGGATCCGCGTCTGAGCCAGACTCCAGCTTTGTTGCTGTCGGGCGACGTGTCGGAAATCAACAAAAGCTTCGACATCACCTCCAAGCAAACCAGCAATGTGATCGAATTCACCCTCAAGCCGAAATCCAAGGACACGCTGTTTGACAGCCTGAACCTGTCGTTCGGCAACGGCATGATCAACAACATGCGCCTGATCGACAGTGTCGGCCAGCGTACCGATATCCTGTTCTCCGGGGTCAAGGCCAACCAGCCGGTACCGGCATCCAAGTTCAAGTTCGACATCCCCAAGGGTGCCGACGTGATCCAGGAATAACCTGCCTAGAGGTCTCAAGCGCTGCCCATGGATCTGTTTCGAAGTGACCCGATTGCCCAGCCCCTGGCCGCGCGCTTGCGCTCCACCAACCTGGATGAGTATGTCGGTCAAGAACACCTGCTCGCTCGCGGTAAGCCTCTGCGCGAAGCCCTGGAGCAGGGTGCGCTGCACTCGATGATTTTCTGGGGGCCGCCGGGCGTGGGTAAAACCACCCTGGCCAGGCTGCTGGCGAAGGTCTCCGACGCGCACTTTGAAACGGTCTCGGCGGTCCTGGCCGGGGTCAAGGAGATCCGCCAGGCCGTCGAGGTCGCCAAGCAGCAGGCCGGGCAATACGGTAAGCGCACCATCCTGTTCGTTGACGAAGTGCATCGCTTCAACAAGTCGCAGCAGGATGCATTTTTGCCTTATGTCGAAGATGGCACGCTGATCTTTATCGGGGCCACCACCGAGAACCCGTCCTTCGAATTGAACAACGCCTTGCTCTCTCGGGCGCGGGTCTATGTGCTCAAGAGCCTCGACGAAGCGGCGATGCGCAAGCTGCTGCATCGCGCCTTGAGCGAAGACAAGGGCTTGGGCAAGCGCCAGCTGAGCCTCAGTGACGAAGGCTTCAAGATCCTGCTGAGCGCTGCCGACGGCGACGGCCGACGTTTTCTCAACCTGTTGGAGAACGCCTCCGACCTGGCCGAAGACGGCAGCGAAATTGGCGTTGACCTGCTGCAAAGCCTGCTCGGCGATACCCGCCGCCGCTTCGACAAGGGTGGCGAAGCCTTCTATGACCAGATCTCCGCACTGCACAAGTCGGTACGTGGTTCCAACCCGGACGGCGCGCTGTACTGGTTCGCGCGGATGATCGATGGCGGGTGTGACCCGTTGTACCTGGCGCGCCGCGTGGTGCGCATGGCCAGCGAAGACATCGGCAACGCCGACCCGCGCGCCTTGAGCCTATGCCTGGCGGCCTGGGAGGTGCAGGAGCGCCTCGGTAGCCCTGAAGGCGAGTTGGCGGTGGCCCAAGCCATCACCTACCTGGCCTGCGCGCCAAAAAGCAACGCGGTGTACATGGGGTTCAAGTCGGCCCTGCGGGCCGCCGCCGAGCATGGTTCCCTCGAAGTACCGCTGCACCTGCGCAATGCCCCGACCAAACTGATGAAGCAACTGGGCTATGGCGATGAATATCGCTATGCCCACGATGAGCCGGACGCCTATGCCGCCGGCGAAGATTACTTCCCCGACGATCTGGAGCCGCAGCCGTTCTACCAGCCAGTGCCTCGCGGCCTGGAGCTGAAGATCGGTGAAAAGCTCAATCACCTCGCCCAACTCGATCGCCTCAGCCCAAAACAGCGGAGAAAGTAGTGCTCAAGACGATTCTTGCCGTGTCCGTTGCCGGCATCGCTGGTACATTATTGCGTTTCGCCACCGGTACTTGGGTAAACGCCAATTGGCCGAAGCATTTTTATGCGGCGACCCTGGCCGTCAACCTGGTGGGTTGCCTGATCATTGGGCTGTTGTACGGCTGGTTCCTGTTGCGCCCGGAAGTGCCGATTGAAATTCGGGCCGGCTTGATTGTCGGCTTTGTAGGCGGTCTGACGACCTTTTCATCCTTTTCACTGGATACGCTGCGCCTGCTGGAAAGCGGGCAGGCCCTGGTCGCCTTCGGGTACCTGGGCATCAGCGTGTTCGGCGGGCTGCTCGCCACCTGGGCCGGCCTGTCCTTGACCAAACTTTGATAAACGAGAGAACGACATGCTCGATTCCAAACTGTTACGTAGCAACCTTCAGGACGTAGCGGACCGCCTGGCATCCCGTGGCTTTGCCTTGGATGTTGCGCGCATCGAAGCGCTGGAAGAACAGCGCAAGACCGTCCAGACCCGCACTGAAGCACTGCAGGCTGAGCGTAATGCGCGTTCCAAATCCATCGGTCAGGCCAAGCAGCGCGGCGAAGACATCGCGCCGTTGATGGCCGATGTCGAGCGCATGGGCACCGAGCTGTCCGACGGTAAAATCGAGCTGGAGAAGATTCAGGGCGAGCTGGATTCAATCCTGCTGGGTATTCCCAACCTGCCGCACGAGTCCGTGCCGGTGGGCGCCGATGAAGACGGCAACGTCGAAGTGCGCCGCTGGGGCACGCCGAAAACCTTTGATTTCGAGATCAAGGACCATGTCGCCCTGGGCGAACTGAGCGGTGGCCTGGATTTCGAAACCGCCGCCAAGCTGTCCGGCGCGCGCTTCGCCCTGCTGCGTGGACCGATCGCGCGCCTGCACCGTGCCCTGGCGCAGTTCATGATCAACTTGCACACCGGCGAGCACGGTTACGAAGAGGCGTACACGCCTTACCTGGTTCAGGCGCCGGCCCTGCAGGGGACTGGGCAACTGCCGAAGTTCGAAGAAGACCTGTTCAAGATCGGTCGCGATGGCGAAGCCGACTTGTACCTGATCCCGACCGCCGAAGTGTCGCTGACCAATATCGTGGCCGGCGAGATCCTCGACGCCAAGCAACTGCCGATCAAGTTTGTCGCACACACGCCGTGCTTTCGCAGTGAGGCCGGTGCATCGGGTCGCGATACCCGCGGCATGATTCGCCAGCACCAGTTCGACAAGGTCGAGATGGTGCAAGTGGTCGAGCCGTCGACCTCCATGGAAGCCCTCGAGGGGCTGACCGCCAACGCCGAACGCGTCCTGCAATTGCTGGAGCTGCCGTACCGCGTACTGGCGTTGTGCACCGGCGACATGGGCTTCAGCGCCGTGAAGACCTACGACCTCGAAGTATGGGTGCCCAGCCAGGACAAATACCGCGAGATTTCGTCGTGCTCCAACTGCGGTGATTTCCAGGCGCGTCGCATGCAGGCGCGTTTCCGCAACCCGGAAACTGGCAAGCCGGAACTGGTGCACACCCTCAACGGTTCGGGCCTGGCCGTTGGCCGCACCCTGGTGGCGGTGCTGGAAAACTACCAGCAGGCCGACGGCTCGATCCGTGTACCTGACGTGCTGAAGCCCTACATGGCGGGCATTGAGGTCATCGGCTAAATGGAATTTCTGCCGCTGTTTCATAACCTGCGCGGCAGTCGTGTGTTGGTCGTCGGTGGCGGGGAGATTGCCTTGCGCAAATCCCGGCTGCTGGCCGACGCCGGTGCGTTGCTGCGGGTGGTTGCTCCCCAGATTGAACCCCAGTTGCGTGAACTGGTGCTGGGCAGTGGCGGGGAGCTGATGTTGCGCGGTTATCAGGAGGCCGACCTTGAGGGGTGCACCCTGATCATCGCCGCGACGGATGACGAACCACTGAATGCGCAGGTGTCCAGTGATGCCAGGCGCCGTTGTGTGCCGGTCAACGTGGTGGATGCGCCGGCCTTGTGCAGCGTGATCTTCCCGGCGATTGTCGACCGTTCGCCCTTGGTGATCGCGGTGTCCAGCGGCGGCGACGCGCCGGTGCTGGCGCGCTTGATCCGCGCCAAGCTGGAAACCTGGATTCCGTCTACCTACGGCCAATTGGCCGGGTTGGCGGCGCGTTTCCGCGCCCAGGTCAAAGCCTTGTACCCGGATGTGCAGCAACGCCGCGCGTTCTGGGAGGAGGTGTTCCAAGGCCCGATTGCCGACCGGCAACTGGCCGGGCAGGGCGATGAGGCCGAGCGCCTGCTGATCGACAAGGTCAACGGTGCGCCGCCTTATGCGCCGGGTGAAGTCTATCTGGTCGGCGCTGGCCCGGGCGATCCGGACCTGCTGACCTTCCGCGCCTTACGCCTGATGCAACAAGCCGATGTGGTGCTGTATGACCGCCTGGTGGCGCCGGCGATTCTCGAGCTGTGTCGTCGCGATGCCGAGCGGGTATATGTCGGCAAGCGTCGCGCCGATCACGCCGTGCCCCAAGACCAGATCAACCAGCAATTGGTGGACCTGGCCAAGCAAGGCAAGCGCGTGTTGCGCCTCAAGGGGGGGGATCCGTTCATCTTTGGGCGGGGTGGCGAAGAAATCGAGGAACTGGCGGCCCATGGCATCCCGTTCCAGGTGGTGCCGGGAATTACCGCCGCCAGTGGTTGCGCGGCGTATGCCGGGATTCCGCTGACACACCGCGACTATGCGCAATCGGTACGCTTTATCACCGGGCACTTGAAGGACGGTACCTCGGACCTGCCTTGGCAGGACCTGGTGGGGCCTTCGCAGACGCTGGTGTTCTACATGGGCCTGATTGGCTTGCCGATCATCTGCGAGCAGTTGATCAAGCATGGTCGCGCGGCGGATACCCCGGCAGCGCTGATCCAGCAGGGCACTACCGCCAACCAGCGCGTGTTTACAGGCACCTTGGCTGACTTGCCGCGCATGGTAGCGGAGCATGAAGTGCATGCGCCGACGCTGGTGATTGTCGGTGAGGTAGTGGTGTTGCGTGAGAAGCTGAAGTGGTTTGAAGGCGCCCAGGCCCAGGTCTGAGCCTAAATGCATCGGGGGCAAGCCCCCTCCCACATTTTGGAATGCATTCCAATGTGGGAGGGGGCTTGCCCCCGATAAGGCCATTTGATCCAACCAGTCCTCTGGATCAGCTCCAGACACCCTTACCGCTCAGCCGTCCACGATCATGCTTGGCATCGAACGCCT
Organism: Pseudomonas fluorescens; assembly: GCF_001708445.1. NCBI lineage: Bacteria > Pseudomonadati > Pseudomonadota > Gammaproteobacteria > Pseudomonadales > Pseudomonadaceae > Pseudomonas > Pseudomonas fluorescens. Next base: position 4,090,730 of record NZ_CP015637.1, read on the forward strand.
GCAACGGCCCCTTCGGCACAATCCCGGTCGGATTGATCGTCCGGTGGCTGGCGTAGTAATGCCCCTTGATGTGCTCGAAATCCACCGTCTCGGCCACGCCCGGCCACTGATACAGCTCCCTCAACCAATTCGAAAGGTTCGAATAATCGGCAATCCGCCGTAGGTTGCATTTGAAGTGGCTGTAGTACACCGCATCAAAACGAATCAGCGTGGTAAACAGCCGCACATCCGCTTCGGTCAGGTATTCGCCTGCCAGGTAGCGATGGTCGCCCAGGTGCTGTTCCAGGTAGTCCAGTTCGGCAAACACATCATCAAACGCGCTTTCGTACGCTGGCTGCGAAGTGGCGAAGCCTGCGCGATACACACCGTTGTTGACGGCGGGGTAGATGCGCTCGTTCAGCGTGTCGATGCTTGGGCGCAGCGTCTCGGGGTAGAAGTCCAGGGTATTGCCGGTCAGTGCATTGAACGCACTGTTAAACATGCGAATGATCTCTGCCGATTCGTTGCTGACGATGCGATTCAACTGCTTATCCCACAGCACCGGCACGGTAACGCGCCCGGTGTAGTCGGCGGTGTCGGCGGTATAGCGTTGGTGCATGAAGTCGAAGCCATCCAGCGTATCGCCACTGGAGCCGAGGGCCTTGTCGAAGGTCCAGCCGTTTTCCAGCATCAGCCAGCTGACCACGGAGACGTCGATCAGGCTTTCCAGGCCCTTGAGCTTGCGCAGGATCAGGGTACGGTGCGCCCAGGGGCAGGCCAGGGAAACATACAGGTGATAGCGACCGGCCTCGGCCTTGAAGCCACCCTCACCACTTGGCCCGGGCTGGCCATCGGCGGTCACCCAGCTGCGGCGTTGCGCCTGTTCCCGTTGGAAGGCGCCATCGGCGCTACTTTCGTACCACTGGTCATGCCAGTGTCCTTTGATCAGCAAACCCATGATGGGCTCCTTGGCTAATAAACGTTGGAGCCCAGTCTAGAGGGATGAGTTCGAACTAAAAGCGCAAAGACCGGAAGTTAATGATCGATTAAATCGATTTGTCCCGCGCGTCCCAGTATTGCTGGGCCAATTCGAACGCCTGTTCCCGTGGGTGGCCGAGGCCGCGCAGCGCCAACGCCATGGTGGCGATCAGGGCCAGTTGCGGGTAGCTGTCCTCGACGTCGCCGCGCCACAGTGCCTTCAAGTGCTCCGGCTCAAGCGTGGCCGGCTTGACATGGCGCTGGGCGGAGAGGGCGGGCCATTCTTCGTCCCAACTGGCCCCGCCCGTGGTGCCGTACAGGTGGCTGAGCGTGTCGGGGTTGATCTCGATCTCGCCACCGTCGCCCTTGACCACAATCACATTGTCGCCAAGCAGGCCGCTGGCATCGCGATGAACACCCTGGTAGCCCGGGTGGAAAATGCTTTGCAGGCCGCACCGGGCATTCAGTGGGTTGAGCAGGCGCGCCAGGGAGTGGATCGGTGAACGCAGGCCCAGGGTATTGCGCAAGTCGATCATGCGTTGCAGTTGCGGTGCCCAATCGCCGAGCGGGATAAACGCCAGGTTGCCGTGTTCATAGGCCGCCTCCACCTGCTGCCAGTTGCGGCACAGCGGGATCTGCAAGCCTTCCAGCAATTGCTCGGTGTACAACCGGCCGGCGGTGTGTGCGCCGCCGCCGTGCATCAGGATGCGCACGCCATGTTGCGCCAGGCATTTGGCCGCCAGCAGGAACCAGGGCAGGTGGCGTTTCTTGCCGGCATAGGTTGGCCAGTCGACATCTACGTTCAGTGCCGGTGCGTGCAGGCGTTCGCGCACGGCTTCGGTGAAGCCAGCGAGCTCTTCAGGGCTTTCTTCCTTATGCCGCAACAGCATCAGGAAGGCGCCGAGCTGGGTGTCCTCGACCTTTTCATCGAGCAGCATGCCCATGGCTTCGCGCGCTTCTTCGCGGGTCAGGTTGCGCGCGCCGCGTTTGCCTTTGCCCAGGATGCGTACGAATTGCGCAAAGGGGTGCTCGGCAGGGGTTTCGAGGGTCAGCGGGGCAAAGTCGGTCATAAGCAATTCGTCGGCCTTGGCAGGCCCGCCAGCTTGGCGGCGAGTTTGGCGGGAGTGCCGTTGAACAGTTTGTTGAGGTGCAGGCTGTTGCCCTTTTCCGGGCCCAGCTTCAAGGCGGTGTACTTGATCAGGGGGCGCGTGGCGGGGGACAGCTGGAATTCGGCATAGAACTGGCGCAGTAACTCGAGGATTTCCCAGTGGTCCGCGGTCAACTCCAGAGGCTCGGCGGCGGCCAGGGCGTTGGCCACGTCGACGGACCATGCATTCAGGTCGACGAGGTAACCGTCCTTGTCCAGTTCAAGGGTACGAGCGCCTACGGTCAGGGTGTTCATAACCAGCTGTTGACCTTGTCGTAGTCAATCGACAACTGCACGAAACCCGGGTAGTCCACGCTATCGGCCCAGTCTGGCAGCGGTAGATTACGCGCCAGCATGTCCTCGGCCAGCACAAAGACCTTCACCCCCCTGGTCAGCAGGGCAGGGGCGTGCAGCCCGTAGGCGCCATCGCCGCAGAGCAGGATGGCGTCCTCGCTGCCGCAGATACGCAGGCAGCTCTCGAGGCGGCTATCGGTAAACGGGGAGTGGGATATCACATGTAAAGTCGACATCAGAGGGTGATCACCTGGTCGTAACGGTCAATCAGCTGGGTGATGGCTGCGCTGTCCAGCGGCTGGGCAAGGGTCGAGTGCACAAGCCCGCGGGCGGCGAGGCTGTGGCTGCAGGCGAACACGTCGTCGATGCCAAACAGTCCCAGCGCCTGCAGGTTGGCGCTGAGGTCTTTTTGCTGCACGGCCTTGGCGTCCTGGTGCGGGGCCAGTTGGAACACGCCGTCATCGAGCAATAGCAGGCCGATGGGCAGGTCGAACGCGCCGCCGGCCAGCACGATGTCCAGGGCCTCCCGCGCACTCGGCCCGGACCAAGGCGCCTGGCGGCTGATCACCAGCAAGGATTTGGCCATGTCACGGTCCTCCAAAACAGATCAGGCGGTCGGCCGCCTGGGCGGCGTCATGCAATTGGCCCAGGCCGGACAATGCCCATGGCGCTTCCAGGTTGACCGCGCTGCGTTGATAGCGCGTGGCTTCTTCGTGATTGAGCACGCCACGGCGCAACGCCGCGGCGATGCAGACGACGCCGTCGAGCTGGTGCGCGCTGACCAGCTCACGCCATTGGCGGGCAATATCCTGCTCGTCCTGGGGCGTGACGATGGCATTGGAAGCGCTGTACACGCCATCCTGGTAAAAAAACAGGCGCACAATCTCATGCCCACCGGCCAATGCGGCCTTGGCGAACAACAAGGCGCGGCGCGAGGAGGGCGCGTGGGCGGCGGAAAACAGTGCAATCGCGAACTTCATGGAACACTCTGCAAGCAAACGTGGGCCAATGATAAAGCCGCCGACGCGAAAAAGCCCGCCATGATCAAAACGGTCACTGTCGCTGATCGTTCTGACGATTGCCGGTCGGCGCAAGGCTGCCTAGTCTGTGGGCATTCGAAACCCAGCAGGAGTCTCCATGTCAGGTCCCTTGGCGTCCCTCAAAGTCCTGGATTTTTCCACCTTGCTACCCGGCCCGTTTGCCTCGTTGATGCTCGCCGACATGGGCGCCGACGTACTGCGCATCGAGTCGCCCACGCGCATGGACCTGTTACGGGTATTGCCGCCCCATGACCAGGGGACGTCGGCAAGCCATGCCTACCTCAACCGCAATAAGCGCAGCCTTGCCTTGGACCTCAAGCAGGCAGAGGCGCTGGAGATTGTGCGCGAGCTGGTCAAGGGCTACGACATTGTGCTTGAGCAATTTCGTCCCGGGGTGATGGAACGCCTGGGCTTGGGTTATGACGCATTGAAGGCGATCAATCCGCGGCTGATTTATGTGTCGATTACCGGCTACGGCCAGACCGGCCCCTATAAGGACCGCGCCGGGCACGATATCAATTACCTGGCACTGGCCGGCGTGGCCAGTTACACCGGGCGTCGGGACAGCGGGCCATTGCCGTTGGGCATACAGTTGGCGGATGTCGGCGGCGGGTCGTTGCATGCGGTGGTGGGCCTGCTCGCTGCTGTGATCGCTCGACAGCAAAGCGGCGTGGGCCAGTATCTGGACGTGAGCATGACCGATTGTTCGTTCAGCCTGAATGCCATGGCAGGCGCTGGCTACCTGGCCTGCGGGGTGGAGCCGGAATGGGAAAGCCATGTGCTTAATGGCGGTAGTTTCTACGATTACTACCGGTCGCGGGATGGGCGCTGGATGTCAGTGGGCAGCCTGGAGCCGGCTTTTATGCAGCGGTTGTGTGAAGCGTTGGGGCGCCCGGAGTTGGCTGCGCAGGGTTTGAAGCCAGAGCAGCAGCCGGCGCTTAAGCAGGCCTTGCAGGTGGAGTTCGAGAAGCGCAGTTTCGAGGAGTTGTGCGAGCTGTTTGCCGGGGTGGATGCCTGCGTTGAACCGGTGCTGACGCTCAGCGAAGCCGTGGCCCATCCGCAGTTAAAGGCGCGGGCGCTGGTCAGCCAGGTGCCCAGGGGGGATGGCTCGAGCCAGGCCCAGATTGCCTGCCCGTTGAGGTTTTCGGAAGGGTTGCCCGCGCCCCGGCACATTGGCGCCGCCGTGGGCGCGCACAGTGATGAAGTGTTGGCGGAGCTGGGTTTCAGTGCCCAGCGCATAGCCGATTTGCGGCGGAGCAAGGTTGTGGGGTGACTTCACCGGCGCTATCGGTGGGCAAGCCCCCTCCCACATTTGACCGCGCTGTCATGTCGATCAACTGTGGGCGTCGGTTTTGCCCGCGATGAGGCCCTGGCAGGCACCGCAACCTTCACTCGACGCGGGTTTCCCCGGTAAACACCAAGGTCTGTCGGCAGCGCCGGCACAGGTAACGCCGCCCCTGCCGCACCAGCCCATGGCGCTGCGGCGAAAATGGGAAGTCGCTGTCGGCACACGGGCAACGATAGATGTAACGGGTCACCTGGCGGCGCTTGATTGCATAGGTGTGGCAGCGGTCCGGCGGTAGTTCATAGACGCCGCGCATGATCAACTGCCATTCCTCGCCATGGGGCTGGATGCGTTCACCAAACAATTGGTGGGCGATCAGGTGCGCGACTTCATGCGCCACGGTTTGCTTCAGGAAGTGTTGGCTGTTTTCTCGGTACAACTGTGGGTTGAAGCGCAGCAGGTTCTCATGCAAATGCGCGACACCGGCTTTCTGGCCCCGCAGCTTGAGGCTGACCTGGGGGCGTTTGAAGCTTCGTTTGAAAAAGGATTCGGCTAGCAGGAAACAATCTTCGACGCGGGTATTGAGTTGCTCGGGCATGCTGTACATATCTCCAGAGGTGCCCAGTATGCCGCAAAGCTGGGTGTTTCCGAATCTGTCAGGCGCCGAATGGTCATGCATGACGCACAAAGCCACCTTGCGGTGGCCTTGCCTGCGGTGTGAATACTCAGTTGGTGTAGATCGGGCCCACGCCCAGGCCCCAGACAATCACGGTAAACGCCATGATCGCGACCAGCACCACCAGGCCCACGGCCAGTACCGAGCTGGAAAACAGGAAGCCTTCATCGGGGTCGATGTTCATAAAAGTCGGCAGCCCTACGTACAGCAGGTACACCGTGTAGCAAATGGCTGCCGTTCCGACCACCATGCCGAGCCACATATGCGGATAGAGCGCCGCGAGCCCGCCGATAAACAGCGGTGTCGCCGTGTAGGTGGCAAAGGCGACACAACGCGCCATGCTGGGGCTGGCGTCGTAGGTGCGCGCCATCCAGTGAATGAAGGCGCCCATGACCGCTACGCCGCCGAGCATGGCCAGGTACGACATGATGGTCATCCACAGCGCGCTTTCCTGGGTCAGCATGACCGGGGAGCGGTTGCCGATGACCCAGCCCACCTGGGTAGTACCGATAAAGGCAGACACGGCGGGGATCGCCGCGAGAATCAAGGTATGAGTGAGGTACATGTGGCCGATGCTTTCTTCTTTATCGCCACGAATTTCCCGCCATTCCTGGTCGGGATGGGTAAAAAGCCCCACGACGTGATGGATCATGCCAGTCACTCCTGTCGTTATTACCATCGCCCCCCATTGGAGCGCCCACGGGCCAGATGGCCTGAAAGGTCTGGATATGTGTGCGACCTCAAGTCGCAGTATAGGAAGTGATGACCGGAAAAACCGTAGGGCTTTAGAGCAAATTGCGCTGTAAACAGTGGGGTTAATCGCGGCGCGGTCTGTAGTCGGCCATGCAGCCAAGTGTGGGAGAGGGCTTGCTCCCTCCTACATTGGAACTTGGCCAACCTTATCGGTAAAATACCCGGCTTTTCGTCACATACCTCCAGCGGATCCAAGCGCCATGGGCACTCTTACGGTCAACCAGAACAAACTGCAAAAACGCCTGCGTCGCCTGGCCGGTGAAGCGGTCGCCGATTTCAACATGATCGAGGACGGCGACAAGGTCATGGTCTGCCTCTCCGGCGGCAAAGACAGCTACACCATGCTCGACGTGCTGCTGCACCTGCAAAAGGTCGCGCCGATCAAGTTCGAGATCGTCGCCGTCAATATGGACCAGAAGCAACCGGGCTTCCCCGAGCACGTACTGCCGGCGTACTTGAAAGAGCTGGGCATCGATTACCACATCGTCGAGAAAGACACTTACTCGGTAGTCAAGGAACTCATCCCCGAAGGCAAGACCACCTGCTCGCTGTGCTCGCGCCTGCGCCGTGGCACGCTTTATACCTTTGCCGACGAAATCGGCGCGACCAAGATGGCCCTGGGTCATCACCGCGATGACATCGTCGAAACCTTCTTCCTCAATATGTTCTTCAACGGCTCCCTCAAGGCCATGCCGCCCAAGCTGCGCGCCGATGATGGGCGCAACGTGGTGATCCGCCCGCTGGCCTATTGCAACGAGAAGGACATCCAGGCCTATTCGGATTTCAAGCAATTCCCGATCATCCCGTGCAACTTGTGCGGCTCCCAGGAAAACCTCCAGCGCCAGGTGGTCAAGGAGATGCTTCAGGAGTGGGAGCGCAAGACGCCGGGCCGCACCGAGAGTATCTTCCGCAGCCTGCAGAACGTGATCCCGTCACAGTTGGCCGATCGCAACCTGTTTGACTTCACCAGCCTGCGTATCGACGAGACCGCCGCTTCGCGCTTCGTCAACGTAGTGAACCTCTGACGCTTTTCAAGGCTCTGAACGACGGCGCTCACGGGCGCCGTTTTCATTTCAATTTCCAGGAGAGGGCATGCGCGATTACAAGTGGCTGCACGAATACTGTCTGAACCGCTTCGGTTCGGCGGCCGAGTTGGAGGCGCACCTGCCAGTGCCCAAGACCCCGGCGCAATTGCGCAGGATCAGTGATGATCGCTACCTGTCGACCCTGGCGCTTCGTGTATTCCGTGCCGGGCTCAAGCACAGTGTGGTGGACGCCAAATGGCCGGCGTTCGAGCAGCTATTCTTCGGTTTTGACCCGGAAAAAGTCGTGCTGATGGGCGCTGAGCACCTCGAGCGCCTGATGCAGGACACCCGTATCATCCGCCACCTGGGCAAGCTCAAGAGTGTGCCGCGCAATGCGCAGATGATCCTGGATATCGAGCAGGAGAAAGGCAGCTTCGGTGCGTTTATCGCCGATTGGCCGGTGACCGATATCGTCGGCTTGTGGAAGTACCTGAGCAAGCACGGCCATCAGTTGGGTGGGCTGTCGGCACCGCGCTTCCTGCGCATGGTGGGCAAGGACACGTTTGTGCCGAGTGATGACGTGGTCGCCGCATTGAATGCGCAGAAGATTGTCGACAAGGCGCCGACCAGCCTGCGCGACTTGGCGACGGTGCAGGGCGCGTTCAACCAGTGGCATGCCGAGAGTGGGCGGCCAATGTGCCAGTTGTCGATGATGTTGGCGTACACCGTCAACCATTGAGCCGGTTTTTTAATGTGGCGAGTCCGCTTGTTGTGGCGAGCGGGCTTGTGGTGGCGGGCTTGCCCTAATGCCGTTCAGTTAAGGCTTTTTTGTAGGAGCGAGCTTGCTCGCGAAGAACTCACAGGCGCCGCGTTCACTCAGGAAACACGCGTTATCGTTAACGTTTTTCGCGAGCAAGCTCGCTCCTACAGAAGGCGATGTACGCTTAACTGAACGGCATTAGGGCTTGCCCCGCATTGGGCTGCGAAGCGGCCCCAAAACCAGGCACCGCGGTGTGTCAGTTGAAAACACATCGCCTGTAATGGGGCTGCTTCGCAGCCCAGCGCGGGGCAAGCCCGCTCGCCACAGTTAGGGTGCTCCTTCTGGACTGACAGGCATCAGGGCAGGCCCTCCTCCCACATTTGGGGGCTCATTGACCTGGGGCGGATCGCTCAGGCAAAAAAACGCCCCGAACCAGTCGGGGCGTCAGATCGTGCGGCACTGCGGTTAGCTCTTTATCGGGTCCGCGATGGCCGTGTGCTCATGCACTCAGTGGAACTGTTCTTCTTCGGTCGAGCCGGTCAGTGCGGTCACGGACGAGGTGCCGCCCTGGATCACGGTGGTCATGTCGTCGAAGTAGCCGGTACCCACTTCCTGCTGGTGAGCCACGAAGGTGTAGCCCTTGGCGGCGTCAGCGAACTCTTGCTCTTGCAGCTTCACGTAGGCGGTCATGTCGTTGCGGGCGTAGTCGTGCGCCAGGTTGAACATGCTGTGCCACATGTTGTGAATGCCGGCCAGGGTGATGAACTGGTGCTTGTAGCCCATGGCGGACAGTTCGCGCTGGAACTTGGCGATGGTCGCGTCGTCCAGGTTTTTCTTCCAGTTGAAGGAAGGCGAGCAGTTGTAGGACAGCAGTTGGTCCGGGTATTCCTTTTTGATCGCTTCAGCAAAGCGACGGGCTTCAGCCAGGTCCGGCTTGGCGGTTTCGCACCAGATCAGGTCGGCGTACGGCGCGTAGGCCAGGCCACGGGCGATCGCCTGGTCAAGACCGGCGCGTACTTTGTAGAAACCTTCCTGGGTGCGTTCGCCAGTGACGAACGGTTGGTCGTACGGGTCGCAGTCCGATGTCAGCAGGTCGGCGGCGTTGGCGTCGGTACGGGCCAGGATGATGGTCGGTGTACCGGCAACGTCAGCCGCCAGGCGGGCAGCGGTCAGCTTCTGTACGGCTTCCTGGGTCGGCACCAGTACCTTGCCGCCCATGTGGCCGCATTTTTTCACCGAGGCCAGTTGGTCTTCGAAGTGCACGCCGGCGGCGCCAGCCTCGATCATGCTCTTCATCAGCTCATAGGCGTTCAGTACGCCGCCGAAACCGGCTTCGGCGTCAGCCACGATCGGTGCGAAGTAGTCGATGTAGCCTTCGTCGCCAGGACCTTTACCGGCTTTCCACTGGATCTGGTCGGCACGACGGAACGAGTTGTTGATGCGCTTGACCACGGTCGGTACGGAGTCCACCGGGTACAGCGATTGGTCGGGGTACATGGATTCAGCGGAGTTGTTGTCCGCTGCCACTTGCCAGCCGGACAGGTAGATCGCCTGGATACCGGCTTTTACCTGTTGGACTGCCTGGCCGCCAGTGAGGGCGCCCATGCAGTTGACGAAATCTTTGTCGGGACGGAAGGAAGGCTTGGCGCCCTGGGTCACCAGGTTCCACAGCTTCTCGGCGCCGAGTTTTGCAAAGGTGTGCTCAGGTTGAACCGAGCCACGCAGGCGGACGACGTCAGCAGCGGAATAAGCGCGGGTTACGCCTTTCCAGCGTGGGTTTTCAGCCCAGTCTTTTTCAAGGGCTGCAATTTGCTGTTCGCGTGTCAGTGCCATGGGGGAAAACCTCGTCGCATAGGTCTAGGTGGAAAATTCCATTTGCCAGCCACGTAGTGAATGCGTGGTTGTGGCTGCTCGCTGACCAGAAGCTTGGGTGTTCAAGTCAAGTTCGGCGGGGATGGCGACGGGATGAACGATGGCTCAAGGGGGGAGTTGAGCAGGTAAGGGCGAACTGCGAACGGTCTTCGGGCATCGTGGGCCTTTGTACGATCCATCAGTGTGTAGCCGGGTTACCTGGTTAGCTTCCGTCCCTCGGGACAACTTCGTTCCAGTCGCAACCTCGTCAAACACACCTTGTGGGCGGTACAGACACGAATCGGCTCGGGTGGGTAGCTTGGAGCGTCGATCCGAAGGCCCTTGCCAGGGCCCCTGATTAGCGGGAGCGAGGCCATCATGCACAGGCTTTTTTGGATCGTCAAATGTTTTGTAGTGCTTTTTTTATAGCACTACATCTTTAGTCTAATACGACTCGTCAGTCAGTTTTTGGTGCTTCAGTTCAGGGTGTCGACCTTAACCCGCAAAGTCAGGTCGTCACGGCCCTGAGTAGAGTAGCTGCGGGTTGTGGAGGATTTATCGGCCTGGGTCTCACGGTTGATGCCGGCCAGGGGGATCCATTCGCCCAGGCGGCCGCTGACGGTTGTGTCGGTACTTTGCACGTTCACTACATCGGCACGTTCCTGGCTCATGCGGTCACGGTTGGTACTGATCGCCAGGTGCACGGTGTCGCCGGTGACGCTGGCGGTGACGTAGAAGCCCTGAGTGACGTTGCGGTACTGGGTCTGGTTCTGCGGGCGGCCGTAGGCATCGGGCTGCGTGGTGGTCAGGGGGACGCTCTGGCCGACCTGGATCAACGCGGGTACGCCTTCGCTGGCCTGGATCTGCTGGATGCCGCCCTCGCGGCTGGCGGTGCCGTAGCTGATGATGCGCGTCTGGCTGTCGCCGCTGTTCTGCTGGTTGTTTTCATTGGTATCGACGGTGATCAGCAGGCGTTTGGCCGGCGTGTCCAGTTGGGCGAGCAGGGCGCGCAGGTCCTGGATCTTGCCGGGGGCGGCATTCACGATCAGTTGGTTGCCGTAGGCGCTGACGGTACCGTCCTTGCCGATGAAGTTCTGCGCCACGGGCAGCAGGTCGGCGCTGGTACGGTTGCTCAGGTTGACGACTTCGGTGTCGGCCAATGCCGTGCAACTGGCGGTCAGGAGGAGAGCGGTGAGTAGGGTGCGAAGGGACATGTCCGTTATCTCTGCGAGTCATTTAGGCTTGATAGTGCCAGTTTGTTGGCCTGGCAGGTCGCAAGTTTAGTGAGGGTCAAGCCTGCTGTAGTGGGCAAGTCTGTCGTGGCGAGCGGGTTTGCCCCGCGCCAGGACGCCGGGTTAGCCGTCCTGGGCCAGGGATGGCCCATGACGGCGGCCCACGGATTCAAGCCTGCGTTCGGGCATACCGAGCCTAAGCGAGGTACCGAGTGGTGGGGCAAGAGCCCTTTTGGTTACTTTTGGGGCTCTTTTCCAAAAGTGACCCGCTGTAAGAGCGGAACCCTAAGCAGCCGTTACCGCAGCAACGGATATGTACTCGGTCAAATCCAACCACATGGTCGGCCCAAAGGCCGCCACGGAAGCAAGCTCCCTCGCCACAGACCACTGAAAATTGTGTAGATACCCATGCCCCGATGAGGGAGTGTCAGTGAATGCATCTTCGGCTGACCCACTGCCATCGGAGACAAGCCCCCTCCCACAGGGGTTCTGCATTTATCTTGAGGTCTTCACAAAGCCGGGCTTGAGGCCGAACACCTCCACGCCCTGCGGCGTCGATTGCCCGGTGGTCACCTTCACCTGCTCTACCGGCTTATCCATCGCCTCTCGATACTCCACTGTCATGCCATCCTCGCCACGGGTGATTGCCGGCGCCGGCACGATGATCGCCTGGGCATTGTTGTAAGTGACGATGGTCAAGCGTGCGCTCATCCCCAGCCGCACCCGCTGCAACTGCTGCGGCGTCAGCTTGGGGATCGACAGGGTCACAGGAAATTGCGCGCTGCCCTGGCTGTCGCCGGCTATCGCCAGGCCGCTGACCACGCTGACCGAGCCGGTCAGTCGCTCGCCATCAAAACCATCGCCCATCACTTCCACGGCCTGGCCCTGGTGCAACTGGTTGATGTCCAGTTCGGAGACCTTGGCGACGATTTTCAGCCGCTCGATATTGGCCAGGCCGAACAGCACCTGGCCCTGGCTGACCCTGCTGCCGGCCTGCACCGGTGCATTGTTGCTGCCGCCTTGGGCCGAAGGGGTGCTGCTGCCGGGCGCGGGCACGACGATGCCGGAGAATGGCGCCTTGACCTCGCGACCTTCGAGCAACTTGTGCAGGGCGTCGTATTTCACCGTGGCGTTGGTCAGCTCCATATCGGCAATTTGCCGGTACTCGCCTTTGCCTTGCTCCAGCGCCTGCTGCAGTTCGCTGCGGGCCGAGGCGAGGTCCAGTTGTTGTTGCTGGGTCTGTTGCTTGAGGTCGTCCAGCTCATTGCGCGGGATGATGCCGCGCTGGAACAGGTTTTCGCTCTCGGTGAGTTTGCGCTGGGTATTGCCGGCGGTCATTTCTACGGTGCGCAGGCTGCGGCGCGCACGGCTGACGGTGGGGCTGCTGTCCCAGTCTTGCATTTCCTGCACGGTGCGCCGCGCCTTGAGCTGTGCGGAGAGGGCGTCGCGCAGTTGCACTTCGAGGGTGGCCGGGTCCATGCGCAACAGCACCTGGCCGGCCTCGACCCGCTGGCCTTGTTCCACCAGGTTGGCCTCCACATTGCCGTCAAAGGGCGCGGTGAGGGTGAGGGTGGTGTCGGGCTCGATCTTGCCCACCAGGCCGATCTGGTGCACCAGCGGGTCGGGTTTCACCGCCAGCCATTGTTCGCCCACCGGCGCCGTGTTGGCGGCCGGGCTGCGCAGGCTCAGCGCGGTGATCCCCGCAGCCGCCAGCAGCACGATCAAGACAGCACCCAGCAGGCGTTTTTTGTCAGTAGTCATTGAGGGCGATTTCCCAGCTTTCCAGCGTCATGCCCAGGGTCAGATCGAGTTGGGTCTGGGCGTTCAAATAAGCGATCAGTGCATTGAGCTGTGCATTTTCGGCGTTGCGCAGGTCCGTCTCGAAGCTCAGCACCTGGAAGTTGGTGGAGCGTCCGGCGCTGAGTTTTTCCCGCTCGATGTCGATCTTGCGCCGCGACAGATCCACGGCGCGCTGGGAGATTTCATATTGGCGCCAGCGCGTACCGAGGTCGCGCACCACATCGTTGACGTTGCGCTCCAGTTCCTGGCGCGCGTCGGTGATACGGATCTCCTGGTCCTCCACGTTCACCCGTGCACGCACTTCGGCCTGGCGCGTGCTGATATCACCGATGGGGATCTGCACCTGCACCCCGGCGTAGCTGTCCCAGGTGCGGTTGTTGGTGCTGCCGGCGTTGTTATTGTAGGCATCGCGGACCTGGTTCGCCCCGGCCACCAGGTCCACTTGCCAGCGCCCGGAGTCCTTGGCAATCACCAGGTTGAGGTCGGCCTGCTGGCTGCCGAGCAGGGCGGCAAGGTATTCCGGTTGCTGGGTCTGCGCCAGGGTGAACGCCTGGCGCTTGTCGATTTGCATGGGCCTGGCTTCCAGGGCTTCGGTGGCACGAATCGGCGTCGACAGGTCCAGGGCCAGCAGGCGCAGCAGGGCCAGGCGGCTGGTGTCCAGTTGGTTTTGCGCCTCTTCCACGCCCAGTTGCTGGGTGGCGATGTCGGCTTCGGTCTGCACGATTTCGAACTCGGCCATGCGCCCGGCACTGATCAATGCCTTGTTCACTTCCAGCAACGTGCCCGAGCGCTTGAGGGCATCCTGCACGATGCTCAGTTGTTCCTGGGCGCGCAGCAGCTCGCGGTAGGTGGCGATGATCTGGCTGATGGTCTGCGCCACGGTGGCCTTGAGGTTCAGGCGGTTGGCCTGCTCCGACAGGCGCGACAGGCGCAGCGGCGCGGTGGTGGCGTCCCAGCCGGCGCCGCGCATCAGCGGTTGGATGATCGCCAGGTCGAGGCCGTCGCTGCGGTAGCGGCCGGCGCGGTCGGCGTTGGTCAGTTGCTGGGTCCACGCCATGCTCAGCCGCGTGCCGTATTCGCTGAGCAGGCTGGTGGCCGGCGCCAGGTTGGCGTTGCGTGTGTTGTCTGTCGAGCCACGGGTACTGCGGTAATAACTGTTGAGGGTGAGCTTGGGGTTGAACACATCTTCGGCCACGCGCAGGTCGAACTTCTGCGCCACCCGCTGCAGGTAGGCGCTACGGATCGCCGGGTTATTGCGCAGGCCCAGGTACACGGCATCTCCCAGGGTCATGTTGGTGACCTGGGCGTTGAGCGAAACGCCACGCTCATAACCGCTGCGGGTGGTACTGGGCGCTGACGGTTTGATGACGACATCGGCGGCCACGCCGTGCAGGCTGACCCAGGCGAGCAACCAGAGCCATTTACTCATCGCGCAGGGCCTCCACCGGTTGCAACCGCGAGGCCGAGACCGCCGGGTAAATACCGAAGAACAGCCCCACCAGCAACGTGCTGCCCACGCCCAGGGGCAGGGCGGCGACAGCCAGGGCGAATTCCCAGCCCGACAACCAGGCGTATAGCCAGGCGGCGGTCATGCCCAGCACGGCGCCGCACAGTGCGCCGACGGCGGTGAGGGTCACGGCTTCGAGCAGGAACAGGTTGCGGATATCCCGCTGGCGCGCACCGAGGGCCATGCGAATGCCGATCTCGCGTCGGCGTTCCGAGACGTTCATCAGCATCACATTCATCACACCGACGCCGCCGCCCACCAGGGAGATCGCCCCCAAGGCCAGCAGCAGGTAGGCGAAGGTGCGGCTTTGCCGGGTCATGCCATCGATCATTTGCTGGGGCACCGTGATCTCGACGTCGTGGTCGCTCAGTTGGGTTCGCAGCGCGACGGCGGCGTCCCGCGCCACGCGTTCCATGTCCTCGCCGGGGGCGGCGCGGATGATCACATTGCTGATTTGCGGGTTGGCGTAGATGCGGCGCATGCCGTCCGCAGGCATGAACAGCGTCTCGTTGGCCTGCACCGGCATCAGCATCGCCCGGGGCTGGTTGGACAAAATGCCCACCACCTGAAACAGGTAGTCATTGATGCGCACCCGGTCGCCCAGCTTCAGTGGGTCACCCGGCGCGCCCAGGGCCTGGGCGAGCTGGTCGCCGATCACGCCGTAGGTTTCATTTGCGTCGAAGGGGGACAGGAAGCGTCCTTCGCGCAGCACCAGGCGCATGGTCGGCGGGATATCCGGGGTGATGCCGACGAAGTTCGCGTTGGTGGTGCGGCCATGGAACACCATGGGCCCGCTGAACGGGGTGATCGCGCCGATATGGGCGATCCCCGGCACGGCCCGGCGTACGGCATCGAGGTCGAGCTGGGTGCGCATCGGCACGTTGGCGGTGCCTTTGGGCGGGAACTGGGCGATCAGGGTGTCGGTGCCCATGTCCTTGAAGATCATTGCGGCGTCCACCGCCGCGTTGTGGCCGATATTGATCAGCGCCACCACTGACGAGCTGCCGATCACAATGCCCAGCAGTGCCAGGATCGAGCGCTTGCCCAGGGTGCGCAGGCTGACGAACGCTTCGTGCAGCAGTTGGCTGAGGCTCTGTTCGACCCGCAGGTTCATAGGCCGCCAGCCTCATGCACCACACCGTTGCGCACCAGGATCTTGCGCTCCAGGCGCTCGGCGATGTGCGCGTCGTGGGTGACGATGATCAGGGTGACCTGTTGCTCGCGATTGAGCGCCAGGAGCAGGTCCATGATCTCCTGGGCAGTGGTGCTGTCGAGGTTGCCGGTGGGTTCGTCGGCCAGGATCACCGAGGGGTTGCCGACCAGGGCCCGGGCAATCGCTACACGCTGGCGCTGGCCGCCGGACAGGTCGGCGGGGCGGTGATGAGCGCGGTCGGCCAGGCCAACCTGTTCAAGCATGCGCAGTGCCTGTTCTACCGATTCATGGCGTGATACGCCGCGATAGCTCAAGGGCAGCGCGACATTATCCAGGGCGCTGAGACGCGGCAGCAGGTTGAAGCTCTGGAACACGAAGCCGATCTGCTGGTTGCGGATCGCCGCCAGTTCATCGGGGCTGGCACTGAAAATATCGTGGCCGGCAAAGTGGTACTGGCCGCAGTTGGGCACGTCCAGCAGGCCGAGGATATTGAGCAGGGTACTTTTGCCAGAGCCCGAAGCACCGAGGATGCCGCAGCTATCGCCGCTGGCGATGGACAAGCACACATCATTGAGAATGGACAGTTGCTGCCCGGCGAGCTCATAACGCTTGCCGATGCCTTGCAGGGAGATCAAGCCTGGGTGCGCGTGGGTGTCTGTCATCATGACTACGCCTGCAGTCTCGACGGTGCCGACACGCCCCCGGAAAATCGTTGTAACAAGTTCGGGAGCCGCCTGGTACGCGTCACGGACTGGTTTAATTTCTTGTTTTTAAAATATTGTTTGAATAGTAACCGCGTTCAATCCGCTTCGCCAGCCATGGATGTAGAGCGGTTTTACGCTTTGAAACGATTTCCAATGCGGCGCCTCACGCCCACAAAAAAACCTTCGACGGCCTTCAATGCGCCACACTGCAAGGCTTTTCAATCATATGGCGCAGTGTCACTACTTGATTTCGAACGACGGCCCCGGTATAAAAAATCAAATAATTTTTTAAAACATATTTCCCACGTGGAACTTCTATGGTCGCGAAGAAAGTCAGCGCTCCAAACATTACCAAGACTCGATTGCTGGATGCGACAGAGGCTCTCTTCATAAAGTACGGATATGACGCGGTTTTGTTACGGCAGATTACCGAGCGTGCCCAGGTCAACCTGGCCGCCGTGAACTACCACTTCGGGGACAAGGACTCCCTGATGAAAACCCTGCTGATGCAGCGCCTGGAGCCGCTTAACGAGCAGCGCCTGGAGTTGCTGGCACGCTGTGAAGCCGAATCCGACGGGCCCCTTGATTGCGACACGCTGCTGGGCGTGCTGTTTGCCCCGGCCATGGGTCTGGAACGCAGCGACCCCGCGAGCGGGGAAGGGCGCTCGTTCATTCGCTTCCTCGGGCGGGTGTACAGCGACACGTCGCCGTTTATCCAGGAATACCTCAAGGTGCATTACCAGCCGGTGTTCCAGCGTTTCTTCGAAGCCTTCGCCCTGGCCTTGCCGGACTTGCCGCGCAACGAGTTGGGGGTGCGCCTGCAATTTGCCCTCAAGGCGATTTCCGGGGTGATGGCCGGTACCGAACTGCGCCTGTTGATGAACTCCATGAGCCTGGGCCGCCCGGCCACGGATGCCGAGGTGATGGCCAAGTTGATCACCCTGGTGTCGGCGGCGATTCGCGTGCCGCAGCAAAGCCCGGAGGCGGAAAACGCGTTGGCCAAGGTGCTGGATACCCAGCGGGCCATTCGCGAACAAGCGGCAGCCCCCGCCGCCAAGGCCTCACGCTGACCTCCCTGTAGGAGCGAGCTTGCTCGCGAAGAACGCACGATCACCGCGGTTAACCAGCCTGAGACCGCTGCGTTATCGTTTAATGCTTTTCGCGAGCAAGCTCGCTCCTACAGTGTTTTGCGCAGGCAAAAAAAAGCCCGCTGGGGCGGCGGGCTTGATGTGCAACGTTTGTAACGGATGAGGCTTCACCCTACGTCCCGGGATGTGAATAATTCGTGAAAAAAATGTAAGAGAAAGTATGAAAGTGTTGACGTGCTTAAACACGTCAAAAGGCCATCTGTTTATATCTTCCAGTGCCCCGCGCTTTTGGCCAAGCGTTGACGCAGTGCATCCACATTTGCCGCCAGTTGCACCGTCAACAATCGGTAGCCATCCAACGCGCTATAGACCGGCGCATCCAGTGTCGGCTTGTCGCCTCCGAGGTGGCCAGGCCGTTCCAGGCGCTCTGTCACCCCGGATTTCAACGCCCGCGCCATGCCCACCAGTTGCACCCGAATCTGCCGGTGCTCGGCCTTCAACATCACCTGCATGCGCGCCATCGCCTGCTCGTCGCGCGGGTCCGGCCGGGTATTGCCGAGAATCTCCAGGGTGCTGATACACATGCGCAGGTGGCGTTGGATGTGGTCCAGCTCGGTCATGGAAATTCGCACTTCCTTGGACACCGATGGCATCAGTGAGCGCAACTGCACGATGGCCGCGTTCAAACGGTTGAGCAGTTTAAGGTGCTCATCATCGGTGACCGACTGGCCGTTGATGATCCGGCTATAGATCGCGGCACAGTCGCGCAATGCGCTGGCCAGGTTGTAGCGCCACGAATACACGGCGTACAGCGGCAGGGCGAAGGAAAATGCCAGGGCCAGGACGATACCGATCAGGATATCGACGGTGCGCCACAGGCCATCCGACAGCGGGTTGTCACCATGCCCGGCGACGATGAACACCGTGATCGCCGACAGCAACGCGATGTAGCCGCCCTTGCCGATGGCGTGATAGGAAAAGAACCCGCACACCACCGACATCAACAGGTAGGTCAGCAAGGGTTGGCCGAAGTAAGCCTGTTGCACCACCAGCAGCAAACCGACGCTGGCGCCGATCAAGGTGCCGTAGGCGCGCTCCACGGCTTTCTTGCCGATATTGCCGTGATGCTGCAAGCCGCCGATCACGATCAGCATGGTCACCGACGCCCACTCACCGTGGGGCAGGTTGATGCCGGTGGTCAGCAGGATCGTCGCCAGCAAGCCGATGGACACGCGCACCGCGTGGATCAGCTTGGCATGACGATAACGGCGATACGGGTCGAGCAGGGGGCGCAGCAGGCGCCGGGCGAAGAGGGGTAGATTCATCGGGAGTAAAGGGGCCTCAGCTAGTCAGGGCGAATTCGGTTCAAGTGTGGGAGGGGGTAAGCTCTAATGCATTTCATCAGTTAAGGAAGAATGCTGTCACTGTGGCGAGCGGGCTTGTCCCGCGTTGGGCTGCGCAGCAGCCCCAAAACCAGCCCCTGCGCAATATCGGGTACACCGCATTTGTCCTTTATTGGGGGCGCTTCGCACCCCAACGCAGGACAAGCCCGCTCGCCACAGGTTACCGGTCGCCCGTTCTATCTCTTAACTGACCGGCATTAGGGCTTGCCCCCTCCCACATTTTCTGCGGTGCGTTTTTAGAAAATGTAGTCGGTGGTCAAGAAGCTCGAATCGCGGTTGCGCAGGATCTCGCTGAGCAACGCCTTGTTGCTGTCCTGGAACTTGGTTGCCACCAGGGTGCGGATCGAAAATACGCGCAACGCATCATGCACCGACAGCGTGCCCTCGGCCGAGTTCTTGCGGCCGTTGAAGGGGAAGGTGTCCGGCCCGCGTTGGCATTGGGCATTGATATTGATCCGGCCGACCTGGTTGGCGAAGGTGTCCACCAGGCGTCCGATTTGCACAGGGTCGGTGCCGAACAGGCTCAACTGTTGGCCGAAGTCCGATTCGAGCACGTAATCGACCACGGTTTCCAGGTCGCGGTAGGGCACGATCGGCACCACCGGGCCGAACTGTTCTTCGTGGTACACACGCATTTGCGGGTTCACCGGGTACAGCACCGCCGGGTAAAAGAACGACCCGCGACTGACGCCACCCTGGGCGTTCACCACCTGGGCGCCGTGCTGCGTCGCATCCGCCACCAGCGCCGTGAGGTAATCCACCTTGCCCACTTCCGGCAGCGGCGTCAGCGACACGCCGTCTTCCCACGGCATGCCGGGTTTGAGCGTGGCCAGTTTCTGGTTGAACTTCTCGATAAAGCGATCGACCACGTCTTCATGCACAAACAGGATCTTCAAGGCCGTGCAACGCTGGCCGTTGAACGACAGCGAGCCAGTGAGCGCCTCGCTGACCGCATTGTCCAGGTCCACCTGCGGCAGCACGATGCCGGGGTTTTTCGCGTCCAGGCCCAAGGCCGCACGCAGGCGGTGTGGCTTGGGATGCAGTTTTTTCAAATCACTGGCGGCCTTGTTGGTGCCGATAAACGCAAAGATATCGATCTTGCCGCTGGCCATCAGCGCGCTGACGGTTTCGCGGCCGCTGCCGTAGATCACATTGATCACCCCGGCCGGGAAACTGTCGCGGAACGCCTCCAGCAACGGACGGATCAGCAGCACACCCAGCTTGGCCGGCTTGAACACCACGGTATTGCCCATGATCAGCGCGGGGATCAGCGTGGTGAACGTCTCGTTCAAGGGGTAGTTGTAGGGGCCCATGCACAGCGCCACGCCCATCGGCACGCGGCGGATCTGGCCGAGCGTGTCCTGCTCCAGTTCGAAGCGGCTGCTACGGCGATCGAGTTCCTTGAGGGCATTGATGGTGTCGGTGATGTAGTCGCAAGTGCGGTCGAACTCTTTTTGCGAGTCCTTGAGGTTCTTGCCGATTTCCCACATCAGCAGCTTGACCACCGCATCACGTTGTTCGCGCATGCGCCGCAGAAACGCTTCGACATGCAGGATGCGTTGCGCCACACGCATTGTCGGCCATTCACCCTGGCCACGGTCATAGGCGCGCACGGCGGCGTCGAGGGCGGTGAGGGCGGTGTCGGCATCCAGCAGTGGTGTGCTGCCAATCTGCACACGCGTGTCGCCCAGTTGCACGGGGCTGAGGACCTGGGCCAACGGACCGTCCCAGACCCGCAACTGGCCGTCGACCAGGTAATCACGCTGTTCGATAGGCGCCGCCAGGCGAAATTGCTCGGGAATGTCGGCGGTGGAAACGGGAAACAGCTGGGCGAGCAGGTTATCGGTGGTCATGTTGCTACCCCTGGAATAGTTGCAAAACATGACTAGAGAGTCACCCAACAACGGTCTCCATGGCAAGGCTTGTGCGCTTTGCAGTACGCAGGGGCGCGCGTGGCGGGTAAACTGCGCGGCTTTCTTGAAGGAGTTCATATGAGTCAGTACCAGCCGGGCATTCTTGCCGCTCCGGTGCCCTTGCAGGCACGCCATCTGTTTTTTGCCGTGGATTCCCTGGACGCCGTGCCCGCTGCGCTGGATGCGTTGGTGCAGCGTGTGGATTCGGCGGCCGTGGTCGGGTTCGGTGAGCCGCTGGTAACCGCCCTGGGCGCACAGATCGACGGTTTGCGCCCATTCCCGGCTGTCAGCGGGCCAGGTGCGCACAACCCCTCCACCCAGCAGGCGCTGTGGGTGTGGTTGCATGGTGTGGATCGCGGTGAGCTGCTGTTGCGCAGTCGCGCCTTTGAAAAAGCCTTGGCCCCGGCTTTTCGACTGGTGCAGTCGACCGAAGGTTTTCGCTTCAAGACCGGCTTCGACCTGACCGACTACGAAGACGGCACCGAAAACCCCCACGACGATGCCGCCGTGGAAGCCGCGCTGACCGACAGCGGTGCCAGCTTCGCCGCGATCCAGCAATGGCAGCACGACCTCGATGGCTTCGCCGCCTTGCCCGCCGAGGAGCGCGACCACATCATCGGCCGCCGCCATGGCGACAACGAAGAACTCGACGACGCCCCCGAATCCGCCCATACCAAACGCACCGCCCAAGAGAGTTTCACCCCGGAAGCTTTCGTGGTACGCCGCTCGATGCCGTGGGCCGAAAATGGCCAGGCTGGCTTGATGTTTCTTGCCTTCGGCCATTCCTTCGACGCATTCGAAGCGCAACTGCGCCGCATGAGCGGGCTGGAAGACGGGATTGTCGATGGCTTGTATCGCATCAGCACGCCGTTGACCGGCGGCTACTACTGGTGCCCGCCGCTTCAGGCCGGGCGCCTGGACCTGGGTGCACTGACGGGCTAAGCGATCCACCCCACGGGCCTGCTGTTTCGAAGCGAACATGAAAACTCTGACAGACAGGCAATCGATCACTGAAAAATGTCGGCACAGCCCTTAGTCTAGAGGCCTTTGTCACCCGCCTGGATCGTTCATGTCTTCTGTTGCCGATGGGTTGCCCTTTAACAAACGCCTGCCGGCGGTCATCGCCATTTCCCTGGGGATCGGCATGGCGACCCTGGACACGGCCATCGTCAACACGGCGCTGCCGACCCTGGCCGAAGGGATCGGCACCGATTCCGCCTCGGTGATCTGGGTGGTCAATGCCTACCAGTTGGCGATTATCGCCACGGTATTGCCGTTCGCTTCGTTGAGCGATGTGCTGGGCCATCGCCGGGTGTACCTCGGCGGTTTGCTGCTGTTTATCCTGTCTTCGCTGTTTTGCGGATTGGCCGGGTCGCTGGTGACCCTGACGGCGGCGCGAGTGGTGCAGGGGTTGGGCGCGGCAGCCATCATGAGCGTGAATACGGCGCTGTTGCGGCATATCTACCCGTCGAAAATGCTGGGCCGTGGCCTGGGCTACAACTCGTTGGTGGTGGGGCTGGCCTTTACCCTGGGGCCGACCGCCGCGTCGGCGATCCTGTCGGTGGCGACCTGGCACTGGCTGTACCTGATCAATGTGCCGTTGGGGCTGTTGGCCCTGGTGTTGGGCCTGCGTTCATTGCCGACCCTGCCCATGACCGGGCATGCCTTCGACCGTCTGGCGGCCGTGCTGTGTGCCGGGTTATTTGCCTTGCTGGTCCTCGGCCTGGGCACGGCGGTGCACGGCGCCCAGGGCGCACTGACCCTGGGCCTGGTCGCGCTGGCGCTGGTCTGTGGCGCGTTGCTGTTGCGCCGGCAGGCCGGGCACCCGGCGCCGATGCTGGCCCTGGATTTGTTCAAGCGGCCGGTGTTTGCCTTGTCTTCCCTCACGGCGATCTGCGCGTTCAGCGCCCAGGGCCTGGCCTTTGTGTCGCTGCCCTTTCTGTTGCAGGCGGTGCTCGGGCATAGCCAAGTGGAAACGGGCTTTCTGATGACGCCCTGGCCAGCCGTCGTGGCGGTCATGGCGCTGGTGGCGGGGCGCCTGGCCGACCGTGTCTCCCTGGGGGCGCTGTGCGGCATCGGCCTGCTGATGCTCAGTGTCGGCATGGCCGCGCTGGCGACACTCGGCAGCGGCGCGTCGACGTTCGATATCGGCTGGCGCATGGCACTGTGCGGTGCCGGGTTTGGCTTTTTCCAGTCGCCCAACCTCAAGGCGCTGATGACCAGTGCGCCGTTGGCGCGCAGCGGTGGGGCCAGTGGCATCGTGGCGATTTCACGGTTACTGGGGCAGACGTTGGGCGCCTCGCTGGTGGCATTGTGTTTCCACCTGTTCCTGGGCAGTGGTCCGCAATATGCCTTGTGGCTGGGCTGCGTGTTCGCATTGGTGGGCGCCGTGGCCAGTGGCTTGCGCTTACTGCCCTATGGGGAAAAAGCGTGATTGGGCGTTGTAAAACCTGGCGTGGGAAGGCTACCTTGGCGACCTGAATATTTCGGGATGTTTCAGATTTATGTCCAGCCTGGCCCTCCGCACCGCTGATACTCACTCCCGTCGCGCCGCGCTGACCCTTGCCTTATGCCTGCCCAGTGATGTGTTGCTCTACCTGCTGCTGCCGATGGAGTACCAGGCGTTCGGCATCACTTTGGCCCAGACCGGGGTGTTGTTGGCCGCCAACCGCCTGGTACGGATTTTCGGTTACCGGCATGTATTGAATTTTTACGCGCGCCACGGCGACCGCTTGACCTGCATGATCGCGGCGGGGGCCGCGACATTGTGCGCCGTGGGCAATTCGATGCTGTCGGGGTTTGCCGCCCTGCTGGGCTTGCGCCTGGTCTGGGGCTTGTGTTTTGCCGCGTTGAACCTGTCCACCCAGGTGCTGGCCACCTCGGAGCCTGCGGGCGCCGCGCGCCGGGCCGGGCGATCGCGGGCGTTGATTGCGCTTGGGCCGATGCTGGCCTTGCCCCTGGGTGGGTTGCTGACGTTGTGGGCCGGGCCGCGTCCGATTTTCCTGATTCTTGCCGGCTGCTGCCTGGTTGGGCTGTGGATGGCGCGCGGTTTGCCCGGCACCGGGCACGACTTGCACAGCACCCCGGGGCGCCGTTTCAAATGGCCCGACAGTGTGGCGCTCTGGTCGTTTATCGAAGGCGTGGCGCTGGATGGCTTGTTTATCTTCGGTCTGTCGATTCAGGCGCAGAAGATCATGGGCGGTGACGCGGTGCTGATCGCCGGGGGCTTGATGGCCCTGCGTTACCTGTCGGAATTGCTCCTCAGCCCCTTGGGGGGGCGCGCGGCACAACGCTTCGGCGCCACCGCCATGTTGTTGCTGTTTTCGTTCTTGAGTGCACTGGCCCTGGCTGCGTTTGGCAGCTATTGGGTGATCATCGGCGCGGCGGCCGTGCTGGTGCTGCGCGCCTTGCAACTGCCCCTGGTGACTACCCTGGTGGCCGAGCGCAACCCCGGCGCCATGCGGGTGTCGGCATTGGCGTCGAACGCAGTGTGGCGCGATATCGGCGCCGGCCTCGGGCCGCTGCTGGCAGGCCTGTTGCTGCCGGTGGCGTCGGCGCCCTGGGTGTTTGGCCTGGCGGGCGCGGCGATTGCGGTAAGTGCGCTGTTCTGCTGGCGCGCCAAGCGTTCCAGCTGATGGGGCAGGGCGCGTGTATCCGCAGGCTCAAGCGGTTTTGATACTGTCCAGCCAGGCGGGGTTGAAGCGGGTTTGCTCGGTGTCGAGCCCCAGCGCCTGCATCTTGGCCTTATGCGCCTCGATCTCGCCAACCAACTGCGCCTGGGCGCTGGAATTGGCGTCCAGCTCGTGCATTTGCGTCAGCCCCAGGTGGTAGAAGCGCAGCACCTTGAGCGCGGTCGGGTCGTTGGCCTGCACCCGTTCGGTCACGGTGTGCATCACATTGGTCACGCGCATCAACTGGCGCTTGAGCTGCCAGCCATACACGGCGGGCGCCAGCCATGGCTGGTGCCACAACGGGCCGCGCACCAGGGCAACAGTGATCAACACGCCGGCAAATACACCACCGACGTTGAAGCGAAAGTTATCACCACCAGGCTCGCCGAACAGCATCACGGCCAGGCTCGACAGCAGCATCGCCAGGGCCACGAAAAGCACGGCCACGATCAGCGTGCTGCGACGGGTCTGACGGCGGTAGGTGACGGGGTCGCAGGGTTTGAGCTCGAACATCCGGGGCAGGTCTCCAGAAGGAATGTGCCGGCATCTTCTCATGCCTGGGGCAATCAAGTTGAACGATGGTTTGCGGTACTTCCTCTAAAACGATGCAGGCCACTAACCCCCGTGAGGTGAAGCATCATGCCCGAATACAAGCAGCCGCCGCCCGGCACTCCCGACCCCGACCGCACACCCGGTGAAGAAGAGCGCGATAACGATGCATTGCGCCCCAATGATCCGAAGGAGCGTGACGAACACGATGAGGTAGAGCGCGTCGAGCAAGACCTGGAAACCCTCCACGACAAAGCCCGCCCGCTTTAACAGGAGACAGTCATGAATAAACCCTCGGATGGCCCACACTCCAACGAACATGCCAGCGGCCAGGATGAGCTGGGCTTCGACCCGGACTCGCCGGATGTGGCAGACCCGCAGGTCGACCCGGTAGGTCCGGCCATCGCCCCGCTGGATAGGAAAGGTAAGGACGAGGCGAAAAAAAAGCCGCCCTACGATCCGTTGGGCGACTTGAAACACTAATACGGGCCCCGCCATTGAGCGGGGCTTTGCTTTATTTGGGCGGTGTCCAACTGACGTCGGTGATGCCGTATTTCTCTGCCCAGGGCCGCGTGGTTTTTTTCACCTGCTCGTGACCTACCCGGCCGATACGACTGACATGGGCGATGTCGGCGTCGACGGCTGCCCAGTGCCAGGCTTCGGCGTTGTTCATGATTTCTGCGCGCACCACAAAAGATTTCGGCTGGCCGTGCAGTTGGTAGTGGATGGTGTAGATTTTTGCGGTACTCATGTTGCCTCCCTGTCTTGTTCATAGATGGAGAGGAAAGCGTCCAAAAAGGTTCACTCAAAATGACAAGGTGCATGCCAGGACGGCATAGTGAGGCCTTTGCACCGTGCCCAAGGATCGCGCCATGCTCCAGCTGACCCATAGCCGTTTGTACCTGCAACACCTCGGTTACGATGCGCCGCCCCCGCCTACGTTGCAGACCCTGCGGGATTTGCAGCTGCGTCATGTCTGCCGCTTTGCCTTTGAAAGCCTGTCGACCCTGATGAAGCTGCCGGTACCGATCGACCTGCCCAGCGTCGAGCAAAAAGTGTTGTTCGAGGGGCGCGGTGGTTATTGCTACGAGTTGAACCAGATGTTTCTCGCGTTGCTGCAGGAACTGGGTTTCGACGCGCGTGGGATCACCGGCAGGGTGGTGATGGGCGGGCCACCCGATGCACGCACCGCGCGGACCCATCGCCTGAGCCTGGTGACCCTGGACGGCGTGCGCTATATGACCGATGTCGGCTTTGGCGGCATGGTGCCCAGCAGCCCGTTGCTGCTGGACACCGAAGCGGTGCAGGCGACCGCCCATGAACCCTATCGCCTGACCTTCAACGACGGCAGCTACACCCTGTGGGCCCTGGTCGCCGGGGAGTGGCGCGGCTTGTATGTGTTCGACCTGCAAGTGCAGGCGGACATCGATTATGAAATCGGCAATTGGTACGTCTCCACCCACCCAGGTTCGCCGTTTCTCGGCCAGTTGAAAGTGGCACTGCTGGCGCCCGGTCGACGCCACACCTTGAACAATGCTGACTATGCGATTCACACCCTGGATCGCCCCAGCGAAAAACACCGGATAGACAGTGCCGACGAATTGTCGAGGGTGCTGCACGATACCTTCGGTATTCGCCTGCCAACGCATCCGCAACTTCGCGAAGCGCTGGAGGGCTTAATCCTGGGGCGTCCGTAAGCGCGCGACGAACCGGAAATCAACGAGCTTGACGGGAAACTCACCAGCAACGTTTTTTAGGGTGGCAACCTGCTGCCGGGCTTAAACCAAGTCAGCCGGTTGCATCGTCAGAATGATTTTTCCAACATTCTCGGATGATTCCATTCGGCGATGGGCATCGGCCGCACGAGACAGCGGGAACGTGCTGTCAACGACCGGCTCCAGACTTCCGGCGCCCTCGAAGCGATCAAGCCAATGCTCGCGGAAGCGCTTGATCATGTCGTGCTTCTCTGGCTGTGTACGGGACTTCATGACCGTACCGATGATTTGCAAGTGACGGTAAAGGATGTGCTCCAGTTCTACGCTTACCTTATCGCCTCCGCCCAGGATACCGACCTGTACCAGCCGGCCTCCATGGGCAAGGGAAGCGATGTTGCGTGCGAAGTAGGGCTCGCCCACGAAATCAATGACGACATCAACCCCTCGACCATGGGTTTTATCGGCGATGACTTGGGCAAAATCCTGCGTCTTGTAGTCAATGGCCGTATCGGCTCCCAAATGTTCGACACGCGCCAGCTTGCTGCCGTCGGTTGTCGCATACACCGTGGCCCCGGTGGCGTATGCCAGTTGCACGGCGGCAGATCCCACACCACCCGCAGCGGCATGGATCAATACCGAATCGCCGGACTTGAGCCGAGCCAGGTGCATCATTGCTTCATGGGCGGTGACGAAGACCTCGGGAATAGCGGCTGCGTGCACATAGTCCAACTGCGCAGGAATAGGCATGGCCATGCGATAGTCGATGCGTGCAAGCTCGGCGTAGGCCCCACCGCCGACAACGCCCATCACTCGATCTCCGATCTCAAAATCCTTGACCTCATCACCTTTGCCAATCACCTCGCCAGCGATCTCCAGACCGATGATCGGTGAGTCACCGAAATTTGGATGGCCGTAGCCACCTGTTCGATGGGTCAGATCCGCACGGTTCACACCCGCCGCATAGACCCGTACCAGCAAGTCAGTCGGGCGGACTTCAGGGGTGGGAGCGTCTGCCAGTTCAAGTACGTCCGCCGCGCCGAAGGCGCTAATGCTGATGGCTTTCATGGTCAGTTTTTCTCCGATTCGGTAAACGTGGCATTGGCGATAGCGGAGGCGGTGATGGCGCCTGGAAAGCCTACGTAGAACGCCAGGTGAGTGATCGCGGCGGCGATTTCGTCATGGGTCACCCCGTTGCTGACTGCCCGTCGCAAGTGCGCGGGCAACTCTTCAGAGTGACCGCCGGCAATCAATGCCGCCACGGTGATCAGGCTTCGGTCGCGCGGGGACAATGCCGGGTCGCTCCAGATCTGCGGATACAGCGTTGAATCGACGAATTGCGACAGCTTGGGTGTAAACGCCCGGGCCGCTTCACGAGGGCTGCTGAAATTGAGCGTGGACATGATGAGGTCTCCTTAAGCCTGGCTGATGAATTTGTGGGTGAGGTAGTGCTCGATGCCTTCAATGCCGCCTTCCGAACCGTGGCCGCTTTCTTTCATGCCGCCGAAGGGAAGTTCCGTGGCGACGATGCGGTATTGGTTGATGCCGATCATTCCGGCCTCCAACCCGTCAGCGACGTCAATGGCTGTTCGAGCGCTGGACGTGAACGCGTAGGCTGACAGCCCGTAGGGCAGTCGATTTGCCTCCTTCAAACCATCCGCCAAGTGATCGAATGGCATCAGTACGGCGATAGGCCCAAAGGGTTCTTCATGCATGACTCGGGCGCTCATAGGCACATCCGCCAACACGGTGGGCTCAAAAAAGTAGCCGCTGCATTCCAGGCGTTTACCACCGGCCAACACGCGTGCACCTTTGGCGACGGCATCAGCCACCAACGCTTCCATCTTGGCCAACTGCCTTGGATTGGCGAGCGGTCCAACCTGGGTACCAGGCAGCAGGCCATCGCCAATGTTCAACGCGAGGGTGGCCGTCACAAAGTGATCGACAAAGGTTTCGTAGACGTCACGCTGAATCAGAAACCGCGTTGATGAGATGCAGACTTGGCCAGTCCCGCGGAACCGATTGGCAACGCCTTCGACGGCGGCTTTTTCGACGTCGGCGTCATCGAATACCAGCACTGGCCCGTGCCCTCCCAATTCCAGGGTGATGGGCTTGACGCCTTCTGCCGCGCGGGCTGATAGCAGCCGCCCGATGGGAACCGAACCCGTAAAGGTCACCTTTCGAATGATGGAGGAGGCGATCAGGTGGCTGGAAACCTGATCCGGTACACCAAAGACCACCTGCAACACGCCTTTAGGCAAGCCTGCATCGTCGAGTGCACGCGCCAGGGCCAGCGCCGTGGAGGGGCTTTCTTCCCCTGGCTTGAGGATGACACTGCAACCTGCGGCCAAGGCTGCCGAGAGCTTGCGCGCGGGCGTAATGGCTGGGAAATTCCAGGGCGTGAACGCAGCGACAGGACCGATCGCTTGGCGTTTTACCAGTTGCAGCACACCGGGACGATTGGCCGGCACTACGCGCCCATCGATGCGGCGTGCGCTTTCGGCAAACCACTCGAAGTATTCAGCCGCACGCGTGACCTCATCCAGGCTTTCTGCAAGCGGCTTGCCCTCTTCAAGGGTCATTTGCTCGGCAATGTGGGGGGCGCGCTCCAGGATGAGATCGGCAGCACGTTTGAGAATTTTTGCGCGCTTGTCAGGTACGGTCTGGCGCCATTGCTCAAAGCTCAGTTGCGCCACTTCGAGGGCGTGATTGAGGTCGTCGGTGGTGGCGAGTGGAACGCGCCCGATCTCATGTGCGGTTGCGGGGTTGACGACAGCAGCGGTTGCGCGTCCTTCGGCACTGATCCATTCACCACCGATAAAGAGATAAAGCGGGTCGTAAGACGTGTTCATGGGGTTGCCCTTCGGTTGGATTATCAAACGTTCATACAGCTCGGCGCCTGGGGTGCCGCGGCAGGGCTTGTTCAGGCGCCCTGTGCAACCCAGTCTATGGACTGGGAACCGTTTGATTTAGCCGGCCAGGAGGGAATCATTGTTGTGTCTGGAGGGAATATCGAGCACAGGCAGGAGCGTGTAGCATCTGCACTGCCGCACGCGTCATGCGGCGATGACTGTCCGGATCGAAGTTCAAGACGTTAGTGTTTTTTGGTGGCGTACTTCTGCAGTGAAGAACGTTGGGAATTGGATCGACAGGTAGATCTGGATGGATAAGCTTACGAACATGTCGGTGTACGTCAAAGTGGTTGAGATGGGCAGTTTTACTGCTGTGGCTAACCATCTTGACTCTACGGTCGGCAATGTCTCGCGTGCGGTTTCCGCGCTGGAAAACGTGCTCGACACCCGCCTGTTGCAGCGCTCGACCCGCCGTCTTTCGGTGACGGACGCTGGCCGGCGCTTTTATGAGCGTTGTACCAAGATTCTGGCGGACCTTGAAAACGCAGAAGCCGAGGCGAGTAATGCCGCGCTGAAACCCAGGGGGACATTGCGTGTGCATTGTGTGCCGGGGCTGGCGCGGCAGTTGGTCACCTCGGCCGTGCTGGAGTACCGCCGGGAATTCCCCGAAGTCACCGTGGACTTATTGCTTTCTCAGCGAATGCCTAACCTTTTGGAAGACCAATTGGACGTGTCTATTCTGATCGCCCGCACGCTGCCGGATTCAGCGTATGTCAGCCAAAAAATCGGTGTTAGCCATTGTGTGCTGGTTGCGTCTCCAGCCTATCTGGAACGACACCCAGCCCCTGTGACGCCGGAAGATCTCAATGATCATCAGTGCTTGCTGTTGGGCACCGTCGATTATGTGCGGGATGAGTGGCAATTGAAGAGCAAGGCCGGGGATGCCACGTTCGCCCCCCAGGGCCCGAGTTTCAGCGTCAATGATATGGACGCAATGGCGTCCGCCATTCGAGAGGGCGCAGGCATAGGTTTGCTGGCCGGCTTTTCAGCTATCGAGGACCTGCGTTCAGGCAGGCTCGTGCGTGTTCTGCCTGAGTATCACACCTACGAGCGCAATGTTTACGCCGTCTACACATCACGGCAGTTCATCGATGCAAAAATTACCCGCTTCATCGAGACGTTAAAAAATCGGGTCGGCACTGAGCTGATGATGACCGCTCAGGAACTCATTGTTTGAACGAAGCCTGGAACCATTCCCCAGCATGCAAAACGGCGCCCGAAGGCGCCGTTTCTGTTTACTGACATCCCGCTAGGCAATCAAACGCCCAGCACCGCGTGCTGCACAAGGGTGAGCAACGGTTGTGGGTACACGCCCAGGAAGAAGGCGAGCAGGGCGATGGCCAGCAGCATCACGCCACCGGCTTTCTGTTCCCAGTGCAGCTCGGCGTCAACACGGCGCAGGTTTGGCTCGATCAGGTACAGGGTGACCATCACGCGCAGGTAGTAGAACACGCCGATGGCACTGCCCAGTACCAGGGATGCAACCAACCACCACTCGTGGGCTTCGACACCGGTAGCGACGATGTAGAACTTGCCGATGAAGCCCGCGGTCAGCGGGATACCGGCCAGGGAGAGCATCATCACGGTCAGCACGGCGGTCAGGTACGGACGGCGCCAGAACAGGCCGCGGTATTCGTACAGGGCGTCGGCGTCACGGCCTTTGTAAGGCGAGGACATCAGGGTGATCACGCCGAACGCGCCGAGGCTGGTGATCACGTAGGTGACCAGGTACACGCCGATCGCTTCCACGGCCAGGCCTTTGCTCGCCACCAGGGCGATCAGCAGGTAGCCGAAGTGGGCGATGGACGAGTAACCCAGCAGACGCTTGAGGTTGTTCTGGGTCAGTGCCAGCAGGTTACCGAACAGGATCGACGCAATGGCGATCACGGTCAGCACGTTGCTCAGCACGCCGGTGTTGGCGGCAGGAGAGATCTGGAACAGACGCACCATCACCGCAAACACGGCAACCTTCGACGCGGTGGCCAGGAACGCGGCGACCGGCGCCGGGGCGCCTTCGTACACGTCCGGGGTCCACAAGTGGAACGGCACCAGCGACAGCTTGAACGCCAGGCCGATCAGCATCATCGCCAGGCCCAGTTGGGCAATCGGCGCGGGGCTGTTGGTGGCGGCCAGGGCGTGACCGATACCGGTGAAGCTCAGGCTGCCGGCTTCGGCGTAGAGCAGGGCCATGCCGAACAACAGGAACGCGGAACCGGCGGCCGACAGCACCATGTACTTGATGCCGGCTTCCAGGGAGCGCTTGTTGAAGAAGGCGTAGGCCACCAGGCCGTAGGTCGGGATCGACAGCAGTTCCAGGCCGATGAACAAGCCGGCCAGGTGCTGCGCGCTGACCAGCACGATGCCGCCGGCCGCAGCCAGCAGGATCAGCAGGTACAGCTCTTCGCGGTTGCCCGGGTAGCCCGTGCCGCCTTCGCCGAGGTAGGCGTGGGCGAGGGTGACGCAGGCCAGGGTCGCCACGAGGATCAGCGCGATATACAGCAACGCGAAGTCATCGATCATCATCAGCGGGGTGACCGCCAGTGGTGCGACCTTGAGTGCCGGGATAATCGACAGCAGGGCCAGGTTCAAGCCCGCGCAGGACAGCAGGAACGTTTGCGAGTGATTGCGGCGCCAGGCGATCGCCAGCATCACCACCACGATGGTGAGGCTGGTGATCAGCAGCGGCGCAAGCGCGATAAAGTGTTGGATCGTGAATTCCATAGCGCTCTTACCGGGCCGAAGCGAGTTGAGAGAAGGCGGTGCCGAACCACTGCTGCACGCCATGCATCGTTGCGGCAGAAGTGTCCAGGAACGGTTGCGGGTAAACGCCGATGTAGATCAGCAAGACCGCAAGACCGAGCACCATGATCAGTTCGCGAGCATCCATCCCGTGCAGCACGGTGTCGGACTTGGCCGGACCGAAGTACGCGCGGTGGATCATGATCAGCGAGTAGACCGAACCGAACACCAGGCCGGAGGTGGCGATGGCGCTGATCCATGGCGTGTGTACGAACGAACCCATCAGGATCAGGAACTCGCCGATGAAGTTGCCGGTACCCGGCAAGCCCAGGGACGCGGCGGCGAAGAACAGGCTGATCGCCGGCAGGTAGGCAATGCGCGACCACACGCCACCCATCTCACGCATGTCACGGGTATGCAGGCGCTCGTACAGCTGGCCACTGAGGATAAACAGCGCGGCAGCCGAGACACCGTGAGCGAGCATCTGGATCACCGCGCCTTGCAACGCCAGCTGGCTACCGGAGTAGATGCCGATCAGCACGAAACCCATATGGGAAACAGACGAGAAGGCGATCAGACGCTTGATGTCGGTTTGCGCAAAGGCCAGGAACGCACCGTAGAAGATCCCGATCAGACCCAGGGTCATGGCGATCGGCGCGAACTCGGCCGAGGCATTCGGGAACAGCGGCAGGGCGAAACGCAGCAGGCCATACGCAGCGGTCTTCAGCAGGATACCGGCCAAGTCCACGGAACCCGCGGTCGGCGCCTGGGCGTGGGCGTCAGGCAGCCAGGAGTGGAACGGCACCACCGGCAGCTTCACCGCGAAGGCGATGAAGAAGCCCAGCATCAGGATGTACTCGGTGGTCAGGGACATCTTGGTTTTCAACAGGTCGGCGTAGTTGAAGGTAATCACGCCCGTGCTGTTGAAGTTGACCAGTACCAGGCCAAGGATCGCCACCAACATGATCAGGCCGGAAGCCTGGGTGAAGATGAAGAACTTGGTCGCCGCGTAGATCCGGGTTTTCTTGCCGTCCGAAGAACTGTGACCCCAGAGCGCGATGAGGAAGTACATCGGCACCAGCATCATTTCCCAGAAGAAGAAGAACATGAACAGGTCGAGGGCGAGGAACACGCCGACAACGCCGCCCAGGATCCACATCAGGTTCAGGTGGAAGAAGCCCACGTGACGCTGGATCTCTTTCCAGGAGCAGAGTACCGAGAGGATACCCAGCAGGCCGGTCAGCAGGATCATCAACAGCGACAGGCCGTCGAGGGCCAGGTGCACGTTGATGCCGAAGCGTTGGATCCACACGTGCTTGAATTCAAGCGCGAACGTCGGATCGACACCCGGTGCCGGAGCAAATGAATAGTCGCCATGGGCCCACAGCCAGAGGCCGAGAGCGAGTTCCAGGGACATGGTCAGCAACGCAATCCAGCGGGGGAGGGTGGCGCTGAAGCGTTCACCCATCCAGCAGAGCAGGCCGCCGATAAAGGGGATCAGGATTAGCCAGGGCAGAATCATGACGGGCTCGTTTCCTTTCGCAAGTTCGCAAAGTTCATATCAGACCGCTACCACAACGATGGCGCCGATCACCAGCACGGCACCGGCCGCCATGGAAGCTGCATACCAACGCAGTTGGCCCGTCTCGGTACGGCTCAGGGCGGTGTGACCGCCTTTGGCAGCGCGCGGGATCAAACCGATGGTCTGGTCCAGCGGGTCTTTACGCAGTACATGACTGATGGCCAGGTATGGCTTGACGAACAGTTTGTCGTAGATCCAGTCGAAGCCCCAGGCAGCGAACCACCAGGCCGAGAGGAAACGGCCGATGCCACTGTTGGCCACGGCGGTCACGAAGCGACGCTTGCCGAGGAACAGCAGGGCCGCCAGCAGGATACCGGCGATGGCAATGGCGCCCGAGGCGATTTCCAGGCTGTGCTTGGCGGCGCCACCGGCATGGCCGGCGCTTTCCGGCAGTACACCGGCCAGTGGCGGGGTGATCAGGGCGCCGATGAAGGTCGACAGGATGATCAGCACCGACAGTGGCAACCAGTGGGAGATGCCATGGCCTGCGTGGGCTTCGGTCTTGGCTTCACCGTGGAAGGTGATGAAGATCAGGCGGAAGGTGTACAGCGAGGTCATGAATGCACCGACCAGGCCTGCATACAGCAGGTTCTGGTTACCGCTGGCAAAGGCTTCCCAGAGGATTTCGTCCTTGGAGTAGAAACCGGCGGTCACCAACGGCAAGGCGGCCAACGCGGCACCACCGACGATGAAGCTGGCGTAGGCCAGTGGCAGTTTCTTCCACAGGCCGCCCATCTTGAAGATGTTCTGCTCGTGGTGGCAGGCAACGATCACCGCACCGGAGGCAAGGAACAACAGGGCCTTGAAGAAGGCGTGGGTCATCAGGTGGAAGATCGCCGCGTCCCAGGCGCCAACGCCCAGGGCCAGGAACATGTAGCCGATCTGGCTCATGGTCGAGTAGGCGAGGATACGCTTGATGTCGGTCTGCACCAGCGCGGCGAAGCCGGCCAGTACCAGGGTCACGCCGCCGACCACGCCCACCAGGTGCAGGATGTCCGGCGCCAGGGTGAACAGGCCGTGGGTACGGGCGATCAGGTAGACACCGGCGGTCACCATGGTCGCGGCGTGGATCAGTGCCGAGACCGGTGTAGGGCCGGCCATCGCATCCGCCAGCCAG
Organism: Pseudomonas fluorescens; assembly: GCF_001708445.1. Lineage (NCBI taxonomy): Bacteria > Pseudomonadati > Pseudomonadota > Gammaproteobacteria > Pseudomonadales > Pseudomonadaceae > Pseudomonas > Pseudomonas fluorescens. The sequence goes on from NZ_CP015637.1 coordinate 4,125,600, forward strand.
GTTTGCAGCGGCAGCTGTGCGGATTTACCCACGGCGCCGCCCAGCAGCATCAGGGTCGCCAGGGTGATCCAGAAGTCACCGACCTGGAATTTCTGCGGTGCCAGCACCAGCAGTTCCTGGATGTTCAGCGTGCCCACTTGTTGGAACAGGATGAACAGGCCGATGGCCATGAACACGTCGCCGATGCGGGTGACGATAAAGGCCTTGAGTGCCGCGTTACCGTTGTTGCGGTTGCTGTAGTAGAAACCGATCAACAGGTACGAGCACAGGCCCACGCCTTCCCAGCCGAAGTACAGGAACAACAGGTTATCGCCGAGCACCAGGAACAGCATGCTGGCGATAAACAGGTTGGTGTACGAGAAGAAGCGCGAGTAGCCCGCTTCACCGCGCATGTACCAGGATGCGAACAGGTGGATCAGGAAGCCCACGCCCACCACCACGCCTAGCATGGTGATCGACAGGCCGTCGACGTAGAGGGCGAAGTTGGGCTTGAAGCCCTCCACCGACATCCATTGCCACAGCACCAGGGTGTAGTGACCGCCTTCGGGTGGCGCGACGTTGAATTGCCAGATGACGTAGGCGGCGACGATCGCCGACAGGCCAATGGAACCCACGCCGATCAGGGCAGAAAGGTTTTCCGACCAGCGTCCACGGGAGAACGACAGCAGCAGGAAACCGATCAGGGGAAATACGAAAGTCAGAAAGATCATGTTCATCCGCGCATCTCACTGGCAGCGTCGATATCAAGCGTGTGGAAGCGACGATACAGTTGCAGCAGGATCGCCAGGCCAATACTGGCCTCGGCGGCTGCCAGGCTGATCACCAGGATGAACATGACTTGTCCATCCGGCTGGCCCCAACGTGCACCCGCCACGATGAACGCCAGTGCCGCAGCGTTCATCATGATTTCCAGGCTCATCAACACGAACAAAATGTTACGGCGGACCATCAGGCCGACCAGGCCAAGGCAGAACAGGATGCCGGCGACCGCCAGACCATGCTCCAAAGGGATAGCAGGCATCGTCATTGCTCCTTGGCTTCGTTGCGGCCCAAGTGGAAGGCGGTGATGGCTGCGGCGAGCAGCAGCATCGAAGCCAGTTCGACCACCAGCAGGTACGGGCCGAACAGGCTGATGCCCACGGCTTTCGCATCCACGGTGGTGTGGCCGATGGCCTGGCCGCTCTGGTGAGCGAACAGCACATACAGCAGTTCACCCAGCAGCAGGGCTGCGAGGACGACCGGGCCGAGCCAGATGCCGGGCTTGAGCCAGACGCGCTCCTGGGCGACCGAAGCCGGCCCGAGGTTGAGCATCATCACCACAAACACGAACAGCACCATGATGGCGCCGGCGTAGGCGATCACTTCCAGGACACCGGCGAACGGTGCGCCGAGGCTGAAGAAGGTCATGGCCACGGCGATCAGCGAAATGATCAGATAGAGCAGGGCGTGCACGGGGTTGGTGTTGGTGATCACGCGAAGCGTGGACACAACCGCGATACCCGATGCGAAATAGAAAGCGAATTCCATCTTTCTTCCTTAAGGCAGCAAGCTCTTCACGTTGATCGGCTCGGCTTCGTTTTGTGCGGCGCCCTTCGGCTTACCGGCAACGGCCATACCTGCAACACGATAGAAGTTGTAATCAGGGTTTTTACCGGGACCAGAGATCAGCAGATCTTCTTTCTCGTACACCAGGTCCTGACGTTTGAACTCGGCCATCTCGAAATCCGGTGTGAGCTGGATCGCGGTGGTCGGGCAAGCTTCCTCGCACAGGCCGCAGAAAATGCAGCGCGAGAAGTTGATGCGGAAGAAGTCCGGGTACCAGCGACCGTCTTCGGTTTCAGCTTTCTGCAGGGAGATGCAACCCACCGGGCACGCCACGGCGCACAGGTTGCAGGCTACGCAACGCTCTTCGCCATCGGGGTCGCGGGTCAGCACGATGCGGCCGCGATAGCGCGGCGGCAGGTACACCGCTTCTTCCGGGTATTGCAGGGTGTCGCGTTTGCGGAAGCCGTGACCGAACACCATCACCAGGCTTCGCAACTGGGTACCGGTACCCTTAACGATGTCGCCAATATATTTGAACATGGGTCAAATCCTCACTGAACCGCGCCCGCTGGCGTGTTCAACAACACAACGGCAGCAGTCACCAGCAAATTGATCAGGGTCAGCGGCAGGCAGAAACGCCAGCTGAAATCCATCACCTGGTCGTATCGTGGACGCGGAATGGAAGCGCGCAGCAGGATAAACAGCATGATGAAGAACGCGGTCTTCAGGAAGAACCAGAAGAACGCCAGCTGCGGCAGGATGCCGAATGGACCGTGCCAGCCGCCGAAGAACAGCGTGACCAGCAGGGCCGAGATCAAGATGATGCCGATGTATTCACCGACGAAGAACATGCCCCATTTCATGCCGGCGTATTCAATGTGGTAACCGTCGGCCAGTTCCTGTTCCGCTTCCGGCTGGTCGAACGGGTGACGGTGAGTCACGGCCACGCCAGCGATGAAGAAGGTACAGAAGCCAAAGAACTGCGGAATGATGAACCACAGGTTCTGCGCCTGGTACTCGACGATGTCGCGCATGTTGAACGAGCCGACCTGCACCACGATGCCCATCAGCGCGAGGCCCATGAACACTTCGTAGGACACGGTCTGGGCCGAGGCACGCAAGCTGCCGAGCAGGGCGAACTTGTTGTTACTCGACCAGCCGGCGAACAGCACCGCGTAGACCGACAAACCCGCCATGGCGAAGAAGAACAGCAGGCCGATGTTCAGGTCCGCCACGCCCCAGGTCGGGGTGATCGGGATGATCGCGAAGGCAATCAGCAAGGCGCTCATGGCCACGACCGGTGCCAGGGTGAAGATCACCTTGTCGGCAAACGGCGGGGTCCAGTCTTCCTTGAAGAACATTTTCAGCATGTCGGCAGCGATCTGGAACATGCCGAACGGGCCAACGCGGTTCGGACCGTAGCGGTCCTGCCACCAGCCCAGCAGGCGACGTTCGACGAAGCTGAGCAGGGCGCCCGCGACGACCACGGCCAACAGGATCACGATGGCCTTGACGACCGAGATGATCACGTCGATCACTTCAGGGGTGAACCAGGTCATTGCGCTGCCTCCTGCAGACCGTCAACGGTTTTGCCAAAGATTGCCGCGGGAATACCGGCGAAACCTTTAGGCAGTGCAACCAGGCCGGCACCCAACGCTTCGTTGATGCGCAGCGGCAGACGCAGGGTCTGGCCGGCCACGTTCAGGCTGAGCAGGGCGCCGTCGTTGACGCCCAGGCGGTCGGCTTCGGACTTGGCCACGGATACATAGGCAGCGGGAATGCGCTCTTGCACCGGCGCGGCTTTGGAAGAGGTTTCTTCGCTGCCGAACAGGTGGAAGAACGGCACGACCTGCCAAGTACCGGGGGCCGGATTGAACGGACGCGGTACGGCGGCGAACCAGTTCAGCGCATCGCCCTGGGTTTCGATCAGGCGGGTGCCTGGGTCGCCAGCGCGGATATGACCACCGACTTCGTCCTGGAACTTGTTCCAGGCCTGCGGCGAGTTCCAGCCCGGCGACCAGGCAAACGGCACCTGCTGACGTGGCTCGACGGAACCCGAGTAACCTTCCATGGAGAAGGCGAATGCGGTGTCGTTATCTTGCGGGGTGCGCGGTTCGTGCACGCTGATATCGGCACGCATGGCGGTACGACCGGAGTAGCGCAGCGGTTCACGGGCGAGTTTCAAGCCCTTGATGCGGAACGCGGCGGACGGTGCGGCGTCGACGATACGTGCCAGTTGCGGTGCACTTGCGGCGACAGCTGCGGTGACGTGGTCGAGCTGGGTCCAGTCCAGCGGCTGGTTCAGCAGGGTCGAGCGCAAGGCATGCAGCCAGCGCCAGCCTTCGTGAACCAGGATGCTGGCGTCCATGTACTTCGGATCGAACACCTGGAAGAAGCGCTGGGCGCGGCCTTCCTGGCTGACCAGGGTACCGTCGCCTTCGGCGAAGGTCGCGGCCGGCAGTACCAGGTCGGCTCGCTCGCTGGTCGCGGTCTTCTGGTGGTCGGCCACGATCAGCACCTTGGCGGCGTTCAGCGCGGCATCGACCTTGGCCGAATCGGTGCGGGTGTACAGGTCGTTTTCCAGTACCACGATCGCGTCGGCCTTGCCGTCGGTGACCGCTTGCAGGGCCGCGTCCAGGGACTCGCCCCCGAGCATGGCCAGGCCAAGGCTGTTGGCTTCCGGCACGACCAGGCTGATGGAGCCGTTCTTGTCACGCAGCTTCAGGGCCTTGGCGATGTTTGCGGCGGCTTCGATCAACGCCTTGGACGCCAGCGAGGTCCCGGCAATGATCAGTGGGCGCTTGGCCGCCAGCAGGGCGTCGGCGATGCGTTGGGCAAGTGCCAGCGCTTCAGCGTCCAGGCCTTCGACGGCAGGCGCGCTGGCATCGAGGGCGTGGGCCACGGCGAAACCGATGCGGGCCAGGTCGTCAGGGGCGGCGTGTACGCATTCTTCGGCGATATCGTCGAGCTTGGTTTCAGCGATGCTTGCGATAAACAGCGGGTTCAGCGCGTGCTGGCCGATGTTTTTCACCGCAGCGTCGAGCCAAGGCTGTACGCGCATGGCGTCGGCCATGTCTTCGGCCTTGCCTTTGACTGATTGACGCAGGGACAGCGCGATACGCGCGGCGGTCTGGGTCAGGTCTTCACCGAGCACGAAGATCGCGTCGTGGTCTTCGATGTCGCGCATGTTCGGCACTGGCAGCGGGCTGTCGTTCAGCACTTGCAGGACCAGGCGGATACGTTCCAGTTCACCGGCTTCGATACCGGAGTAGAAGTGCTCGGCGCCGACCAGTTCGCGCAACGCGTAGTTGCTTTCGAGGCTGGCGCGGGGCGAACCGATACCGACGATATTGCGCCCGCGCAGCAGGTCAGCGGCCTTATCGAGGGCCTCATCGGTGCTCAGCTTGGCGCCGCCGGCCAGCAGGGGCTGGCGCGGGCGGTCTTCGCGGTTGACGTAGCCATAGCCGAAACGGCCACGGTCGCACAGGAAGTACTGGTTGACCGAACCGTTGAAGCGGTTTTCGATGCGACGCAGTTCACCGTAGCGCTCGCCCGGGGAGATGTTGCAACCGCTGGAGCAGCCATGGCAGATGCTCGGTGCGAACTGCATGTCCCACTTGCGGTTGTAGCGCTCGGAGTGCGTCTTGTCGGTGAAGACACCGGTCGGGCAGACCTCGGTGAGGTTGCCGGAGAATTCGCTTTCCAGCACGCCGTCCTCGACGCGACCGAAGTACACGTTATCGTGGGCGCCGAAAACGCCGAGGTCGGTGCCGCCAGCGTAGTCTTTATAGAAGCGCACGCAACGATAGCAGGCGATGCAGCGGTTCATTTCGTGGGAAATGAACGGGCCGAGGTCCTGGTTCTGGTGGGTGCGCTTGGTGAAGCGATAACGGCGCTCGTTGTGGCCGGTCATCACCGTCATGTCTTGCAGGTGACAGTGACCGCCTTCCTCACAGACCGGGCAGTCGTGGGGGTGGTTGGTCATCAGCCATTCGACAACGCTGGCGCGGAACGCCTTGGATTCTTCATCGTCGATGGAGATCCAGGTGTTGTCGGTGGCAGGGGTCATGCAGGACATGACGATACGACCACGGGTGTCGTTCTCGTCGGTGTACTGCTTGACCGCACACTGGCGACAGGCACCGACGCTACCAAGCGCGGGGTGCCAGCAGAAATACGGGATATCGAGGCCGAGTGACAGACACGCCTGTAACAGGTTGTCCGCCCCATCGACTTCGAGCGCTTTGCCGTCTACGTGGATAGTGGCCATGGTTCAAAGTTCTTCGTTGGCCCGTTGTCAGCGGGCGTGGCTAATGGAATCTTGTTATTCATGTGCATCAACACAGCCATCAAGGCGTCAGCACATGACAAGGCGAAGGGCACGGACCCTTCGCCTGTTTAAGCGTTACGCGCCGACTACGATCGGCCTTGCCAGAGGCGGGACGGCGGCGCTGGTGGGCGCGATGCCGGCTTCGAACTCCGAGCGGAAGTATTTGATTGCGCTGCCCAATGGCTCTACGGCGCCCGGTGCGTGAGCACAGAAGGTCTTGCCTGGGCCGAGGAAACCGACCAGGCCCAGCAGGGTCTCGATGTCACCCTCGCGGCCTTCGCCGTTTTCCAGGGCCATCAGCAGCTTGACGCTCCACGGCAAACCGTCGCGGCATGGGGTGCAGAAACCGCAGGATTCACGGGCAAAGAACTGCTCCATGTTGCGCAGCAGCGAGACCATGTTCACGGTGTTGTCGACTGCCATCGCCAGGCCGGTCCCCATCCGGGTGCCGACCTTGCCGATGCCGCCGGCATACATTTGTGCGTCGAGGTGCTCAGGAAGCAGGAAACCGGTACCGGCGCCGCCTGGTTGCCAGGCTTTCAAGGTGTAGCCGTCGCGCATGCCGCCGGCGTAGTCCTCGAACAGCTCGCGCGCGGTCACGCCGAACGGCAGTTCCCACAGGCCAGGGTTCTTGACCTTGCCGGAGAAGCCCATGAGCTTGGTGCCCATGTCTTCACTGCCTTCGCGAGCCAACGATTTGTACCAGTCCACGCCGTCGGCGATGATCGCCGGCACGTTGCACAGGGTCTCGACGTTGTTCACGCAGGTCGGCTTGCCCCACACGCCCACGGCGGCAGGGAAGGGCGGCTTGGAGCGTGGGTTGGCGCGGCGGCCTTCGAGGGAGTTGATCAGTGCGGTTTCTTCACCGCAGATGTAACGCCCGGCGCCGGTGTGCACGAACAGTTCGAAGTCAAAACCCGAACCAAGGATGTTCTTGCCCAGCAGGCCAGCGGCCTTGGCTTCTTCCACGGCACGGTTGAGGTGCTTGGCGGCGGTGGTGTATTCGCCGCGCAGGAAGATATAGCCACGGTAGGTTTTCAGCGCGCGGGCGCTGATCAGCATGCCTTCGATCAGCAGATGGGGCAGTTGCTCCATCAGCATGCGGTCTTTCCAGGTGTTGGGCTCCATTTCATCCGCGTTGCACAGCAGGTAGCGGATGTTGATGGATTCGTCTTTGGGCATCAGGCCCCACTTCACGCCGGTGGGGAAGCCTGCACCGCCGCGACCCTTGAGGCCGGCGTCTTTCACCGTCTGGACGATGTCGTCCTGGCTCATGTCGGCGAAGGCTTTGCGCGCAGCGGCGTAACCGTTCTTGGCCTGGTACTCGTCGAGCCATACCGGCTCGCCGTCGTCACGCAGGCGCCAGGTCAGCGGGTGGGTTTCGGCCGAACGCTTGATCAGGTTGGCCGGGCCGAAGGAAGTCAGGGTCATGGGTAGCCCTCGAGCAATTGGGTCACGCCAGCAGGCTGCACGTCACCGAATGTGTCGTCGTCGATCATCAACGCCGGCGCCTTGTCGCAGTTGCCCAGGCAGCACACCGGCAGCAGCGTGAAGCGGCCGTCCGGGGTGGTCTGGCCGAGGCCGATGCCCAGTTTGTTCTGGATCTCGCTGACCACCGACTCGTGGCCACCGATGTAGCAGACCATGCTGTCGCACACGCGAATGATGTGGCGGCCAACCGGCTGGCGGAAGATCTGGCTGTAGAACGTGGCCACGCCTTCAACGTCGCTGGCAGGAATGCCAAGGATCTCGCCGATGGCGTAGAGGGCGCCGTCCGGCACCCAACCACGTTCCTTCTGGACGATCTTCAAGGCTTCGATCGACGCCGCGCGCGGGTCTTCGTAGTGATGCAGCTCGTGCTCGATGGCCGAGCGCTCGGTTTCACTCAAGGTGAAACGGTCTGTCTGGATAAGCGTGCTGTTCATGCTTAGCGGTCCACGTCGGCCATAACGAAATCGATACTACCCAGGTACGCAATCAAGTCCGCGACCATCTCGCCTTTGATCACCGAAGGGATCTGCTGCAAGTGGGCGAAGCTTGGGGTGCGAATCCGGGTGCGGTAGCTCATGGTGCCGCCATCGCTCGTCAGGTAATAACTGTTGATACCCTTGGTCGCTTCGATCATCTGGAAGGATTCGTTGGCCGGCATTACCGGGCCCCACGAAACTTGCAGGAAGTGCGTGATCAGGGTTTCGATGTGCTGCAGGGTGCGCTCTTTCGGCGGCGGCGTGGTCAGCGGGTGATCCGCCTTGTAGGGACCTGCCGGCATGTTGCGCATGCACTGCTCGATGATCTTCAGGCTCTGGCGCATTTCTTCGACGCGCACGATGCAACGGTCGTAGGCATCGCCGTTGGCCGCCAGCGGTACTTCGAACTCGAAGTTCTCGTAGCCGGAGTACGGGCGTGCTTTACGCAGGTCGAAATCGCAGCCGGTGGAACGCAGGCCGGCACCGGTGACGCCCCATTCCAGGGCCTCTTTGGTGTTGTAGGCGGCGACGCCGATGGTGCGGCCCTTGAGAATGCTGTTGTCCAGCGCGGCTTTCTGGTACTCGTCCAGGCGCTTGGGCATCCAGTCGATGAATTCCTTGACCAGGCGTTCCCAGCCGTTCGGCAGGTCGTGGGCTACGCCGCCGATGCGGTACCAGGCCGGGTGCAGGCGGAAACCGGTGATGGCTTCGATGACCTTGTAGGCGCGCTGACGGTCGGTGAAGGTGAAGAACACCGGGGTCATGGCGCCGACGTCCTGGATATAGGTACCCAGGAACAGCAGGTGGCTGGTGATCCGGAAGAACTCGGCCATCATGATGCGGATGGTGTCGACGCGGTCCGGTACCTTGATGCCGGCCAGCTTCTCGACCGAGAGCACGTACGGCAGGTTGTTCATCACGCCGCCGAGGTAGTCGATACGGTCGGTGTACGGGATGAAGCTGTGCCAGGACTGACGCTCGGCCATCTTCTCGGCGCCACGGTGGTGGTAGCCGATGTCGGGCACGCAGTCGACGATCTCTTCGCCGTCCAGTTGCAGGATGATACGGAAGGCACCGTGGGCCGAAGGGTGGTTCGGACCCAGGTTGAGGAACATGTAGTCCTCGTTGGCGCCGGAACGCTTCATGCCCCAGTCTTCCGGACGGAAGCGTGCAGCCTCCTCTTCCAGCTGTTGCTTGGCGAGGTTGAGGCTGAACGGGTCGAATTCGGTGGCGCGGGCAGGGAAGTCCTTGCGCAGCGGGTGACCTTCCCAGGTCGGCGGCATCATGATGCGCGTCAGGTGCGGGTGGCCGGGGAAGTCGATGCCGAACATGTCCCAGACTTCACGCTCGTACCAGCTGGCGTTCGGCCAGATACCGGTCACGGTGGGAATGCTCAGGTCGCTCTCGGACAGGGCGACCTTGATCATCACGTCGCTGTTACGTTCGATCGACAGCAGGTGATAGAACACGGTGAAATCGGCGCCGCTCGGCAGCCCCTGGCGCTTGGTGCGCAGACGCTCGTCCACGCCATGCAGGTCATAGAGCATGACGTACGGCTTGGGCAGGTTGCGCAGGAAGGTCAGGACTTCGACGAGCTTGGCACGTGCCACCCACAGCACCGGCATGCCGGTGCGTGTGGCCTGGGCGGTGAAGGCATCAGGGCCGAAACGGTTATTGAGTTCGACGACCACATCCTGGTCGTCTGCCTTGTAAGGCGGGATGTACAGAGCACTGCCTGTAGTCATGGTTTTTTATCGCTTTCGGTCAACGTAAAGAATGAAGCCAGGTTTTCGTTCTATAAAAGAATCGGTTCTGGATCAGACTTCGTCGGGGCTGCGCAGGTTGGTGACCTGAATACGCTGTTCGCGGCGCTGTTCCTTTTGTGACGGCATCTCGGCGCGGTAAACGCCTTGATCTCCGACAACCCAGGAAAGTGGGCGACGCTCCTTGCCAATCGATTCCTGCAACAGCATCAAGCCTTGCAGGAATGCTTCAGGGCGGGGCGGGCAGCCAGGCACGTAGACGTCCACGGGCAGGAACTTGTCCACCCCCTGAACCACGGAGTAGATGTCGTACATGCCACCGGAGTTGGCGCACGAACCCATGGAGATAACCCACTTTGGCTCGAGCATTTGCTCGTAGAGACGCTGAATGATCGGCGCCATCTTGATAAAGCAGGTTCCGGCGATAACCATGAAATCCGCCTGGCGCGGTGATGCCCGGATGACTTCGGCGCCGAAGCGTGCGATGTCGTGGGGCGCCGTGAAGGCGGTGGTCATTTCCACGTAGCAGCAGGACAGACCGAAGTTGTACGGCCACAGGGAGTTCTTACGTCCCCAGTTGACCGCGCCACTCAGCACGTCTTCCAGCTTGCCCATGTAGATGTTTTTGTGGACTTGGTCTTCTAACGGGTCGGAAACGGTTTCCCGTTCGCCGATGGGGTACTGCTCGTTAGGAGCATCCGGGTCGATCCTGGTGAGATTGTATTGCATCGCCAAAGCCTCATTGTTTCAGCTTCGCTTGCCGCTTGCGACGAGCTTCCGGAGCCCAGTCAAGGGCGCCCACTCGAAATAGGTAGACAAGGCCTGCCAACAGAATTGCTATGAAAACGAGGGCTTCGACGAATCCGGTCCAGCCGCTTTCGCGGACGGACACAGACCAGGCAAAGAGAAAGAGGGCTTCGATATCGAAGATCACGAAGAGCATCGCGACCAGATAGAATTTGGCTGAGAGCCGCAAGCGGGCGCCACCTGTGGGTAGCATGCCGGACTCGAACGGTTCGTTTTTGCTGCGGCCCCAGGCTTTTGACCCGAGGAGGCTGGAGACGCCAAGCATGAAGGCACAAAGGCCGACAACACCGAGGAGGAAAATGGCAAAGCCCCAGTTGTGGGCCATGAGTCCTGTCGCTTCGGTCATGCTGGAAATCCTTAACAGAGAGCAAAGGTCTCTGAGCTCGAAAAAGTAACGATGCAGTGACGATATGTCGCAGCGCAATCAATCGCGTTGATTTTATGGCTAAACACCGGGCAAGTAAAATTCCTATAGCGAAATTATTCGCGGGAATAAGCACATAGTGCACCTCCTTGGGGCTGCAGCCCTTGCATAGTGGGCATTAGCGGGCATTTGATCAAATGTGTTTTGTTTAACCTGTAACGAAGCTTTCTTGTTCTAAATGATAATGAATATTGTTTGGGTGGGTTTTAAGCAGGTGCTGATGGTGTAGCGGGGGAAGTTGCCGTTACTTGGTTGATTTCCGCTAGTTGCCGGAGCGGATCTTTTAACCGATTTATTTGCAGCGAATACCGCGCTGGATCAATGTTTTGTAAAAAATATTCAGGTTGCATGCGTTCCCGGGGTGTGGGGGGGGCTTGTCAGTTAAGAGATAGAACGAGCAAACAGTCACCTGTGGCGAGCGGGCTTGCCCTAATGCCGTTCAGTTAAGGCTTTTTTGTAGGAGCGAGCTTGCTCGCGAAGAACTCATGTATGGACCGGACACATGGTTGACGGGTGTGCGGGGACATGGTGGACACTTTTCGGCGAGCCAATTTCGCCGGAAAGCCATCATGCCCTGGGACACGAGAGATGCCATGAGCCTGAAAGAAGAGTTTGTTGCCTTAGCACGGCAACCCGGCAGCAACAAACGAGAACTATGCCGACGGTTCGGTATCAGTCCGCAGACGGCTTACAAGTGGCTTAACCGCTACGCGACGCTCGGCCATTCAGGGCTGCAAGATAAATCCCGAAAACCGGCTACCAGCCCCAAGCTGACCACGCCGGCCCTGGAAGCGCAGGTCATAGCGCTCAGACAAGACCATCCAGCATGGGGTGGGCGCACGATCAGCAGCCTCTTGAAAAAGCAGATTGCTCCCAGCACCGTTACCAATGTCCTGCACCGGCACGGGCTGATTCAGCCGACTACGAAGGAGCAAGAGGCAAAGCTGAGGTTTGAACACGAGGCGCCCAACAATCTTTGGCAGATGGATTTCAAAGGGCATTTCCCGACGCAAGAAGGCAGATGCCATCCCCTGACTTTACTGGACGACCATTCACGTTTCAGTTTGGCTATTCAAGCTTGTGATAACGAGCGTGGAGCCACGGTGAAAGAAAGGTTGACCGAGGTATTCCAGCGCTTCGGATTACCGGCTCGCATCAACGTTGATAACGGACCGCCTTGGGGCTCTCCACGTAACCCTGGTGAAATCACAGAGCTGAGTATCTGGTTGATTCGTCTGGGTATTCGGATCAGTTTCAGCCGCCCTTACCACCCACAAACCAATGGAAAGATTGAGCGTTTCCATCGCTCACTCAAGGCCGAAGTACTTGAAGGGCGTCAGTTTTCCACGCTCAAGGAAGCTCAAGCAGCATTTGATCGGTGGCGTGATGTTTATAACCTGCAACGGCCCCATCAGGCGCTGGACTACAAGGTGCCTATGGACCGGTATAGAGCCAGCCCATGGGCTTATCCGCAACAGTTACCAACCTTTGAGTACGGACCGGACGACGTATTAGCCAAGACTTATCACAGCCGTTTTCGTTTTCAGAAACGCTACTTCAGCATCGCCAAAGGTTTGGCTGGGCATCACATCGCAATACGGCCCAACACTGAAGGTGATGGACTGTTTGACGTGTTTTTCTGCCATCACTTCCTACGAACGATCGACGTGAGCAAACCTGACTATGGTCCATAATGTGTCAACCATGTCCCCGCACATGTGTCCACCATGTGTCCGGTCCATACAGCGCTCTTCCAAAAGTGACCCGCTGTAAGAGCGGAACCCTAAGCAGCCGTTACCGCAGCAACGGATATGTACTCACCCAACCCCCAAAAAGCGGTCGGCCCGAAGGCCGCCACGGGACCAAGCTCCCTCGCCACAGACCGCTGAAAAAAGTTGTGTAGATACTTATGGCCATCGGGGGCAAGCGCCCTCCCACATTTAGATTTCTGTCAGCGTTGAAGCCAGTGCCTTGGCTTGAAGCGCCACATCGGTCACCGCCGTGCTCTCCCACCACATCCCGCGCAACGGCGGGCCCATGGCGAACAAGCGCGCACTGACCTGGCCCTGGGCATCCAGCACCGCCCCCGACGCATCCGCCGCAATCCCCAACGCCAACGGCCCAGGCTGGACCAACCCGCGCTTGAGCAACTGTTGCGGCAGTGGCCGGGCCACGCGGCGCCAGTCGTACTCGATGCCGCTGGAGTTGATCAGGGCTGCGCCCGACACCAGAGTCACCGCAGGTTCGCCACGCCGGCGTAAACGAATGGTCACGCCGCTGCCCGAAGGCTCCAGCCCCTTGTACGAGGCCGCTTGAATCCGTAACCGCCCCTCCTCATGCAGCCTGGCCACCAACTGCGCACTCAACGGCGGGGAACGGTGATGATGGCTTTCCCACCATGGCCGCACATGCCGCACGAACTGACGCTTCTCGCCCTCGCTGGCCTGGCTCCACAACCGGCCGATATGGGCGCGCACTGTGTCCAGCGGCGCCTGCCAATCGATACCCTGCTCCAGCGCGAGGCGGCATTGGCGACGCACCTCGCGCAGCAGTTGCCGAGGGCTTCGCAGGTTGTGGTTCGTGCCGAGAAAGTCTTCCCAGTTGGGCGGTTGCCGGCGCACATGGGGCAGCAGGCCGTGACGGGAAAACACCTCGATCGGCCCACGATGCCGGGCCTGTTCCAGGGACACCACGGCATCCACCATGGTCAGCCCGGAGCCGATGATCAGCACGGGCGCCTGCGGGTCGATCTGGGTCATGGCCTGCACGTCCCACGGGTCGACGGCCGCAGCGTTCAAACCGCTGGACTCGGTCTGGGGCGTGCGCGCCGCCGGGAACATGCCAGTGGCCAACACCGCTTGGGCGCCGCGCAGTTGCTGGCCGTTGTCGAGGGTCAGCAATACCCCCTCGTCCTCGACTTGCAGATCGACCACCTCGGCGCGGATATGCTCGACGGTGGACGCCGAAAACGCCTTGGCTTCAGCCAACCGTTGCTGCGCATACAGGCCAAAAATGCCGCGTGGCGGGAACAGTTCGCTGATGGGCACGTGCTGCTGGTCGGACTCAGGCCAACCGCCCGCACCGATGTAGTCGGTGAGCCATTGGGTCAGGTCGTCGGCATTGTCCGGGTCGACACTCATGCGCGCCGCATTGCCATTTAAGGTGTGGCCCAACTCGACCGCGCTGTAGGCCTCGCCACGCCCGAGTTCGCGGCGCGGTTCGATCACCAGGATTTGCCGTTGGCCAGGCAGGCGCAGCAGTTGCACAGCCAGCATCGTGCCGCTCAGGCCGCCGCCGATGATCAGGACATCAGCGTTGCGGATGGTTTCACTCATGCGGATTCGCCCTTACTGTTTACCCAGATAAATGTCATGCAAATCGCCCCGCGCCAGCAACTCGGCGGCGCTGCCACTCAGGACCACCCGCCCAGTATCCAGCACGTAGCCGTGGGACGCATAGTTGAGCGCCACGTTGATGTTCTGCTCGGCGACCAGGAAGCTCACCTGCTGCTCGCGGTTGAGCTGCGCGATGATCTCGAAGATCTCTTGCACGATCATAGGCGCCAAACCCATGGACGGCTCGTCGAGCAGTACCAAAGTAGGACGGGTCATCAACGCCCGACCGATGGCGACCATCTGTTGCTCGCCACCGGAGGTCAGCCCGGCGCGGGTGTGGCGCTTGGTCTTGAGCCGGGGGAACCAGGCATAGATGCGCTCCAGGTCGTGTTCCATGGCCTTGCGGCTCAGGCGCCGCACAAAACCACCGCTGCGCAGGTTGTCTTCCACGCTGAGCTGGCCGAACACATGGCGGCCTTCGAGCACATGCACCATGCCTTGGCGCACACGCTGGCTGGGGTCGACACCGGCCAGGTCGACGCCGGCGTATTCGATCACGCCACGGCTGACTTCGGCGCGCTCGGCACGCACCAACCCGGAGATCGCCTTGAGGGTAGTGCTCTTGCCGGCGCCGTTCGCGCCGAGCAAGGCGACGATGGCGCCCTTGGGCACGCTCAGCGACACCCCGGCCACCGCCAGGATCGCGCCGTCGTAGATGACCTCGATGTCGTTGACCGTCAGCAGCGCGGCGTGTCCAGGTTCTGCGGCAGGCAGGCTCATGGTTTATTCATCCCCAGTGCAGGTGCGTGGCGTCAGGCCTTTTTCCTTGGCGAAGGCTGCGGACTTTTCATCGATCAGCGGGCGCAACAGTGCGCGGTCGGCGGCGATCCAGTCGCTGACCAGCGTCCACTGAGCACCGTCCCACTGCTGTACCCGCGCCGAGCCGCCGCCTTCGTGGTCGCGGCACGACAGCTTGAGGTTCTGCATCAGGCCCAGGTAACCCATGGCCTTGAGGCGCGCGTCGTCGATATTCAAGTGCTCCAGGCCCCAGCGGCCTTCTTCGCCATTGAGCGGGCGCTGGCCGAACCTGGCCTGGGCCGTGCGGATCGCCTCCACCGCCACGGCAGCATTCACCAGGCCGGAGTTGTAGTACACGCTGCCGAAGTTCTTCAGGTCCTTGAGGTCGCTGTGGCCCTTGTCGAGGACGGATTGCTTGAGGCGTTTGTGGATCTCGAAATCGCTGCCGGCCGGGTACGGCGTGAGGGCCAGGTAGCCCTTGGCGGCGGCGCCTGCGGGCAATACGTCTTCGCTGGAACTGGCCCAGATATCGCCGATGATATGGTCCACCGGGAAGCCGAAGCGCGCAGCGGTCTTGACCGCCACGGGGGTCGACACGCCCCAGGTGCGCAGGAACACCCAGTCCGGGTTGGCCTGGCGGACCTGGCGCCATTGCGCCGATTGTTCGTTGCCTGGGTCGGCCACCGGAATCTGGATATTTTCAAAACCGTATTTTTCGGCGAGCAACTTCAACGGGCCGAGGGTTTCGCGACCGTAGGCCGAGTCGTGGTAGACCGTGGCGATCTTCTTACCCTTGAGCTTGTCGAAACCACCCTCGCGCTGGGCGATGTAGTTCACCAGGGTCGACGCCTCGCTGTAGAACGTCAGCATCACCGGAAAGTTATACGGGAACACCGTACCGTCGGTGGCTTCGGTGCGCCCGTAACCGAGGGTGATCAGCGGGATCTTGTCCACCTCTGCCCTTTCGCTGAGCGCATAGGCCGCCGGCGCGCCATTGGGCTGGTACACCGCGACCGGCGCGCCCTCCAGGCCATGCTTGAAGCGCTCGTAGCATTCGATGCCTTTCTCCGCCGTCCACTCGGTCTCGCATTCCTGCCACACCAACTTGACGCCATTGATGCCGCCTTCGACCTCGTTGATATAACGCAGGTAGTCGATCATCCCGGCCCACACCTGCACACCGCTGGACGCGTAGGCGCCCACGCGATAGGTGGCCAGGGGAATGAATTGCTGGTCCGGCGAGGCCATCGCTTGGGGGACAGCACCGGCCAGGGTTGCCAACGTAAACGCGGCGCCGATCAAGGAACGTTTCAAGGATGCACGCATAAGGATTCTCTTGGAGGAATGTCAGAAACGCAGCGGCCACTGCCGCACACGGTCACGCAGGTTGTGCAACAGGCGGATCAAGCCCTCGGGCTCCTTGATCAGGAACACGATGATCAACACGCCAAAGATGATTTTTTGCAGGTTCTGCAACTGCCCCGCGTCCACCGAACCGCCGAACAGCGCCTGCCCGGCATGACTGAGGACAATCGGCAGCAGGCTGATAAACGCCGCACCCACGAAGTTGCCGGCGATGCTGCCCATGCCGCCGATGATGATGATGAACAGGATCTGGAATGAGCGATTGATATCGAAGCTGCTGGCGCTGGCCGTGCCCAGGTAGGCGAACGCCCACAGCGCGCCGGCAATGCCCAGGTAAAACGAGCTGACCGCAAACGCCAGGCGCTTGTAGCGCACCACCGGGATGCCAACCACGGCGGCGGCGGTGTCCATGTCGCGGATCGCCATCCAATTGCGCCCGACCTGGCTGCGCACCAGGTTGATGGCGGTCCAGGTCAACAGCAGCACCGTCACCAACGTCAGCCAATAGCGGCCCAGCGGCGTGTTGAGGTCATGACCGAACAGCGCCAGCTTCGGCGCAGAGATGGTCCCGGACGAGCCGTAGTTGTAGAACCAGGGAAACTTGACGAACAGCCACTCCAGGAAAAACTGCGCGGCCAGGGTGGTGACCATCAGGTAGAAGCCCTTGATCCGCGAGCTGGGCAAGCCGAACAGCAAACCGACCAACGCACTGATAATCCCCCCACCGAGCAGCGCCAGCGGCAGGCCCAGCTCCGGCAGGCGCAACAGGAAACCGTAGGTCGCGAACGCGCCGACGGCCATGAAACCCGCCGCGCCGACCGAGGTTTGCCCGGTATAGCCGGTCAGCAGATTCAAGCCAAGCCCGGCCAGGGACAACACCAAGAACGGGATCAGGATCGCATTGAGCCAATAGTCATTGCCCCACAGCGGCACCACGATAAAGGCCAGGGCCAGCAGGCCGATCAGGCCCCAAGGCACGCGTCGCTGTACCAGCAACAACGGCGCGGTTTGTTGAGCAACGGGAATCGACATGGTTTCAGACTCGCTCGATGGCGCGCTCGCCGAACAGGCCGGCGGGACGGATATACAGGAAGGCCAAGGCCAATACATAGGCGAACCACGGCGTGATGCCGCCGCCGATCAACGGGCCGATATACACCTCGGCAAGGTTTTCCGCCGCGCCGACAATCAGCCCGCCGACGATGGCCCCGCCAATCGAGGTAAAGCCGCCGATGATCAGCACCGGCAGGGCCTTGAGCACCACCAGCGACAGCGAAAACTGCACGCCCTGGCGCGCCCCCCAGAGCAAGCCGGCCACCAGCCCGACAATCCCCGCCACCGCCCAGACGATCTGCCAGATACGGTTGAGGTTGATGCCGATGGACAGCGCCGCCGTGGTGTCATCCGCCACCGCACGCAGGGACACACCGATGCGGGTCTTGTTGAACAGCAGCGCAAGGACCGTCACCAACAACACGGCAGCCGCGGCCGCGATCAGATCGAACTGACTGAGCATCAGCGGCCCGATGAACAGCGGCACGTCATCAATGCCCAGGTCCAGTGCACGCACCTGGGACCCCATCAAGCCCTGGGCCAGGCCCTCGATGATGAACGACAGGCCAAGGGTGGCCATGAACAGGGTGATCTGCGAACGGTTCACCAAGGGCCGCAGGACCAGGCGCTCGATGAGCAAGGCACCGACGATCATCACGATCACCGTCAGCAGCAGTGCCAGGGCAAACGGCACGCCCTGGTCATGCAGGCTGACGAAGGTCAGCGCGGCAAACAGCAGCATCGAGCCCTGGGCAAAATTGAACACACCGCTGGCCTTGTAGATCAGCACGAAGCCGATGGCGACCAACGAATACATGGTGCCGGCCAGCAGGCCGCCGAGCAGGGTTTCGAAGAAGAACGTCATTCGTTTGCCACTCCGAGATAAGCCGCGATCACATCGGGGTTGGCCTGTACCTCGGCGGGGGTTCCGTCGCCGACCTTGCGCCCGTAGTCGAGCACCACCACATGGTCGGACAGGCCCATCACCACGCCCATGTCGTGCTCAATCAACACCACGGTGGTGCCCAGGTCGCGGTTCACATCGGCGACGAAGCGTGCCATTTCCTGTTTTTCCTCGGCGTTCATGCCCGCCATGGGTTCGTCGAGCAGTAACAGGCTAGGCCCAGCGATCAATGCCCGGCCCAACTCGACACGCTTCTGCAGGCCATAAGAGAGGTTGCCCACCAGCACATCACGCTGAGCTTGCAACTCAAGAAACTCGAGAATGCCCTGGGCGCGCAGGCGGAACGCTTCGGCTTCCCGGCGTGCGCGCGGCAAGCCCAGGGCTTGTTCAATAAAACGGCTGCGCATATGCCGCGACAGGCCGGTAAGGATGTTGTCGAGCACGCTCATCTTCTTGAACAGCGCGTTGTTCTGGAAGGTGCGACCAATGCCCCGGCGCGCGGCACCCAGCGGGTCGATGCGCTGGAAGTGCTGGTCTTCGAAGACGATCTCGCCAGCATCGAAGCGGTACACGCCGTTGAGCACATTGAGCAATGAGCTTTTACCGGCACCATTGGGACCGATCAGCGCGCAGATCTCGCCGCGCGCCACCTCGAAGGACAAGGCATTGATCGCCTTGACGCCCTTGAACGACAGCGAGATATCCCGCACCTGGAGAATGGCTTGGCTCATGCGATGTCCCGTTTGAATTCCGCCAGCCACACCGGCGAAGGGGTGGATGTGAGGGGTTGCCAGATGTAAGCCAGGCGCTGAAAGCCGAGCAGCTTGCGCACACGGTTTTTCAACAGGCGACGCAGGCCGCTTTGCGGGTGGGCGATGGCCCAGTCGCACAGGCGCCGACGCCAGGTGCCATGGGGTGCAAGGCGACTTTCGATTTCGTCGGCCAGGTGCTGCAAGCGTGCGGGTGACAACAGCAAGCCGGTGGGGGCGACTTCGCTGCGATCGCGCCGCGCCGAGGCCAGGCTTTCCGGAAAGGCCAGGCCATGGCCGCTGTTCAGCCATTGCTCCAACACCACCGCCAGCCCCCCCTCCCAGTGGGTGCCCTCTTCGCTCCACAACGCGGTTTCGCCGCTGGGTTGCCACCAGCGTACGAGGTGCTGCGTCGGGTCGATCGGGCCGAGCAACGGGGCAAAATCCAGCAGGTTGGCCGACTGCCAATGCCGCACTTGCTGACGGTCCTGGGTGTAGGCATGGGTGGGACGGATGCGCCATAAATGTTGTTGCAGCGCTTCGGGCTCCAAGTCATCGGCCAGGGTCAGGACTTGCCCGCCGATGGCTTGAGCCGCAAGAGCCAGGAGCAACAGGTTCGGCTCGAACGCCCCGCTGAGGGCCAAGCGCGATTGCTCGTCAAAGCCCTGCTGACGCAAGCCATCCGCCAGGCGTTCCACATCTCGCAAGGCGTCGATCCAGCGCCACGCATACCACTGGCCCTGGCGCTTGTGGCGCAAGGCGGTGTGCAGCGGCGTGGTCTGCGCCCAGTGGTGCAGCTGTTCCAGCGCGTTGGGCAGGTTGCCGAGCCGCTCGGCGGGCCATTCCAGGGCCAGCGGGCTTTTTAGTACGTGCACGCTCATAGGGGTAAAGCTCCTACTGGGAGTTAAGCGTGCGGTGGTCCGCTGGCTGTCTGGGGTCAAGCGGTAACGGTAAATAGCAATCAGAGCAAAGCATTAACTATGCCAATGCAGAATTGCCTTCAAACTCAGCTAATTCATAGGCCTACAACGACGGGCAGGAGCCTCGTTGAACAAAGTGCATATCAACTGTTGCTGGAGCAACAGAAAGCCAACTAAGCCGTCGGTGTGAGCAACAGCGACCTCATACCTAAACCTGCTTAGCCACACGAGCATGAGCGTATCTTTCGAAATAAAAAAAACTCCCGCTATACCTGTCAAACCTGACAGTAGACGTCGCACATCCCCCCGAATAATCTTTAGCC
This sequence comes from Pseudomonas fluorescens, assembly GCF_001708445.1. Lineage (NCBI taxonomy): Bacteria > Pseudomonadati > Pseudomonadota > Gammaproteobacteria > Pseudomonadales > Pseudomonadaceae > Pseudomonas > Pseudomonas fluorescens. The sequence continues at coordinate 4,145,883 of NZ_CP015637.1, forward strand.
TCATGCTCCCACAGAGGAAGAATCATCATGAACACTTCCGGAAAAATCTCAGCCAACACATCTCTAAAGTGCACTGCAACGATCAAAGACGAGGAAGATGAATATGACGCATTCGATGGCGTTCACTATTCATTATTCATGAATGACCTGCCACTCAAGTGGCTCCTCAACATACGCACCGAAAAAAATGAGAACCAAGACTTTCAAGAATTTTCTTTTTTTATCCCTAACGATGGCGACGTCACTGACAAAACATACGCCATCACTTCAGACTTCACTACCACCTCTGGCGTTAATGCCCTCTGGTCAAAATCAGGCCCCTTCTCTCAAATCAACTACACCGCCACCGAAGGCAGCCTGAAACTGACATTTGACAATAGCACCAAAACAATCAAGGCGACTTTCAACTTCAAGGGTCAGAACAGGGGTAAAACAGTCACCGTGAGTGAGGGCGTTCTGGAGCTTGTGGGGTTCACAGAAAGCAGAAGAAATTATGCGGCACCGACAGTTGTGTGCGACCTGAGTCGCGATATCAACGCACGCTATGAGTCTAATGAGGATAATCTATACATCAGTTCAAATAACCAGATCGCGGGATGGTCGCGAGCGTTTGCGACAAGGCCAGACGTATACGACTATCGAATAGCCATATTCATTTCAAGAGACCTTCCGACAGGCACCTACGCTATCAGTGAAGACAGCAAAGAGGTCAGTGTTATTTTTTATAACATGAGTGGATCTTATATCTACCATGGCGAAGAAGGTCAGTTGACAATACGTTCACTCCCCAACGTTGACAGTAACAATAACATTACGGGAACCTTCGCAGGAACGTTCAACTTTGTGGCCGGTGCAACCGACCCCAGTGGTGGGCGACACTTTACCGAAGCACGCAATGGCGTTTTCAGTATTACTCGATAGGCGTTTATCTTTCATGCGGGGTTTGCGATCTTTATCACATCCCCCGCTGAACCATTTACGCAGCAGGATCACATGCGTACTTGTCTCACTGCAAACCCTCCAACGTCCTGTAACCACTGCCTGGATGGGAACTCGACAACCTTGCTCCGTTGCCAAATAACTTCTCGCGCAACGTGCCCTGGGCATATTCAGTCTTGTACACACCGCGCTTCTGCAACTCCGGCACCAGCAACTCCACGGCGTCGATGAAGGTTTCGTGAGTCAATGCATAGGCCAGGTTGAAGCCATCCACATCGGTTTCTTCCACCCACTCCTGCAACAGATCCGCCACGGTTTCCGGACCACCGACAAACAGCGGGCCAAAACCGCCGATGCCGACCCAATCGGCGAGCTCGTTGGGCGTCCAGACCTTGTTCGGGTCTGCCGTGGAAAAAGCTTCCACCGCCGATTGAATGGCGTTGGTATGCACATGCTTGAGCGGTTCATCCGGTTTGAACTGGCTAAAATCGATACCGGTCCAGCCGGAGATCAGCGCCATCGCGCCTTCGTAGCTGACGTAGGATTTGTACTCGTCGAACTTGGCTTTGGCCTTGGCATCCGTCTCGCCGACGATCACCGTCTGCAGGTTGAAGATCAGGATTTTCTTCGGATCACGCCCGGCCTCGGCGGCACGACGGCGGATGTCGGCAACGGTCTTTTTCAGCAAGACTTTAGATGGCGCGGCGACGAACACACATTCGGCCTGTTCAGCGGCGAACTGCTTGCCACGGCTGGACGCACCGGCCTGGTACAGCACCGGCGTGCGCTGCGGCGAGGGTTCACACAGGTGAATACCGGGCACCTGGAAGTGTTTGCCGACATGACGGATCTCGTGGATCTTGCTCGGGTCGCTGAAAATCCGGCGCTCGCGGTCGCGCAACACGGCGCCCTCCTCCCAACTGCCTTCCCAGAGTTTGTAGCAGACCTCCAGGTATTCCTCGGCGTAGTCGTAGCGCGCGTCGTGTTCGGTCTGGGCTTTCTGGCCGAGGTTCTTGGCGCCGCTTTCCAGGTAGGAGGTGACGATGTTCCAGCCGATACGGCCCTTGGTCAGGTGATCCAGGGTGGAGAGCCGACGGGCAAATGGATACGGATGCTCGAAGGACAGCGAGGCAGTCAGGCCGAAGCCCAGATGCTCGGTGACCAGCGCCATCGGCGCGATCAGCGACAACGGATCGTTGACCGGCACCTGGGTCGCCTGGCGGATGGCCGCGTCGCCATTGCCGTTGTACACATCGTAGATACCCAGCACGTCGGCGATGAACAAGCCGTCGAACTTGCCGCGCTCAAGGATTTTCGCCAGGTCGGTCCAGTACTCCAGGTCCTTGTACTGCCACGAACGGTCACGCGGGTGCGCCCACAGGCCGGGCGATTGGTGGCCGACACAGTTCATGTCGAAGGCATTCAAGCGGATTTCACGGGACATCAAAGCACTCCGTTGAGGTAATAGTTGCCGACGATCTGGTATTTCCAGCGCAACGGGTCATCGAGGCTCGACGGCAGTTCGGTGCGTTGGCCGGTCAGTTCGAATTCGGCGTTGCTCGCGGCGATGAGGGCTTCGGCGGCGGCGATCTGCGCTTCGGTGGCGGCCACCGGGCTGGGGTGGGTTTCAGCGCGTTCCAGCAGGGCGGCGGCCACGTCGATGCGGATCTGTAGATCACCGAAGCGGCTGATGACATAGGGGTCATCGCTTGTCTCGACATGGCGGCGGGTGCTGTCCAACAGTTGGCGCGCAAGGCTCAGTGCGGTCATGGTCAATCCTCAGTTCCAGGCGTGGCGCGCGGGCTTCACGCCGTTGAGCACGAAATTGCCGATCAGGTGGTATTTCCAGCGGGCCGGGTCGTGCAGGGTGTGGGTGCGTGCGTTGCGCCAGAAGCGGTCAAGGTTGTGTTTGCCGGTGACGGAGCGGGTGCCGGCCAGTTCGAAGAGCTTGCTGCTGGCGAGCAACGCGGTTTCGGCCGACAGGACTTTGGCCTGGGCGACGATCAGTGAAGCGTTGGCGACGGTGTCTTCATTCGGTTCGGCCAGGGCCAGGTCCACAGCCTTGCCGGCCTTGGCGAGGATGGCTTCGGTGCCGTGCACACGCCATTCCAGATCGCCGATGGCGGCGATGGTGAACGGGTCTTGCCAGCCGTGATCCTGCTGGCTGTCGATCCAGGGTCGCGCCTGGCGCGCATAGATTTTGGCTTGTTCAAGGGCGCCCAGGGCGATGCCGGTGTCGACCGCCGCCTGGATGATCTGTGAAATCGGGCCGTTGGCGGTGGGTTGATCGAAGGCCTGGTGAGCGGGGATCACCGCGCTGAGGGGCACGGTTACGCCATCGAGGGTCACGCCGCCGCTGGCGGTGGTGCGCTGGCCGAAGCCGTCCCAGCTGTCGATAACGGTGAGGCCTGGCGCATCGCGTTCAACCAAGGCAATAAACGCCTGGCCGTGCTCGTTATTGCCAACGGTGGGCACCAGATGGGCGAACAGCGCACCGGTGCAGTAGAACTTCTCGCCATTGATCTGTGCGGTGTCGCCGTGAAAACGGATCTGGGTATCGAAGGTGCCGGCGTTTTTGCTCTTGGCCTCGGAGAACGCATTGCCGAAACGGTAACCGGCCAGGACCTTGCCGAAGTAGTGTCGCTTTTGTTCCTCGGTGGCTGTTTGCAGCAGGATATCCACCACACCCAGATGGTTCTGTGGGATTTGCCCCAGTGACGGGTCGGCAGCGGAGATCAACTTGATCACCTCGGCCACGGTCACATAGGACACCTCGGCGCCGCCGTAGGCTTTGGGAACGGTGATGCCCCACAAGCCGCTGGCGGAAAACTCGTCAAGCTCGGCAAGCGGCAGGCGCCGCTCACGGTCGCGCGCACTGGCGTCGACCGCAAAGCGTTCGGCCAGGCGCTGGGCGACCTCGATGGCTTCCGCGTCCGAGCGGATGATATGGGCAGGGTGTTGAGGGTGGGCAGACATGGGCCGACTCCAGGCTCCGAGGGGATGCTGGAGTGATTGCAGGAGTCGTGCCTGAATTTAATCGTCTGTGAAATCAGCGGGTTGCTGCGTATACACGCGCGCAGCCGCGGTTTCAAACCAGCAAAGTGTCCATCCACTGTTGGCTGGCAAACAGTTAGATCACCACATTGCGCACAAAGCGCACGGCGACGTGGCCGTCATTGCGATAGGCATGGGGCTGGTGGCTGGCGAACATGAAGAATTCGCCGGCACCGATGGTGTTTTCCTGGTCGCCGACCACCAACGTCAGGCTGCCCTCGAAGACGAACAGTTGCTCGCTCCATCCCTCCAGGTCGGGGTCCGGGCAATAGCGATCACCCGGCTCAAGGCGCCACTCCCACAATTCGACCTCACGCCGCGCCGTGGCCTTGGCCAGCAACACCGCCTTGCTGCCGTCGATTTCGCCGGCCCAGGCCAGCTCGTTGATGCGGCTGTGATCGCGCACATCCGGCGCCTGGATCAGGTCGCTGAACGCCACATCCAGCGCTTCGGCCACACGGTCGAGGGTGGACAGGCTGACGTTCTTCTCCCCCGCTTCGATGGCCACCAGCATGCGCCGGCTGACCCCGGACTTTTCCGAGAGCGCAGTCTGACTCATGTCGGCAGCATGACGCAGGCGACGAACGTTCTGGCTGACGTGCTGCAGGACCGAAGCCCGTTGTGGATTTTCTTTGTGCACTATATTGCTCAATGGGTGGGTGTGCGCAGTATACTGCCCAGCGTGCGGCGCATTGTGCGGTCCGTGCCTTTCCCTTGCAAGACCGAGCCGCCATGACCACCCCGAAATCCTCCCCGCGTTTCAACCGTTTCAGCAAAGCCGAATGCATTCTGGTGTTTATCACGATGATTTGGGGCGGCACGTTTTTGCTGGTGCAACACGCCATGACCGTCAGCGGGCCGATGTTTTTCGTGGGCCTGCGCTTTGCCGCGGCGGCGGTTGTGGTGGGGTTCTTTTCCTTGCGGACCTTACGCGACCTGACGTTGTTCGAACTGAAGGCGGGCGTGTTTATCGGCGTGGCAATCATGTTCGGCTATGGCTTGCAGACCATTGGGCTGCAGACGATCTTGAGCAGCCAATCGGCGTTCATTACCGCGCTGTATGTGCCGTTTGTGCCGCTGCTGCAATGGCTGGTGCTGGGCCGTCGTCCGGGGTTGATGCCGAGCATTGGCATCATGCTGGCGTTTGCCGGGTTGATGTTGTTGACCGGGCCGGCTGGGGCATCGCTGAATTTCAGCGCGGGGGAGATCGCGACCTTGATCGGTGCGGTGGCGATAGCCGCCGAGATCATTTTGATCAGTGCGTTTGCCGGGCAGGTAGACGTACGCCGGGTGACCGTGGTGCAACTGGCAACGGCGTCGCTGCTGTCGTTCCTGATGGTGGTGCCGATGGGCGAGGCGTTGCCGGGGTTCTCCTGGCTGCTGCTGTTCAGCGCCGTGGGCCTGGGCCTGACCAGTGCGGTGATCCAGGTCGCAATGAACTGGGCGCAGCAGAGCGTTTCGCCAACACGGGCCACGTTGATCTATGCCGGGGAACCGGTGTGGGCAGGCGTTGTGGGGCGGATCGCTGGCGAGCGGTTCCCGCCGATTGCGATGCTGGGGGCGGCGTTGATTGTGGTGGCGGTGATTGTGAGCGAGATGAAGACGCGTGGGCAAAAGGCGCAGGCGCTGGAAGAGGCGTTGGAGCAAGAGCGTCAGAATTGAGGCAGCTGGGGGCTGCGAAGCAACCTAACGCGGGCAAGCCCTGATGCCAGTCAGTCAAGGAGGAACACGGTAACTGTGGCAAGCGGGCCTGTTGTGGCGAGCGGGCTTGCCCCGCGTTGGGCTGCGCAGCAGCCCCAATAAGAACGCTGCGGTGTGCCAGGCTGCTCCCGGGGCTGTGTTTTGGGGCTGCTTCGCAGCCCAACGCGGGGCAAGCCCGCTCGCCACAACAAGCCCGCTCGCCACAACAGGCCCGCTTGCCACAGCAGCCACAGCAGCCACAGGGGAGCGATCAGGTCCGAAACACTGCCAAATGGGATTATTCGACCTATCTTGTAGGATCCTGCCACATCTTGCCGTTTGGTGATCACGAAAGCGGCACGTATGATGCATCCCAAACTCCTGCAGATTAGAAGCCTATGTCCCTGATAGTTCTACTGCTTCTGCCTTTCATTGGCAGCTGTCTGGCGGCCTTGCTGCCGCATAACGCACGTAACACTGAATCCCTGCTGGCTGGCCTTGTGGCCCTGGTCGGAACCGTTCAAGTCGCCCTGCTCTACCCCCAGATCGCCCACGGTGGCGTGATCCGCGAAGAATTCATGTGGTTGCCCAGCCTCGGCCTGAATTTCGTCTTGCGTATGGACGGGTTCGCCTGGCTGTTCTCGATGCTGGTGCTCGGCATCGGCACGCTGGTGTCGCTGTATGCGCGTTACTACATGTCGCCGGACGATCCGGTGCCGCGCTTCTTCGCGTTTTTCCTGGCGTTCATGGGCGCCATGCTCGGCCTGGTGATTTCCGGCAACCTGATCCAGATCGTGTTCTTCTGGGAACTGACCAGCCTGTTCTCGTTCCTGTTGATCGGCTACTGGCACCACCGCGCTGATGCACGGCGCGGTGCGTACATGGCGTTGATGGTGACGGGCGCCGGTGGATTGTGCCTGCTGGCGGGCGTGATGCTGCTGGGGCATATCGTCGGCAGCTATGACCTGGACAAGGTGCTGGCGGCGGGTGATCAGATTCGTGCGCATTCGCTGTACCCGGTGATGCTGGCCCTGGTGCTGATTGGCGCGCTGAGCAAAAGCGCGCAGTTCCCGTTCCACTTCTGGCTGCCCCACGCGATGGCAGCGCCCACCCCGGTTTCAGCCTATCTGCACTCGGCGACGATGGTGAAGGCCGGCGTGTTCCTGCTGGCCCGCCTGTGGCCGTCGCTGTCCGGCAGCGAAGAATGGTTCTGGATCGTCGGCGGTGCCGGCGCGCTCACCCTCCTCCTCGGCGCCTACTGCGCCATGTTCCAGAATGACCTAAAAGGCCTTTTAGCCTATTCCACCATCAGCCACCTCGGGCTGATCACCCTGCTGCTGGGCCTCAACAGCCCGCTGGCCGCCGTCGCAGCAGTGTTCCACATCCTCAATCACGCCACCTTCAAGGCCTCGCTGTTCATGGCGGCGGGCATCATCGACCACGAAAGCGGCACGCGGGACATCCGCAAACTCAGTGGCCTGGTGCGCTTGATCCCGTTTACCGCGACCCTGGCGATGGTGGCCAGTGCATCCATGGCCGGCGTACCGTTGCTCAACGGCTTCCTGTCCAAAGAGATGTTCTTCGCCGAAACCGTGTTTATCTCGGCAACCGCCTGGGTGGAAATCGCCCTGCCGATGATCGCGACCATCGCCGGTACGTTCAGCGTGGCCTACGCCCTGCGCTTTACCGTGGATGTGTTCTTCGGTCCGGCCGCCACCGACCTGCCGCACACACCCCACGAGCCGCCGCGCTGGATGCGCGCGCCGGTTGAGCTGCTGGTGTTTACCTGCCTGCTGGTGGGTATCTTCCCGGCCCAAGTGGTCGGTTCGATCCTCGCTGCCGCCGCGCTGCCGGTGGTCGGCGGCGTGCTGCCGGAGTACAGCCTGGCGATCTGGCACGGCTGGAATGCACCGATGATCATGAGCCTGGTGGCCATGTCCGGCGGTGTGGTGCTGTACCTGCTGCTGCGTAAGCAACTCAAGCGTGGCCGCTTCAAATACCCGCCGATCATCAGCTACTTCAACGGCAAGCGCGGCTTCGAACGCAGCCTGGTGGTGATGATGCGCGGCGTGCGCAAGATCGAGAAACGCATCAGCACCAAGCGCCTGCAGACCCAATTGTTCCTACTGGTGCTGGTGGCCGTGATCGGCGGCATGATCCCCGTGATCAACAGCGGCCTCAGCTGGGGCGACCGGCCGAAGATCCCGGGCTCCATCGTGTTCGTGACCCTGTGGTTGCTGGCGATTGCCTGCGCCCTGGGCGCTGCCTGGCAAGCCAAGTACCACCGGCTGGCCGCCCTGACCATGGTCAGCGTGTGTGGCCTGATGACCTGCATCACCTTCGTGTGGTTCTCGGCGCCGGACCTGGCGCTGACGCAACTGGTGGTCGAAGTGGTCACCACCGTGCTGATCCTGCTGGGCCTGCGCTGGCTGCCACGGCGGATCGAAGAAGTCTCGCCACTGCCCAGCTCGCTGCGCAAGGCACGCGTTCGGCGCCTGCGCGACTTCCTGCTGTCCACCGTGGTCGGCGGCGGCATGGCGCTGCTGTCCTACGCGATGTTGACGCGCCAGACGCCTAACGACATCTCATCGTTTTACCTCAGCCGCGCCCTGCCCGAAGGCGGTGGCAGCAACGTGGTGAACGTGATGCTGGTGGACTTCCGCGGCTTCGACACCCTCGGCGAAATCACCGTGCTCGGCGCCGTCGCGCTGACCGTCTACGCCCTGCTGCGGCGCTTCCGCCCGTCAAAAGAGAGCATGGAATTGCCGCCGCAACAGCGCCAGTTGGCGCCGGACGTGGCCACCGACCTGGTCAACCCGCGCCAGGCCAGCGACACCGCCCTGGGCTTCATGATGGTGCCGGCAGTGCTGGTGCGCCTGCTGCTGCCGATTGCGCTGGTGGTGTCGTTCTACCTGTTCATGCGCGGCCACAATCAACCGGGCGGCGGGTTTGTCGCCGGGCTGGTGATGTCGGTGGCGTTTATCCTGCAATACATGGTCGCCGGCACCCAGTGGGTCGAGGCGCAGATGAGTTTGCGGCCGATGCGCTGGATGGGCTTCGGGCTGTTCTCGGCGACCCTCACCGGGCTGGGTGCGTTGTTTGCCGGCTACCCATTCCTCACCACCCATACGTGGCATTTCAGCTTGCCGGTGCTGGGCGACATTCATATCGCCAGCGCGTTGTTCTTCGACGTCGGCGTGTACGCCATGGTCGTCGGCTCGACCCTGTTGATGCTCACCGCCCTCGGTCACCAGTCGGTACGGGCCCATAAACCGAGCAACCAGGCCAAAGTGGTTGCCGCAACGGAAGGAGCCGCCTGATGGAAGAAGTCATTGCAATTGCCATTGGGGTCCTGGCTGCCTCGGGCGTCTGGTTGATCCTGCGGCCACGGACGTTCCAGGTGGTGATGGGCCTGTGCCTGCTGTCATACGGGGTCAACCTGTTCATCTTCAGCATGGGCAGCCTGTTTATCGGCAAGGAGCCGATCATCAAGGACGGCGTGCCGCAAGACCTGCTGCATTACACCGACCCCCTGCCCCAGGCACTGGTGCTGACGGCGATCGTGATCAGCTTCGCGATGACCGCGTTGTTCCTCGTGGTGCTGCTGGCATCGCGGGGCCTGACCGGCACCGACCATGTGGACGGCCGGGAGCCCAAGGAATGAACCTGGCGTACTCCCTGATCGCCGCGCCGATCCTGCTGCCCCTGCTGACCGCTGCATTGATGCTGATGCTTGGCGAAAAGCGCCGGCCACTCAAGGCCCGTATCAACCTGTTCTCGACCCTGCTCGGCCTCGGCCTCTCGGTGTTCCTGATGGGGTGGATGCACGGCAGTAGCGATGCGGTGGTGGTTTACCTGCTGGGCAACTGGCAAGCGCCGTTCGGCATCGTGCTGGTGGCGGATAAGTTATCGGTGCTGATGCTGGTGCTGACCGGCATCGTCGGCGTCAGCGCGCTGTTGTTTGCCATGGCCCGCTGGGACCGTGCCGGCACCAGTTTCCATGCGCTGTTCCAGATTCAGTTGATGGGCTTGTACGGTGCCTTCCTGACCGCCGACCTGTTCAACCTGTTCGTCTTCTTCGAAGTGCTGCTGGCCGCGTCCTATGGCTTGATGCTGCACGGTTCGGGGCGCGCACGGGTGTCGTCGGGGCTGCATTACATCGCGATCAACCTGCTGGCCTCATCGCTGTTCCTGATCGGCGCGGCGATGGTCTATGGCGTCACCGGCACGCTGAACTTCGCCGACCTGGCGTTGAAAATCCCGCTGGTGCCGGAAGCCGATCGCGGCCTGTTGCATGCCGGCGCGGCGATCCTCGCCACCGCATTCCTGGCCAAGGCGGGCATGTGGCCGCTGAATTTCTGGTTGGCACCCGCCTACTCCTCGGCCAGCGCGCCGGTGGCGGCGATGTTCGCGATCATGACCAAGGTCGGCGTGTACACCGTGCTACGTTTGTGGACCCTGCTGTTCTCTGGCCAGGCCGGCGCGTCGGCACTGTTCGGCGGCGACTGGCTGGTGTACGGCGGCATGGCCACGATCATCTGCGCCTCACTGGCCATGGTGGCGGCGCAGCGCCTGGAGCGCATGGCCAGTCTGAGCATTCTGGTATCGGCCGGCATCCTGCTGTCAGCGGTGGGGTTCGCCCAGCCAAGCCTGACGGCAGGCGCATTGTTCTATCTGGTCAGCTCGACATTGGCGCTGAGTGCCCTGTTCCTGCTGGCGGAACTGATCGAGCGATCGCGCTCGGCCAACGACCTGCCTTTGGATGAAGAAATCGATGCGCTGCCCAAAGCCATGGAGTCCTTGCATCCACGGCCAGGCGTCAACCTCGATGACGAACAGAAAGCCGTGGTCGGCCAGGTCATTCCCTGGACCATGGCGTTCCTCGGCCTGAGCTTTATTGCCTGCGCCCTGCTGATTATCGGCATGCCCCCGTTGTCGGGGTTTATCGGCAAACTCAATCTGCTGAGTGCGCTGCTCAATCCGATCGGCCTGTGGTTCAGCATTGATGAGCCGATTCGCCCGGCTGCCTGGGGCCTGGCCGCCTTGTTGATCCTGTCGGGCCTCGCATCGCTGATGGCCTTCGCCCGCCTGGGCATCCAGCGCTTCTGGACCCCGGAAGAGCGCCCTTCGCCGCTGCTGCGCCGCTTCGAATGCCTGCCGATTTTCTTCCTGCTGGGCTTGAGCGTCGTGCTGACGTTCAAGGCCGAACCGCTGATGAACTACACCCTGGACATCGCCAAGAGCCTGAACAACCCAGAACGCTACGTAATGGCCGTCATGGCCCAGCGCCCGATACCCAGCCCCGAAGCCCGCGCCGCGCTGGAGGTGCAACCATGAAGCGCCTGTTCCCTGCCCCGTGGCTGTCGCTGGCGTTGTGGGTGCTGTGGCTGGTACTCAACCTGTCCGTCAGCCCCGGCAACCTGCTGCTAGGGGCACTGCTGGGCTTTCTCGCGCCGCTGCTGATGGCGCCACTGCGTCCGCTGCCGATCCGCATCCGCCGCCCTGGGGTGATCATCCGCCTGTTCTTTCTGGTCGGCCGCGACGTGATCATCTCCAACCTGCAGGTGGCCTGGGGGGTGCTGGTGTGCGGCTCGCGACCACCGCGTTCGCGCTTCGTCAAAATCCCCCTGGACCTGCGTGACCCCAATGGGCTGGCTGTGCTGTCAATGATCACCAGCGTGACGCCCGGTACCGTCTGGTCCGAACTGGCCCTGGACCGCAGCATCCTGCTGTTGCACGTGTTCGATCTGGATGACGACGCGCAGTTTATCCAGCACTTCAAACACGCCTACGAACGGCCCCTGATGGAGATCTTCGAATGAGCCCCCTGCTCTCCAATGCGATCCTGTTCAGCCTGTTCCTGTTCTCCCTGGCCATGGTGCTGACGTTGATCCGCCTGTTCAAAGGCCCCTCGGCCCAGGACCGGGTACTGGCGCTGGACTACCTGTATATCCTGGCCATGCTGATGATGCTGGTGCTCGGTATTCGTTATGCCAGCGACACCTACTTTGAAGCGGCGCTGCTGATTGCGCTGTTCGGCTTCGTCGGCTCATTTGCCCTGGCGAAATTCCTGCTGCGTGGGGAGGTGATTGAATGATGCCGTTATGGATGGAAATCGTCGTCGCGGTACTGTTGGTGTTGAGCAGCGTGTTCGCACTGATCGGCGCGATTGGCTTGCTGCGCATGAAAGACTTCTTCCAGCGCATGCACCCGCCGGCACTGGCCTCGACGCTGGGCGCGTGGAGTGTGGCGTTGGCATCGATTATCTATTTTTCGGTGCTCAAGTCCGGACCGGTGCTGCACGGCTGGTTGATTCCGATTTTGCTGTCGATCACCGTGCCGGTGACCACCCTGCTGCTGGCGCGCACGGCGTTGTTTCGCAAGCGCATGGCTGGCGATGATGTACCCGCCGAAGTCAGCAGCCGCCGTTGATCCCTATAGAAAACACGGTCAAAACTGTGGGAGGGGGCTTGCCCCCGATGGCGGTGGATCAGTCAGCTCACCTGTAGCTGACCCACTGCTATCGGGGGCAAGCCCCCTCCCACATTTGGATTGGCGCTAGGCAAAAGACCTGATGTGCGCCGCCAATTCCGCCAACCCCTTATCATCGGCCCGCACATGATCGTGGGAAGAGATATAGCCCTCATATGCCTCAAAAAACTTATCCACCTTAGAGCTCAACGGCTTGAACGTGCTGTCCTGCCCAGTCCCATGCATGGGAAACAGCTTCGCATGCAGATGATCCACCCCATACCCTTCCAGCATCATCCCCGTACGGGCCACATCGGGAAACGCACGGTCGATCTGAAGCGCGGTTTTCTTCGCTGCAACGGCAAGCCCGGCCAACACCTCATCCGACTGCGCAAACGCATAGCTGCCGTAGTGCTGCTTTGGGATTACCACGCTGAAACCCGGTGTATTGGGAAAGATCGAAAGAAACGCCATATGCTGGTCGTCTTCCCACAGAATGTGCGCTGGGGAGGTCTTTTGAACAATGCTGCAGAAGATACAATCCAATTGAATCACCGCTGGTTTCATCGTGGGTTTGGTCGTGTCGACCATCTAAAGCCAGGCTGCGGCGGACGTCAAAACAAATGGCAACTTTCCGAAATGTCCTAGGACGTATGCGATGAGTAAAACCTACACCCCTGCCACCGCCGCCGCCGACGTCGAAACCACGCTCGCCTGGCTTGGCGGGCGCTGGAAGCTGATCATTCTGTTCCACCTGTTCGGCGGCCAGGTGCAGCGTTATTCCGACCTTGAGCGACTGATCCCGGATATCTCGCAAAAGATGCTCGCCCAGCAATTGCGCCAGCTCGAAGCCGATGGCCTGGTACAGCGCACGGTCTACCCAGTGGTGCCGCCCAAGGTGGAATACCGTATGACCGAGTGGGGGCAGAGCCTGTGCCCGGTACTGGATGGCCTGCTCAAATGGCAAGCCGCCAAACCGACGAATTAGACCGTAGGGACGGTGCCGCCGTCGATCACGTACTCGGTGCCGCTGATCGACGCGGCGCGGGGCGAGACCAGGAAGGCGATCAAGTCAGCCACCTCCTGAGGCTTGGCCGGCCGTCCAAGCGGAATACCGCCGAGCGCCTGCATGATGATCTGCTTGCCCCCCTCGTAATCCGTTCCCGCCTGCTCCGCCAGGCGCTCCGCCAGTGCTACCGCCGCGTCCGTCTCCACCCAGCCCGGCGAAACCCGCACCACCCGAATACCCTTGGGCGTGACTTCTTTCGACAGGCTCTTGCTGTAGGTCGCCAATGCTGCCTTTGCAGCGGCATACGCCGTGGTCGAATCCGGCAACGGCAACTCCCGCTGGATCGACGTGACATGAATAATCACCCCGGCGCCGCGCGCGAGCATCCCAGGCAGGAGCGCCCGATCCACCCGCACTGCCGCCATCAGGTTCTGGCCCAGGGCATTCGCCCACTGCTCATCATCGAGCACCGCAAAACCACCGCCGGGCGCGCTTGAGCCGCCGAGCACATTGACGATGATATCGACGCCGCCAAGCCGAGCCTTCACCGCCTCAGTAGCACTCGCACAACCGGCGGCAGTGCCTAGGTCGGCAGCGATGAAATGCACGCCTTCGGGCGTCGAATCCGCCGCCGAACGCGCGACCGAAATCACCTGGGCGCCTTGTTCACGCAACACCGCCACCACGGCGGCGCCGATACCTTTGGTGCCACCGGTGACCAGCGCACGAAGGCCTTTTAGTCCGAGATCAAAGCTCATGGAACCTACTCCTGGATAAACGAAGACCGCAGGATAGGAACCGGGCGGATAGCCCACAAGAACGCACGAAAAGGTAATGGGCTAACCCAAAAGTTAGTGTCTGGATTCAGGGGTCCTCGTAACACACCCAACTGTAGGAGTCGGCTTGCCAGCTCCTATAAGGGTAATGGGGGCTTGTCCTTACAGAATCGGCGCGCCAAATCTGTTCAGGCGTGGCATCCAGTGATCCAGGATCTGCGCCGATGCCAGCACATGATGTGCCCGCCCGATCAACAGCCGACGCGGCACAAAACCGATGTACCGGGAGTCATCGCTGTTATCGCGATTGTCCCCCAGCATGAAATAGCTGTCGGCCGGCACCACCACCGGCCCGAAATTGCGCAGTGCCCGCACCGTCGGCATGAACTGCACCGTGCGCTGACGGTTGGCCGCCCGTTCGGTCAGCTTGATTCCTGGCACCGTATGGCCGGGAACGATGGGTTCACTGATGTCCTGTGCGTCACTGTAGGTGGACGGCACGCCGTTAACCCACAACACCTCATCCTTCATTTCCAGGGTGTCACCGGGAATACCGACGATGCGCTTGATCAGGCGCATGCCATCCTTGGGCGACGAGAACGTCACCACATCGCCGCGCTGGGGGTTATCGAGTTTGGCCAGGGAGATGTCCGTGAGCGGCAGCTTGAGGTCGTAGGCCACGCGATTGACCAACACCACATCGCCCTCCAGCAATGTCGGGCGCATGGAGCCAGAGGGAATGGGATTCCAGTCGGCCAGGGATGTACGGAAAACGCCGAAGCACAACCAGAAAATAATTGCGTAACGGTAACGGATCAACCAACTTCGCATACATCCTCGCACGGCAGAAAGGGGGCGTAAGGGCTATCTTTATCGCCGCTCGGTTGTTACACGCAAAGATTAAATTAACATTAGCGCCAGGCTAAAAGCCCCCGTTGACTGTCGTTGCGTCCAGCGCATAAAGAGGAGTGTCCACCATGGAGATCAAATGTTCTGTCTTTATCGCCGCCAGCATCGACGGCTTTATTGCCCGTCCAGACGGTGATATCGAATGGTTGCTCCGGCCGGAATATGAAACCGCTGAGTTGAAAGGCATGACCTATGAACGCTTTATCGCCACGGTCGATGCGCTGGTGATGGGCCGAAAAACCCTGGAGAAAGTAGTGTCCTTCCCCAAGTGGCTCTATGAGGGTACACCGGTCATTGCGCTCTCTCACCAGCCGCTGCAAATCCCTGCACATCTGGAGGGCAAGGTCGAGGTCATGGCGGGAGATGCAACCACACTCGTGGCGGCGTTAGCTGAGCGCGGCATGAAGCATCTCTATATCGACGGTGGCCAAACGATCCAGGCGTTTCTTGAAGCGGGCCTGATCAATGAGCTGATCATTACCCGTATCCCGGTTTTACTCGGGCAAGGGATCCCGCTATTCAGTCAGGTTGGCAGTGAGCATGAGCTCCACCACGTCGGAACGTACGTGTCGGACAATGGTTTTGTGCAGAGTCGATATCAAGTGGCAGCAGGCTCTCGCACCGCGCAATAGGGGGCAAGCCCCCTCCCACATTTGATCGCGGGTGGCAGGTGGAGAGCCGCCCGGCTGTGGATCGCATGGATACCGCCGATCCCACACTGGATCGGGTGAGCCGCTCACTAAAACGGTGCGCAAAAAAACGCCCCGAACCAGTCGGGGCGTTTTTTATTCAGGGTTTGCTGATCAAGCCTGGTCGGCCAACCGCCACGTCGTCCCGCCTTTGCCGTCTTCCAACACCACGCCCATCGCGGTCAGTTGGTCACGGATACGGTCGGATTCCGCCCAGTCCTTGTTGGCACGAGCCGCCAGACGCGCCTGGATCAGCGCATCGACCTCAGCCGCATCCACACGCCCTTCGGCGCCGGCTTGCAGGAAGTCGTCGGCTTCCATCTGCAACACGCCCAGGACGCTGGCCAGTTCTTTCAAGCGCGCCGCCAGGCCCGCCGCTGCGTCGAGATCACTCTCGCGCAGGCGGTTGATCTCGCGCACCATTTCGAACAGCACGGCGCAGGCTTCGGGGGTGCCGAAGTCGTCGTTCATCACTTCGGTAAACCGCGCCACGAATGCTTCGCCGCCAGCCGGTGCAACGGCGGGCAAGCCTTTCAACGCGTGGTAGAAGCGCTCCAGGGCGCCTTTGGCGTCCTTGAGGTTGTCTTCCGAGTAGTTGATGGCGCTGCGGTAGTGGCTGGATACCAGCAGGTAACGCACCACCTCCGGGTGGTACTTTTCCAGTACGTCGCGGATGGTGAAGAAGTTGTTCAAGGACTTGGACATCTTCTCGCCATTGATGCGGATCATGCCGCAGTGCATCCAGGCGTTGGCGTAGGTCTTGCCGGTGGCGGCTTCGCTTTGGGCGATTTCGTTCTCGTGGTGCGGGAACTCCAGGTCGCTGCCGCCGCCATGGATGTCGAAGGTCTCGCCCAGGCAGCAGGTGGACATCACCGAGCATTCGATGTGCCAGCCCGGACGCCCGGCGCCCCATGGTGACTCCCAGCTCGGCTCGCCGGGCTTGGTGCCTTTCCACAGCACGAAGTCCAACGGATCCTGCTTGGCTTCGTCGACTTCGATACGCGCGCCGATGCGCAGGTCTTCGATTTTCTTGCGCGACAGCTTGCCGTAGCCCATGAACTTGGCGACGCGGTAGTACACGTCGCCATTGCCTGGGGCGTAGGCGTAGCCCTTGTCGATCAGGGTCTGGATCATCGCGTGCATGCCAGGGATGTGGTCCGTGGCACGCGGCTCCATGTCCGGCTTGAGGATGTTGAGGCGCGCCTCATCCTCGTGCATGGCGGCGATCATGCGCTCGGTCAGCGCGTCGAACGACTCGCCGTTTTCGTTGGCGCGGTTGATGATCTTGTCGTCGATGTCGGTGATGTTGCGCACATAGGTCAAGTCATAGCCGCTGAAACGCAACCAGCGGGTCACCAGGTCGAAAGCAACCATGCTGCGACCGTGGCCGATGTGGCAATAGTCGTACACGGTCATGCCGCACACGTACATGCGCACCTTGTTGCCATCCAGCGGCTTGAAGACTTCTTTGGTCTTGCTGAGTGTGTTGTAGATCGTTAGCACGACAGTTCCTTAAAACAGAATCACTGGCCCCACGAATCACGCAAGGTCACGGTACGGTTGAATACCGGCTGACCTGGTTTCGAGTCCTTGATATCCGCGCAGAAGTAGCCTTCGCGCTCGAACTGGAAACGGTCTTCCGGCTGTGCGTCGCCCAAGGATGGCTCGGCACGACAACCGGTGAGCACTTGCAGGGAGTCAGGGTTGATGTTGTCGAGGAAGCTGGCGCTGTCTTCGGCCTTTTCAGGATTCGGCGAACGGAACAGGCGATCGTACAGACGCACTTCACACTCGATGCTGGCAGCGGCCGGCACCCAGTGGATCACGCCCTTGACCTTGCGGCCTTCAGGGTTCTTGCCCAGGGTTTCCGGGTCGTAGGAGCAACGCAGCTCGACGATGTTGCCATTGGCGTCCTTGATGGCTTCGTCGGCGCGGATCACGTAGCTGCCGCGCAGGCGCACTTCGCCGTTCGGCTCCAGGCGCTTGTAGCCTTTTGGCGGCTCTTCCATGAAGTCATCGCGGTCGATGTAGATTTCACGCGCGAACGGCAGCTTGCGCACGCCCAGTGCTTCGTTCTGCGGATGACGCGGCAGCTCGAGGTTGTCGACCTTGTCTTCCGGGTAGTTGGTGATCACGACTTTCAACGGGCGCAGCACGCACATGGCACGCGGCGCGTTCGCGTCGAGGTCCTGGCGGATGCTGAACTCGAGCATGCCGTAGTCGACCACGCCGTCGGAGCGGTTGGTGCCGACCATCTCACAGAAATTACGGATCGACGCCGGAGTGTAGCCGCGACGGCGGAAGCCCGACAGCGTCGACATGCGCGGGTCATCCCAGCCATGCACGTGCTTTTCATCCACCAGTTGCTTGAGCTTGCGCTTGCTGGTGATGGTGTAGTTCAGGTTCAGGCGGCTGAATTCGTACTGGCGCGGGTGCGCCGGTACCGGCAGGTGCTCCAGGAACCATTCGTACAGCGGGCGATGGCTCTCGAACTCCAGGGTGCAGATGGAGTGGGTGATGCCTTCGATGGCGTCCGACTGACCGTGGGTGAAATCGTAGTTGGGGTAGATGCACCACTTGTCACCGGTCTGGTGGTGGTGGGCATGGCGGATGCGGTACATGATCGGGTCGCGCAGGTTCATGTTCGGCGAAGCCATGTCGATCTTGGCGCGCAGCACGCGGGCACCGTCCGGGAACTCACCGGCACGCATGCGGGCGAACCAGTCGAGGTTCTCTTCTACCGAACGGTCGCGGAACGGGCTGTTCCTGCCTGGCTCGGTCAGGGTGCCACGGTATTCCTTGGCCTGCTCCGGGGTCAGGTCGTCGACGTAGGCCTTGCCGGCCTTGATCAGCTCGACGGCCCAGTCGAACAACTGGTCGAAGTACTGGGAGGCGTAGCGCACTTCACCGGACCACTCGAAGCCCAGCCACTTGATGTCGCTCTCGATGGCGTCGATGTATTCCTGGTCTTCCTTGGCCGGGTTGGTGTCGTCGAAACGCAGGTGCGTGACGCCACCGAACTCCTGGGCCAGGCCGAAGTTCACACAGATCGACTTGGCGTGACCGATGTGCAGGTAGCCGTTGGGCTCTGGCGGGAAGCGGGTGACGATCTGCGTGTGCTTGCCCGAATCCAGGTCCGCCTGGATGATCGGGCGCAGGAAATTGACCGGGACGGCAGGTCCGGCCTTGGAATTCGAGGTAGGGTCGACAGTGGGCTTGCTCATAGGATCCTTGAACAGACAGGTTCGTGGCCGGGTGGGGCCAGATAAAACAAAGGCGATATCATAGCCGATGCTGTCAACCACCTGACAGAGCACGGCCAAAAACTGCTGGTTTAATTGCCCGGGCGGTAAAAAACCACCTCGAAATTCCTGCAGGGCACGTTAAACTGCTCGTCTTGGCCGTCGTTTAGCCAAACCGGTCGTGGCGCCGAGGCGCCCGAACCCACGAATTCCCTGAAAAGAGTAGTACACATGACTCAAGTCAAACTGACCACCAACCACGGTGACATCGTCATCGAGCTGAACGCCGAGAAAGCGCCGATCACCGTCGCCAACTTCATCGAATACGTGAAAGCCGGCCACTACGAAAATACCGTTTTCCACCG
The DNA here is from genome assembly GCF_001708445.1 of Pseudomonas fluorescens. Taxonomy (NCBI): domain Bacteria; kingdom Pseudomonadati; phylum Pseudomonadota; class Gammaproteobacteria; order Pseudomonadales; family Pseudomonadaceae; genus Pseudomonas; species Pseudomonas fluorescens. The sequence goes on from NZ_CP015637.1 coordinate 4,165,017, forward strand.
TGTCATCGGCAACTTCATGGTCCAGGGCGGCGGTTTCGAGCCAGGCATGAAAGAAAAGAAAGACAAGCGTCCAAGCATCCAGAACGAAGCGGACAACGGCCTTTCCAACGACAAGTACACCGTTGCCATGGCCCGTACCATGGAGCCGCATTCGGCCTCCGCGCAGTTCTTCATCAACGTGGCCGACAACACCTTCCTGAACCACAGCGGCAAGAACGTTCAAGGCTGGGGCTACGCGGTGTTCGGTAAAGTCACCGAAGGCACTGACGTTGTCGACAAGATCAAAGCAGTTTCCACCACCAGCAAGGCCGGCCACCAGGACGTGCCAGCAGAAGACGTGATCATCGAGAAAGCCGAGATCATTGAGTGATATTGCTGATTTCAGATTTGCATCTGGAAGAGGAACGCCCGGACATTACCCGGGCGTTTCTGGATCTGCTCCACGGCCGCGCCCGTGGCGCCCAGGCGTTGTACATTCTGGGGGACTTCTTTGAAGCCTGGATTGGCGACGATGGGATGACCCCCTTCCAGCGTTCGATCTGCGCAGCTCTGCGCGAGCTGAGCGACAGCGGTACCCCGATTTTTATCATGCATGGCAACCGCGATTTCCTGATCGGCAAGGCGTTCTGCAAAACCACAGGCGCTACCTTGCTCAAGGACCCGAGTGTCGTGCAGCTCCATGGCGAGCCCGTGCTGCTGATGCACGGCGACAGTCTCTGCACCCGCGACCTCGGCTATATGAAGCTGCGGCGCATCCTGCGTAACCCGCTGGTGCTGTTTATCCTGCGTCACCTGCCACTGCGCGCCCGCCACGCGCTGGCGCGCAAGCTGCGCAGCGAAAGCCGTGCGCAGACGCGGATGAAGGCCAACGATATTGTCGACGTCACCCCGGAAGAAGTGCCGCGGGTGATGCAGCAATTTGGCGTGCGCACCCTGGTCCACGGCCATACGCACCGTCCGGCGATCCACAAGTTGCAGATTGGCGACCAGGCGGCCAAGCGCATTGTGCTGGGGGATTGGGACAAGCAGGGCTGGGCGTTGCAGGTGGATGAGCAAGGGTTTCAGTTGGCGGCGTTTGATTTTGTGAACCCGCAACTGGCGTTGCCTGGCGCCTGATCCCCAAACACCACTGATCCAATGTGAACAAAGATCCAAATGTGGGAGGGGGCTTGCCCCCGATAGCAGTAGGCCAGTCAATATTGCTGTGACTGATCCACCGCCATCGGGGTGCAAGCCCCCTCCCACATTTAGATCCCTGTACGTTTTCGGAATCAGTGACCGGAAGCAGCCGGCCCCGCCTTCGCGGTAAACGGCGGCTTGGCCAGCCACACCAGCAGCATCAACCCCATGAACATCCATCCCAGCAGCGTGAAGTAATCCACGGTGGACATCATGTATGCCTGGCTGGTGAGGATCTGGTCCAATTGCGCATAAGCCTTCTGCCCTGCCCCGCCGAGTGCGTTCAACGCATCACGGGTCGCCGAGTCGTAGGTCGTCATGTTTTCGCTCATGTACGCGTGGTGCTGGTCCGCCCGGCGAATCCAGATCCACGTGGTCAGCGACGCCGCGAAGCTCCCCCCCAGGGTACGCAGGAAGGTCGCCAGGCCCGCACCATCGGCAATCTGCTGCGGTGGCAGGTCGGACATCAAGATGCTCAAGGTCGGCATGAAGAACAGTGCCACGCCGATGCCCATGAACAGCTGCACCAGGGCGATGTGGGTGAAGTCCACCTCATTGGTGAAGCCTGCCCGCATGAAGCAACTCAAGCCAATCGCCAGGAACGCCAGGCCGGCCAGCAGGCGCAGGTCGAACTTGTGCGCGTACTTGCCGACAAACGGCGACATCAGCACCGGCAGGATGCCGATCGGCGCCACCGCCAGGCCCGCCCACGTCGCGGTGTAGCCCATCTGGGTTTGCAACCACTGCGGCAGGATCAGGTTGATGCCGAAGAACCCCGCATAGCCCAGGATCAACACAATGGTACCGATGCGGAAGTTCCGGTAGGCAAACAGCCGCAGGTTGACCACCGGGTGCTGGTCAGTCAGTTCCCAAATGATGAACACCGCCAGGGCAATCGCCGAGATCACCGCGCCGACGATGATGAAGTTGGATTCGAACCAGTCCAGGTCGTTGCCCTTGTCGAGGATGATCTGCAAGGCGCCGACACCGACGATCAAACTCAGCAATCCGACGTAATCCATCGGCTGGTAACTGGTGACCACCGGGCGTGCCTTCAATTGCGAACGCACCACCATCACCGCAAAGATGCCGATGGGCACGTTGATAAAGAAGATCCACGGCCAGCTGTAGCTATCGGTGATCCAGCCACCCAGGATGGGGCCGGCAATCGGCGCCACCACGGTGACCATCGCCAATAACGCCAAGGCCATGCCGCGCCTCGCGGGGGGGTAGACGGCGATCAACAGGGTCTGGGTCATCGGGTACAACGGCCCCGCCACCAGGCCTTGCAGCACCCGAAAGCCAATCAGCTCGGGCATCGAGGTGGAGATACCGCACAGAAACGAGGCCAGCACGAACAGGAGGGTGGCCCACAGGAACAGCTTCACCTCACCAAAGCGCCGGCTCAACCAGCCGGTCAGCGGCAAGGCGATGGCATTGCTCACCGCAAATGAGGTGATCACCCAGGTGCCCTGCTCCGAACTCACGCCGAGGTTGCCGGAAATCGTCGGCAACGCCACGTTGGCGATCGTGGTGTCGAGCACCTGCATAAAGGTCGCCAGCGACAGGCCAATGGTGGCCATCAACAGGCTCGGCGGTGAGAAGGAGGCGTTATTGCTCATCAGCGTTGCGCAGCCTTGGGAGCAGCGACGCTGTTGTCATGGATCAATTGGGTGATCATGGCGTCGGCCTCGGCCAATTGGCGTTCATACACATCCGTGGTGAACGAGGCCTTTTGCGGGGCCTGTTGCGCCAGCACCGGGCCGCTCTGGTCATGCAGGTCGACATTGACCACGGTGCTCAAGCCCACGCGCAGCGGGTGCTTGGCCAGTTCGTCGGCATTGACATGGATGCGCACCGGCACCCGTTGCACGATCTTGATCCAGTTACCGGTGGCGTTCTGTGCCGGCAGCAGGGCAAACGCGCTGCCGGTGCCCGCGCCGAGGCTGTCGACCGTACCGCTGAACTTCACGTCGCTGCCGTAGATATCCGCCTCGATGTCCACCGGCTGGCCGATACGCATGTTGCGCAACTGGGTTTCCTTGAAGTTGGCGTCGATCCACAGCTGGTTGAGCGGGATCACCGCCATCAACGCCGTGCCCGGCTGGACACGCTGGCCCAGTTGCACGGTGCGCTTGGCCACGTAGCCGGTGACAGGGGCGATCAAGGTGCTGCGCGCATTGGCCAGGTAGGCTTGGCGCAGTTGTGCGGCGGCGGCTTGCACGTCCGGGTGGGACGAGATCACGGTGTCATCCACCAGGGCGTTGCTGGTTTTGAGTTGTTGCTCAAGGTTGGTCAGGGCGTTCTTGGCCGCGGTCAGGCTGTCACGGGCGTGGGACAGCTCCTCCTGGGAGATCGCCCCGCCCTGGGCCAGGGTCTTGCGTCGGTTGTAGTTGTCCTGGGCGGTTTGCACATCGGCTTTCTGGGCGTTCACCTGGGCTTTCATGCCATCGACATTGCTGTACAAGCCACGCACCTGACGCACGGTGCGCGCCAGGTTGGCCTGGGCACTTTGCAGGCCGACCGCTGCGTCGTTCGGGTCGAAATTGACCAGCACCTGGCCTTCATGGACCAGGTCGCCATCGTCGGCGCCGATGCTGACCACGGTACCGGTGACCAGCGGGGTGATTTCCACCACGTTGCCATTCACGTAAGCGTCGTCGGTGCTCTCGTTGAAGCGACCGTAGAGCTCATACCAGCCCCACACACCGACGCTCCCGAGGATCACGATCAGCGCCAGGCCGATCAGCATCACTTTGCGTTTGCGGGGGTTGCTGTCGTCTTTGGGTTGTTGCGTTGCATTGCTGTTTTCGGCAGTGGCCATGACAAATACCTCAAATTATTCCGTGCGTGTAGCTGGGGTGGTCGACGCCACGTTTGCGGCGTTGTAGCCGCCACCCAGGGCTTGCATCAGTTGAATCGACAGATCGATTTGTGCGGCATTCAAGGTCGCCAGCTGACGCTGGGCCTGCAGCAATTGCTGCTCGATGCTCAGTACATCCAGGTAATTGCCGATGCCGGAGCTGTACCGTTGCAACCCGGTGTCGTAGGACTGCTGGGCAATGTCCGCGGCATGTTGCTGAGCCTGGATCTGCCGGCCGGTGTCGCGCAGTTGTGAAAGGGTATTGCCGATATCGCCGAGGGCTTGCACCAGGGTTTTGTTGTACTGGGCCACCGCCAGGTCGTAGTCGGCATCGCGGGCATCGAGGTCGGCGCGCAGGCGGCCACCGTCGAAGATCGGCAGCGAAATCGTCGGCGCAATGCTGAAGAAACGGCTGGCCGAACCAAACATCGCATCCCCCAGCAACGACTCAGCCCCGGCGCTCGCGCTCAGGTTGAGGTTGGGGTAGAAGCGCGTCTTGCTGGCGGCGACGTTCTTGCTCGCGGCCTCGACCCGCCAGCGTGCGGCGATCAGGTCCGGGCGCCGGCCGAGCAGTTCGGCAGGCAGCACCGAAGGCACCGCGACGGCACTGGGTTTCAGCACGTTGGGGCGTACCAGTTCGTTGCCACGGTCCGGGCCTTTGCCGAGCAACACCGCGAGGGCGATCTTGGCGCTCTGCAGTTGCTTTTCGGCATCGATCAGTTGTGATTGGGAGCTGGCTTCCAGGCTTTCGGTCTGCTGGTACTGGTACTGGCTGTCGATACCCGAATTCAGCCGACGCTTGCCCAGGTCGAGCATTTGCCGGGTGCGCTTGAGGTCGTCATTGGCCAGGTCACGCACGATATGGGCCTGGCCCAGGTCGCTGTAGGCTTTGGCCACGTTGGCCGCCAGGGTCAGGCGCGCGGCCTGCTGGTCGACTTCGGCGGCGCGGGCCTGGCCCAACGCGGCTTCCCAGGCGGCGCGTTGGCCACCCCATAAGTCGAAGTTGTAATTGAAGCTGGCACCGATGTTGCGCACGGTGGCGTAGGCATCGCCCTGACCCAGCGGGTCCTGATCCTTGGCCAGGCGTGAACGGCTGACGCCGGCGCTGGCGTCCAGGGTCGGCATACGTGCAGCGTTGGCCGCATACGCCGCTGCTTCGGCCTGGTGGGCACGCGCGCTGGCGACTTGCATATCCGGGCTGTTTTGCAGGGCTTCCTGGATCAGGCTGTCGAGTTGCGGGTCACCGAGGCTTTTCCACCAGTCGGCGCTGGGCCAGGCGGCGGCCGACAGGCTCACGCCACTGAGGGACTTGCCGGTTTGCAGGGTGTTGGCATCGAGGCGTTGACCCTGGGTGTCGAGGCCACTGAAGTTGGCGCAACCGGCCATGCTCATGGCCATCAGCACCAGGCAAAGGGCACGTGTGTTCATTCTTTACCTACCCGCTGAAGGGTGATGGGATCACCAGCAGCTATCAGAATTTTCTTGAGGATCTTTTCCAGGGTTTCCAGCTCGCCGGGCTCCAAGGCGCCAGCCAACTGGTTCAACGCGTCGGCGCCGATGTGCGGGAGCATGTCCGCCAAGCGCTGACCGTCGGCGGTGAGCACCAACTGCACCTGACGGCGGTCCAGTTCGGAACGCTTGCGGTCCAGCAGGCCCTTTTGCTCCAGGCGATCAAGCATGCGGGTCATCGAACCGCTGTCCAGGGACAGGTTGCGACACAGCTCCGCCGGGGTGTCGACACCGAACTGGGCCATGATGATCAACACCTTGAACTGCGCGGCGGTGATGCCGTGGGGTTCCATGTGGGCGTCGATGATGCGGTCCTTGAGGATGGCGGCACGACCCAGCAACAGGCCGAGGTGGCAGTTGTGGAAGTTGTCAGGGGTGAAGTGTTTCATCGAAAGCCACCTTATTACTGCCTAGGCAGTTAATGTATGACGAGATGTTACTGCTTAGGCAGCGAATGTCAAATTAAATAATTAGCTTGCTTAGTAATTGGCTGGCGGTCGGGGGGAAATGCGGTCAAACCTGTGGGTTGGGTGGTCCCACCCAATCTCCGATTTGGCGCTGTCACACAGCAAAGTGGAATCCCTGTGGAGAGCGGGCTAGTCTTAATGCCAGTCAGTTAAAGGCGAACACTGTAACTGTGGCGAGCGGGCTTACTGTGGCAAGCGGGCTTGTTGTGGCGAGCGGGCTTGCCCCGCGTTGGGGCGCGAAGCGGCCCCATTACAGGCGATGTGTTTTTTACTGACACACCGCGGAGCCTGGTTTTGGGGCTGCTGCGCAGCCCAACGCGGGGCAAGCCCGCTCACCACAACAAGCCCGCTCGCCACAACAAGTCCGCTTGCCCCCGCTGAGTCGCCGCCCCTACCTTTTTTGACCGAGCAGGACTCAGAAATCGCGCTTGTAGAAGATATCCAGGGAACTGGCGACGCCGCTGGCCACTTCCAGGTACACCTTCTTGCTCAACAGGTAGCGCAAGGCGATGGTGTTGGCCGGTTCGAACACCCCCACGCCATAGCGCAGGCTGAGTTTCTCGGTGATCTTGCCGCTGGCGACCACGGCAGTGTTGTTGCCGCTGCCCTGGGTGTCGAGGTCGAAATCCTGGATGCCAAGTTTATTGGCAATATCCGAGGTCACCCCGGCACTACCCATCAGGCCCAGGCCCAACGCTGCTTGCGCAAGCATATTGTTGTCTTCGCCGGTGGTGGTACGCGAACGTCCCAGCACCAGGTAGGACAGGGCGTCCTCCTGGGCCATTGCCGGCTCGGAGAAGATCTGCGTGGTCGGCTGTTCGGCACTGCCACTCAAGCGAATACCGGCGGTTACGGTCCTGGACGGCTCGGTGGTGACCCGTACCGCTTCAATATCGAGGAACGGTTGATCCAGGGGCCCGGCGAACAACAGGCGCGCGCGGCGCACCGTGAGCCGTTGCCCATAGGCGCGATAGCGACCATCGTTGAGCCACAGTTCGCCCCGGGTGTCGAGGTTGTCGCCGATATGCACATGCCCCTGAACCTTGGCGGTCAGGCCGAAGCCCGAGAAGTTGAGCTGCTCTTCACCCACCACGACATCGATGTCCATGGCCATCGCCATCGGCGGCTTGCCCTCCTCGGTCTGGCGGCCAACGATCACCGTGTCATCGGAGACCTTGACCGTCGAAGGCGGCAGTTCGCGCACGGTGATATCGCCACGAGGGATATGCACCTTGCCGGCAATCGCCAGCTTGTCGTTCTTCAAGCTGATCTTCAGGTCAGGCGCCACTTCCAACGCGGCGTAGGGCTCTACGGTGACCGGCAGTTGCGAGCCCTGCAGGCTGAGGTCCACCGCCAGCGCCTGACCCCAGTCGATCTGCCCCTTCAGGCTGCCCTGCCCGGCCTTGCCGCTGCGCCAGGCGCCGTTGAGTTGCACGCTTTCGCCGGCAATCAACGCCTGCACATTCAAGCCCTCGAGGCTGACGGGCAGCTCAGGCCCGGACACTTCACCACCCACCAGATTCACGTTGCCGTTGACCTGCGGCGCCAACAGTCCACCGGAGATCCGTCCGCTGCCGTTGAGCTTGCCGGTGAGTTTTTCCACCATCGGCACAAACGGGCGCGCCACCGCGAGGTCGAGGCCCGTGAGGCTGAAATTGCCGGTGATCGGTTTGTTTTTCGGCAACGGGTTGATCTGCGCCTGCAACAGCAACTCGCCGAGCTTGCCGCCCTGGAAGTTGAGCTGGGTGTCGATACGCTTGGGGTTGAGGGTGGTTTCCAGCTTCAAGGTGTCGTAGGGAAAATCCAGCCACTGGTCCTTATCCTTGACACGCAAGGTGCCGCCGCTGGCATCCACCGAGACCACGCCCTTGGGGCCACTGCCGGGCAGGTCAAGCTGAACGTCGGCGTTGAGCTTGCCTTGCCAGGCGAAATCTTTCGGCAAAAAGGCCGCCAGGCTGTCGATGGGGAATTGCTTGAGGTGGTAGCGCAGCTTCGGCTCGGGCATCAGGCGCTGGTCTTCACCGCACAGGCTGGCTGCACCGGACACCCAGCAGTGGGCCGCGAAGGTCAGTTTGCCGTCGGCCAGGCGTTCGATTTTCGCCGGGGCCTGCAGCTTCCAGTCCTGGCCACCGGCCTGCACCTCGCCGCTCGCGAGGCGCCCACGCCAGTTGCTGTTGTCGAGGTTGCCGTCGAGGGCCAGGGCCAGCTTGAGCAGCGGTCCCGCCAGGTCGAGTTGGACGCTCTGGCGCCGGATATCGCCTTGGGCGCTGGCGGTCAGGGTACCGACCTGGGTGTCGCCACTTTGAATGCCACTGCCCTTGAGGTCGATCTTTGCGCGCTGGGCGCTATCGAGGGTGGCGTCGAGGGTGAGGCTTTGCAGACGATTATCGACATAGGCCAATTGCTGGCCCTTGAGGTCGAGTTTGCCTTGTGGCGCCTTGAGGCTACCGGCCACATCGATTCGGCCATTAACCTGCCCACGTAGCTGCGGCCACAGCTGGGCCAGGCGACTCAGCCTGATATCGATCTGCCCGGCCAGGCGTTGTTGCAAGCTGCCGCTGCCGTTGATGCGGTTGTCGCCCAAGCGGATATCCAGGTTGGCCAAGGTCCATTGCTCGCCTGTGCCTTCGGCCTTGGCCGCCAGCACGGCGGGTTGGCCACGCAGGCGGCCCTTGAGGTCAAGGTCGGCGTTGAGCTTGAGTTGCTCGTTCTTGAATTCGCCTTTGCTGCGCAGCGGACCCGCCAGGGTGCCAGGCAATTCGCCGACCCAGTACGCCGGGTTCAGGGCCGAAAGGTCCAGTGCGGTGTCCCAGGCAATACCGTCGGCGAATTGCAGGTTCAGGTGGCCTTCGGCCTTGCCTTGGCCGGCGGTCAGTTTCAACTCGGGCAGGAACACTTGCTTGAGATCGCCGCTGAAGGGCGTGACCACATTGAACCGGCCCGCCGGGCCGTCGAGGTCGGCCTTGAGGTTGCCGAGGTAGTTGCCATCCTTATAGGAGACTTCACCGTTAAAGGTACGTAACGCGACCTGAGGTTCGTCGACCAGCGGGTACAAGCGATGCCAGGGGAAATCCAGCCAAGCGATTTTCGCGTCGGCGCTGAAACCTTGTTGCCAGTCCAGCTGCGCCGTGAGTTTCAGGCTTTGTTGCTCACCGGCGGTCAAATCCAGGCCGGCGATCTGCGCGCCCTTGGCATCGACCGTGCCTTGCAACAATAAATCCACCGGGCCTTTTTCCGCCGGCAGGATGGCTTTGCCCAGCAGTTGGTAACCACTGCTCAAGTCGCCCTTGGCGGTGAGGTCGAGTTGATTGAGTTGCAGGGTATCGGGCAAGTCCGCACTGGGTTTGAAGCCATCGGCGGTGATGTGCAACTGCGCTGGCAGGTTCTCCACCAGCGGTTGCAGTTCGCCACTGAGTTTGGCGGGCAGGTAGCCACTGCTGTCGGCATCGAGCTTGAGGGTCTTGAGCAGGTCGCCGTCGAGTCTGAGCGCAACCTTCCACGGCGCACCGCCTGGCGCATAAGGCAGGCTCAGGTTGCCGCTGGCAGTCAACGGCCAGTCGCCCGTGGGTTGCAGCAGGCCGGACAGGTCCAGCACCAGGTCGTCCCGTTGCAGGTGCACCGTATCGATCTGCATACCGGCGACGGTCCAATGCGCCGCCAGTTGCAGGCCCTTGAGTTGTTCGCTGCCGTTAAACAGCAGCCGGCCGACGCGAACGTCGCCCAACTGGATGGCGACGGGCAACGTCAGGTCCGGCAGCGTGATCGGGCCACTGCTCTGCTCGGTACTGGGCGGGAATTGCAGGCTGGCTTGATCCACCTCCAATCGATCGATGCACAAGGTCAGGCGCAGCAGGCAGGCAGGCGACCAATCAAACTTCGGTGCGTCGAGTTCGACACGGCTGCTGTCTTGCTGCCACAGCAGATGATCGGCGCTCCACTGGCCGCCCAGGCGCCCCTGGAAATTCTCCACGCTCAGCCCCGGCACGTGGCCCAAGGCCCAACGGCTGCCCGCCTGGGTCCCGAGCACCGTCCACAGCGCCAGCCCTATCAAGGCGAGAAAGGCAACGATGGCCAGCCCCGCTATTTTCAAACCTCGCATCACAACTCAGGCCCCATGGAAAAGTGCACACGAAACCCACCCGGTTCTTCCAAGGCATGGGCCAGGTCCAGGCGGATCGGTCCTACCGGCGAGACCCACCGTACGCCGACGCCGACGCCGGTTTTCAGGCTGGGGATTTCCAGGGTGTTGAAGGCGTTGCCCTGGTCGACGAAGGTCGCGATTCGCCATTTCTCGGCGATGGAATATTGGTACTCGGCGCTCAGGGCCACCATGTAGCGACCACCGATGCGGTCGCCCTGGTCGTTTTCCGGCGACAGGGTCTGGTACTCATAGCCGCGCACGCTCTGGTCGCCACCGGCGAAGAAGCGCAACGACGGCGGCACCGACTTGTAGCCATTGGTGGCGCTGCCACCGAACTGCGCCCGTGCCAGGAAGCGATGATTGTCCCACAGGGTGGTCAGGCCCTTGACCGTGGCCGTACCGTAAAGCAGGTTGGTATCGGAACCGAGCCCTTCCTTGGCGACCTTGGCATCGAACATCAGGCGGTAGCCATGGTGCGGGTCGATGCGGTTATCGCTGCGCAGGTAGGAATAGCTGATCCCCGGCATCACCAGGTTGCTCAGGCCCGAGTCATCGCCCAGGCGATATTCTTCGCGTTGCCATTTGAGGGAGATCACCCGGGTCCAGCCGCTGGGCAACTTGCTGTGCCATTCAGGGCCAAGGGTGAGCAGCTTGCTCAGGGTGTCGGTGTTGGCCAGTTCTTCATTCTGGTAGCCGCCGGCAAACCGCAGTTTGTCGGTGAGCGGCGGGTCGAGCGGAATGTCGTACCACAGCCCGACGTTCTGGCGCGGTGCCGACAGTTCGGCTTCCCAGCCGTAGCTGTGGCCCTGGGGGTTGACCCAGTGGCGGGTCCAGTTGGCTTTGCCCCGTGGACCGACGTCGGTGGAATACCCTAGGCCAAGGCCCATGGTGCGCGGCTTGCGGGTTTCCAGTCGCACGGCGACCGGGATCACATCATTGGCCGAAGCCGCCGGGGCGGCGTCCACGCGCACGCCTTCAAAAAAGCCACTGGATTGCAGGGCCTGGTTGAGTTCGGCGATCAGTTCGGAGTCGTAGGGCGTGCCATTTTTAAACGGCACCATGCGTTGCAGCAGCTCTTCATCAAACGGCGTGTCACCGGCAAAGCTGACCTTGCCCAAGGTGTAGCGTGGGCCGCTGTCATAGATCAGTTCGATATCGGCGACGCCCGCCTGGGGGTCCACCGAGAGTGTCTGGCGCGTGAAGCGCCCGCTGAAAAAGCCGTAGCGCGAGGCCTGGTTCTGGATCAGACGCTTGGCGTCTTCGTAGTGGCCGTGGTTGAGCACGGCGCCGGATTTTAGGTCGTCGCTGACGGGTACGCGGAACGCCTTGAGGTTCGCGGCCTCGCCGTCGACCCGAATGGTCACGTTGCGCAAATGCACCGGTTCGCCGGGGTCGATGGTGAGGATCAGGCGCGGAGTCTTGCCGCCCTTCACATCGCTTGCGATCCGTGGCTGATAGAACCCCAGCGCCTGGGCGGCTTTGCGCGCCTGTTCCTCGGCGCCACGGCTGAACCGTTGCAAGGCCTCTTCATCACGATCGCCCACCCCGCCGATATAACCTTCGATATTGGCCTTCAGCGCATCGTTCGTTGGCTTGATCCGTACGTCCAATTCGCTTTGCGCGAACGCGCCGCAGCTTGTGAACAGCAGAACCAAGCCGCTGGTAAATCTTCCTGGAAACTTCATAGGCGCGGATGCTACACGACCTCGGGAGCAACTTAGAACACAGATGATTCTGAAAAATTCTGCGTTAAGCCATTGAAGCCTGTAACGCCTGGGGATTGGGGTGAAAAAACACATGTTCCAGGACAGGTCCTACAGCAACCTCGCCGATTTCCTCATAGCCCTGACGCTGGTAGAAATCCAGATAGCGTGGATTCCCCGTGTCCACCACCACACCGGACGAATGCGGGTCCTCGGCACACCAGTTGTGCACCGCCGTCAGCAACTGTTCGCCGTAATGCTTGCCCTGGAACTGTGGGTGAATACCCAGCAGCGGCAACACATGCACCGATTCGGCGGGCAGGCATGCCAGCACCGCATGATGGTAATCAAGGTAGCGCCGCGTGCCACGCACACCCGTGCTCAGCCACATGCGCAGTTGCCAGGCCCAGCTTTCGGTGATCCCCAGGCGCCGTTGCGGCGGCGCGATCAAGGCGATGCCGATCAGCCGGTCATTGACGAACAGGCCAATGGCGGGAAGTTTCTGAAAGAAATGCTGCTTGACCAGTTCGCGCACGGTGGCGCGCACCCGCTGTTCATAGCCTGGGCGCTCGGCTTCGAAGATGTAGGCAAAGGTCGGCTCATGGCGATACGCCTGATACAGCAGGGAGCGGGCCTCGGGGGAATAGTCGCTGTTGAGCAAGCGAACTTCAGCAAGGGTGGTTAAAGAGTCAGGCATACGGTGAGTCTCCCTGGGCGCCATTCAAAAGATGGCGTTCTTATGAGTACGAACTTACGCGGCACCAGTCGTTCCCAGACATTAGCAGTGCATCTGTCCTACCGCCACGCTGGCCCCCGTCCGACTTGTCCGCTAGCATCGCCCTTTTGCCAGACTGGACTGCCGACCATGAAAATCGTCTCCTTCAATATCAACGGGCTGCGGGCTCGCCCCCATCAGCTGGCGGCGCTGATTGAAAAGCATCAACCCGACGTGATTGGCCTGCAGGAAACCAAGGTGCATGACGACCAGTTCCCCTTGGCCGAAGTACAGGCACTGGGCTATCACGTGTATTACCACGGCCAGAAAGGCCACTACGGCGTGGCCCTGCTGTCGCGCAAAGAAGCCTTGAGCGTGCACAAAGGCTTTGCCAGCGATGAAGAAGATGCCCAGCGCCGCTTTATCTGGGGCACCTTCGCCGATGAAAATGGCCATCCGGTGACCATCATGAACGGCTACTTCCCTCAGGGCGAAAGCCGCGACCACCCGACCAAGTTCCCGGCCAAGCAGCGCTTCTACGAAGACCTGCAACAGCTGCTGGAAAGCCAGTTCAGCAATGACCAGGCACTAGTGGTGATGGGCGACGTGAATATTTCCCCGGAAGACTGCGATATCGGCATCGGCGCCGACAACGCCAAGCGCTGGCTGAAAACCGGCAAGTGCAGCTTCCTGCCGGAAGAGCGCGAGTGGATGGCCCGCCTGAAGAACTGGGGCCTGGTGGACAGCTTCCGTCACCTCAACCCCGATGTGACCGACCGTTTCAGCTGGTTCGACTACCGCAGCCGTGGGTTCGAGGATGAGCCCAAGCGTGGGCTGCGGATTGACGTGATCATGGCCTCCAATGGCTTGCTGCCGCGCGTCAAGGATGCCGGTGTGGATTACGATCTGCGTGGCCTGGAGAAGCCGTCTGACCATGCGCCGATCTGGTTGGAACTGAGCTGATTCCCTGGCCGGACTCGGTCAAATGGGGGAGGTCCCGATGAATCTCCGATTTAGCGCGGTCGCACGACAAACTTGAACCCCTGTGGCGAGCGGGCTTGTCGAATCGTCGCACCGCCCCTCCCACCGTTTGATTGGCGGCATGCCAGTCATATTTATGCAACCTGACTGACTTAATCTCGCGGCACTCCCTTTGGCTTGAGAAGGTGCCGGCATGATGCTGCGCGTTCTGTTCCTGTTGTGTAGCGCGTTTTCCCTCTCGGCTGTTGCTGCCCCTCTACCCGTTCCCGACCAAGGCCCTGCCCTGCGCATCCAGGGCTCGAACACTATTGGCGCAGCGCTGGGGCCGGCACTGGTCAAGGGCTTGATGGAGCAGCAGGGGCTGCAAGGCGTACACAGCGAACCCGCCGAAGGCGCCAATGAACAACGGGTCGTCGGCAAGACGCGCCAGGGCAAGGTCGTGACCATAGAGGTCGCGGCCCATGGTTCCAGCACCGGGTTTGTCGCGCTGAAAAAATCCAGCGCCGACCTGGCAGCTTCATCCCGCCCGATCAAGGACAGTGAACTGGTGGAGCTCGAACCCCTGGGTGACCTGAAAAGCCCTGAGGCCGAGCAGGTCATCGCCATCGACGGCCTGGCGATCATCCTCAATCCGCGCAACCCGCTGGACACCCTGAACACCGAGCAACTGGCGCAGATCTTCAATGGCGAAATCAGTACCTGGGAGGCCCTGGGCGGTGTCGGCGGGACGATCAATCTGTACGCGCGCGATGACCAGTCCGGTACCTATGACACCTTCAAGGAACTGGTGCTGAGCCGGCGCGGCAAACCCCTGGCGGCGTCCGCCAAGCGTTTCGAGTCCAGCGAGCAACTGTCCGACGCGGTGAGCCGTGACCCCCATGGCATCGGCTTTATCGGCCTGCCCTATGTGCGTCAGGCCAAGGCGGTGGCGATTGTCGATGGTGACTCGCAACCCATGTTGCCCTTGAACAGCCTAATCGCCACGGAGGATTACCCTCTCTCCCGACGACTGTTCTTTTACCTGCCACCGTCCACACGTAATCCATGGGCCAAGGCGCTGGTGGACTTTACCCAGAGCAGCAAAGGCCAGGCGATTGTCGCGGCCAACGGATTTATCGCACAGCAGGTGCAGGCGATTGGGGTAGAGCCGCGCGCGTCGATGCCCGAGGACTATCAGGCGATCGCCCGCGACGCCCAGCGCCTGACGGTGAATTTTCGTTTCGAGGAAGGCAGCGCCAGCCTGGATAACAAGGCGCGTCAAGATCTGCAACGCGTGGTGGCCTATATCAAAAGCCACGACAAGCTCGACAAGCAGGTGACGCTGGTAGGGTTTGGCGATGCCAAGAGTGACCCGCAGCGCGCGGCGCTGCTGTCGAAATTGCGGGCGATGGCGGTGCGCCGTGAATTGGTCAAGAGCGGCGTGGTGCTGAGGGATATTCGCGGGTTCGGCGCGCAGATGCCGGTGGCGGCGAATACCGCGGATGAAGGGCGGATCAAGAATCGGCGGGTGGAGGTTTGGGTGTACTGAGGGCTGTGGGATCTTCAGGGCCTGATCCGACCTCATCGGGGGCAAGCCCCCTCCCACACTTTGAATGTATTCCCAAATCAAAATGTGGGAGGGGGCTTGCCCCCGATTGCAAGCGACGCGGTGTTACTGCCCGCTGCGCATCATCTCCCGTGGCACATACTTGCCGATCTCGAACTTGCCGATCGCCGCGCGGTGCACTTCGTCCGGGCCGTCGGCCAGGCGCAGGGTACGTTGCATGGCGTACATGTAGGCCAGCGGAAAGTCGTTGGAAACCCCGGCGCCACCATGAATCTGGATCGCGCGGTCGATCACTTTCAACGCCACATTCGGCGCCACGACCTTGATCTGGGCGATTTCGCTTTTCGCCACTTTGTTGCCCACGGTGTCCATCATGTACGCCGCTTTCAAGGTCAGCAGGCGCGCCATGTCAATTTCCATGCGCGAGTCGGCGATCTTGTCGATATTGCCGCCCAGGCGTGCCAATGGCTTGCCGAATGCGGTGCGGCTGACGGCGCGCTTGCACATCAATTCCAGTGCGCGCTCGGCCATGCCGATGGAGCGCATGCAGTGGTGGATGCGGCCCGGGCCAAGGCGACCCTGGGCGATTTCAAAGCCACGGCCTTCGCCGAGCAGCACGTTTTCATACGGCACGCGCACATTGTCGAACAGCACTTCGGCGTGGCCATGGGGCGCGTCGTCGTAACCGAACACCGGCAGCGGGCGCACAATTTTCACCCCCGGGGCGTCCACCGGCACCAGGATCATCGAGTGTTGCTGGTGACGCGGTGCATCAGGATTGCTCAGGCCCATGAAGATCAGGATCTTGCAGCGCGGGTCGCAGGCGCCGGAGGTCCACCACTTCTTGCCGTTGATCACCCACTCGTCGCCCTGGCGTTCGGCGCGGGCAGCCATGTTGGTGGCATCCGAGGAGGCCACATCGGGCTCGGTCATGGCGAAGGCCGAGCGGATTTCGCCGCGCAGCAGCGGTTGGAGCCAGCGTTGTTTCTGCTCTTCGTTGGCGTAGCGCACCAGCACTTCCATGTTGCCGGTGTCGGGGGCCGAGCAGTTGAACGGCTCCGGGCCCAGCAGCGAGCGGCCCATGATCTCGGCCAGTGGCGCGTATTCAAGGTTGGTCAGGCCGGCGCCCAGCTCGGATTCAGGCAGGAACAGGTTCCACAGGCCCTCGGCTTTGGCTTTCGCCTTCAGCTCTTCCATGATCGCGGTGGGCTGCCAGCGGTCGCCTTCGCTGACTTGGCGTTCGAACACCGGCTCGGCCGGGTAAACGTAAGCGTCCATGAACGCTGTAACGCGTTCACGCAGTTCCTGAACCTTGGGCGAATAGGCGAAATCCATGAGCAGCTCCCTTCTTGGAGAGGTTGTTTAGGTCATGCATTCGATGCTAGAACAGCGTTGATAATTTACCTAGCCTATTCTCGGCGTGTATTAACATTCATCACCGATATATGATCGACGTATGGCCACCTAACAATAAGAGCGCAACGAAATGAATCTGAGCAAGGTCGACCTCAACCTCTTCATCGTCTTTGACGCGATCTACACCGAAGCCAACCTGACCCGCGCCGGGCAGATTGTCGGCATTACCCAACCAGCGGTATCCAACGCTCTGGCCCGCTTGCGCGAGACCTTCAACGACCCGCTGTTCGTGCGCACAGCCCAAGGCATGGTGCCCACGCCGATGGCGCAGAACATCATCGGTCCGGTGCGCAATGCGTTGTCATTGCTGCGGGTGTCGGTGCAGGAAAGCCGGATTTTCAACCCTCAGCAGGCGGCCAAGACCTATCGCATCAGCATGACCGACCTCACCGAGGCGGTGATCCTGCCGTTGCTGTTCCAGCGTCTGCGCCGCCTGGCACCGACGGTGGTGATCGAGAGTTTCCTGTCCAAGCGCCGCGAAACCACCAAGGAACTGGCCGCCGGGCGCCTGGATTTTGCCGTGGACGCGCCGCTCAACACCGACCCGCAGGTGCGCCACGTCAAGCTGATGGAAGACCGCTACGTCTGTGCCATGCGCAAGGGCCATCCCATGGCGGGCAAGGACAAATTCACCTTGGATGACTACCTGTCGCTGACCCATATCCATATCTCCAGCCGCCGAAATGGCCTGGGCCATGTCGACCTGGCCCTGGGCAAGATGGGCATCCAGCGCAAGATTGCCCTGCGCTCCCAGCATTACCTGATGGCCTCCCAAGTGTTGCAGCAGACCGACATGGTGATGACCGTGCCCGAACGCTTCGCCCGCCGTCATGACCTGCACTGGTTCAACCTGCCGGTCAATGACGTGCCGCCGGTGGAAACCCACCTGTACTGGCACGAAAGCACCGACCAGGACCCGGCCAACCGCTGGATGCGTGAGCAAATGATCGAGTTGTGCCAGCAAGTCACGGCTCACGAAAAGAAGCTGGATAAACAGCAGGCCTGAGGGTGAAAAGCCTCCCCTGTGGGAGGGGGCTTGCCCCCGATGGGCTGCGCAGCGGCCCTTGACGTTCACGTCAACCTGCCATTAGCTTAACGCCAAGACCTTCTTGAGCGCCCCCATGAGCACGACCTACAGCATCTCCGACCTCGCCCGCGAGCTCGACATCACCACCCGCGCCATTCGCTTCTATGAAGAACAAGGCCTGCTGGCCCCGGAACGCCGAGGCCAGGAACGCATCTACTCGGCGCGGGACAAGGTCAGCCTGAAGCTGATCCTGCGTGGCAAGCGCATCGGTTTTTCCCTGGCCGAGTGCCGTGAATTGATCGAACTCTACGACCCCGCCAGCGGCAACCATATCCAGCTCAACAGCATGCTGGCGAAGATCGCCGAACGCCGTGAACAGTTGGAGCAACAGTTGCTGGATATCGAACAAATGAAGCTGGAACTGGACACCGCCGAAGAGCGCTGCACCCAGGCCCTGGCCGAGACCATCCAAGGCCAGGCTGGCCATTGAACAGAAGGTAGTTGCCATGTCCCTCCCCTCCCACGTGCGCCTGGTCGAAGTCGGCCCGCGCGACGGTTTGCAGAACGAAGCCCAACCCATCAGCGTGGCCGACAAGGTGCAGTTGGTGGACGCCCTGAGTGCCGCCGGCCTGGGCTATATCGAGGTGGGCAGTTTCGTCTCGCCCAAATGGGTGCCACAGATGGCCGGTTCCGCTGAGGTGTTTGCGCAGATCCAGCGCAAGCCCGGTGTCACCTATGGCGCGTTGGCACCGAACCTGCGCGGGTTTGAAGACGCGCTGGCGGCCGGCGTGAAGGAAGTCGCAGTGTTTGCGGCATCCTCCGAGGCGTTTTCCCAGCGCAATATCAACTGCTCCATCAGCGAAAGCCTGGAGCGTTTTGCGCCGATCATGGCGGCGGCCAAGCAGCACGGCATCAGTGTGCGTGGCTATGTGTCCTGTGTGCTGGGTTGCCCGTACGAAGGCGCGGTCGCCCCGGAGCAAGTGGCGGCAGTGGCTCGTGAGCTGTATGCCATGGGCTGCTATGAAGTGTCCCTGGGCGACACCATCGGCACCGGCACGGCCGGCGCCACGCGGCGGCTGTTCGAGGTGGTGGGTGCGCAGGTACCGCGGGACAAGTTGGCGGGGCACTTCCACGACACGTATGGGCAGGCGATCGCCAATGTCTACGCCAGCCTGTTGGAAGGGATCAATGTGTTCGACAGCTCTATCGCGGGCCTCGGCGGCTGCCCCTACGCCAAGGGCGCCAGCGGTAACGTCGCCACCGAGGACGTGGTGTACCTGCTCGATGGGCTGGGGATCCACACGGGCATCGACCTGGAGCAACTGATCCGGGCCGGCCAACAGATCTGCACAGTGCTGGGCCGCCCCACCGGTTCGCGTGTGGCCAAGGTGCGTAGCACACAGTGAGTAACCGATCCGTGACGATGTGTTACCGCACCGCTACACATCGAGTAACACGGGAACATATTTTGTGGCATTCGCCGTAGGCCAAATCGCACACAAAAATTAACTCATTGATTCTAAAAGACTTTATAAAGTTGGCACGGGTTCTGCTATCTCTATGGCATAACAAGAATAAAAAGCGCCAAACCTAATAAAAATAAGACGTAACGACTCTGACATAACAAAAACAACACGGCAGAGACGCAGCTAACAGATTTTTTTGGAGAAGATGTGCTTCGCAGGGTACGGCATGCCGAAACCCGCAACCGGATAGAGAAAAATAAAACTACCTCAGGTAGCTGCCACTGGTTGGATCGCTTGCGAAGAAGCAGATCAGCGCTCAAAAAAATACGTTTGCTCTTGACCCCGGATGGGGGTCGCCAAAAACAGCGGTAAAGGGTCACGGTTACCAAAAACAACAACAGACCGCCCCTCAATAATAAAAAAAGAGCAGGCAACGACAAATTAAAGGGGACCCTAGGGTCCCCTTTGTGCTGTGTGCACGCCTCCTCAGGCAGCGGCGCTTTCCCTCAGTCGTTGCGCGACGCCAACTCCTCGATACTGATCTCGCGCATGCGGAATTTCTGGACCTTGCCCGTGACGGTCATCGGAAATTCGTCCACGAACTTGAAATGCTTGGGCGTCTTGAAGTGCGCGATGCGCCCCTTGCACCAGGTGTGCAACTCCAGCGCGCTGACCACGTGCCCAGGGTGAAACTTGACCCAGGCCACAATCTCTTCGCCATAACGCTCATCCGGAACACCAATAACCTGCACGTCGGCCACCGCCGGATGGGTAAAGAAAAACTCTTCCAGCTCCCGCGAGTACACGTTCTCGCCACCGCGAATGATCATGTCTTTGTTGCGCCCGGCGATGCATACGTAGCCGTGCGCGTCCATGGTCGCCAGGTCGCCGGTGTGCATCCAGCCCGCGTCGTCGATGGCCTCGCGGGTACCTTCCGGGTTGTTCCAGTAGCCGAGCATCACGCTGTAGCCACGGGTACACAGCTCGCCCGTCTCGCCGCGCGCCACGGTGTTACCGTCGATGTCGATGATCTTGTGTTCGAGGTGTGGCTGGGTACGCCCCACCGTGGTGACCCGACGCTCCAGGTCATCATCGGCGCCGGTCTGCAACGACACCGGGCTGGTTTCGGTCATGCCGTAGGCAATCTGCACCTCGCCCATATGCAATTCGCCGATGACCCGGCGCATCACTTCAATGGGGCACGTGGCGCCGGCCATGATGCCGGTACGCAGGGACGACAGCTCCAACTCGCCCCGGCGCGGATGATCGAGCATGGCGATAAACATGGTGGGCACGCCGTACAGGCCAGTGGCGCGCTCTTCGGCGACGGCGGTGAGCGTCAGCAGCGGATCGAAGCCGTCATTGGGGTAGATCATGGTGGTGCCATGGGTGATACAGCCCAGGTTGCCCATCACCATGCCAAAGCAGTGGTACAGCGGCACCGGGATCACCAGGCGATCCTGCGCGGTGAGGCCCAGGCTTTCGCCGACCATGTAGCCGTTGTTGAGGATGTTGTGGTGACTGAGGGTGGCTCCCTTGGGGAAGCCGGTAGTGCCGGAGGTGTACTGGATATTGACGGCTTGATCAAAGCTCAGGCTGGCTTGACGGCTGCGCACCTGTTCCGGCGCGACTCCCGCCCCGAGTGCCGCCAACTGCGACCAGGGCAGGAAACCCGGGGGCGGGCTGGGGTCAAGGCTGATGACGCCACGCAGGTCGGGCTTCAGCGCCTGCACCATGGCATGGTAATCGGACGTCTTGAATGACCCGGCGCACACCAGCCACTGGCAACCGGATTGCTTGAGCACGTATTCCAACTCACTGCTGCGATAGGCCGGGTTGATATTGACCAGGATCACCCCGAGCTTGGCGCTGGCGATTTGGCTGATACACCATTCGGCGCAATTGGGCGCCCAGATGCCCAGGCGGTCGCCGGTTTGCATGCCCAGGGCCAGGAACGCGCGGGCGTGCAGGTCAACGGTCTCGGCCAGTTGCCGCCAGGTGTAGCGGCGCTGTTGGTGGCGCACCACCAGGGCTTCGCCATCGGGATGCTGCGCAACGGTGCGATCGAAGGCCTGACCGATGGTCATGGCCAGCAGCGTCTTGTCCTGGGAGCCACGGCTGTAGCTCGGATTCGGTTGATCCATAACGACCCCTGTTGTCTTTTTTGTAGGTTGACGTAAACGTAAACTACGATTGACAGCACCGCAACGCAAGCTTACGTTAACGTAAAGGTGATCGCCCTCCCCCGGCGCCCCACCCACATAACAACAAAGCTCAACTTAAGGTGCCCGTCCATGAGTTATCCCTCCCTGAACTTCGCCCTCGGTGAAACCATCGACATGTTGCGCGACCAGGTGCAGTCCTTCGTGGCCAAGGAGATCGCCCCTCGCGCGGCACAGATCGACATCGACAACCTGTTTCCCGCCGACCTGTGGCGCAAGTTTGGCGACATGGGCCTGCTGGGCATCACGGTGCCGGAAGCGTACGGCGGTGCCGGCCTGGGTTACCTGGCCCACGTGGTGGCCATGGAAGAAATCAGCCGCGGTTCGGCGTCGGTGGCGCTGTCCTACGGCGCCCACTCCAACCTCTGCGTCAATCAGATCAACCGCAACGGCAACCATGAGCAGAAGCTCAAGTACCTGCCTCAACTGATCAGCGGCGAACATGTGGGCGCCCTGGCCATGAGCGAGCCGAATGCCGGCTCCGATGTGGTCTCGATGAAGCTGCGCGCCGACAAGCGTGGCGACCGCTACGTGCTCAACGGCAGCAAGACCTGGATCACCAACGGCCCTGACGCCAACACCTATGTGATCTACGCCAAGACCGACCTGGAAAAGGGCCCCCACGGCATCACCGCCTTCATCGTCGAGCGTGACTGGAAAGGCTTCAGCCGCAGCAACAAGTTCGACAAACTGGGCATGCGCGGCTCCAACACCTGCGAGCTGTTTTTCGATGATGTGGAAGTCCCCGAAGACAATATCCTCGGTGCCCTCAACGGCGGTGTGAAAGTGCTGATGAGCGGCCTGGACTACGAACGCGTGGTGCTCTCCGGTGGCCCGACCGGGATCATGCAGGCGTGCATGGACCTGATCGTGCCCTACATCCACGACCGCAAGCAGTTCGGCCAGAGCATCGGCGAATTCCAGCTGATCCAGGGCAAGGTCGCCGACATGTACACCCAACTCAATGCCAGCCGCGCCTACCTCTACGCAGTGGCGCAAGCCTGCGAGCGTGGCGAAACCACGCGCAAGGATGCGGCCGGGGTGATCCTCTACAGCGCCGAACGCGCGACGCAGATGGCCCTCGATGCCATCCAGATCCTCGGCGGCAACGGCTATATCAACGAATTCCCTGCCGGACGCCTGCTGCGTGACGCCAAGCTGTATGAAATCGGGGCCGGCACCAGTGAGATTCGGCGGATGCTGATCGGTCGCGAACTCTTCAACGAAACCCGCTGAAGGAACACGTCATGGCCACCTTGCACACCCAGCTCAACCCGCGCTCGGCGGAGTTCATCGCCAATGACGCAGCGATGCGCCAACAGGTCGACGCCCTGCACACCCTGCTCGCCCACGTGCAGCAGGGTGGCGGCGCCAAGGCCCAGGAGCGCCACACTTCACGCGGCAAACTGTTGCCGCGCGAGCGCATCAACCGCTTGCTCGACCCAGGCTCACCGTTCCTTGAACTCAGCCAACTGGCCGCCCACCAGGTGTATGGCGAAGACGTGCCTGCCGCCGGCGTGATTGCCGGGATAGGCCGGGTCGAAGGGGTTGAATGCATGATCGTCGCCAACGATGCCACGGTGAAGGGCGGCTCCTACTACCCGCTGACCGTGAAGAAACACCTGCGCGCCCAAACCATCGCCGAGCAGAATCGCCTGCCGTGCATCTACCTGGTGGACTCAGGTGGCGCCAACCTGCCGCGCCAGGATGAAGTGTTTCCCGACCGTGAGCACTTCGGGCGGATCTTCTTCAACCAGGCGAACATGAGTGCCCAGGGCATCCCGCAGATCGCCGTGGTGATGGGTTCGTGCACCGCCGGCGGCGCCTACGTGCCGGCGATGGCCGACGAAGCGATCATGGTGCGCCAGCAGGCCACCATCTTCCTCGCCGGCCCGCCGCTGGTGAAGGCGGCGACCGGTGAAGTGGTCAGCGCTGAAGACCTCGGCGGTGCCGATGTGCACTGCAAGATTTCTGGCGTAGCCGACCACTATGCCGACAGCGACGAGCACGCCCTGGCCCTGGCCCGCCGCAGCGTCGCCCACCTCAATTGGCACAAGCAGGGCCAGTTGCTGCAACGCACGCCGGTAGCGCCGTTGTATAGCAGCGAGGAGCTCTATGGCGTGATCCCGGCCGATGCCAAGCAACCGTTCGATGTGCACGAAGTGATCGCACGGCTGGTGGACGGCTCGGTGTTCGATGAATTCAAGGCCCTGTTCGGCACCACCCTGGTGTGCGGTTTTGCCCACTTGCACGGCTATCCGATTGCGATCCTGGCCAACAACGGGATTTTGTTTGCGGAAGCCGCGCAAAAAGGCGCGCACTTTATCGAGCTGGCCTGCCAGCGCGGGATTCCGCTGCTGTTCTTGCAGAACATCACCGGCTTTATGGTCGGCCAGAAATACGAGGCCGGCGGTATCGCCAAGCATGGCGCCAAGCTGGTCACCGCCGTGGCCTGCGCCAAGGTGCCGAAATTCACGGTGATCATCGGCGGCAGCTTTGGTGCCGGTAACTATGGGATGTGCGGCCGCGCCTACGACCCGCGCTTTTTATGGATGTGGCCGAACGCGCGCATCGGTGTGATGGGTGCCGAGCAGGCCGCAGGGGTGCTGGTGCAGGTCAAGCGTGAACAGGCCGAACGTGCAGGGGTTGCGTTCAGTGCCGAAGAAGAAGCGGCGATCAAGCAGCCGATCCTCGACCAGTATGAAACCCAGGGCCATCCCTACTACTCCAGCGCGCGCTTGTGGGACGACGGCGTCATCGACCCGATGCAGACCCGCGACGTGCTGGCCCTGGCGCTGTCTGCCGCGCTGAATGCCCCCATCGAGCCGAGCCGCTTCGGCGTGTTCCGCATGTAACCTGTAGGAGCGAGCTTGCTCGCGAAGGTCGTTAACGATAACGCGAGCATTCTGGATGAACGCGTTGCCTGGACGTTTTTCGCGAGCAAGCTCGCTCCTACAGGAGACCTCTCATCATCATGGAGCTCCTTGCATGAGCGATTTCAACACCCTCGAACTGATCACCGACAGCCGTGGCTTTGCCACGCTGTGGCTCAGTCGTGAAGCCAAGAACAACGCATTCAACGCCGAGATGATCCGCGAACTGATCATCGCCCTCGACCAGGTGCAAGGTGATCCGTCCCTGCGCTTCCTGGTCCTGCGCGGGCGCGGCAAGCACTTCAGCGCCGGGGCCGACCTGGCCTGGATGCAGCAATCGGCCGAGCTGGACTACCACACCAACCTGGACGACGCCCGCGAACTGGCCGAGCTGATGTACAACCTGGCGAAGCTGAAGATCCCCACCCTGGCAGTGGTGCAAGGCGCGGCCTACGGTGGCGCATTGGGCCTGATCAGTTGCTGCGACATGGCGATTGGTGCCGATGACGCACAGTTCTGCCTGTCAGAAGTGCGTATTGGCTTGGCGCCAGCGGTGATCAGCCCGTTTGTGGTACAGGCGATCGGCGAGCGCGCAGCCCGGCGTTATGCGCTGACGGCCGAACGGTTTGGCGGCCAACGGGCGCGGGATATCGGCCTGCTGGCGGAAAGCTATCCGACCGATACGCTGGAACAACAGGTCGCGCAATGGGTTGCCAACCTGCTGCAAAACAGCCCGGCGGCGATGCGCGCCAGCAAAGACTTATTGCGCGAGGTCGGTAACGGCGCCCTCACCCCGGCCCTGCGCCGCTATTGCGAAAATGCCATCGCCCGCATTCGCGTCAGCGCCGAAGGCCAGGAAGGCTTGCGCGCGTTCCTGCAAAAACGTACGCCCAGCTGGCAATCCCAGGAGCCCCGTTCATGAGCACACTGACCACCGTACTGGTGGCCAACCGTGGCGAAATCGCCTGCCGGGTGATGCGCACCGCCAAGGCCATGGGCTTGACCACCGTCGCTGTACACAGCGCCACGGACCGCGACGCGCGCCATAGTCGCGAGGCGGATATCCGCGTCGACCTGGGGGGCAGCAAAGCCACGGACAGCTACCTGCAGATCGACAAATTGATCGCCGCGGCCCAGTCCAGCGGCGCCCAGGCGATTCATCCGGGCTACGGCTTCCTGTCGGAAAACGCCGGGTTTGCCCGCGCGGTCGAGGCCGCTGGCTTGATCTTCCTCGGCCCGCCCGCCTCGGCGATCGACGCCATGGGCAGCAAGTCGGCCGCCAAGGCGTTGATGGAGACCGCCGGCGTGCCGCTGGTGCCGGGTTACCACGGCGAAGCCCAGGACCTGGAGACGTTCCGCGATGCCTGCGCGCGTATCGGCTACCCGGTGCTGCTCAAGGCCACGGCCGGCGGCGGCGGCAAGGGAATGAAAGTGGTCGAGGACGTCAGTCAGTTGGCCGAGGCATTGGCCTCTGCCCAGCGCGAGGCGCTGTCGTCGTTCGGCAATGGGCAGATGCTGGTGGAAAAATACCTGCTCAAGCCGCGCCATGTGGAGATCCAGGTGTTTGCCGACCAGCAGGGGCATTGCCTGTACCTCAATGAGCGCGATTGCTCGATCCAGCGTCGGCACCAAAAAGTCGTCGAGGAAGCCCCGGCGCCTGGCTTGAGTACTGAACAGCGCAAGGCCATGGGCGAAGCGGCGGTACGCGCAGCCCAGGCCATTGGCTATGTGGGCGCGGGCACGGTGGAATTTCTGCTGGATGCCCGTGGCGAGTTTTTCTTTATGGAAATGAACACGCGCCTGCAAGTGGAACACCCGGTGACTGAAGCGATTACCGGCCTCGATCTGGTGGCCTGGCAGATTCGCGTGGCCCAGGGTGAAGCGCTGCCGATCACCCAGGCACAAGTGCCGCTGATCGGCCATGCCATCGAAGTACGGCTGTACGCCGAAGACCCCTCCAACGATTTCCTGCCGGCCACCGGGCACCTGGCGCTGTACCGCGAATCAGCCCCCGGCCCGGGGCGACGCGTGGACAGCGGCGTCGAGCAGGGCGACAGCGTGTCGCCCTTCTACGACCCGATGCTCGGCAAGCTGATTGCCTGGGGCGAAGACCGTGAACAGGCGCGATTGCGGCTGTTGAGCATGCTGGATGAATTTGCGGTGGGCGGGCTGCGGACCAACCTGAGCTTCCTGCGTCGAATCATCGCCCACCCCGCGTTTGCCGCGGCGGAACTGGATACCGGGTTTATCCCGCGCTATCAGGATGAGCTGCTGCCGGTACCTGGCGCCTTGGGCGATGAGTTCTGGCAGGCCGCGGCCGCGGCGTTCATACAGAGCTTGCCGGCCGGTGACGGGCCTTGGGCGGACACGCGCGGTTTTCGTGCCGGCCTGCCCGCCGAAGTCTCGCTGCACTTGAGCTGCAATGGGCAGGATCGGTTGGTGACATTACCCACCCAGCCCCCGCTGTTGCGCGGCGAACAACTGCTGATCGAGCACCAGGGCGTACGCCGCGCTCATCTGGCGGTGCGCAGCGAAAGCACCCTGTACCTGCGCTGGGATGGCGAGTTGCACGCGGTCAGCCTGTTCGACCCGATTGCAGCGGTCGAGGCCGGCCAGTTCCATCAAGGCGGCCTGACCGCGCCCATGAACGGCAGCATCGTGCGGGTGCTGGTGGAAGTCGGCCAAGCCGTGGAGGCCGGCACGCAACTGGTGGTGCTGGAAGCCATGAAGATGGAACACAGCATCCGTGCGCCCCAGGCCGGGGTGATCAAGGCGTTGTTCTGCGAGGAAGGCGAAATGGTTGCCGAAGGCTGCGCGCTGGTGGAGCTCGAAACAGCCGACTAGAACTTCGCCGTGGCCTGCACCACCACGCCGAGGATGCGGCAATCCTCGGTGAACCGCTGCTTCGGATAGGTGGGGTTGAGCGGCACCAGGTAAAGCTGGCCGCTTTCTTCCATGAGTTGGCGAAAAGTCGCCTGGGGGCTGTCAGCCCATTGGGCGACCACCAGCTTGCCAGGTTGGGCATCGATAGCCGGGTCCACCAGGATCAGCATGCCCGCACCGATGCTCAGGCCGCTGGGGGCGGTCATGGCGTCTCCCCTCACCGGGAGCCAGAAGGCGTCCCCGCGGGCGTGGTAGTCCGTCAGTTCGAAGCGGGTGGTGGCGTACGCGCCGTGCTCTTCGCGAATTTCGCACATGCCCGTCCAATCGTTGACCGGGTATCGAAAATACGGGTTGTAGGGAGGTTGCGCGGGCAGTGCCTCGGCGGTCTTTTCGCGAATCTGCAAGGCGACTTCCAGGTAGCCCAGCCCCAGTTCCGCGAGAACCCGGTTCATGTCGGCCAGGCTTGGCACACGGCGTTTGTTGAGCCAATGGCCCACCCCGCCCTGGGACATGCCCAGGCGTTCGGCCAGTTGATCCTGCGTGACCTTGCGGTCTTTCATGTTGGCTTTGACCAACGCTATCCAGTTATCCATGGTGCGTGACAATACGATGCGTATTTTTCAGGGCAATAAACAGTTTGTAGTAATCCATAAAACGACATAAATACGATACGTACTATCATCGAACATAAGGTTTTCGACACCCACCCAGAGTACCGCCCCTTATGACGACAAGCCCGCACCGCCTGCCTGAAACACCCGAAACCAGCGAATTGCTCGACATGCGCGGCAGCAGCGCCGCCCAGCGAGCCCTGGACTATTACTTGAAAGAAGATATGTCGCCATCGCCCTCGGATGACACCTTCTTTCGCGTCAAACCCGACATCAGCCACGAAGAAGCCCTGGTGCACGCCTCGGACCTGTTGCGCAGTGCTGCCGCCACCGCCTACGAATCAGCGAACAGCCATCAAGGCAATCAACGCGACCTGGCATTCTCAGTGGTGTATTTGATCGATATGGCGAAGGCGATGGTGGAGCAGTCGCTGCAGGCGCCGAAGGCTCAGGCAAGCGTGTGACGGGCGCGCAGGAAAAATATTTCTATCCCACGGATAAAAACATTTGACTTGCAAATGATAATGATTATTATTGGACTCAGCTGATCGCGAGATCAGTCGATAGACCAAGGGACCTTAGGTCGGACTCTTGGAATATCTCCTCATCAGGCTAATCACGGTTTTTGACCCGGCTCTTTGGCCGGGTCTTTTTTTTGCCAGTTTCCCTGGCATGGCTTCAGGCTAATGAAGACTGTGTGTTGCTGAATGGCGCGCATGGTAGCAAAAGACCATCGTCCAAAGAAAGCCGGTCGAAGGCTCTAGCCCAGATCTTTGAGAAATAGCGCTTGAGAATCAATCTCATAGATTCTAAGCTGCCCCAGCGTCAAGGACGACGCCCCCCTCCTCCGCAACAATTTTGCGTCAAGATTTTGCCCGGTGCCTGTGTAATATAACCGCCACAACATTCATACCCAGGCAACCCGACTATGACCGTGGCCTTGACCTCTATCAAGATCAGCACCGACTTCGACAGTGGCAATATCCAGGTTCTGGATGCCAGCGATGCCTATCAGTTGCTGCTCGCCATCGAACCCGATACCCGCAGCGCACATTTCCAGTGGTTCCACTTCAAGGCCGAAGGCATGCACGTGGGCCATACCCACACTTTCCGCCTGAGCAACGCCAGCCATTCTTCCTATAAGCATGCGTGGAGCGGCTACAACGCTGTCGCCTCCTACGACCATATCAACTGGTTCCGCGTGCCCACGCGCTTTGATGGCGAGACCTTGCACATCAGCCTCGAAACCCGTGAGAAACACGCCTGGTTCGCCTACTTCGAACCCTACAGCCGCGAACGCCACGACTGGCTGATCGAGCAGGCCGTGACCCGCGCAGGCGCTAAATTGCTGGCCACCGGTAAAAGTGTCGAAGGCCGTGATATCCAGTTGCTACGTCGTGGCAAAGGCGGCAGCAACCGGCGCAAGGTCTGGATCATCGCCCAGCAACACCCCGGCGAACACATGGCCGAATGGTTCATGGAAGGCATCATCGAACGCCTGCAACAGGATGGCGATGCCGAGCTGAGGAAGCTCCTGGCCGTTGCCGACCTGTACCTGATCCCCAACATGAACCCTGACGGTGCCTTCCATGGCCACTTGCGCACCAACGCCATGGGCCAGGACCTCAACCGCGCGTGGCAGAGCGCCAACCAGGAAACCAGCCCGGAAGTGCTGTTCGTGCAGCAACAGATGGAAAAGCATGGCGTCGACCTGTTCCTCGACATCCATGGCGACGAGGAAATCCCCTACGTGTTCACCGCCGGTTGCGAAGGCAACCCGGGATACACCCCGCGCATCGAAGCCCTGGAAAAACACTTCCGCAGCCACCTGAGCGCGCTGACCCGTGACTTCCAGACCACCCACGGCTACACCCGCGACCTGCCGGGCGAAGCCAACATGACCTTGGCCTGCAATGCCGTCGGCGAGAAATACGATTGCCTTTCGCTGACCCTGGAAATGCCGTTCAAGGACAACGACGATGCGCCCAACCCGCACACCGGCTGGTCGGGCAAACGTTCGATGCAATTGGGTAAGGATGTGTTGAGCACGATCGCCGATATCGTGACCGTCCTGCGCTAACCCTTGCCTGGGCCGGCAAGGGTTCAATGGCAGCCTCAGTCTTTGGTACCGGTCATGCTTTGCAACACGCCATCGCGCCGAATCAGCCCGTGGAATAACGCCGCCGCCAGGTGCAAAAGCACCGTCAGGAACAGCAGGTAGGCCAGATACCCATGGGCCTTGCGTAACACCGCGAACAACGGTGCATTCGCGCCCACCAGCGCCGGCAGCTGTATCGAACTGCTCAGCATCACCGGGTCGCCCGCCGCTGAAATCATCGCCCAACCCAGCAGCGGCAGCACCAGCATCAAGGCATACAGCACCAGGTGAGACGCCTTGGCCGCCAGTGTTTGCCACAACGGCAAATCGCTGGGCAGCGGTGGTTGGCGCGTGGAAAAGCGCACCACCAGCCGCACGATCACCAGCGCCAGAATCGCAATCCCCAACGGCTTGTGCAGGTGAATCAACCATTCATGCCGCTCGGACACCGACGCGGCCAACCCCGCACCGATAAACAGCATCGCGATGATCATCAGCGCCATCAACCAATGCAGCAGGCGCGCCAGGGGCGTGAAAAACCGTGGTTGGGCATTCATGGCTTCGACTCCTGAGGGGCATTGTGCAAGGGGCTGACTTCGCCAGCGCGACGCAGGTAAGAACTGGCATACGCAGCCGAACGGGCCGCCAGCAGCGGATCATTGGATGCCTCGATGCCGCTCGGCAAAATCAGCGGGTCGAAGTTGATGTCACGGCAATCCCCATCGACCTGTGGCTGGCTGCTGTCCAGCACCAGGCTGCCGACGTTGATGACCTTGTGCTCACCGGCCCAGGTCTTGCTCGCATCGTCCAGCGGGTCACCGGGGTTGGCCAGGGTCATGTTCAATTGCCAACGCAGCGGTCCTGCCGCCAGGCGTTGCACCAGGTCTTTCTCCAGAAAGTCATTGCCTGCCGGTGCGCTATCGCCGGGTGCATCCTGGCTCTGCGGTACGACGCCCCAACGCACGGCCTGGCGTTTGCCGTCGGCGTTCACCAGGTAAAACGCATTGATGCCGTTGTACGTTTCAGTGGCATAGCTGGCCGATGGCCTGGCGGTCTTGACCCACGCCAGGAACGGCGCGGTCTCAGGGTGAGAAGCAAAAAACGCCGGCATACTCGCCGGGTTCGGCTTGCCGGTGGCCGGGTCGGGCGCGCCGGCCTTGAGCAGCTGGTAGAACGCCTCGGGCGTGCCCACCGGGAACACCGGCATGCTGTTCATCCCGGTGCGCCACTGCTGGCCGTTGGCTTGGGTAAATTGCACGGCAAAACTGCGGATCGGCACGCTGCTGTCCGGTGCATAGGGGTTGCCGCTGGGCAAGGCAAATCGGCCGATGATGGGGGTTTTGGCTGCGCTGAAGACTTGGGCGCTGGAATACGCGCGCGCCTCGGCGCTGCTCTCGAAATAACCCGCGACGCACACACCCTTGGCGTGGTTGCGGCGGAACCCCGGATGCACACCGTTATTGGTTTCCAGGGCATTGACCAGCGTCGTGGGCCGCAGGCGTTGTGGGTCGAGGGTGCCGTTGACGTAGGCAAACGCCCCCGCAACAACCGCAACAACCGCACCGATGCCGACAAGTCGAGCAATCAGGCTCGCAGTACTCAGCGCAAGACGGGGTGGTGATGAGTGATCTACCATCAGGAAACTCCAGGGCCAAGGGCCTTTGGCGGTGAACATAGGGTCGGTGCATTGAGACGAATGCCGATCCGCTCTATTCCCTGGCCTTTGATTTATTTTCGAGAAAGGGGAATAACCTTCAGCGCCGGACGTCTCTCTAGTCCCAACGTAGCGACCAGCCAGCATCCCATGCACGCACTCGACGAACAGTTACGTGAACTCATCCCCAGGCTGCGGCGCTTTGCCGTGTCCCTGACCCGTCACGCCAGCAGCGCCGACGACTTGGTGCAGTCGACCCTGGAACGGGCGATCATCCGCTGGGACGACAAACGTCTGGAAGGCGACCTGCGCGCCTGGCTGTTCTCGATCCTCTACCGGCAGTTCCTCGATGCCCATCGACGCACCCGCCGCTATGCACGCATGCTCGAATTCTTCACCGGGCGCGATGATGCCGAGCCCTCGGTCGAGCGCACGGTGATGGCCCAAGCCACCTTGCAAGCCTTCGATCAACTCAACACCGAGCAACGTGCGCTGCTGCTGTGGGTGTCGGTCGAAGGTTTGAGCTACAAGGAAGTCGCAGAAATCCTCGACGTGCCCATCGGCACCGTGATGTCGCGCCTGTCGCGGGCGCGCCAGGCCCTGCGCCAACTCAGCGATGGCGAAATCGCCAGCCCTTCCCTGCGGATACTCAAATGATCAACCTGCC
This sequence comes from Pseudomonas fluorescens, assembly GCF_001708445.1. Lineage (NCBI taxonomy): Bacteria > Pseudomonadati > Pseudomonadota > Gammaproteobacteria > Pseudomonadales > Pseudomonadaceae > Pseudomonas > Pseudomonas fluorescens. Next base: position 4,197,038 of record NZ_CP015637.1, read on the forward strand.
CCCCAGCGAACGCGATTTGCATGCCTACGTCGATCACCAGCTCCTGGAGAGTGATCGGCGTGTGCTTGAAACCTACTTGGCGGCCCACCCCGAAGTCGCGGCCCAAGTCCACGCCTGGCAGCAGGATGCGCAATTGCTGCGCGCGGCACTGAGTGGCGTCCTGCACCAGCCGGCCAACCCTGGGCTGGACCCGATGCTGATTCGCCAGCGCATCAAACATCAGTCCCGCCGCCATTTCGCGACAGCGGCGGTGCTGCTGATTGCCGTCAGCCTCGGTGGCATTGGCGGCTGGCACGCCCGTGAAGCCACGCAACCGCCGCTGCTGCCCATGGCCGACGCCATGCAGGCCTACCGCCTGTTTGCCCAGGACGGCATCATGCCGGCCGACTACCGCTCTTCGGACAGCGGCACGATGCAAACCTGGCTTGATCGCTACTTCAACCAGGCCCACCGCCTGCCGGACTTGAGCCAGGCAGGTTTCAAGCCGGTCAGCGCACGCTTGCTCACCACCGAGCAAGGCGCAGCGGCGATGGTGTTGTACGAAGACACGCAAGGTCGACACATCAGCTTCTACATCCGCCCACCGGGCCCGGACAACGGCTTTCTGCCCCGTGGCTACCGCAGCGCTGACGGCTTACACGCCGAATACTGGTCCGGCGCCGGCTACAACTATGCGATGGTCAGCCCGGTGGATCAGCCCACCGCGCCACTGCTGAAGTTCTAGAAACTCCAGCACCACGGTATCGGTCCAGGTCTCGGCGTTGCAGGTGCACCCGGCCCTCCCAAACCCGCGCCGCCTGCTGAGCGCTTGGGCGGGTGTCTATAGGCCATGCCTTTTCGAGATGGCTGGCGGCGCCCTTCTCGATTGGTCAAAACATGGTGGGGGCTCTAAAGTAAGCGACCACCGCACCACAGAGTGACTTGCATTGGCCGTGTTTCCCCTGATCCGACGCCTGCTCGGTAAAACCCCCGGCACCCGCGTCGACGCCTCCATCCCGATGTTCTTTCAGCACAAGGCCGAGCAACAGGGCTACACCCTCAGCGCCGGCCAGGCCCAGGCGATCGCCGCCATGGCCCGCGAAACCGCGCACCTGCTGGCCGGCCAACCGACCCGCAGCCTGTACCTGCACGGCCCGGTGGGGCGCGGCAAAAGCTGGCTGCTCGATGGGTTTTTCCAGGCGTTGCCAATGGCCGAAAAACAACGCGTACATTTCCATGACTTTTTCGCCCGCCTGCACCGGGGCATGTTCGCCCATCGTCAGCGGCCAGACGCACTGGCCACGACCCTGGATGAGCTGCTCGAGGGCTGCCGCGTACTGTGCTTCGACGAGTTCCACGTCCACGATATTGGCGATGCCATGCTGATCAGCCGGCTGTTCAAAGCCTTGTTCAAGCGCGGTGTCCTGGTGCTGGTCACCTCCAACTACCCGCCCGCGGGCCTGTTGCCCAACCCCCTGTACCACCAGCGTTTCAAGCCGGTGATCGACTTGATCGCGGCGCGTATGGAGGTGTTGGAAGTCAGTTCGCCCCGCGACTTCCGCAGCCTGCCCCAGGCCCATGCCGAACAGCGCTTCACCCAGGGGCAATACGTGTGGCCGGGCACGCCGGCACAACGTGAGGCCCTTGGCTTGCCCACCACCGATTGCCCGCCGCAGCCCCTCAGCGTCGGCGCCCGCCAGTTGACCTGCCGCCAGCGCGAAGCACACCGCATCGCTTTCACGTTCAGCGACCTGTGCGAACAACTCACTGCGGTAATGGACTACCTGCTGCTGTGCGACGACTTCGACCACTGGATCATCGATGGGCTGCCATACCTGGCGGATTGCCCGATCGCCGTGCAACAGCGCTTTATCAACCTGGTAGACGTACTCTACGACCGCGATAAGCAGTTGACCCTGATCGGCGAACAGCCCCTGGCCAAATCCCTGGAAGGCCAGGCCATCGACCTGGCCCGCACGGCCAGCCGCCTGAACCAATTGCAAACGGTCAGCCCGCAACGCGCGCCCGACCCGGTATCATGAGCGCCTTTTACGCCCTCTTGCCGAGTGACCGCGCCGTTCATGAATACCCTCGCCCAACTCAAGGCCGGCCAACTGGCCGGTATCACGCGCCTGGACCTGTCCTGCGGGCTGACTGAATTCCCCCGGGAAATCTTCGAACTGGCCGACTCCCTGGAAATCCTCAACCTCAGCGGCAACGCCCTGAGCAGCCTGCCGGATGACCTGCATCGCCTGCCGCACCTGCGCGTACTGTTCTGCTCGGACAACGCCTTTACGGAACTGCCCGAATGCCTGGGCCAGTGCGCCAAACTGAGCATGATCGGCTTCAAGGCCAACCAGATCCGCCACGTACCGGCGGCCGCGCTGCCGCCGCAGTTGCGCTGGCTGATCCTCACCGATAACCGCATCAGCCAACTGCCCGACGAACTGGGCCAGCGGCCGTTGCTGCAAAAACTGATGCTGGCCGGCAACCAACTCGCGCATTTGCCGCCGAGCCTGGCCAACTGCCAGAACCTTGAGCTGATCCGCATCGCCTCCAACCGTCTGACCCGCTTGCCCGAATGGCTGCTGACACTGCCGAGCCTGACCTGGCTGGCCTACGCCGGCAACCCGGTGGAAATGGCGGTTGACGTGGCCGCCGACGACGCGACACCGGATATTCCCTGGTCGCAACTGGCGCTCGCCGACGTGCTCGGGGAAGGTGCCTCCGGAGTGATTCGCAAGGCCATGTGGCAACCTGAGGCCAAGCCCGTCGCGGTCAAACTCTATAAAGGCGCCATCACCAGCGACGGCTCGCCATTGCATGAAATGCAGGCCTGCATCGCGGCCGGGCAGCACCCCAACCTGATCAAGGTCGAAGGCCGTGTGGTGGGCCACCCCGACGGCCAGGCCGCGCTGGTGATGGACCTGATCGAACCGAGCTACCGTAACCTCGCCGCCCTGCCCAGCCTCGCGTCCTGCACCCGCGACATCTACGACCCTGCTACCCGCTTCAGCCTCGCCGTGGCATTGCGCATGGCGCGGGGCATCGCCTCGGTGGCCGCACACCTGCACCGGCACGGCATCACCCATGGTGACCTGTACGGCCACAATATCCTGTGGAATGCGGCGGGTGATTGCCTGCTGGGGGATTTTGGCGCCGCGTCATTCCATGCCACGGCAGATACCCTGGAGACCAGGGCGTTGCAGCGCATTGAAGTGCGGGCGTTCGGGGTGTTGCTCGGGGAGTTTCTGGAGCGGATTGACACGGGTTTGAGCGACGACACGCGTCAGGTGCTAGAAGGCTTGCAGGCGCGCTGCTGCCAGCCGGAGGTGTTGGCACGGCCGAGTTTCGAGGAAGTCGAAGCGCTGCTGCAATCTATCCCACACCCCTGAACCGAATGTGGGAGCAAGCCCCCTCCCACACTGGATTGCTGGTGGCAGGTAGAAAGCAGCCCGGCTGTGGATCTCGTGGATACCGCCAATCCCCTGAGGGAGATGTCGAGCTTTAGCGAGGCTTCGAAGGCGGTGGCACGGTTGGCAGGTGTGTTGGCTGACCCACTGCCATCGCGAGCCAGCCCCCTCCCACATTCAAGCCGAGCTTATTCAGCTCTCAATCAGCCTGCCAAGCCGACGAACATATCCTGCACGTCGTCATGGTTGTCCAGACCTTCGAGGAAGGCTTCGACTTCCGCCATCTGCGCGTCGGTCAAGCCGCTCACCGGGTTTTTCGAGATGTAGCCCAGCTTGGCCGACAGTACGGTGAAGCCCTGCTCCGGCAAGGCTTTTTGCACGGCGTCCAGGTCGGTGGTCTCGGTAATGAACAGGGTGGTGCCTTCTTCTTCACCTTCTTCGAAGTCCTGGGCGCCGGCTTCAATCGCGGCCATTTCCGGATCAGCGTCCGGGCTGTCCGGCGACGCTTCGATCAGGCCAACGTGGTTGAAGTCCCAGGCCACGGAGCCGGAAGCCCCCAGTTGGCCCTTACGGAAGGCCACGCGGATTTCCGCCACGGTGCGGTTGATGTTGTCGGTGACGCACTCGACGATCAACGGCACCTGGTGCGGGGCGAACCCTTCGTAGGTCACCCGGTGGTACTGCACGGTTTCACCCAGCAGGCCGGCACCTTTCTTGATGGCGCGGTCCAGGGTTTCCTTGGGCATCGAAGCCTTTTTGGCCTGCTCCACCACCAGACGCAGGTGGGCGTTGGTCGCCGTGTCGGCGCCATTGCGCGCGGCGATGGTGATCTCTTTCACCAGCTTGCCGAAGATCTTGCCCTTGGCATTGGCTGCCGCTTCTTTATGTTTGACTTTCCACTGTGCGCCCATGACTCACTCTCTTCTCGTCCATCGCGCCGAAACGTCTACTGGCCGGCGCTTTGGGGGCAGAGTTTATAGGGCAAAAACGCTCTGATCCACCAAAAACCGGCCATACCCCTCAGGTTCGCAAGGGTTTGATCGTCGCATCCTGCTCCGGCACCAAGCCCCTCATCGGCGCCAGCTCGAAGAACGCCTGAATCAAACGCAACGACCGGCGCCGCTCCATGCACCCGAGCATATGCCGGTTCAGCAGCCCCTCGCCGCGGATCGGCACCGCCTGCACGCGCGGGTCCTGGCTGACCTCCATCGACGACACCACGCCAACCCCCAATTCAGCCGCGACGGCTTCGGTCACCGCCTCGCGGCTGTCCAGTTCCAGCAACACCCTGGGTTGCACATTGGTCGCCAGGCAGGCGTCGTCGAAGGTGCGTCGGGTGATGGAGCCGGGCTCGCGCAGCACCATGATCACCTCGTTCAATTGCTCCAGGCCAATGCCCTTGGGCAGCGTCGCCCACGGGTGGCTGGCCGGTACCAACGCGCAAATCCGCGACTCGCCCAAGGGGTGCAGGTGCAAGCCATTGCGCGGCTCCGCCTCAGTCAGCACCGCTACATCCACGTGCTCGGCCAGCAACGCCGCCAGGGTTTCCTGGGCATTGCCCAAGCGCAGGTTGACGGTGATGCCGGGGTAACGCGCACGCAGGCTGGCAATCATCGGCATCACCAGGTGCGGGCCGTCCGCCGCCACTTCCAGGCGCCCGGAGAGCAATTGTCGATTGGCCTCCAGCAGGGTCTGCGCCTCGTCGACCAGGCCGAAGATCGCGCGCGTGATCGCCGCCAGGCGCGCGCCCTCCTCGGTCAACTCGACCCGCCGCGCCGTGCGACGCAACAGCGGGATCTGGTAGTGCTCCTCCAGGGCCTTGATATGCCCGGTGACCGCCGGCTGGCTGATGAACAGCCGCGCTGCCGCACGGGTAAAGCTACCCTCGCGGGCCACGGCATCGAATGCGCGCAATTGGAACAGGTTCATGGGGATTGACCTGGCTATCGGCCTGACTGATAGCTCGCATAACAACAAACAATTTGATTGATAACAAGCCAAACTGCAATTTAGGCGCCGTAGCTTCACCCCCAAACAGCTTGCAAGGACTTGAGATGAGCACTGCCGCGCCGATCCTGCTGACACCTGGCCCCTTGACCACCTCTGCCCGCACTCGCCAGGCAATGATGGTGGATTGGGGGTCATGGGATGACCGTTTCAACCAACTCACTGCCAGCACCTGCGCGCAACTGCTGGCGATCCTCAACGGTGCCGAAAGCCACCATTGCATCCCCTTGCAGGGCAGCGGCACCTTCGCCGTCGAAGCCGCCATCGGCACCCTGGTGCCCCGCGACGGCAAGGTGCTGGTGCTGATCAACGGCGCCTATGGCAAACGCCTGGCGAAGATCTGTGAAGTACTCGGCCGTACGTTCAGCACCTTTGCGACCGCCGAGGACGAACCCACTACCGCCGCCGACGTCGACCGCCTGCTGCACGCCGACCCGGCCATCACCCACGTCGCCTTGATCCACTGCGAAACCAGCACCGGCATTCTGAATCCGCTGCCGCAGATCGCCGAGGTGGTCAAACGCCACGGCAAGCGCCTGATCGTCGACGCCATGAGCTCGTTCGGCGCACTGCCGATCGATGCCCGCCAAGTGCCGTTCGAGGCGTTGATCGCCGCCTCGGGCAAATGCCTGGAGGGCGTGCCCGGCATGGGCTTTGTCTTCGCCGAAAAACAGGCGCTGGCCGCCGCCCAAGGCAACTGCCACTCCCTGGCGATGGACCTGTTCGAGCAGCACAGCTACATGGCCAAGACCGGCCAGTGGCGCTTCACCCCGCCCACCCACGTGGTCGCCGCCCTGCACGAAGCGCTGCTGCACTACCACGAAGAGGGCGGCCTGCCCGCGCGCCATCAGCGCTACGCCAATAACTGCCAGGCGTTGCTCGACGGCATGGCCGAACTGGGCCTGCGCAGCTTCCTGCCGGCAGCGATCCAGGCGCCGATCATCGTCACCTTCCACGCGCCAAAAGACCCGCGCTACCAGTTCAAGGCGTTCTATGAACGGGTCAAGGCCAAGGGTTTCATTCTGTATCCCGGCAAATTGACCGAGGTCGAGACCTTCCGCGTCGGCTGCATCGGCCACGTCGATATCGCCGAGATGCAGGCGGCGGTGGCGGCGGTCGCCCAGGTGCTGCAAGAGATGGAAGTGTTGGACATTTGATTCTCCCCATGACCCACAGGATTCGACCCATGAACTATCAAACCCCCAACACCCTCCAGGCCGTCATCCTCGACTGGGCTGGCACCGTAGTCGACTTCGGTTCGTTCGCCCCCACGCAGATCTTTGTCGAAGCCTTCGCCGAGTTCGACGTGCCCGTCTCGATCGAAGAAGCCCGTGGCCCGATGGGCATGGGCAAGTGGGACCATATCCGCACCCTCTGCGACCAACCGGCGGTCGCCGAGCGCTACCGCAAGGTGTTCGGCCGCACGCCCAGCGATGACGACGTCACCGCCATCTACCAGCGCTTCATGCCCTTGCAGATCGAGAAAATCGCCGCACACTCGGCCCTGATCCCCGGCGCCCTCGACACCATCGCGGCGCTGCGTGCACAGGGGATCAAGATCGGTTCCTGCTCGGGCTACCCCAAGCCAGTGATGGACAAGGTTGTCGCCCTGGCGGCCCGCAACGGCTATAGCGCCGACCACGTGGTTGCCACCGACGAAGTCCCCAATGGCCGTCCATGGCCGGCCCAGGCCCTGGCCAACGTGATCGCGCTGGGCATTGACGATGTGGCGGCCTGCGTCAAGGTCGACGACACCGTCCCGGGCATTCTCGAAGGCCGCCGCGCCGGGATGTGGACCGTGGCCCTGACCTGCTCCGGCAACGCCCTGGGCCTGACCTACGCGCAATTTCGCGCACTGGACAGCGCCACCCTGGCCAGCGAACGCACGCGCATCGAGACGCTGTTCCAAGCCTCGCGCCCGCACTACCTGATCGACACCATCAGCGACCTGCCGGCGGTGATCACGGACATCAACCAGCGCCTGGCACGCGGTGAAATGCCGCAAGCGCACTGATCAAGGTCAACACAACGGCATTCGCGTCGGGCAAATCCGGCAAAACAGGCTTACAGTAAAAGGACTTCGTCGCCAAAGAACGGAGGTTTGCCCTGATGAGTGAGGAAGAAAGCGATGCCGTGGAAAAATTCCGATACACGCTACAGCACCATGTCGATTGCGTTGCACTGGTTGATGGTGGTGTTGCTGGCGGTGGTCTACGCCTGCATTGAGTTTCGCGGGATCTTTCCCAAAGGCAGTGGCGGGCGGGCGTTGATCGTCGAAATGCACTTCATGTTCGGCCTGACCGTGTTTGTGCTGGTGTGGCTGCGCCTGTTTGCACGCAGCCTGGGCGTTGCACCGAAGATCGTTCCGGCCCCCCCGCCATGGCAGTCCTCGCTGGCGACCCTGATGCATCTGGCGCTGTACGTGTTCATGATCGGCATGCCGATCGCCGGTTGGCTGATCGTCAGCGCCCAAGGGCATTCCGTGATGTTCTACGGGGTCGAGTTACCGCCGCTGATCGGTGAAAACAAGGACCTGGCCAAGCAGATCAAGGAATGGCACGAACTGGGCGGTTCGATCGGTTATTGGTTGATCGGGCTGCACGCGGTGGCCGGCCTTTACCACCATTACTTCATGCGCGATAACACGGTGTTGCGCATGATGCCCAAGCGCTAGGCGCCAATCCCACGACGGCCCTGCAAGCCGCCCGTATGGATGAAGATCAGGCGAGTGCCGCGACCGAAGCGTCCGGCCTCGACCTGTTGCTTCAACGCCAGCAACGCCTTGCCGGTGTACAGCGGCTCGAGCGGCACACCGCAGGCCTGTTCGGTGGCGTCGATAAAGTCGAGCAGGAGTGGGTCAACCTTGGCAAACCCGCCCCGGCTGGCGTCCAGCAGCTCATATCCCTGCTGCACGATGGCCTGCACGTTTTGCGCGACACCGTGATCATCCGGCACCGCCATTGCGCCAAACACCGGATGCGCACCAGCCTCTGCCAGCACCAGGCCCGCCAGGGTGGTGCCAGTGCCCGCCGCCAGCCACCAGGCCGTGTAATCCGCCCACCCCAGGTTGCCCAACTGCGCGCGAGCCTGCTCGACCAACACGCCACACCCCGACGCCCCGCAGAGCGTGCCGCCGCCTTCGGGCACAGGATGTAAGTCCGGATACTGCTCACGCCATGGCGCCCAGAATCCAGGTTGGTGGCGTGCGCGATAGCCGCCATACCCCAGCCAATGCAACTGCATGCCGAAGGCTTTCAGGTCGATCACGGTGGGGGTGTCTTGAGGATGGCCGCGCAACAGGCCGACGGTAGGGAAACCGAAGCGTTTGCCCGCCGCCGCCAGCGCGTGCAAATGGTTGGAGTGCGCTCCGCCCAGGCTGATGATTCCGTTCGCACCGGCCTGTTGCGCCTGGGCCAAGTGCCCGGTGAGCTTGAACCACTTGTTGCCGCTGATCAGCGGGTCGATGCGGTCCAGGCGCAGCACGGCCAGTTCAACCCCGTTCAGCCAGTCCAGCGGCAAGGGTTCAAGCGGCGCACAGGGAAGCCAATCGAAGGGACCCATCGGGGGAACATCTGCATGAAAAAGGGGCGGTAGTCTAACACCGCCCCGCCTCGGTTCCTTACAGCTCGGCCGCCAGGCGCGAGCCCTGGTTGATGGCGCGCTTGGCGTCCAGCTCGGCCGCCACATCGGCACCGCCGATCAAGTGCACGTGCTGGCCCGCGGCGACCAGGCCGTCCTGCAATTCGCGCAACGGATCCTGGCCGGCACAGATGACGATATTGTCCACCGCCAACAGCTGCGGCTCGCCCTCGGCGCCGATGCGGATATGCAGGCCCTCATCGTCGATCTTCAAGTATTCGACGCTGTTGAGCATCTGCACCTGCTTGTTCTTCAACCCGGTGCGGTGAATCCAGCCGGTGGTCTTGCCCAGGCCGTCGCCGACCTTGGAAGCCTTGCGTTGCAGCAGGAACACATCGCGCGCCGGTGCATGACGCTCGGGCTTGATCCCGGCCACGCCGCCACGGGCTTGCAGTTGGGTGTCGATGCCCCACTCTTTCCAGAACGCATCACGGTCCAGGCTGGTGGAGACGCCCTGGTGCACGAGGAATTCCGACACATCAAAGCCGATGCCACCGGCACCGATCACCGCGACGCGCTTGCCCACCGGCTTACGCTCAAGGATCACGTCCAGGTAGCTCAGCACCTTGGCATTGTCGATACCCGGGATCGCCGGGGTACGCGGCGCAATGCCGGTGGCCAGGATAATCTCGTCATAGCCGCCCGCCACCAGTTGCGCGACATCCACACGGGTGTTGAGGCACACCTCGACGTGGGTGGTCTGCAGCTTGCGCTTGAAGTAGCGCAGGGTTTCGAAGAACTCTTCCTTGCCCGGTATGCGCTTGGCGATATTGAACTGGCCGCCGATCTCGCTGGCGGAGTCAAACAACGTGACTTGATGGCCGCGCTCAGCCGCCACGGTAGCCGCTGCCAGGCCTGCGGGGCCGGCGCCGACCACGGCGACTTTCTTGATCTGTTTTACCGGCAGGTAGTTCAGCTCGGTCTCGTAGCACGCCCGCGGGTTGACCAGGCAAGTGGTCAGCTTGCCGCCAAAGGTGTGGTCCAGGCAGGCCTGGTTGCAGCCGATGCAGGTGTTGATTTCATCGGCGCGACCGGCAGCGGCCTTGTTGACGAACTCCGGGTCAGCGAGGAACGGTCGTGCCATCGACACCATGTCGGCATCGCCTTCGGCAAGGATCTGCTCGGCAATCTCCGGGGTGTTGATGCGGTTGGTGGTGATCAGCGGAATCTGCACCGCGCCACGCAACTTGGCGGTGACTTTACTGAAGGCGCCACGCGGTACCTTGGTCGCGATGGTCGGGATACGCGCTTCGTGCCAGCCAATCCCGGTGTTGATGAGCGTGGCGCCGGCCTGCTCGATGGCCTTGGCCAACTGCACGATTTCTTCCCAGGTGCTGCCGCCTTCGACCAGGTCGAGCATCGACAGGCGGAAGATAATGATGAAGTTCGGGCCCACCGCTTCGCGCACCCGGCGCACAATCTCGACCGCCAGGCGCATGCGGTTTTCGTAGCTGCCGCCCCAACGGTCGGTACGGTGGTTGGTATGAGCGGCGAGGAACTGGTTAATGAAGTAGCCTTCGGAGCCCATGATTTCCACGCCGTCGTACGCGGCGGACTGAGCCAGCAGCGAGCAGGTGACGAAATCCTGGATCTGCTTTTCGATGCCCGCCTCGTCCAGCTCCTTGGGCTTGAACGGGTTGATCGGTGCCTGGATCGCACTCGGCGCGACCTGCTTGGGGCTGTAGGCATAACGGCCAGCGTGGAGGATCTGCATGCAGATCTTGCCGCCCGCGTCATGGACGGCCTGCGTGACGATCCTGTGCTTCTGCGCCTCCTGCTCGGTGGTCAGCTTGGCCGCGCCGGCATACACCCCGCCTTCGTCGTTCGGGCCAATGCCGCCGGTGACCATCAGGCCCACGCCGCCACGGGCGCGCTCGGCAAAATAGGCCGCCATGCGCTCGAAACCGCCCGGTTTCTCTTCCAGGCCGGTGTGCATCGAGCCCATCAGGGTACGGTTGCGCAAGGTGGTAAAACCCAGGTCCAACGGGGCCAGCAGGTGCGGGTACGCAGCAGCGGTCATGGTCAAGCTCCACAACGGATCATCACGGGGGTGTGGCAGGCTCGTAGGGCCCGTCATCGGTTTATGTCCCACAGACTAAGAGGCGAGGGATGACGGCTCAATGACTGAAACTGACAAGTTATTGATCCAAATGCACAGTGCCCCTTGGCAAGCCGGGGCATGGGCCCTACCCTAGGTGCGAACCCTGCACTTGGTCCGTTGTCTGTTCCCCCATGCGTAAACTTCTCGTTCTTACCGTCACCATGGCCCTGGTTGCCGCCATCGCCGCGTATCTGGTCTGGACCCAGGAGCGCCCCGTGGCGCATTACCTGTCCGACCTGCGCATTACCCTGGCCGTCAACGAAGGCCAGCCGGCCGACCGCGGCAATCTGCTGGGCATCCAGCCCGAGCTGTTCCCCGCTGACTACCAGAGCCTGGAACGCCTGCACCTGAAGCTGGCGGCCTACCTGCAAAAAGCCCGCGACCAGGGGCTGATCAATGAAAAGACCATCGTGGTGCTGCCGGAACACATCGGCACCTGGCTGATGCTCGGCGGTGAGAAAAACGAGCTGTACCAAGCGCCCCATGTCAAAGATGCGATGAATTGGCTGTCGATCAGCAACCCGTTGCAGTTCCTGCGGGCCTGGATCAGCGCCACCGGCGATAACCGCATGGACGATGCCTACCTGCGCATGAAAGCCCCGGAGATGGCGCGCGATTACCAGGTACTGTTCGGCGGCCTGGCCAAGGAATTTGGCGTGACCCTGGTGGCCGGCTCCATCGCCCTGCCCAACCCCAGCGTCCGCCAAGGTCACTTGCAGGTCGGCCATGGTGCGCTGTACAACGCCAGCCTGGTGTTTGCCGCCGACGGTTTGCCCGTGGGCCAGCCGCAACGCCAGCTCTACCCGATCTACGATGAGCGCGGTTTTATCGAGCCGGGCGATGAAACCATCGTCAGCGTAGTCGACACCCCGGCTGGACGCCTGGGTATCCTGATCGGCAGTGACAGCTGGTACCCGGACAACTATCGCAAGCTCAACGAACAAGGCGCACAGCTGATCGCGGTGCCGGCGTTTGTCATCGGTCGCGACACCTGGGACCGCCCATGGCGTGGCTTCAAAAGTGTGTCCACCCCACCGGAAATCAGCCTCAAGCCCGAAGAGCTCAGCGAGGGCGAGGCCTGGCGCCGTCTCACCCTCATCAGCCAGCCCGCCATCAGCCAGGCCAGCGCCGGCATGAGCGTGTTCCTGCGTGGGCAGTTCTGGGACCTGGGCACTGCCGGGCACAGTTTCCTCAGCAGCAACGGGCAAATCATCGCCGACGGCGACGCCCGCGGCGCACGCCTGCTGAATATCTGGTTGTAATGCCGTGAAACCGGTGCGCCTGGGGGATCTGTCGGTGGGCTTCGTGCACACCCTGGCCGACGCAATCCACAGCCACGGCCTCGACCCGCAACCCCTGCTGCTGCAATACGGCCTTGACCCGGCACGCCTCGCCGAAGCGGGCGCGCGCTTGTCGATCCCGCGCTATATGCGCCTGGGCCATGCCGCCATCCAACTCACCGGCGACCCGGCCCTGGGCCTGCGCATGGGCCAACTCAGTCGCTTGAGCCAGGCCGGCCTGGCCGGGGTCACGGCCGCCCAGGCCCCCAACGTGCGTGAAGCGGCGCGCACCCTCACACGCTTCGAAGCGCTGTACGGTTCCAACTATCGCGGGCAATCGAGTTTTCATGAGGATGCCGAAGGCGCCTGGCTGCGCTTCTATTCCATCAGCCCCTACAACGCCTACAACCGCTTTGTGGTGGACTCGATCATCGCCGGGTGGCTGCACCAACTGTCGAGCCTGGCCCAGCAACCGGTGCAGGCACAGCGCATCGAGATTGAATTCGACGCCCCCGAGTACAGCGACCAGTACAACGTGCTGGGTGACGGCCTGGTCCACTTCGGCGCCGACATCAATCAACTGCGTCTCAGCCAACAAACCCTGGCCCTGCGCAACCCACAGCACTGTCCAAGCACGTGGCAACTCTTGCTGCAATTGTGTGAAAGGGAATTGGAGCAGTTGACTCGCACCCGCAGCCTGCGCGAGCGCATTACCCGGTTGCTCGGGCCGATGCTCAATGGTGGCCGGGAACCCGACCTGGAAGAAGTGGCGGCACGCTTGAAGCTACCCACCTGGACGCTACGCCGCAAACTGGCCGAAGAAGGCACTCAGTTTCGCGCAATCCTCAACGACACCCGCCGCGACCTGGCCATGACTTACATTCGCGATACGGAACTGGCGTTCGGCGAGATCGCCTATTTGCTCGGTTTTGCCTCGGCCCAAGCCTTTCAACGGGCGTTCAGGCGGTGGAACAACCAGACCCCAGGGGAATTTCGCCGCAGTCAGCGGCACTCCGCCTGAAGTCGGTCTTACAGCTCGGTGGCGTCATCGGCCGGATCCAGAGGGTCCAGTTCAAAGGCCTGGTACTCCAGCAGTTCTTCCTGGTAATCGTCCATGGTGGGCTCCTTGTTTTGAATTAAAAACGGCTGCAGACAAATGACCTGCACAGCCAGCCTAAAGTGCCGTGATGACGAAAATATGTCGACGTCATGACGTTCCTGCACTCCAAGATTAAACGTAGCAGCGTTATACGGATTTAGCACAGGAGGCTTTAAGTACAATTGCAATCATTGCAATTGCAATAATATACCGATTTCCACTAAGGTAAGGGCATTCGTCGCCAGGTGCCCTCCCTATGACCACCGCTACCGCCCGCGCCGCGCAGCTCTGTCTCGACGCCTTGAGTTGCACGACAACGGCCTGCCGCTCACCGCTATACACCGTGATGAACATCGCCAACACCCTGGAATCCAGCCGACAGGCCTGGGTGATCCGCGGCCAGTCCCACTCCCGGCGCGTAGATGGATGGCCCAGCTGGTTCGCACGCAATACCGGGGAAAAACCGCTGCTGTACCTGCACAGCGCCGTGTCGTCTGCGCAGTTATGCGCCTTGACGGAGGAGACGACGCAGCGCGGCATCTTGTGCAACGACATCGAAAACCACGCCTCCCACTGGCCCAAGGGCACGCAGCCGTCCCTGCCGATATGGCTGGCGACCCATCCGCGCTGCACGCCCTACGACCCGGCTTCGGGCGAGGAAGCCCAGGCGATTGTGCTGGCAGGGTTGCGCACGCTGTATGTCGAAGGCCAACCGGGCTTCTATTACCTGGCGCTGCATGACCACGCAAGCGCAGTGCCCTTGAGCGCACAGGACCGTGAGGATGCGCTCAAGGGCATGTACCCGATCCAGGGCGATCCCTCATGGGATGTGCGATTGCTCGGCGCAGGCCGGGCGCTGGAAGAAGTCGTCCAGGCGGCGCGATTGTTGGAAGAGGATTGGAAGATCACGGCCCAACTGTGGAGCTGTCCCAGCTATACGCGGTTGGCCCGTGAAGCGGCGACCACTGAACGCTGGAATCGCCTGCATCCGACAGCCCCCAAACGCAGCTGCCATTTACGCGATTGCCTGGCCGGAAATGCGGCGCCGGTCATTGCCGTCACCGGTTATCCGCAGGCAATTGTCGATCAGTTGGCGGCGTATGTGGATGCGCGGTTCGTGGCGCTGGGAGCCGGTTCGGTGCAGGCGACCGCGCCCAGTCGCTACTGGATTGCGGTATTGGCATTGAACGCCTTGGCGGAAGAAGGGCTTATTGATGCCCGGCAGGTGGACCTGGCGATAAACCGGTATGCACTGAAATGAACAGGCATGCACGCCATTGAGGGAGGGGACTTGCCCCCTCCCACATGGGATCGGCATCAAGCTTCCGACTTGCGTCGGCCACGGGTTTGAACACCTGCCGCCATCGCCATCCCGGCAGTACGCTCCAACGCCTCGGCAAACGCCTGGCGCTGCTCCGGTTCGATCTGCGACAGGAACAACTCGTCCACCGTGCTTTCGTAGATCTTCCACATTTTTTTACGCAATGCCCGGCCGGCATCGGTGATCGACGCAAATGCCGCGCGACCATCGCCGTCGGAGCGTGAACGCACCACCAGGCCGTCCTTTTCCAGGCGGTCTACCAGGCGGGTGAGGTTATAGCGCTCGATGGCCAGCACATCGGCCAACTCGTGCATGCGGCGGGTGCCTTCGGGGCCGCTTTCCAGGCCCCACAGTGCGTCGTACCAGGCGTAAGGCGGCAAGTCGGCGGCCGCCAGGCGGCGCTCGATTTCACGGATAACCGTCCTGTGGGCCCTGACAAAACGGAACCATACATCGGGCTCTTTCGACGACATGCAACACCATCCGGTGGATTTCAAGAAGGTTGCAATAGTAGCTCATCCCGCGCTAGATTCGCTCATGTAGTTGCAATTGCAATCATATTGCAACACTCCCACAAGGAGCCCACCCCTTGAAATCCGCCTACCCTGGAGCCTCACATGACCCCGAATAACACAGTCAGACGCGACGCCGATCCACAGGAAACCCGCGAGTGGCTGGAGTCCATCGAGTCGGTGCTGTCCACCGAAGGCCGCCCGCGCGCCCATTACCTGATCGACCAGTTGCTGGATTTCGACGTGGCGCGGCATGGTGACTTCTACGGGCGGGTGACCACGCCCTACATCAACACGATCCCGGTAGACCGCCAGCTGCCCTACCCCGGCAACCTGGCCATCGAACGCCGCACCAATGCGTTTATCCGCTGGAATGCCATGGCCATGGTGCTGCGCGCCGGCAAACATTCCGGTGTCGGTGGGCATATCGCCACCTATGCGTCGGCCGCCGTGCTGTATGACGTCGGCTTCGACCATTTTTTCCGTGGGCGCACCGACACGTTCGATGGCGACCTGGTGTACATCCAGGGTCACTCCTCCCCAGGCATCTACGCGCGTGCCTACCTCGAAGGCCGCATCAGCGAAGCGCAGTTGGACAACTTCCGGCGCGAGGCCGGTGGCCAGGGCTTATCGTCCTACCCCCACCCACGATTGATGCCGGACTTCTGGCAATTCCCCACCGTGTCCATGGGGCTCGGGCCGATCACCGCCGCCTACCAGGCGCGCTTTATGCGCTACCTGGAGTTGCGCGCGCTCAAGCAGCACCAGGGCCGCAAGGTCTGGGCGTTCCTCGGTGATGGCGAAATGGACCAGCCGGAATCAATGGCCGCCATTTCCCTGGCCGGGCGCGAAAAGCTCGACAACCTGATCTTCGTGGTCAACTGCAACCTGCAACGCCTGGACGGCCCGGTACGCGGCAATGCCAAGGTGATCCAGGAATTCGAAAGCCTCTACCGCGCGGCAGGCTGGAATGTGATCAAGGTGATCTGGGGCAGTGGCTGGGACGCGCTGCTGGAAAAAGACCAGAGCGGGCTGCTGCGCCAACGCATGATGGAGTGCGTGGACGGCGATTATCAGAACTACAAATCCCAGGATGGCGCCTATGTGCGCGAACATTTCTTCGGCAAATACCCAGAGTTGCTGGCACTGGTTGCAGACCTGTCCGACGAGGATATCTGGAAACTCTCACGAGGCGGTCATGACCCCGACAAGGTCTATAACGCCTATGCTGCCGCTGTGCGTCATACCGGCCAGCCCACGGTGATCCTGGCGAAAACCGTCAAGGGTTTTGGCATGGGCGAAGCTGGCGAAGGCCAGAACATTAACCACCAACTGAAAAAAATGGGCGCCGATGCCGTCAAAGCCTTCCGCGACCGCTTCGGCCTGGAAGTGCCTGATGAGCAGTTGGCCGAAATCCCTTACCTCAAGCCAGCCGCCGAGAGCGAAGAAGCTCGCTACTTCGCCGCACGGCGCCTAGCGTTGGGCGGCTATGTGCCAGCGCGCCACACCGCCGTCGAGTCACTGCAGATTCCGGAGCTGAGCGCCTTCGCCACCCAGCTCAAAGACACCGGCGAGCGCGCCATCTCCACCACCATGGCCTTTGTGCGGATCCTCGGCACGCTGCTCAAGGATCCGCACCTAGGCAAGCGGGTCGTACCCATCGTGCCGGACGAATCACGCACCTTCGGTATGGAAAGCCTCTTCCGTCAGATAGGTATCCACTCCGCCGTCGGCCAGCTCTACACCCCACAGGACGCTGGGCAACTGAGCTACTACAAGGAGAGTAAGGACGGACAGATCATGCAGGAAGGCCTGAATGAATCTGGCGCCATTTCCTCCTGGATCGCGGCGAGTACGTCCTACAGCAACCACGCCCTGATGACCGTACCCTTCTACATTTTCTACTCGATGTTCGGCTTCCAGCGCGTCGGCGACCTGGCCTGGGCGGCTGGCGACGCACGGGCGCGCGGTTTCCTGCTGGGCGCCACGGCCGGGCGCACCACCCTGATGGGCGAAGGCTTGCAGCATGACGATGGGCATAGCCATATCCTGGCGTCAGTGATTCCCTGCTGTGTGTCGTATGACCCGACCTTTGCCTACGAGCTGGCGGTGATCATTCGCGAGGGCATGCGGCGCATGTATGTCGAGCAGGAGGATATTTACTACTACATCACCCTGCTCAACGAGAACTACCCACACCCGGCAATGCCCGAAGCCGTGGAAGAAGGCATTCTCAAGGGTTTGTATCCCCTGAGTACTCATCAGCAAGCACAGGTGCAATTGATGGGCAGTGGTTCGATCCTGCGGGAAGTGATCGCTGCTGCTGCATTGCTCGACAAGGATTTCGCCGTACACAGCACCGTGTGGAGTGCGCCCAGCCTGACCGAGTTGCGCCGTGATGGGCATGAAGCGGAACGCTGGAACCTGCTGCACCCGGAACGTGAACCGCGCTTGAGTTACGTCGAACAATGCCTGGCCGGACAGATGGGCCCGGTGGTGGTGGCCACTGACTACATGAAGCTCTTCGCCGACCAGATCCGCCCCTTCGTGGCAAACCGGCGCTTTGTTGCGCTGGGCACGGACGGCTTCGGGCAGTCGGATACACGGGAAACCTTGCGCGAGTTCTTCGAGGTGGACCGGCATTTCATCGTGCTGGCGGCACTGAAGGCGCTGGCCGACGACGGGTTGATCGGACGCGACAAAGTCAGTGAGGCGATCAGGCGCTACGGAATCAATGTCGACAAGACCAATCCCGTAGCGGTCTGATTTACTGTGCAGGCGTCGGCAGGGGTGGAATCGGCTCTGTCGGCGGCGGCAGGTCCGACGTGGTTGGCGCTGGTGTCGGTGCAGGTGTCGGTTCTGCCTGCGGGGCAATCGGCGCAGCCTCCGGCGCAGGTACAACCGGCTCCGAGGCGGCCGGCGCCGCGGGTGCTTCCTTCGGCGTTGGCGTTTTCTCGGCCGCTGGGGCGACCTTGGGTTCCGGTACCCCCAGGTCCGCCTTGGGCGTCTCTGGAATATGCGCCGCCTTCTTGACTTCCTGAGGCAGGAACACGTCCACCAGGGCAAAGTAGCGCTCGTAGAACTTCGGCGCCGAGACGGTCTCGCTCGCCACCTTCACCATCGAGTCATCGGTGGAGCCAATCGGCATCGACACCGAGCCCAGCACGCCCACCCCCAGGCTTGCGGAGTTGTTGACCTTCTTCAGCGCATAGCGGTCCTGCAGGGCGTTGGCGAACATCGTCGAGTGGTTTTTGCCCTTGCCGTCATCGGCACACACCACGTTGAAGCTGATTTGCAGGTGAGTCTCGCCGGTCTGCTGGAAACTCTTGTTACCCACTACCAGTTTCGGATCGCTGCTGGTGATGATGTAGCCCTGGCTCAGCAGGGCACGCCGTGCGGCCTCGCACGCTGCCACGTCAGTGACCGGGTAATCCCGGGAAAACGTACCAGAGTCGTCGAAATTTTCATGTTCATAAATAGCGGTCTTGGGTGACGAGCAGCCCGCGGCGCCCGCCAGCACCAGCGCCAACCCGAGGCTACGCAAGTGAAATGATGTCGACATTGAAAATCCTGAGGAAAACAGTCAGGGCGGTATTGTGCAACAGAACGAGGCCTTGGCGCGCGCATTCCTGTCGGTAAAACGTCACAGGCCTACACATCGGTGCCTACAGGAAAAAGCCCGGCACACATAAGGTCAATAAACACGCGGAGTTTGGCCGAGGCATGGCGACTTGATGGCCACAACATCCAGAAACTACCCCGGTGCTCGAGGTAGTCGTCCAGTACACGCTGTAAACGCCCCTGCTCCACGGCCTGGTTGACCATGTAGTCCGGAAGGCAAGCGATACCCAACCCCTCAAGCACCACATGGTTGAGGGACTCGATGGTGGTACTGACCAGCGGTGCGCGCAGTGTCGGCTCGGCAATGCCTGGCACCTGGCGCAATGGCCAGTTTTCCAGCTTGCCGGTGGCGCAGAATTTATAGCGCAGGCAGGCATGGCGGCTCAGGTCCTGCGGCTGCTGCGGGGTGCCATGTTGATCGAAGTAACCGGGGGTGCCGACCAGCACCAACTGGTAATAGCCCAGATGCCGCGCCATCAAGCGCGAATCTTCCGGTTTACCGGTGCGAATCACCGCATCGAAACCCTCCTCGATCACGTCCACCATACGGTCGGAAAAATCCACATCCAATTCGATAGCCGGGTAGGCGCGCATAAAGTCGCTGAGCACCGGCATCAACAGGCCGCGCACCTGCGGCACACTGATGCGCAACTTACCCCGAGGGATGGCCCCGGCTTGCGTCAACTCCTGCTCGGCCGCCTCGACCTCGGCCAGGATGCGCCGTGAGCGCTCAAGGAACAGCGCGCCTTCACTGGTCAAGGTGATACTGCGCGTGCTGCGGTGAAATAGCCTTACGCCCAGGCGCTCTTCCATGCGTGCGATGCTTTTACCCACCGCCGACGATGACACCCCTAGCACGCGACCGGCAGCCGTAAAGCTGCGAGTCTCCGCCACCTGCACAAATACCGAGAGACTGCCCAGGCTGTCCATGAACGAATCCTTGAGTATTACGGACATAGGTGTCCGATAAGTTCGGAACCTTAGCCTGTTTTTCCGTTGCTCACAGCCCCCTACTCTGCCCCCTTGCCCCTTTGCATGGATAGAGCGCTATGAGCAACAGCCCTTCACTGACCGATTGCCCAACGACAGCCCAGCCTGACGTACTACCGCTGGGCGGCTTGCTGGCCCTGGCGTGCGCCGGGTTTATCACCATCCTCACTGAAGCCATGCCCGCCGGGCTCCTGCCGCAGATGGGCGAAGGCCTCGACGTATCGCCTGCACTCGTCGGTCAATTGGTCACTCTCTACGCGCTAGGGTCGCTACTCGCGGCGATACCGTTGACGCTGCTGACCCGAGGCTGGCGTCGGCGGCCATTGTTACTGGTCGCCATCGGTGGTTTCGCGCTGGTCAACAGTGTCACGGCGCTGTCCAGTCACTATGGGCTGACCCTGGGGGCCCGCTTTTTTGCCGGGGTCTTCGCCGGCCTGCTCTGGGCGTTGTTGGCAGGCTATGCAAGCCGGATGGTTGCACCGCACTTGCAAGGCCGGGCGATCGCCGTAGCGATGCTGGGCGCGCCATTGGCCTTGTCCCTGGGTGTGCCCGCCGGCACATTCCTAGGCACCGTTGCAGGCTGGCGCCTGAGCTTTGCGATCATGACCGGGCTGACGCTGGTGCTGCTGATCTGGGCGCGCTGGCAGCTCCCGGACTTTGCCGGCGAACCGCCAGGAAAACGCTTGGGAATGCGTGAAGTATTGACCTTGCCAGGTATTCGTCCGGTGTTGTGGGTGACCTTTACCTACGTGCTCGCCCACAACATTCTCTACACCTACATCGCCCCGCTGCTGGCGCCTGCCGCGATCACCGCCGATATCGACCGGGTGCTACTGGTGTTTGGCCTGGCGGCGCTGCTGAGCATCTGGTTAGCCGGCCTGTTGATTGATCGTTGGTTGCATACACTGCTGCTGATCAGTTGTGCGCTGTTTGGCTTGATAGCCGTGGCGCTGGCGTTCTGGATCAACATACCCGCCGTCATCTACGTGGCTATCGCCCTCTGGGGCCTGGCATTTGGCGGCCTGCCCGCATTGTTGCAGACCGCACTGGCCAAATCGGCAGGCGCGTCGGCGGATGCCGCGCAATCGATGCTGGTGACCGTATGGAACCTGGGGATAGCGGGCGGCGGGCTGGCCGGCGGGGTGTTGCTTGAGGGCTGGGGGGTTGCGGCGTTTCCATGGGCGGTGGTGCTGTTGATGCTACTGGCCTTGGCCGGTGCATCACAGGCTGCGCCTTCGACCTCTATCCCTTGAGTCCTCCTGAAGATAGGCCAGAAGGTGTAAACCTTATTCAGGGCGGGACACACATAAAAAAAAAGCCCCAGGTCCTTTCAGGCCGAGGGCTTTTGTTCAAACCGACATCAATACTTCTTGATATCAGCCTTGCTTTCCAACTGCTTGCGGTACGCCGCGAAGTCTTGCTGACCCACGCGGGAAGCGAGGAAGCGGCGGTATTGCGCCTTTTCTTCGTCCGATGGGGCGGCGGCTTCGTTGACACCATTCAAGCGCACGATCACCAGGCTACCGTCAGCCAGGGTCACGGTGGTGAAGGTCGGCTTGTCCTTGGCCACGGGCTTGGGCATGCGGAACAGCGCTTGCAGAACAGCTGGGTCAATCGTTTCCTGGCTACGGGTCGCCGCTTCAGTGACTTTCCAGGCCTGGCCATCGACTGGCTGGTTCAGCGGAGTCTTGCCATCACGCAAGCTGGCGATCAACTCGTCAGCGTGAGCCTTGGCAGCCGCGCTGGCGCGTTCCTTGGCCATCTGCGTACGGATCGCGGCCGCAACGCTTTCCAGCGGCAGTTGCTTAGGCTTGAGGTGCTCTTTGGCACGCAGCACGATGATGGTTTCCGGATCCAGCTCGATGGCGGTGCTGTTGGCACCCTCATCCAACACTTCCGGGCTGAATGCAGCGGTGACCACGGCACGGTTGGCCGCAATGCCTTCGCCACCTTCACGGCCAAATGGCGCGGAGGTGTGCACGGTCAGCTTGAGGTCAGAGGCTGGCTGGGCCAGGTCGGAAGCTTCGAATGCCGCATCTTCCAATTGCTTGGTCGCTTCGACGAAACGCTGCTCGACCTGCTGGGTCTTGAGTTCGCGGGTCAGCTTGTCTTTCAGGCTGGCAAATGTCGGCACTTGCGGTGCCTCGACACCCAACAGCTTGATCAGGTGCCAACCGAAGCTGCTGCGTACCGGCGCCGAGACCTGATCCTTGTTCAATGCATACAAGGCAGTCTCGAAGTCCGGATCGTAAACGCCTGGGCCGGCATAACCCAGGTCGCCACCATTGTTGGCCGAACCTGGATCCTGGGAAAACTCCTTGGCCAGGGCTTCGAACTTCTCGCCCTTGGCCAGGCGCGCCTGGATTTCCTCGATCTTGGCCTTGGCTTGCGCCTCGCTGACCTTGTCGTTGACTTCAATCAGGATGTGCGCCGCACGACGCTGTTCAGCGAGGTTGGCGGTTTCTTTCTGATAGGCAGCCTGCAGGTCTTCGTCCTTGACGGTAACCTGGTCGAAGAAGGACGACTTCTTCAGTTCCAGATAGTCGATGACTACCTGGTCCGGGGTCATGAATTCCTTGGCGTGCTGGTCATAGTAAGCCTTGACCTCGTCGTCGGTGAGCTTCACCGCCGCAGGGTTGGCCTTGATATTGACGGTGGCGAAATCGCGGGTCTGTTTTTCCAGGCGGGCAAATGCCAGTACCTCGGCGTCGGTCACAAAACCGCTGCCGGCGATGCCTGCGCGAACCTGGCCGATCAGCATTTCCTGGGTCAGCATCTGACGGAACTGCAGACGGCTGTAGCCCAGTTGACGAATCACTTGGTCAAAGCGTTCGGCACTGAATTTGCCGTCCACCTGGAATTCCGGCGTCTGCAGGATCACCTGGTCCAGTGCCGCTTCGGAGAAGCCGAACTTGGAGTCAGCCGCACCTTGCAGCAGCAGCTTGCGATCGATCAGGCCCTTGAGGGCTGCATCGCGCAGCAATTTTTCGTCCAGCAGGGAGGCATCAAAATCCTTGCCCAGCTGTTGCATGAGCTGACGACGTTGCATGTCGACGGCCTGGCTCAGTTCGGTCTGGGTGATTACTTCACCGTTGACCTTGGCCACGTCCTGCTTGGTGTTGGTCGAAGCCTGGAAAATGGCCTCGATACCGGTGAACGCCATCAATGCGACGATGATCCCGATAATGGTCTTGGCAATCCAGCCTTGTGAATTGTCCCTGATATTCTGCAGCATGCGTCCCCCAGAAACGGTTGAACTTCAAAATTAGGCAACCGTGGAGCGTGGGTAGAGTCCGGATAGAAGAAAGGCGCATCCGAGGATGCGCCTTCTCGTAACTGGCGGAGCGGACGGGGGTTTGAACCCACACCCCCGGCGTGGCGACCCAATGGATACGTGGGTCAGCTTCCGCTCCGCTGCCAGGCCAGACCTGCGTCGGACCCGGGTAGGTAAAGGCTTGATCGAAACTTAGTTAACGGCTTCTTTCAGGGCTTTACCGGCTTTGAAACCTGGTTTTTTGGCAGCAGCGATTTGCAGTGCTTTGCCAGTCTGTGGGTTACGGCCAGTGCGAGCTGGGCGGTCAGTCACAGAGAAAGTACCGAAGCCTACCAGTACCACCGAGTCGCCGGCCTTCAGAGCGCCAGTGACGGATTCGATTACTGCGTCCAGCGCACGGCCAGCAGCAGCTTTCGGGATATCAGCGGATGCGGCGATAGCATCAATCAGTTCCGACTTGTTCACTCTAAGTCCCCTTATATATCTATTGAGTATGATTCTAAGTTTTTTGGTGAAAGCAAAAACCAGTGCTGAATGGCCTACAGACACTTAAGAGCCGCTTTATAACAAGGGCTCTAAAAAGCTGTCAAGGAAGCCCCCAGGCTTTAACGCATTAATGCGTGCTAATTCTTTCCTTGGAATCAGACTCGCGTTTTTCGTCCTTCGCGACTATCTCCGGAGCCACATCCGGCAAGGGCTCCGGCGCGTATTGCAGCGCAATTTGCAGGACTTCGTCAATCCATTTAACCGGTTTAATCTGAAGATCTTGCTTGATATTGTCAGGAATTTCCTTCAAGTCGCGAACATTCTCTTCAGGAATGATCACCGTCTTGATTCCACCCCGATGTGCAGCAAGCAATTTCTCTTTCAGGCCACCGATAGCCAATACCTGGCCACGCAGGGTAATTTCCCCGGTCATGGCCACATCGGCGCGCACGGGAATGCCGGTCAGGGCCGAGACCAGGGCCGTGCACATGCCTACGCCTGCGCTAGGGCCGTCTTTAGGGGTCGCCCCTTCCGGCATGTGGATGTGAGTGTCGTGCTTCTCGTGGAAGTCCAGAGGGATCCCCAGGCTTCGGGCACGACTGCGCACCACGGTCTGGGCAGCGGTGATGGATTCGACCATCACGTCACCGAGGGAACCGGTCTTGATCAGTTGGCCCTTACCCGGGATCACCGCGGCTTCGATGGTCAGCAACTCGCCGCCCACCTGGGTCCACGCCAGGCCAGTCACCTGCCCGACCTGATCCTGCTGCTCCGCCAGGCCGTAACGGAATTTACGTACGCCCAGGAAGTGCTCCAGGGAGTCGGCGGCAACCTTCACCGAGAAACGTTTTTCCAGCGCATGTTCCTTGACCGCCTTGCGGCAAATCTTCGCAATCTGGCGCTCAAGTCCCCGCACGCCGGCCTCGCGGGTGTAGTAACGCACCAGGTCGCGAATGGCCTCGACTTCGAATTCGATCTCACCTTTCTTCAGGCCATTGGCCGAAATCTGCTTGGGCGCGAGGTATTTGACCGCGATGTTGATCTTCTCGTCCTCGGTGTAACCCGGCAGACGAATCACCTCCATCCGGTCCAGCAAAGCTGGCGGAATGTTCATGGAGTTGGAGGTGCACAGGAACATTACGTCGGACAAGTCGTAGTCGACTTCCAGGTAATGGTCGTTGAAATTGTGGTTCTGCTCGGGGTCGAGCACTTCGAGCAAGGCCGACGCCGGATCGCCACGCATGTCGCTGCCCATTTTGTCGATTTCATCGAGCAGGAACAGCGGGTTGCGCACACCCACCTTTGTCATCTTTTGAATCAATCTTCCTGGCATCGAGCCAATGTATGTGCGGCGATGACCACGGATTTCGGCCTCATCACGCACGCCACCAAGTGCCATGCGCACGAATTTACGGTTAGTGGCATTGGCAATGGACTCGGCCAGGGAGGTTTTACCCACGCCCGGAGGCCCAACCAGGCACAACACCGGACCACGAATTTTCTTCACGCGCTTTTGCACGGCGAGGTATTCGAGGATGCGCTCTTTGACTTCTTCGAGGCCGTAGTGGTCGGCGTCAAGAATGTCTTCAGCGCGGGTCAGGTCCAGACGCACTTTGGTCTGGGCCTTCCACGGCACCTGTACCAGCCAGTCGATATAGGACCGAACCACAGTGGCCTCGGCCGACATCGGCGACATTTGCTTGAGCTTGTTCAGCTCGGCATTGGCTTTGGTCAGGGCGTCTTTCGGCAGGCCAGCGGCATCGATGCGTTTTTTCAGCTCTTCGATTTCGTTGTGGCCTTCCTCGCTGTCGCCGAGCTCTTTCTGAATGGCCTTCATCTGCTCATTCAAGTAGTACTCGCGCTGGCTGCGCTCCATTTGTTTCTTCACACGACCACGGATGCGCTTCTCGACCTGCAGCAGGTCGATTTCGGCATCCAGCAGCGCCAGGACGTGCTCGACACGGGCGGACAGGTCGATGATTTCGAGAATGTCTTGCTTCTGTTCGATCTTCAGCGCCATGTGCGCGGCCATGGTGTCGACCAGGCGGCTTGGCTCATCGATGCTGTTGAGGGACGACAGGACCTCCGCCGGGACTTTCTTGCCCAGCTGCACATATTGCTCGAACTGCGAAAGCAAGCTGCGTACAAACACTTCAGATTCGCGCTCAGGGGCCTCGGCTTCGTCGATCAGCGCCACTTCCGCGCGCAGGTGGCCGTCCACCTCCATGAAACGCTCCACCGCGCCGCGTTGCTCACCTTCCACCAGCACCTTGACGGTGCCATCCGGCAGCTTGAGCAGTTGCAACACAGTCGCAACAGTACCGACGCGATACAAGGCATCTTCACCTGGATCATCATCAGCAGGATTTTTCTGGGCCAACAGCAGGATCTGCTTGTCGCCCGTCATCGCAGCCTCGAGGGCTTCGATAGACTTCTCGCGCCCCACGAACAGCGGGATAACCATGTGCGGATAGACGACGACATCACGCAACGGCAGGAGAGGCAATTCGATGGTTGTCTTCATGATTTCGCCTCTATGACAGTTGAAAAGTAAGCTTGAAACCAAGATGGGGGCTGCATGCAAAAAAAACAAGCTTATTGCCAGCAGTTAAACGCAGGAAAACCGGTACAGCCAAAACGCGTCCTAAAAACTAAGGGGCCCCTAAAGGCCCCTTGTTTGTAAAGCAACTGCAAAACGCTTACGCGTCTGGCGCAGCCTTGGCAGCAGGCTCACTGTTTTCGTAGATATACAGTGGCTTGGACTTACCTTCAATAACGCTTTCGTCGATCACCACTTTACTCACCTCGGATTGCGAGGGGATTTCGTACATGGTGTCGAGCAACACGCCTTCGAGAATCGAGCGCAGGCCACGCGCACCGGTCTTGCGCTCCAGTGCCCGCTTGGCCACCGATTTGAGTGCATCGGTACGGAACTCGAGGTCTACACCTTCCATTTCGAACAGCTTGGCATATTGCTTGGTCAGGGCGTTTTTCGGCTCGGTGAGGATCTGAATCAGAGCAGCCTCATCCAACTCGTCCAACGTGGCCAGGACCGGCAGACGGCCAACGAATTCCGGGATCAGACCGAACTTGACCAGATCGTCAGGTTCAACTTCACGCAGGGACTCGCCCACCTTCTTGCCTTCTTCCTTGCTGCGTACCTCTGCACTGAAACCAATGCCGCCACGGGTGGAACGGTTTTGAATAACCTTTTCCAGACCGGAGAACGCACCGCCACAGATGAACAGGATGTTACGCGTATCAACCTGAAGGAATTCCTGCTGCGGATGCTTGCGGCCGCCTTGTGGCGGTACGGAAGCAACCGTGCCTTCAATCAGCTTCAACAGTGCCTGCTGAACGCCTTCACCGGAAACATCCCGGGTGATCGACGGATTGTCGGACTTGCGGGAAATCTTGTCGATTTCGTCGATGTAGACAATACCCATCTGGGCCTTCTCAACATCGTAGTCGCACTTCTGCAGCAGTTTCTGAATGATGTTCTCGACATCTTCACCCACGTAGCCAGCCTCGGTGAGGGTGGTGGCGTCGGCGATGGTGAACGGAACGTTCAGCAGGCGAGCGAGGGTTTCTGCAAGCAGGGTTTTACCCGAGCCTGTAGGTCCAATCAGCAAGATGTTGCTCTTGCCGAGTTCGACTTCGTCGCCTTTCTTGTCACGCTGGTTCAAGCGCTTGTAGTGGTTGTACACCGCTACGGCCAGAACCTTCTTTGCACGCTCTTGACCAATCACATACTGGTCAAGGATGCCGCTGATTTCTTTAGGCGAAGGCAATTTATGCGCGCTGCTTTCGGCCTGGGCTTCCTGCACCTCCTCACGGATGATGTCATTGCACAGGTCGACGCACTCGTCGCAGATAAAGACCGAGGGGCCGGCAATCAATTTGCGTACTTCATGCTGGCTTTTGCCACAGAAGGAGCAATAGAGCAGCTTGCCGTTGTCCTCGCCGTTGCGGGTGTCAGTCATTCGTTCGATCCAAATCCGATAGGCTTGCAACACAAGATGAAGGCTTATGCGGGCTTTTTCAAGCCCGCCGGTGATCGGACAAGCCGACCAGCCCTATTTTGAGCAGCTTATATTAAGCGGGGCGCTTTTCGATCACTGCGTCGATCAACCCGTAATCACGTGCCGCTTCGGCACTCATGAAATTGTCACGGTTGGTATCACGCTCGATTTCTTCCAAGGTATGCCCGCTGTGCTTGGCCATCAGCGTGTTGAGACGCTCACGAATAAAGAGGATCTCCCTGGCATGGATTTCGATATCCGATGCCTGGCCCTGGAAGCCGCCCAGTGGCTGGTGAATCATCACACGCGAGTTCGGCAGGCAGTAACGCTTGCCTTCGGCACCAGCGGTCAGCAGGAATGCGCCCATGCTGCATGCCTGGCCGATGCAGGTGGTCGACACGTTCGGCTTGATAAACTGCATGGTGTCGTAGATCGACATGCCCGCAGTCACCGAACCGCCCGGCGAGTTAATGTAAAGATGGATGTCCTTGTCCGGGTTTTCCGCTTCAAGGAACAGCAGTTGCGCACAGATCAGGTTGGCCATGTAGTCCTCTACAGGACCCACCAGAAAGATCACTCGCTCCTTGAGCAGGCGCGAGTAGATGTCGTAGGCGCGTTCGCCACGAGCGGACTGCTCGACAACCATCGGGACCAGGCCGCCTGCGGCCTGGATATCAGAGTTCTGCTGAATATAGGAATTACGGAACATGCTCTGCAGTTACTCCCAAATAGTCATGTCTTGAAAACACATAAGCCAGCGCGAGGCTGGCTTATGGTTGTATTTCGAACGAGTTGGGCAATCAGTCGGCTTGTGGTGCTTCGACCGGTTTGACTGCTTCTTCGTAAGAGACCGATTTATCGGTCACCTTAGCCTTCTGCAGAACAGTATCCACAACTTGTTCTTCCAGCACAACCGAACGTACTTCGTTCAGCTGCTGGTCATTCTTGTAGTACCAAGCCACGACCTGCTCAGGCTCCTGGTAGGCCGAAGCCATTTCCTGGATCATTTCGCGAACGCGGTCTTCGTCAGGCTTGAGGTCGAACTGCTTGACCACTTCAGCCACGATCAGGCCCAGCACGACGCGGCGCTTGGCCTGCTCTTCGAACAGCTCGGCCGGCAGTTGATCAGGCTTGATGTTGCCACCAAATTGCTGAACAGCTTGTACGCGCAGGCGATCCACTTCGTTGGACAGCAGGGCCTTAGGCACTTCGATCGGGTTGGCGGCCAGCAGACCGTCCATCACCTGATTCTTGACCTTGGACTTGATGGCCTGGCGCAGCTCGCGCTCCATGTTCTTGCGAACTTCGGTGCGGAAGCCTTCGATACCGGTTTCCTTGATACCGAATTGAGCGAAGAACTCTTCGTTCAGCTCTGGCAGCTTAGGCTCGGAAACGCTGTTGACAGTCACGGTGAACTCGGCGGCTTTGCCAGCCAGGTCCAGGTTCTGGTAGTCAGCTGGGAAAGTCAGGTTCAGGACGCGTTCTTCACCAGCCTTCGCGCCAACCAGGCCGTCTTCGAAGCCCGGGATCATGCGATTGGAGCCCAGCACCAACTGAGTACCCTTGGCGGAGCCGCCGGCGAATACTTCGCCATCAACCTTGCCCACGAAATCGATGTTCAGCTGGTCTTCGTTCTGGGCGGCACGGTCGGCCACTTCGAAACGAGTGTTCTGCTTGCGCAGGATTTCCAGCATGTTGTCCAGGTCCGAATCGGCCACTTCAGCGCTCAGGCGCTCGATAGCGATACCGTCGAAACCGGCAACGGTGAACTCTGGGAACACTTCGAATACGGCAACGTATTCCAGGTCCTTGCCGGCTTCCAGGGACTTAGGCTCGATCGACGGCGAACCAGCCGGGTTCAGCTTTTGCTCAACAACGGCTTCGTAGAAGGAAGCCTGGATCACGTCACCTACCGCTTCCTGGCGCGCATCAGCACCAAAACGGCGCTTGATTTCGCTCATTGGCACTTTGCCTGGACGGAAGCCAGCGATCTTGGCCTTTTGGGCAGTCTGCTGCAGACGCTTGTTGACCGCAGTCTCGATGCGCTCTGCCGGCACGGTGATGCTCAGGCGGCGCTCGAGAGCAGTAGTATTTTCAACAGAAACTTGCATGGATATTCCTCGTTGCACAGACGTTAGCCGGCCGTTTCCGACCCCAGAATCAAGGGCATGCATTCTAGTGGGTCAAACTCAAGAAGTCACCCTACTGGAAACGGGTAAAAAAACAGCAGGCAATTTATCGGTACGAATGCACGAATGCAGCTCGCCCCGGTGACAAATAACAGCCAATCACGCCAGGGCTCTGCGCCAACCCTTCTATATATAGAAGAAGTCGCCGATCATCTCCCTGACAGCCCACCCCACGAACAGGGCAGGCAAGCAGTGCAGCATCATCGAGATACATAAATACGACGAAACGCCCCGCTCTTGCGACCCAGCACCTACAGCCGCCGGGTACTCGAACCGCTAAAACAAAAAAGGCGCCAGACTGTTAAATCTGGCGCCTTTCGAATATGGGGTGGACGAAGGGGATCGAACCCTCGACAACGGGAGTCACAATCCCGTGCTCTACCAACTGAGCTACGCCCACCATATTGCGTTAACAAAGAAACCAAACCACTTCTTTGTTGAGCCCTACCCAGCCTGTCGGCTGCGCATGGCTTTAATTGGTGCGGATGAAGAGACTCGAACTCTTACGCCTCGCGGCGCTGGAACCTAAATCCAGTGTGTCTACCAATTCCACCACATCCGCGCTTGAAGCTCTTAAAGCAAAGGCGCCAGATGATTAATCTGGCGCCTTTCTAAATATGGGGTGGACGAAGGGGATCGAACCCTCGACAACGGGAGTCACAATCCCGTGCTCTACCAACTGAGCTACGCCCACCATATAGCGCTACTTGTGCCAAAGCTGCCTAATGGCGCACCCGGCAGGACTCGAACCTGCGACCATCCGCTTAGAAGGCGGATGCTCTATCCAGCTGAGCTACGGGCGCCTGATTAATCTGTACTCTTGGAGGATTACAAACTAAGTGCTTCCAGCGTTGCAGAACAGCAATTCTGCTCGACCTTCTTAACCAGTGCTAGGCTGTGCCCGACAAGTGCGACGAATAGTATAGAGGCCCCGGAAACCCGTCAAATCTTTTTTAAAAAAAATTCATTTTATTTAAGGGGTTAGGCCAATTTGCAGACCAAGCGCCTTTGCCCTCACGCCTTGGCGTGCGAGAATGCGCGCACTTTTCTTCCCCCTCTCGATGGTTAATCACGCGTAATGACTGCACAACTTATCGACGGCAAATCAATCGCCGCCAGCCTGCGCCAGCAGATCGCCAAACGCGTCACCGAGCGTCGCCAGCAAGGTCTGCGCACGCCGGGTCTCGCGGTGATCCTGGTCGGCAGCGATCCTGCCTCTCAGGTTTATGTCTCGCACAAGCGTAAAGACTGTGAAGAGGTCGGCTTTATCTCCAAAGCCTACGACCTGCCTGCCCACACGACTCAACAGGCCCTGACCGACCTGATTGACAGCCTCAACGACGACCCGAGCATCGACGGCGTCCTGCTGCAATTGCCACTGCCTGAGCACCTGGACGCCTCCAAGCTGCTGGAGCGCATCCGCCCGGACAAGGACGTCGATGGCTTCCACCCGTATAACGTCGGCCGCCTCGCCCAGCGTATCCCGCTGCTGCGCCCGTGCACGCCCAAAGGCATCATGACCCTGCTCGAAAGCACCGGTGTCGACCTCTACGGCCTCGACGCCGTCATCGTCGGTGCTTCCAACATCGTCGGTCGCCCGATGGCCATGGAGCTGCTGCTGGCCGGCTGCACCGTGACCGTGACCCACCGCTTCACCAAAGACCTGGCCGGCCATGTCGGCCGCGCCGATCTGGTCGTGGTCGCCGCCGGCAAGCCAGGGCTGGTGAAAGGTGAATGGATCAAGCCAGGCGCCATCGTTATCGACGTCGGCATCAACCGCCAGGAAGACGGCAAGTTGGTCGGCGACGTGGTGTACGAAACCGCCCTGCCCCGCGCCGGCTGGATTACCCCGGTGCCAGGCGGCGTTGGCCCGATGACCCGTGCCTGCCTGCTGGAAAATACGCTGTATGCGGCGGAAACCCTGCACGCCTGACCCTCTGGCGCGCTGAACAAAAGCCCTGCCTGATCGCAGGGCTTTTGTTTTTTTGATCACCCGTCAATAAAGCTGCTCTCCTCCCCCCTCCCAAAACGCCACGGGTTGTTGAAGTCAGCCACATAAAGGACTCGCCCGAGCATCCTGCTCAATAGCTAGCCGCAATGCCGGGTTTCTCGATTCTTCGACATCCTTTTCACCCTCCATCGACGGGAACGGGCGCAACTTACCCCCACTCCTTTGAAGAACTCCATTAGGCCCGCCCGCAAGCGGGCCTTTTTTTTCCGCGGGTGGATACAAACCCAACCAATCATCGGCTTACAGCCTTTATTTAAAGGCTCTCTATCGTTTTCTGATCCATACTCTTAAAATGTAACGTCATTTTTCATATAACCCGTTGCAGAACGGTATTTCCTTACTTTTTAGCGAGTTCATCCGCGTGAAAATTCGTCTCTCTCTCGTCAGCCTATTGTTTGCTTTCACAGGCACCTTCGCGCAAGCCGCCGAAACCACCCTGGCGCCGCGTGACACCTCCAAACTGCAAATTGCCTCCGGCAGCGCCATGCTGGTCGACCTGCAAACCAACAAGGTGATTTATTCCAGCAACCCGGACGTAGTGGTACCCATCGCTTCCGTGAGCAAGCTGATGACCGGGTTGATCGTGCTCGAAGCCAAGCAAAACATGGACGAGTACATCGACATCAACATCAAGGACACCCCGGAAATGAAGGGTGTGTTCTCCCGGGTGAAAATCGGCAGCGAAATGCCCCGCAAAGAAATGCTGCTGATCGCCCTGATGTCCTCGGAGAACCGCGCCGCCGCCAGCCTGGCCCACCACTACCCAGGCGGCTACCCGGCCTTTATCGCAGCGATGAACGCCAAGGCCAAGGCGCTGGGCATGACCAGTACCCATTACGTCGAGCCCACCGGCCTGTCGATCCACAACGTGTCGACCGCCAGGGACCTGAGCAAGCTGCTGGCCTATGCGCGCAAATACCCGATGCTGAGCCAGCTGAGCACCACCAAGGAAAAAACCGTGGCGTTCCGCAAGCCCAACTACACCCTGGGCTTCTCCAACACCGACCACCTGATCAACCGCGCCAACTGGGACATCAAGCTGACGAAGACCGGCTTCACCAACCAGGCCGGTCACTGCCTGGTGCTGGTAACCAGCATGGGTAACCGCCCAGTGTCGCTGGTGATCCTCGACGCCTTCGGCAAATTCACCCACTTCGCCGATGCCAGCCGCATTCGCAACTGGGTCGAAACCGGCAAGAGCGGTTCGGTGCCGGATGTGGCATTGCGCTACAAAGCCGATAAGAACCTGAAGAACCGCGCCAACGCGGCAGAGGTTCGGCGCTGAACCAACCCGCCAGGACAAGGTGTCACCTTGGCGGATGCCCCGACTCGCTCGGGGCATTTTTTTGTCCGATAGACACACAAAACAGACTTTTGCGGGGGAGTCGGTCGCCCCAGGCAGTTGCCTGATCTGCGGCAAAATAGCGCACGAATGCGCTTTTACTTTGCGCAGGAACTGCCGCTAAATGTTCATCCCTTTCAGTCGACGTCTTTCATGGCTAGCTTCAAACGCATAAGCCCCTGGATCGCCTGCCTTGCCGTGCTGCTCAACATGCTGGCCATGCCGCTCGGCCGTGCCCTGCAGCCGCCGGATATGGGGCTGTTGCTATGGGGCGGATTCTGCTCGGGGGGCACCTCGCAGGCATTACCTCCCAGCTTGAGCAAGCTGATCGACCCACTCCAGTCAGCCCCGTCCAGCAGCCCCATGAAACACAGCGATTGCTGTTGCGGCCATGCCGGGCTGGCGGCACTGCCCTCCGACTACTATCGACATTTCCTGCCGCGCTACGCGCTTGCCATCGCCCTCGTCAACCCTGAGCTGCCGACGCTGCACCCCAGGATTCGCTGGCCCAGCCTGAGCCCACGCGCCTCCCCCACCGCCTGATCGACACCTGCACCCACCTAGGTGAGGTGCGCTCTTCTTTTTCACCGCCCCCTGAGGTGGTTGAACCCCTTTGAAGTGTCTTGTTTATCAGGAAGTGTGCGTTATGCCTGCTCCATTGACTTTGCCGTGCGCAAAGCGCGTTTGCGTGTCCCGATCCCTATGGCCGCTCCTGTCGGTCGGTTTGTTCGCCATCAACCCGCTGCCCCTGGTTTTGGCCGAAGCCAGTAGAACCGAAGACTCAACCCTCACCCTCGGCACCGTCACGGTCCAGGGCGCCACCGGCAGCAATGGCCCGCTGAGTACCAGCAGTGTGCTCAGCTCAGTGGATGTGCTCGGCGCCGATATCCTCGAAAAAATGCCGGTCAACTACAGCTGGGAGTTGTTCAGCCGTGCGCCGGGGGTGATGCTCACCGAATTCAACCAAGGCACCACCTCCGGCAAGATTTCCTTTCGCGGTTTTAACGGCGAAGGTGAAGTCAACGCGGTGAAGTTGCTGATCGACGGCATTCCGAGCAACAGCAACGACGGCAATATGCCGTTCATGGACATGATCTTCCCCCTGGAGCTGGACAGCATAGAAGTGGTACGCGGTACCAGCGATGCGCGCTACGGCCTGAACAACATCGCCGGTAATGTGAACATGCTGACCCGCACCGGTGGCGACTACACCAAGGCACGTATTCGCTATGGCAGCTACAACACGCAGGAGACCCAGCTCGCCAAGGGCATCGAAAGCAGCAACTGGACGCAGAATTACTTCTTCGCCTACCAGAAATCCGACGGTTACCGCGATCACGCCCAGGCAGACAAGTTTTCCATGGCCGGCAAATGGTTCTATACCCCGGACGACAACCGCTACCGTATCGGCCTGATCGCCCGTCACTACGAAACCGAGGCGCAGGAACCCGGCTACCTGAGTGAAGAGGACGCCCACCAGCACCCGACCATGACCAACAGCTACAACGCCACCGACAAAGGCACGCGGCGGATGAACCAGCTCAGCGTGCACTTCGACACCGAGCTGTCCGACACCTTGGCCTGGGCGGCGAAAACCTACGTCAACACCTTCGACGACCGGCGCTGGACGCAATATTGGCGCACCAGCGCCCAGCAAGAGCGCGATGCGTACGAAACCCAATACGGCGCCCTCACCTCCCTGACCTGGCGCCCTGAAGTCAGCTGGCTGTATGACTTCGCCCTGGAAGGCGGCGCGGACATGCAGCAGCAACACAACAAAAGCGAGCGCTACCGCACCAAGGACCGGGTCCGGCAGGCCCAAACCCGTGACCAGCAATTCGACTTCGATACCTACGGCGCCTACGTGCAGGCCGAGATCAAACCGTTCGAGTCGCTGAAGATCATCCCGGCCTATCGCGTCGATAAGATCCAAGGCGACTTCACCAACGAAATGACCGGCCTGGACTACGCCATCAATGACTATGGGCTGATCAAACAACCCAAGCTCAGCGTGGTGTATTCACCGTGGGACGTTGCCAGCGTCTATGCCAACTGGGGCCGTACATTTCAGGTGGGTACCGGTGCCGCGGCCTACAAGATTCCGCCAAGGGATACAGATCTCGCGCCGTCCATCAACGAAGGCTGGGAAACCGGCATCAAGTTCACGCCCGCCGATTGGATCGACGGCCGCGTGGCTTATTGGCAACAAAAGGCCAGTGGCGAAGTCAGTCGTCGACTCAACGACCCGAGTGGTGAGTCGGATAACGTCGGCCAAACCCGGCGCTGGGGTTACGACGCGCAGGTGAACCTGCACCCGAACGAGCGTACCGATCTCTGGATGGCCTACGCCTGGCAGTACTCGAAAATACTCCAGCCCAGTTCAACCTTGCCCAACAGCAAAGGCCAGGAGATCGACCACATCCCTCATCACCTGTACAACGCCGGGGTCAGCTACAAGGCGACCCCCGCCCTGCAATTGACGGCGTGGATGAATGGCCAGACGAATTACTACCTTGAACGCGAAAATACCCGGGGGACTTACGGTGGCTACGTCCTGATGAACCTCGGCGCCAGTTACCGGGTGACCGAGTCGGTCAGTGTCGATCTGCAGCTGAAGAACCTTACCAATCGCTACTATGAATACGTCTGGTACGACCCGGACGGTGCCCAGGCTTCGCTGCATTCACCCGGTGACGGGCGGGCGTTGTATACCGGCGTCAGTGTGGATTTCTGAGGCAAGCAGTCGCTGGGGCTCAGTCAACGTTCAGGTCGGCAGGCGCAAAAACTGAACGTTGACTTCGAACCCGTCATCCCTGCCGGCTGCGGGCGAAGCCAGGGTCATACGCGCCTTGACCCCTTGGACGATGGTCTTGGCAATGGCCAGGCCGAGCCCTGTGCCGCTGGCTTCGCTGCTACCGCGCACAAAACGCTCGGTCAGGCGCTGTAACACTGGCGCAGGCACAGCCGGCCCGCCATTGACCACCCGCAGCAGCGCCTGGTCCGTCAGGCTGACTTCAACCGGTTGGTCCACCGCCCCATACTTCAATGCATTCTCGATCAGGTTGCGCAGCAGAATACCGAACGCGTCCGGGTCAATCGCCGCATACACACTGCCCTGGGTAGGAAGCTGCAAGCGGATGCGCTGACCGCTGCTGCGATTCCATTCATCGACCCCATGGGCCAGCAAGGGGATCAGGTCCTGGGGCGCCTCGGACAACAGCCCGCCGCCCTCGGCCTTGGCCAACTGCATGAGCTTTTCCGACAGCCGTGCCAGCTCGCGCAATGAGTTTTCGATCTTCGCCGCACGCATGCGTAATGGACCTTCCGGCGCTTCCTGGCGCAGGCGCTGGATCTGCGCCAACGTCGCGGCCAACGGGGTGCGCAATTCATGGGCACTGTTGGCGGTGAAGCTACGCTCGGCCTCCAATGCCTTGCGCAGGCGCTCCAACAGGTGGTTGACCGCGTCGGCCAACGGGTCGATTTCTGCCGGCAACCGCGCCACGCTGATCGGCGACAAATCCCCCACCCCTCGGGCTTCCACGGCACGGCGATAGGCCAACACGCTACGCAGGCTGACGCGTACAAACAGCCAAGTGCCCAACAAGCTGATGGGGATCAACGCCAATAGCGGCAGCAACAAAGCAAACAAGGCTTCCCGCGCCGCCTCGCGGCGATGCCCCAGCGGCTCGGCGATCTCAATGAACAACGTATTGCGCAGCGCACTCGCACCATACAGCCGGTACTTTTTCGTGGTAGAGAACCCTTCGCGCGGCGAGTCGTTGAATATCTTCGGGTTGGCGTCATGGGACTGCATCAGGATCTGGCCCTGGGCATCACGCACCAGGTAGGTCAGATACTCCTTGTGCATCTTCAAGGTTGCGATGTGCTGGGCGGTGCGCGGTTCTTCGCGGTTGCTGATTTCCAGCACGGCCAGGGGCAGGATGCGTTGTGCGGTCTCTTCCAGGGCACTGTCGAACGCTTCGTTCAACTCATGTTGCACCACCAGCCAGGCGCCGACGGTCGCGCCCAGCCAGAGCAAGGTCATGCCCAGGGTCAGTCCCAGGCCAAGGCGCCTTTGCAGGCTGATCGGCGACTTCATACGGTCATCAACCGATAGCCCATGCCGCGCACGGTTTCCACCAGCTCACGCCCCAGTTTTTTACGCAGGCGGCTGATGTAGACCTCGATGGTGTTGCTCTCGATTTCGGCGCCAAAGGCATACAAGCGCTCTTCGAGCTGCGACTTCGACAGCAACGCCGTAGGGCGCTGCACAAACGCCTCGAACAGCGCCCACTCGCGTGCCGTGAGGTCAATGGTGACGCCGGCGCGCTGCACGGTGCGCGCGTTCATGTCGACCTGTAATTCACCGAGCCTGATCAGCGGGTTCGGGTTGCCGCTGTAGCGGCGGGCCACCGCGGCCACACGGGCCGAGAGTTCAAACAGGTCGAACGGTTTGACCAAGTAGTCGTCGGCGCCGGCATTCAGGCCGGCGATGCGGTCGGAAATCTGGTCCTGGGCGGTGAGGATGATCACCGGGGTCACGTTGCCAGCCGAACGCTGCTGGCGCAAAAAGTCCAGCCCGCGACCGTCAGGCAACATCAGGTCCAACAGAATCAGGTCATACGGCGTGGTGCGCACACTGGCGCTCGCATGCTCCAGTCGCTGCACCCAATCGACGGCGTGGCCGTCATCGGCAATCTGTTCGCGCACCGCCTCGCCCAGCCCAGGTGCGTCCTCGACCAATAAAACGCGCATCTGGCACCTCCTCTGATGGTTGTCGTGCAGCACCCTAGCGGCCTTACCTGACGTGAATCTGAAGATTCAGCCGGTTGTCAGGAATGCCCCCTAGGGTATGCCGCACAGGCCCATCGAATCGGAGATAGATCATGAAACCCGCTTTTATTGCCAGCACCGCCCTGCTGAGCGTCCTGCTCGGCGGGTACGCCCTGGCCGATGATGACTGCCGCGAGCCGGTCAACGACTGGCAACCGCGCGAAACCTTGCGCCAGCAGGTCGAGCAGCAATACGGCTGGAGCGTGCAGCGCATCAAGGTCGACGACGGTTGCTACACGCTCAAGGCCACCGACCGCAAGGGCAATGCGATCGAAGCCAGCTACGCACCCGCCTCGCTTCGCCTGCGCAAACTGGAAATCCATTTCGGCGACAACGGCGACGCACGGGATTACCTCGACCGCCCTGGCGCTCAATGAGCCTGACGCGTTCCAAGGCTTTCAGGTTGCTGTCAGCCAGCAGGTCCAGGCTTTCGCCACAACGCTCAACCAGGACATCCCCATGAAAACACTCTTCGCTGCAACCTGCCTCGCCGGCGCCCTTGCTCTCCCGAGCCTGGCCCAGGCCCGAGAAGTCACCCTGACCACCCAGCTCAAGCCCTACAGCGGCAACGGTGCGTACCTGGCGATCTATGTCACTGACGCCAACGGCCAGTACCAGAAAACCCTTTGGGTGGCCGGCAAGAAAGCCAAGTACTACCGCCACCTGAGCGACTGGGCCCGTGGCAGCGGCATGAACCCAAGCGAGTTTGACGGGCTCAGCGGCGCCAGCGTCGGCAGCGGCGACACCCTCACCGTCAGCGTTGAACTGGCCGACACCTTGATCGATGCCGGGTATCAGATCCGTATCGACAGCGCCGTGGAAGACAAACGCGACAGCCGCGCCGACGTCAGCGTTGCCCTGACATCGAGCGGGTCGAGCAAGCCGGTCAGCGGCAACACTTACGTCGAGTCGTTTACCTACGCCCTGTAGTACTCGCCACTTCTGGAGGCTGAACATGCTTCGCCAGTTCCACTCACTGCCCGGACTGATCGCCGCCCTGCTGGTCATGATCATGGCCATCAGCGGCGCAGTGTTGTCCGTCAACCCAGCGCTGGAACGCCTGCACAGCACGTCAATCGAGGCCGGGCAGCTCAATGTCGGCCAGTTGGCCGGGCGCATCGCCCAGCATTTTCCGGGGGTGGAGCAGATTCAGCGCACCGCGTCCGGGACGTTGATCATCTACTACACCCAGGACGGCCAGGCCGCTGCGCAAACGGTCGATCCACTGACGGGCGAGGGCCTTGGCCCCTA
This sequence comes from Pseudomonas fluorescens, assembly GCF_001708445.1. Classification (NCBI taxonomy): domain Bacteria; kingdom Pseudomonadati; phylum Pseudomonadota; class Gammaproteobacteria; order Pseudomonadales; family Pseudomonadaceae; genus Pseudomonas; species Pseudomonas fluorescens. Next base: position 4,236,408 of record NZ_CP015637.1, read on the forward strand.
CGAACCGTCGGCCGTTTCGCGCTGGGTCAAAGACCTGCATCGCTCGCTGTTCATGGGCATCGCAGGGCATGGGGTCGCGGGTATCGGCGCGTTTTTCATGCTGATTCTTTGCGTGTCTGGCGCGCTGTTGCTGGCGCGCCGCCTGGGCGGCCTGCGCAACCTGTTGCGACCGCTGCGGGGCACGTTCAGCCAACGCTGGCATGCCGAAGTCGGGCGCCTGGCCGTGCTTGGCCTGTTGCTCTCGGCCCTGACGGGGCTCTACCTGTGCGCCACCACCTTTGGCCTGATCGCCGACGGCAGCCAGAGCGAGCCGGCCTTCCCGACCGCCATCAGCGCCGGCGTGGCGCAACCGGTGGCCAACCTGCAAGCCTTGCAGGCCACCGACCTGAATGACCTGCGCGAACTGGTGTACCCGAGCCCCGGTCACCCGCAGGACGTGTTTTCCCTGCGTACCGCTCAGGGCGATGGCTACGTGGACCCGGTCAGCGGCGCGTTGGTGTCTTATCAGGCCCATGATTCGCTGCATGACCTTTACCAATTGATCTATCAATTGCACACCGGTGAAGGCCTCTGGTGGCTGGGCTTGTTCCTTGGCCTCTGCGCCCTCAGCGTGCCCCTGATGAGCGTGACCGGCATGCTGCTCTGGTGGCGCCGCCGCAAGGCCGGCCCGCGTATTCGTCATAACAGCCCTGCCCACGCCGCCGACAGCGTGATTCTGGTGGGCAGTGAAAACAACACCACCTGGGGCTTTGCCAGCACCTTGCATGACGCGCTGCACCAGGCCGGCCATCGGGTGCATAGCGCAGCGATGAATGAATGGACAGGGGATTACCGCAGCGCGCAGCGGGTATTGATCCTGACGGCCACTCATGGCGACGGCGACGCGCCCGCCTCGGCCACACAGTTCCTCAAACGGCTGGAGCAATGCGCGATCAAACCCGGCCTGCCTTTTGCCGTACTGGGTTTTGGCGATCGACAGTTTGCGCAGTTCTGCCAATACGCCCACGTCGTGCAGGCCGCCATGGAGCAGGCCGGCGGCGTGGCGTTATTGCCACTGGAGAGCATCAACCGCCAGTCCTCCCAGGAGTTCATGCGCTGGGGCCTGGACCTGGGTGAAGTCCTCGGGCAGGCGTTGAAACTGGTCCACAACCCCGAGCGACCACGTACCCATCAACTGGTACTGGCCGAATGCACTGTCTATGGCGAGCAAGTACAGGCACCGACCCACGTCCTGCGGTTCAAGGCACCCGGCGGGCTGCCGCGTTTCCAGGCCGGCGATCTGGTCGGCATCTACCCGCCGGGCAGCCCGTTGCCACGTTTTTATTCGCTGGCCAGCAGCCGTGACGATGGCGTACTGGAGATTTGCGTGCGCAAACACGAAGGTGGGCTGTGCTCAGGTTTCCTGCATGGCCTGGCAATCGGCGCGTCGATCGAAGCCTTTATCCAACCCAACCCGCAATTTCGCCCGGCGTCGGGTGCACACCCGGTGATCCTGATTGGCGCGGGTACCGGCATTGGCCCCCTGGCCGGTTTTATTCGCAACAACAAGGCCAGGCACCCGATGCACCTGTATTGGGGCGGGCGTAACCCGGCGTCGGATTTCCTCTATGAACCGGAGCTCAACCGTTACCTGGCCGACCACCGCCTGACCACGTTACGCGCCGCGTTTTCCCAAGTGCAGGACCGCAGCTATGTGCAAGACCGGTTGATCAACGATGCCCTGGCGTTGCGGCGGCTGATTGAAAAAGGCGCCCAGGTGCTGGTGTGTGGCAGTCGCGAGATGGCCAAAGGCGTGATGCAGGCCCTGGATGAAGTACTGGTGCCACTCAACTTGAGTGTGCAAGCCCTCAAGGCACAAGGACGCTACCGTGAAGATGTCTACTGATAGCCAACGCTACAGCCTCAATGGCGAGACCATGGGCACGCGCTACAGCGCCGTGTTCTATGCCGAGGCGGGCCTCGACATCGAGGCGATCAGCCGCAGCCTGGCCCAGGCCGTGGAGCGGGTGGACCAGCAAATGTCCCTCTGGAAAGCCGATTCCGACCTCAATCGCCTCAACGCCGCCCCCGAGCAGACCTGGCTGCCGGTGCCCAAGGAACTGGCCAGCGTGTTGGCGACAGCACTGCGGGTCAGCCAGCAATCCGCCGGCGCCTTCGACATCGCGGTCGGTGACCGGGTCGAGGCCTGGGGCTTTGGCCCTGGCGCCCCCACGATCACCGCACACAACGTCGACACCCTGGCGCCACGCCCCCGCCTGAGCGCCCACGCGGGGTTGACGGTGGACCTGCAACGACATCAAGTGCGCAAACACGCGCCGCTGCACCTGAACCTCAACGCGATCGCCAAAGGCTTTGGCGTCGATGAACTGGCACGCTGCCTGGACGGTTTCGGGCTGACCCGCTACCTGGTCGGTATCGACGGCGAAATGCGGGCCCGAGGCGTCAAGCCGGATGCCCAACCTTGGGTCGTGGCCATTGAAAAGCCGTGCCGGGGCCGGCGGGAAGTCATGGGCGTGATGGAGCTCTGCGATGCGGCCATCGCCACCTCTGGCGACTACCGGCACTGGGTTGACCTCGAGGGGCGACAGTGTGCCCACACCCTTGACCCGGCCACTGGCGCGCCCTTGTGCAATACGATCGCCGCCGTCACGGTGGTAGCCGCCTCGTGCATGCTTGCCGATGCCTGGGCCACGGCGTTGATGGTGCTCGGCGAGATCGAAGGCCCACGCCTGGCGCAGGCGCGCGGCATGGACGCGCTGTTCGTGCTGCGCGAGGGTGACCAACTCAAGGAAATATCGATTGTCGACGGCATTCTGCAGGCGCAGATTGAGAACCGTCCGATCCAAACACCGCCCACGAACACGAGTCCCGCTCAACCATGAAATTCATGCACCGGCACACCGAGTCCCATCGCAGTGATCGTATCGGCTGGCTGCGCGCCGCAGTCCTGGGGGCCAACGACGGTATCGTCTCCACCGCCAGCCTGCTGATCGGCGTCGCTGCCGCCAACGCTACCCACGCTTCGCTGCTCGTCACCGGCATGGCCGGGTTGGTGGCGGGCGCAATGTCCATGGCGGCCGGCGAATACGTTTCCGTGCATTCCCAAGCCGATACCGAGCGGGCCGACCTGTCACGGGAACGGGCGGAGCTGGCGAGCAACCCGAAGGCCGAACATAGCGAGCTTGCCCACATCTACATGCACCGCGGGGTGTCACCCGAACTGGCCCACCAGGTCGCCGATCAGTTAATGGCACACGACGCCCTGGGCGCACATGCCCGTGACGAGTTGGGCATCAGCGAGGCACTCACGGCCAAACCGCTGCAAGCGGCACTCGCCTCGGCCGCCAGTTTTGTGGTCGGTGCCGCATTGCCACTCGCGGTAACGGTGATCGCGCCGCCCCACAGCGTGGTGCCGTGGATATCCGGCATGTCCCTGCTGTTTCTGGCCAGCCTGGGCGGCGTCGCGGCCAAGGCCGGCGGAGCAAGCATCATCACCGGCGCTTGGCGAGTGACCCTGTGGGGGGCACTCGCCATGGGCGTTACGGCGACCGTAGGAGCGCTGTTTGGCGCGGTGGTGTAGGTGGCGCTTACTTTTTCTCAGCCAACACCTTGAGCGCCTGCGCCGCTGCCTGCTCCTGCCCGGCCTGGGCAGTGGCGTTGGCGGCTTCACGCCAGCGTTGTGCGTCCACGTTGGCCGGCAACTGGCTCGGGCGCTGGGTCAGGATGGCCCAGTGTCCGGCGCTCTTCCACGCCGATTCAAAATCACTGAAGCCCATCAACAGTCGCCGGTCCATGCCTGAACGCAACAACACGGTGCTCTTCTGCTGGTTAAAGCCGACGACCACCACGTAGCGAGGTTCAGACCAGAACCGGCCACTGATGCGCGCCATCACCGGGTAGCCCGCCGCCACCTGCGCCAGCACCGCGGTCAGCTTGGCATCCAGCGGGTACACCATCAGCCCGTACTCACGCGCCAGCACCTGCATGTTGCGCTCCAGATCAGCCTGCGCAGCGGGCAAGCGCAGCGGTTTATCAAGCAAGCCCGGTGTCATCACAATGCCTTGTTGCGACAGCATGCTGGCTAATGCCGTAGGACCGCTCTGATAGGCATCGCTGCGAAACGTCGGGACGCCATTGAGTTCAACGCGCTCCGGCAAGCCCGCAAGCTTCGACGGATGACCGGAACAGGCCGCCAGCCCGAGGGCACAGGCCAGCAACCAGGATGTTTTAACGTTCGACCGTAACCGCAATTTTTTACTCTCTTGATCAACTGTCGGTGAGGGGCCTGATCATAGCCCAATCGCGCCGACAGTAAACCGCGGGCAATGGCGTTCTCTATAGCCGAGAACCCCAGTAAACACGCGGTGATAGAGCAAACAAGTTGGATGGACACGACCATTGGTCAATAGCAGGCAACCGCCGGGTAGCTAGACTGTCCATTGAGAAGACTGTGTGTGCCCCCTACGGGGCGAAGGAGGCCCGAATGAGCCTTGCAACAACGATTGTCCTGTTGATCTGCGGTTGGCTGGCGGTAGCCGGCGCCATGTTGTGGGGGGTGTTGCGCATTACCCGCCGGCACCATCACCCCCACGCCAGACCCACTGCGCCCGCCAAGCCGCATAAGCGCGCGGTGCACCACGCCTAGCCAGGCATGCAATTGAAGTCCTGCGTCGCGGCGACTTCCTTACCGTGACCATCCATCAGGGATGCGCGCACAGTGGTGCCCAGGCTGGATTCCACCAGGGTGTAGTGTTCACCCGCCTTGAAGTGCTTGTACTCCACGCGGCCCTGGCAATCCTGCTGGTTATCGTCGCCCGGTTCCTCCTCATAGAGCGTCACATCCAGGCGGTGGTCCCCCGGTGGCACTTCAAAAAAGCGCCCGTCATCCACGCGTTTGCCATCCACGCGCTCGGCCATCAAGTCATTCGGGGCTTCTTCCTTCAAGCCGATCCAGGCTTCGCTCGGGTCAGCCTTGGGAATCGGGCCGGCACAGGCCGACAACAACAAGACCGCGCCCAGGGCGGGAATCAGCAGGAGTGGTTTAAGTGACAGGTTTTTCAAGTTCATGGCAGGGCTCCAAAGGACATCGATCAAGGCGCTGGACGCAGAAAAGTGACTCGCGTCCGATGGGGTACAAGCTTGAGGAGCTCGCCTTTGTAGAACAAATGAATACACATGAAACGATCTTCAGCGCATAACTAAAACTTCCTTCACCTGGCTGAAAGGTGCGTGTTAGGTGGGTCGGTCAAGACTGCCGGGGTTTGCAATCCTGCTCCCTCCGGAGGTTCACGCATGCTCGGGCTGGTAAAGACCGCACTGCAAAAGCCATACACGTTTATCGTGCTGGCCATATTTATCTGCATCGTCGGGCCCATGGCGGCCCTGCGCACCCCCACCGATGTTTTTCCCGATATTGGCATCCCCGTCGTCGCCGTGGTGTGGCAATACAACGGCCTGTCGCCGGACGCCATGGCCGGTCGGGTGATCTACACCTATGAACGCTCCTTGAGCACCACCGTCAACGACATCGAACATATCGAATCGCAATCGCTGCCCGGCATGGGCATCGTCAAGATCTTCTTCCAACCCGGCGTGGATATCCGCACCGCCAATGCCCAAGTCACGGCGGTGTCACAAACCGTACTCAAGCAAATGCCGCCGGGCATCACGCCGCCGCTGATCCTCAACTACAGCGCCTCGACGGTGCCGATCCTGCAAATGGCGTTCTCCAGCCCGACGCTGTCTGAAGCCAGGATCCGCGACCTGGTGCAGAACAATATCCGCCTGCCCTTGAGCGCCCTGCCCGGCCTGGCCATGCCCACGCCGATGGGCGGCAAACAGCGCCAGATCACCCTCGACCTCGACCCGCAGGCGCTGGCCGCCAAGGGCTTGTCGGCACAGGACGTGGGCAACGCCCTGGCGCTGCAAAACCAGATCATCCCGGTGGGCACCGCCAAGCTCGGCCCCAACGAATACACGATCCTGCTCAACAACAGCCCGAAGGCCATCGATGAGCTCAACGACCTGCCGATCAAAACGGTTGATGGCGCACTGATCACCATCGGCCAGGTGGCCCACGTGCGCGACGGCTCGCCGCCGCAGACCAATATCGTGCGCGTCGACGGCCATCGCGCGGTGCTGATGCCGGCCTTGAAAAACGGCAGCATCTCGACCCTGTCGATCATCGACGGCATCCGCCAGATGCTGCCGCGCATCAACGAAACCCTGCCGCCGTCGCTGAAGACTTCGCTGCTGGGCGACGCCTCGGTATTCGTCAAGCAATCGGTGGGCAGCGTGGCCCAGGAAGGCATCATCGCCGCGCTGCTGACCAGCGCAATGATCCTGTTGTTCCTCGGCAGCTGGCGCTCCACGCTGATCATCGCCGCATCGATTCCCCTGGCCGTGCTGTCGGCCATCGCGTTGCTGGCGGTCAGCGGGCAAACCCTTAACGTGATGACCCTCGGCGGGCTGGCGCTGGCGGTGGGGATCCTGGTGGACGACGCCACGGTGACCATCGAAAACATCAACTGGCACCTGGAACAAGGCAAGGCGGTGAAGACCGCGATCCTCGACGGCGCCGCGCAGATCGTCGGCCCGGCATTCGTCTCCCTGCTGTGCATCTGCATCGTGTTTGTGCCGATGTTTTTGCTGCAAGGCATCGCCGGTTACCTGTTCCGGCCGATGGCCCTGGCGGTGATCTTCGCCATGGCCAGTTCGTTCATCCTTTCGCGCACCCTGGTGCCCACGCTGGCAATGTTCCTGCTCAAGCCGCACACGCCGGAGCCCGGTGCGGGGCATCATCCGGAAGATGACTTCATCAACCACCACGAAGGCGAGCAGCACCGCCAACCGCGCAATGCCCTGCTGCAATCGGTGCTGAATTTCCAGCAGGGGTTCGAGCGTCACTTCTCGAATATCCGCGACACCTACCATGGCCTGCTGACCCTCGCGCTGGGCACCCGCAAGGGCTTTATCGTCGGCTTCCTGGCTTGTGTGCTGGCGTCGTTCCTGCTGCTGCCGAGCCTCGGCCAGGACTTCTTTCCCGCCACCGATGCCGGCGCATTGGCGCTGCATGTGCGCCTGCCGCTGGGCACGCGTATCGAAGAAAGCGCGGCGGCCTTCGACCGGATTGAAGCGCGGATTCGCGAAGTGATCCCCGCCGAAGAGCTGGACACCATCGTCGACAATATCGGCATTCCGCTGAGCGGCATCGACATGGCCTACAGCAGCAGCGGCACCATCGGTCCGCAGGACGGTGATATCCAGGTCAGCCTGAAAAAGGGCCACGCGCCCACCGCCGACTACGTGAAAAAACTGCGTGAGGCGCTGCCCCAGAGTTTCCCCGGCAGCCACTTCGCCTTCCTGCCGGCGGACATCAGCAGCCAGATCCTCAACTTCGGCGCGCCGGCTCCGCTGGACGTGAAAATCTCCGGGCGCAGCGATGAAGAAAACCGTGCCTATGCCGTGGAGCTTGAGCGTCGACTGCAACACGTACCCGGCATCGCCGACCTGCGTATCCAGCAGTCCACCGGCTACCCGTCGCTGCAAGTGAATGTCGACCGTATGCGCGCCAACGGCCTGGGCATTACCGAACGGGACGTGACCAACAGCATGGTCGCCTCCCTCGCCGGCAGCTCGCAAACCGCACCGACCTTCTGGCTTAACCCGGCCAATGGCGTGTCCTATTCCATCGTCGCCGCCACCCCGCAATATCGTCTCGACAGCCTGCCATCGCTGGAAGCGCTGCCGGTGACCGGTGCCGACGGCCAGTCGCAGATCCTCGGCGGCGTGGCGACCATCTCCCGCGTGCAAAGCCCGGCAGTGGTCACGCACTACAACATCGAACCGACCCTGGACCTGTACGCCAACGTGCAAGGCCGTGACCTCGGCGGCGTGGCCCGCGACGTGCAAAAAGTGCTGGACGACACCGCATCGATGCGTCCCAAGGGCGCGGTGATCAGCCTGCATGGCCAGATCGATGCGCTGCACGAAGCCTTCAGCGGCTTGAGCTTTGGCCTGCTCGGCGCAGTGGTGCTGATCTACCTGCTGATCGTGGTCAACTTCCAGTCGTGGGTCGATCCGTTCGTGATCATCACCGCATTGCCGGCGGCGCTCGCAGGGATCGTGTGGATGCTGTTCCTCACCGGGACGTCGTTGTCGGTGCCGGCATTGACCGGCGCGATCCTGTGCATGGGCGTGGCCACCGCCAACTCGATCCTGGTGGTGAGCTTCTGCCGCGAACGCCTGGCCGAGCATGGCGATGCTCTGAAGGCCGCGCTGGAAGCCGGCTATACGCGCTTTCGCCCGGTGTGCATGACGGCCCTGGCGATGATCATCGGCATGTTGCCCCTGGCCCTTTCCGAAGAACAGAACGCGCCCCTTGGCCGAGCGGTGATCGGCGGCTTGATCTGCGCCACCGTCGCCACCCTGTTATTTGTTCCCGTGGTCTTCAGCCTGGTCCACGGTCGTCACTCTACTCGCGCAGTTGCTGGAGAAAACCCACATGTCGTCTGATCACAACCCCTCGCGCAAGCGTCTGATGCTCATGGGTGTCGGCGGCCTGACCCTGGCCGCCCTGTTGGTCGCCAACGGCCTGCATGCCCGCACGATGCACGAACAATCGGTCACCGCCTGGACCGAAACCGCCGCCATCCCCCAAGTCATGGTGTTCCAGCCACAACAGAACGTGGCCGGCGACACCCTGCGCCTGCCCGCGCACCTCGAGGCCTGGAGCAAGGCGCCGATCCATGCGCGGGTCAGCGGTTACCTGAAGGACTGGAAAGTTGATATCGGCAGCCAGGTCAAGGCCGGGCAAATCCTCGCCGAGATCGACAGCCCCGACCTCGACCAGCAACTGGCACAAACCCACGCGCGCCTGGTGCAGCAACAGGCCAATGCACGCTTGGCCGAAACCACCGCCACACGCTGGCAAAACCTGCTGGGCAGCCACTCGGTGTCGCGCCAGGAAGCCGATGAAAAAACCTCCAACGCCGCGGCCGCAAAGGCCAACGCCGAGGCGGCCGCGGCCGACTATGCACGGCTATCGGCGCTGGAAAGCTACAAGACCATCCGGGCCCCCTTCGCCGGCACCATCACCGCGCGCAACACCGATATCGGCCAGTTGATCAAGGCCGATACCGACAGCGATCCGGAACTGTTCAACATCGCCGACACCCACCAATTGCGCCTCTATGTGCCGGTACCGCAGAACTATGCGGCGGTGATTCACCCAGGGCTGGAAGCCGAACTGACGGTGCCCGAGCATCCCGGCAAACACTTCAAGGCGCGCCTGATCGGCGACTCCACCGCCATCGACCGTCGCTCCGGCACCCTGCTCGCGCAGTTCGTCGCCGACAACCCCCACGGCGAACTGCTGCCCGGTGATTACGCCGAAGCCACCCTGCCGATTCCGGCGGATACCCATGGCGTCAGCATCCCGGCCAGTGCGCTGATCTTCCGTGCCCAAGGCACTCAGGTCGCGGTGCTCGATGCGCGGAACCATGTGCACCTGCAAGACATCCATATCGGCCTCGACCTCGGCGAACGCCTGGTCATCGACCAGGGCCTGAAACCCGCTGACCGCATCGTCGACAACCCGCCCGACGCCCTGCGCGAAGGCGACCCGGTGCAACTGGCCGACGCCTCCGGAGGTGCGCATGCGCCCAAGGCTTAAGCCCCTCGCGGCGTTGATGCTGCTGGCATTGCAAGGCTGCTCGATGGCGCCGACCTACCACGTGCCGTCGATCGACCTGCCGGCGAACTACCGCGAACAGACCAGCGACGGTCCATGGCACAGCGCGCAGCCGTCCGACCAACTGGCGCCGCAGTGGTGGACGCTCTACCACGAGCCGCGCCTGAATCAGCTGCAACAGCAACTGATCGAGGCCAACCCGGACCTGGCGGCAGCGCTGGCGCACTTCGATGCGTCCCAGGCGTATGCCAGCCAATTGCATGCCGGGCTGTTCCCGCAAATCACCGCCAGCGCGCAGCCGTTGCGCCAGCGCCAATCGGATTCACGGCCGCTGCGCGGGGATACGCAGCCATCGGTATACAACAGCAACACCGCCGGCTTTTCCCTGAGCTACGACCTGGACCTGTGGGGCAAAATCCGCAACCAGGTCGCGGCCGGTGATGCCCAGGCGCAAGCGTCCGGCGATGACTTGGCCGTGGCGCGCCTGAGCCTGCAACGTCAGCTGGCGACGCTGTATGTGCAGCTCAATGGGCTGGATGCACAGCGTCGGATTCTCAACCGTTCGCTGGAGGATTACAGCCAGGCCCTGCAACTGACGCGCAGCCGTTATGAAGGCCAGATCGCCTCCGAACTGGACCTGACTCGCGCGCAAAATCAACTGGCCGAAGCCAAGGCACAACTGGATGAAGTCACCGGCCAGCGCAACCTCACCGAACATGCGATCGGTGAACTGGTGGGCGTGGCGGCCAGTGACTTTACGCTGCCGCAGAGCCAACACCTGATGACCCTGCCCGGGATTCCCTCGCAGTTGCCAAGCCACCTGCTGCAACGCCGCCCGGATATTGCCGCGGCGGAACGCCGGGTGTTTGCCGCCAATGCGAATATCGGCGTGGCCAAGGCGGCGTGGTATCCGGATTTCAGTTTGACCGGGTTGATCGGGGGGCAGACGCAAGGGGTGGGCAACCTGCTGTCTGCGGGGAATCGATATTGGGCGCTGGGGCCGTTGGTGAATTTGCCGATCTTTGATGGCGGGCGCTTGAGCGCCAATGAACGCCAGGCCAAGGCCGAGTTTGAAGAGGCGTCGGCGCAGTATCGCAGCCGGGTGCTGAAGGCCGTGCGTGAGGTGGAAGATAACCTGGCGCAGCTCAGGGATTTGCAGCAGGAGGCACAGGATGAGCAAGCGGCGGCAGATGCGGCGCAGCACACCCAGTCCCTGGCGATGAACAGCTATCAGGCGGGCGCGGTGAGTTACCTGGATGTGGTGACGGCGCAGACGGCGGCATTGCAAGCCCAGCGGACATTGCAGGCGGTGCAGACGCGGCAGTTGCAGGCGAGTATCGGCTTGGTCACAGCCCTGGGCGGCGGTTGGCAGCCTGAGGCCTGACAACGCCCTCAGGCACCGTTCAGGCTAAATGCAGGAGGACAGCCAGTTCATCCGTAGCTGACCCACCGCTATCGGGGGCAAGCCCCCTCCCACACTGATGCTGTGTCAGACACATAATGTATAAACGCCGCTGAGCCCCTGTGGGAGGGGGCTTGCCCCCGATAGCGCCCTTCCAGACACATCCTGCCAAAAGCCTGCCCATCAGCCTCTTGCCCTCCGATCTAGCCTCTCCAGGCACATCTTGAGAGGGCCAGGGAATGGCAGATTTACCCGCTTCACACCGCCTGCGCATCGGCCGCGTCAGCGAACCCAACCGCATCTACCTCATCACCACCAACACCCACGAACGCATACCGATATTCAACAATTTCCATCTCGGTCGCTTGGTGGTCTGGCAATTTCGGTTAGCCCAGTATCAAGGGCTGGCGAACTCCCTGGCTTGGGTGGTCATGCCGGACCACTTTCATTGGATTATCGAGCTACAGAAAGGCTCGCTGGCGGATTTGATGCGGCAGGTGAAATCCAAGAGCACGCGATCCGTCAATGGCGTAAGTGGTCGCAAGGGGCGGCTCTGGCAAGAGAGCTTCCATGACCGGGCACTGCGCAAGGAAGATGACCTGGTAAAAATGGCCAGGTATGTGGTGGCGAATCCATTGCGGGCGGGGTTGGTGGAACGGATTGGCGACTACCCATTGTGGGATGCCATCTGGGTCTAACGTCAAACGCAGTTCAAAATGTGGGAGGGGGCTTGCCCCCGATAGCAGGGTGTCAGTCAACGCATGCAGTGACTGACCCACAGCTATCGGGGGCAAGCCCCCTCCCACATTTTTTTGTGCCTTTCAGGCGGCGAGTTTGCCGCTGGCGATGGCGGCTGAAGCGGCCACCATCGCGCGCAACAGCACTGCACAGCCTGCCGCCAGGTCATCCGGTGCCGCATTCTCGATTTCGTTATGGCTGATGCCGCCTTCGCACGGCACGAAGATCATCCCCGCCGGGCCCAGTTCGGCGACGAAAATCGCGTCGTGCCCTGCCCCGCTGACGATGTCCATGTTCGACAGGCCCAGGCCATTCGCCGCATCGCGCACAGCGTCCACGCAACCTTTATCGAAGTACAGCGGCGGGAAGTCGGCGGTGGGTTCCATCTCAAAGCTCAGGCCGTGTTTGGCGCTGGTGTCCTCAATCACCTTGCGCACCTGGGCAATCATCGAATCCAACCGCGCCGGTTCCAGATGACGGAAATCCAGGGTCATGCGCACTTCACCGGGAATCACGTTGCGTGAGCCAGGATAGGCCTGCAGGCAACCGACGGTCCCGCAAGCATGCGGCTGATGCCCCAGCGCCGCCGCATTGACCGCAGCCACCACCGCCGCCGCGCCTACCAGGGCGTCCTTGCGCAGGTGCATCGGCGTCGGCCCCGCATGCGCTTCAACGCCGCGCAGTTTCAGGTCGAACCACTTCTGCCCGAGGGCGCCGAGCACCACGCCGATGGTTTTTTTCTCATCCTCAAGAATCGGCCCCCTGTTCGATATGGGCTTCGAAATACGCACCGACCTTGTGCCCGCTGACGGGACGCGTACCTGCGTAGCCAATCGCATTCAGCGCATCGCCCACGCTGACGCCGTCCACATCGACCTTGGCCAAGGTATCGGCCAGGGTGAATTTTTCGGCAAACACCCCAGACCCCATCATGCACGGCGGGAAGCGCGAGCCTTCCTCGTTGGTCCACACCACCACTTCCAAGGGCGCTTCGGTTTCGAGCTTGAGGTCATTGAGCGTGCGCAGCACCTCCACCCCCGCCAGCACGCCAAAGCAGCCATCGAACTTGCCGCCTGTAGGCTGGGTGTCGATATGGCTGCCGGTCATCACCGGCGGCAAGTTGGGATTGCGCCCAGGGCGGCGCGCGAAAATATTGCCGATGCCATCAATGGTCACGGTACAGCCGGCGTCTTCGCACCATTGCACGAACAGATCGCGGGCCTTGCGATCGAGGTCGGTGAGGGCCAGGCGGCACACGCCGCCCTTGGGCGTGGCGCCGAGTTTGGCCAGGTCCATCAGCGACTGCCACAAACGGTCGCGGTTGATGTGCTGATGGGTCGATTGCAGAACGTCGAGGGCAGCGTTCATGGGGATCTCCTCAGGCTGTATTTCTTATGAATTGACTTTGACGACTACCTGGCTGATTCCGCGCTTGGCATTCAAGCCGTAATACAACAACCCGCCCAACGCCGAACCGGTAAACCAGCCGTAGCTGTAGAACCAGCTGAACGCATCGCTGCCCAACGACAGCAAGGTCAACACCACCGGCACGCCAAAGGCGACAAAGCCGCTCCAGTTCCACGCCGGGTACACGTCGTCGCGGTACAAACCGGCCAGGTCCAGTTGCTGTTTGCGAGTGATGAAGTAGTCCACCACCATGATCCCGGCGATTGGCCCCAGCAAGCTCGAATAGCCCAGCAACCAGTTGGAATACACCGTCTCCAGGCTCACATCCGAGACGATCAGCCCGAGCTTTTTCAGCAGCTCATGGGCCATCAACGCCAGCCCGACCAGGCCGGTGAGGATCACCGCCGTGGTGCGGTTGATCAGCTTGGGCGCGATGTTCTGGAAGTCGTTGGTGGGCGAGACGATGTTCGCCGCCGTGTTGGTGGACAAGGTGGCGACGATGATCAACGCCATGGCCACGGCGACCCACACCGGGCTCTGGATATGGCCGATCAAGGTGACGGGGTCGGACACGCTGACGCCCACTAATTTCACCGAGGCGGCGGTCATGATCACGCCCAGGGCCGCGAACAGGAACATGGTCAGCGGCAGGCCGAAAATCTGCCCGAGGATCTGGTCCTTCTGGCTTTTGGCATAACGACTGAAGTCAGGAATGTTCAACGACAAAGTGGCCCAGAAGCCCACCATCGCGGTAAGGCCGGCCATGAAGTAACCGGTGAGGCTGGCACCTTCGGGGCGTTTCGGTGGAATGGCCATGAGCTCGCTAAGGGAGACATTGGGCATCGCCCACACCAGCAAACCAATGCCCACCGCCACCAGCAGCGGCGCCGACAGGGTTTCCAGGCGCTTGATCGACTCGGCGCCGCGCAGCACCACCCACAAATTCAGGGTCCAGAAAATCATGAAGCCGATCACTTCACCGGTGCCGCCGAGGGACTTCCAACCGTCGAAAATCGAGCCCAGGAACAGGTGAATCGCCAACCCGCCGAACATCGTCTGGATACCGAACCAGCCACAGGCTACCAGCGCGCGTATCAGACACGGCACGTTGGAGCCGAGGATGCCGAACGACGAGCGCAGCAACACCGGGAACGGAATCCCGTACTTCGTGCCGGGGAAGGCGTTGAGGGTCAGCGGAATCAGCACCACGATATTGGCCAGCAGGATCGCCATCAGCGCCTCGCCCACCGACAAACCGAAGTACGCCGTGAGTACCCCGCCCAGGGTGTACGTGGGCACACAGATCGACATACCGACCCACAGCGCGGTGATGTGCCACTTGTTCCAAGTGCGTTCATGCACCTTGGTCGGTGCCATGTCGTGGTTGTAGCGAGGGCTGTCGAGGACGTCGGGGCCGGCGTCGAGTTCGTACAGGCCGTTGCGTTCTATGACTTGCGATCTGTTCTGTTGCATGGCCGCTCCACGGTTTTTTCGAATTATTGTTGCTCATCCCACGCTTTACGCAGGATGGCCGGAGTACCTCGTTGACAACACGACATCACGGGCCCGGCCAGCCGCCACTGCACTCAATAATCGTGCCGACCACTGACCTTCAACCCGCACCGCTTATATAACGTGCTGATGTTAATCAGCTTTCCAATTGAGCCTGCGGTACTTGCCGCGCTACTCAGGCTAAATAACGCGAAAGTTGTCCGAACCCTCAGGGCTCAATCTGGTGCACCACAATTATTTTTATTTACCGCGCCCGTCAAGCGGCATATCTCAAGCGTCTGATTTGCAATAAGAAATGTTGCTCATATTGAGAACCTGTCAAGTGCGTCAAAATGGTGATCGCTCGCTACATTTTGGTGATTTTCAATTTTTACCCATATAAATCAACAAGTTAATATCGATATAAGCTTATAAAAAATATTCTTGCTCATTCTAAAAACTCGGGCTAGTTTCTATTCCTGTCACCGATGACAGGTTTATGCACCCCACGGTGAACAGCATGACAACACTTAGAACTGGCACAAGCCGGTCAAGCCTTGTGAGGAACTCGACATGTCGCTGTTGATCCGTGGCGCCACCGTTATTACCCATGATGAAAGTTACCGCGCCGATGTTTTATGCGCAGGCGGTCTAATTCGCGCCATTGGCACGGACCTGGATATTCCCGCCGGCACTGAGATACTCGACGGCAGCGGCCAATACCTGATGCCCGGCGGCATTGACCCGCATACCCACATGCAATTGCCCTTCATGGGCACCGTGGCCAGTGAAGACTTTTTCAGTGGCACCGCAGCAGGCCTGGCGGGGGGCACCACCTCGATCATCGACTTTGTGATCCCCAACCCGCAGCAGTCCTTGCTGGAAGCCTTCCACCAGTGGCGCGGCTGGGCAGAAAAATCCGCATCCGACTACGGCTTTCACGTGGCGATCACCTGGTGGAGCGAGCAGGTGCGCGAAGAAATGGCCGAGCTGGTCAGCCACCACGGCATCAATAGTTTCAAGCACTTCATGGCCTACAAGAACGCGATCATGGCCGCCGATGACACCCTGGTCGCCAGCTTCGAACGCTGCCTGGAACTCGGCGCGGTGCCCACCGTGCATGCGGAGAACGGCGAGCTGGTGTATCACCTGCAACGCAAGCTGATGGCCCAGGGCATCACCGGGCCGGAGGCCCATCCACTGTCGCGTCCCTCCCAGGTGGAAGGCGAAGCGGCCAGCCGCGCGATTCGTATCGCCGAGACCCTCGGCACGCCGTTGTACCTGGTGCACGTTTCAACCCGGGAAGCCCTGGACGAAATCACTTACGCCCGGGGCAAGGGCCAGGCGGTGTACGGCGAAGTGCTCGCCGGCCACCTGTTACTGGATGACAGCGTCTACCAGCATCCCGACTGGCACACCGCGGCCGGCTATGTGATGAGCCCGCCGTTCCGCCCACGCGGGCACCAGGAAGCGCTGTGGCATGGCCTGCAATCGGGCAACCTGCATACCACCGCCACCGACCATTGCTGCTTCTGCGCCGAACAGAAAGCCGCCGGCCGCGACGACTTCAGCAAGATCCCCAACGGCACCGCGGGGATCGAAGACCGCATGGCGCTGCTTTGGCACGAAGGGGTCAACACCGGGCGCCTGTCGATGCAGGAGTACGTCGCGCTGACCTCCACCAACACCGCGAAGATCTTCAACCTCTACCCACGCAAAGGCGCGATCCGCGTCGGCGCCGATGCCGACCTGGTGCTGTGGGACCCCGAGGGCACCCGCACCCTTTCAGCCAAGACCCACCACCAGCAAGTGGACTTCAACATCTTCGAAGGCAAGACCGTGCGCGGCGTGCCGAGCCACACCATCAGCCAGGGCAAGCTGGTCTGGGCCGATGGCGACCTGCGCGCCGAGCGCGGTGCCGGGCGCTATGTGGAACGGCCGGCGTATCCGTCGGTGTTTGAGCAGTTGAGCAAGCGGGCGGAGCATTCCAGGCCGGTGGCTGTGAAACGCTGAGCCCCCCATGTAGGAGCGAGCTTGCTCGCGAAAAACGTTAACGAAAACGCGGGAAGCCTGATACTCAACGGCGCTCTCAGGTTTTTCGCGAGCAAGCTCGCTCCTACACATTGCGTCAGCAAATGCCCGTCAGAGGCAAAATAACCGTGAGGCCAACACCGTGATCCAGACCCTGAGCCACCTCCCCCATCCCCCTGAAGACGGGGCCACCCTCGCCAGCCATTTCACCGACCTGGCACCGCCCCTCACCGCCCGGCAAGCGCAACTGGAAGCCTCGCGCTGCCTGTATTGCTACGACGCGCCGTGCGTGAATGCGTGCCCCAGCGAGATCGATATCCCCTCGTTCATCCGCAATATCCACACCGACAACGTCCAAGGCGCAGCGCAGAAAATCCTCTCGGCCAACATCCTTGGCGGCAGTTGCGCACGCGTCTGCCCCACCGAGATCCTGTGCCAGCAAGCCTGCGTGCGTAACAACGCCGAAGAGTGCGCGCCGGTGCTGATCGGCCTGTTGCAGCGCTACGCCATCGACAACGCGCACTTCAGCGAACACCCGTTCCAGCGCGCCGCGCCCACCGGCAAGCGCATCGCCGTGGTCGGCGCAGGTCCCGCAGGGCTGGCCTGCGCCCATCGCGCCGCCCTGCACGGGCATGACGTGGTGATTTTCGAAGCGCGGGAAAAGGCCGGCGGCCTGAATGAATACGGGATCGCCAAGTACAAGTTGGTGGATGACTTCGCCCAGAAGGAACTGGAGTTCCTCCTGCAAATCGGCGGCATCGAGATTCGCCACGGCCAGCGCCTGGGCGACAACCTCTCCTTGAGCGAACTGCACCAGCAATTCGATGCGGTGTTCCTTGGCCTGGGCCTGGCCGCCAGCAAACACCTCGGCCTGCCCCACGAAGACGCCCCCGGCCTGCTCGCTGCCACCGACTACATCCGCGAGTTGCGCCAGGCTGACGACTTGACCCAACTGCCCCTGGCCGACCGTTGCATCGTGCTCGGCGCCGGCAATACCGCCATCGACATGGCCGTGCAAATGGCCCGCCTCGGCGCGCGCGACGTCAACCTGGTCTACCGCCGAGGCCTGGCGGACATGGGCGCGACCCAGCATGAGCAGGACATCGCCAAGGCCAATCAGGTGCGCCTGCTGACCTGGGCCCAACCCGAAAAAGTGCTGCTGGATGACCAGGGCCACGTCCGCGGCATGCGCTTCGCCCGCACCCGTCTGGAAAACGGCTGCCTGCAACCCACCGGAGAGACCTTCGAATTGGCCGCCGATGCGATCTTCAAGGCCATTGGCCAGGGCTTCGATAACGAGGCGCTGCACGACCCCCTGGCCCAACAACTGCAGCGCGTCGGCGCGCGTATCTTCGTCGATGAACAGCTGCGCACCAGCATCCCCGGCGTATATGCCGGTGGCGACTGCGTCAGCCTCGGCCAGGACCTCACCGTGCAAGCGGTACAACACGGCAAGCTGGCCGCCGAAGCCATGCACGCCCAACTCATGCTTAACGTGGAGGCTGCGTAATGGCCGATCTCTCGATTGTATTCGCCGGAATCAAGGCCCCCAACCCGTTCTGGCTGGCCTCCGCGCCGCCCACCGACAAAGCCTATAACGTGGTCCGCGCGTTTGAAGCGGGCTGGGGTGGCGTGGTCTGGAAAACCCTGGGTGAAGACCCGGCGGCGGTCAACGTGTCGTCGCGTTACTCGGCGCACTACGGCGCCAACCGCGAAGTGCTGGGCATCAACAATATCGAGCTGATCACCGACCGCTCCCTGGAGATCAACCTCAGGGAAATCACCCAGGTGAAAAAGGATTGGCCGGACCGCGCGCTGATCGTGTCGCTGATGGTGCCGTGCGTTGAAGCATCCTGGAAAAACATCCTGCCCCTGGTAGAAGCCACCGGCTGCGACGGCATCGAGCTGAACTTCGGTTGCCCCCACGGCATGCCCGAGCGCGGCATGGGCGCGGCGGTGGGCCAGGTGCCAGAGTATGTGGAACAGGTGACGCGCTGGTGCAAGACCTATTGCTCACTGCCGGTGATCGTCAAGCTCACGCCGAATATCACCGACATCCGTGTGGCGGCGCGGGCGGCCTATCGCGGCGGTGCGGACGCGGTGTCGCTGATCAACACCATCAACTCCATCACCAGCGTGGACCTGGAACGCATGGTCGCCCTGCCGATGGTCGGCACCCAGAGCACCCACGGCGGTTACTGCGGCTCGGCGGTCAAGCCGATTGCCCTGAACATGGTCGCCGAAATCGCCCGCGACCCGCAGACCCAAGGCCTGCCGATCTGCGGCATTGGTGGCATCGGCAACTGGCGCGACGCGGCGGAATTCGTCGCCCTCGGCTGCGGCGCGGTGCAGGTGTGCACGGCGGCGATGCTGCATGGGTTTCGCATTGTGGAAGAGATGAAGGATGGATTGTCACGCTGGATGGACAGTCAGGGTTACACCAGCCTGCAAGAATTTTCCGGGCGGGCGGTGGGCAACACCACGGATTGGAAGTACCTGGACATCAACTATCAGGTCATTGCCAAGATCGATCAGGAGACGTGCATTGGCTGCGGGCGTTGCCATATTGCCTGTGAAGATACGTCGCACCAGGCCATCGCCAGTTTGAAACAGGCGGACGGCACCCATCAGTACGAGGTGATCGACGACGAGTGCGTGGGTTGCAACCTGTGCCAGATCACCTGCCCGGTGGCGGATTGCATCGAGATGGTACCGGTGGACACCGGTAAGCCGTTCTTGAATTGGACGCAGGATCCGCGTAATCCCTACCGGGAGGCGGTGTAGTCCTGTAGACCGCTATCGGGGGCAAGCCCCCTCCCACATTGAGCGCATTATGTCTGAAAGAATGCGATCCACTGCGGGAGGGGGCTTGCCCCCGATGAGGCCCTCAGCCTCACCACAAGACTCAAGGCTCCAACCCAATCCCGCGCAAAATCACACTGGTCACCGTCTGGATCGCCTTCTCGAACTGCATATCCGACAACGGCTGGTGATCATTCAAAATCTTCACCTGGTGATCAAAGTCGGCATAGTGCTGGGTCGATGCCCAGATCATATACAGCAGGCTCGACGGCTCCACCGGCAGGATGCGTTTGTCTTCCACCCACTGGCGAATCTTCGCCTCCTTCATCTTGGCCCAGTCGTACAGGCTTTCATCCAGCGCCTCACCGAGGGTCGGCGCGCCGTGGATGATCTCGTTGGCCCAGACTTTCGAGCCATAGGGCCGCGTGCGCGAGCGCTGCATCTTGGCGCGGATGTAGCTGCTGAGCACCACCCTCGGGTCATCGAAGGTCTCGAAGCTCAAGGCGTCCTGCTTCCACACCTCCAGCAGATCGAACAGCACGGCGCTGTACAGCTCGCTCTTGGTGGTGAAGTAATAATGCAGGTTGGAACGTGGCAGCTGCACTTCTTCAGCGATATCGGCCATGGCGGTGCTGCCATAGCCCTTTTCGGCGAAGACCTTCTCCGCCGCCAGCAGGATTTTTTCGACGTTGACCCGGCGAATTCCGATCTTGTGATTGCCCATAAGGGCTCCCTGACAACAACATGGGCTAAAGACTACCATCGGCTCTAGACCGCGGCGACAGGCCGCAATGAAAGTTCTTACCTTCACCTTCCCCACGGATATTGGATTGGTTAGGATCGCGGTCCCTATCCAGGATCATTCCCATGCCTATTCGACCTCGCGTACCCGCCGACGACCCGTTGCTGGGCGCCCTGTGGGAGCGCTCGGTACGCGCCACCCATGACTTCCTCCCCGAGGACGATATCCAGCGTTTACTGCCCCTGGTACGCGACACTTACCTGCCGATGCCTGCCCTTGACGTCTGGGTGTATGAAGATGAACAGGGTATTGCCGGTTACATCGCCACCGGCAGGAACAATGTGGAAATGCTGTTTATCGACCCCACGCGCCGGGGCCAGGGGATCGGCCGCCAGTTGCTGGACCACGCCCGTGCGCGCCACGACACCTTGACCGTCGACGTCAACGAGCAGAACCCCCAGGCTGTGGGTTTCTACCTGCACTACGGTTTTGTCCAGGTCGCGCGCTCGCCGCTGGATGGCGAAGGCAAACCGTTTCCCTTGCTGCACATGGCTTTACCGACTCCTCCCACTGAAGGTACGGAACAATGCTGATCAAGAAAACCCTAACCGCCGTCGCCCTGCTCGCCTCCCTGCTCGGCGCCTCGGCGGCGTTTGCCCACGCCCACCTCAAAAGCTCGGAGCCGGCCGCCGACAGCACCGTCGCCGCACCGAAGGACTTGCGCCTGACCTTCAGCGAAGGCGTCGAAGCCACCTTCACCAAGGTGTCCCTGAGCAAGGACGGCACCGAAGTGGCAATCAAGGGCCTGGCAACGCCAGACGCCGACAAGAAAACCCTGGTGGTGACGCCCGCCGCCCCGCTGGCGGACGGTCACTACAAAGTGGTGTGGAACGCAGTCTCGGTCGATACCCACAAGAGCAATGGCGAATACAGCTTCCAGGTCGGCCAATAACCCATGGCAACCCTGCTGGTGCTGTGCCGCTTTGTGCATTTCATCGTCGTGCTGCTGATGTTCGGGGCCTGTGTATTCAGGCCCTGGCTCCTGGGCGCTGAACCGCAGGCGGTGCTGGACCGACAAGTGTTGCGCATCACCCGTGGGCTGGCCTGGACGGCCCTCGCGTCGGGGGTGATCTGGTTACTGTTGATTACCGCCAGCATGGCCGGTTCATGGCCGGCGGCGCTGGAACTGTCGACCGTGCAGTTGGTGCTGGGCAAGACCTTTTTTGGCCAGGTGTGGACCTGGCACCTGCTGTTGAATGGGCTGCTGGTCATCGCCCTGATGACCGCGTGGAAGGCCCCGCGCCTGCCGTTGATCACGCTGCTGCTGATGACCCTGGCCCCGGTCGGCCACGGCGCCATGCTCGATGGGCTGAGCGGGCAGCTGTTGATCCTCAACCAGGTGGTGCACCTGATGTGCGTCGGCGCATGGTTGGGGGGGTTATTGCTGCTGGTATTGATCCTCAGGCAGCCACACGGTGTTGAGCTGGCGCCGGTCCTGCGTCGTTTCAGCGGCGTCGGTTATGGCCTGGTCGCGGGCTTGCTGGTGACCGGCCTGATCAATGTGCGCGTCCTCACCGGGCAGCTGTGGCCCACGCCGTTGTTCAGTGGTTTTGCGTTGATTCTATTGATCAAGGTGATGCTGGTGCTGGGCATGTTGGCGCTGGCGCTGCTGAACCGGCTGCGCCTTGATCGCTGCGAACAGCGGCTGGGCAGCTTGAAGGCCAGCGTGATGCTGGAATGGCTGCTCGGTGTTTGCGCCGTCGCCGCCGTTTCACTCCTTGGCACCCTGCCTCCCATGGTCCTGGCGGGCTGAATGTGGGAGGGGCGGTGCGACGATTCGACTTGCCCCCCCCCACATTGACACTGCCCGCTCTGGATCAACCCACACGCAGTCATCGTATAACTTCTGCTTGACACCCCGCAAAAACCCCGCAAATATCCGCCCCAATGTTGTACGACGACGTATAACAAATAATAAAAACAACAAATGAAAGGGAGCATCACTGTGAGTCAATTCGCCCGCTATTCTTCCGCGCGTCTCAGTGTTATCGGTCTCGGCAGCCTGGCCTTCACCCTGCCCCTCATCGCCCACGCCGAAGGTTTTGTCGACGACGCCAAGGCCACGCTCAACCTGCGTAACGCCTACTTCAACCGCAATTTCACCAACCCGAGCAACCCTCAGGGCAAGGCCGAAGAGTGGACGCAGAGCTTTATCCTCGACGCCAAGTCCGGCTTCACCCAAGGCACTGTCGGCTTCGGGATCGATGTGCTGGGCCTGTACTCACAAAAGCTCGACGGCGGCAAAGGTACCGGCGGCACCCAGTTGCTGCCGATCCACGATGACGGCCGCCCCGCCGACAACTTCGGGCGCCTGGGCGTGGCGTTGAAGACCAAGCTGTCGAAGACCGAATTGAAGGTGGGCGAATGGATGCCGGTGCTGCCGATCCTGCGTTCCGACGACGGCCGTTCGCTGCCACAGACCTTCCGCGGCGGTCAGGTGACGTCCAGCGAAATCGCCGGCCTGACCCTCTACGGCGGGCAGTTTCGCGGCAATAGCCCGCGCAACGACGCGAGCATGGAAGACATGTTCATGAACGGCAAAGCCGCATTCACCTCCGACCGCTTCAACTTCGGTGGCGGTGAATACAGCTTCAATGACAAGCGCACCCAGATCGGCCTGTGGTACGCCGAACTGAGCGATATCTACCAGCAGCAATACCTCAACCTGACCCACAGCCAACCGCTGGGCGACTGGACCCTGGGCGCCAACCTCGGCTTCTTCAACGGCAAGGAAGACGGCAGCGCCCTGGCCGGCGACCTGGACAACAAGACCGTGTTCGCCCTGCTTTCGGCCAAGTACCAGGGCAACACCTTCTATGTCGGCCTGCAAAAGCTCACCGGCGACAGCGTGTGGATGCGGGTCAACGGCACCAGCGGCGGCACCCTGGCCAACGACAGCTACAACTCCAGCTACGACAACGCCAAGGAAAAATCCTGGCAGGTGCGCCATGACTTCAATTTCGTGGTGCTTGGCATTCCCGGGCTGACCATGATGAACCGCTATATCAGCGGCAGTAACGTACACACCGGGGCGATCACCGACGGCAAGGAATGGGGGCGTGAATCGGAACTGGCCTACACCGTGCAGAGCGGTGCGCTGAAGGATTTGAACGTCAAATGGCGTAACTCGACCCTGCGTCGGGATTTCAGCAATAACGAGTTCGATGAGAACCGGATCTTTATCAGCTATCCGATCTCGTTGCTGTAACCCCTGTGGCAAGCGGGCTTGCCCTAATGCCGTTCAGTTAAGGCTTTTTTGTAGGAGCGAGCTTGCTCGCGAAGAACTTACAGGCGCCGCGTTCATTCAGGAAACACGCGTTATCGTTGACGTTTTTCGCGAGCAAGAGGCTTGTCCCGCGTTGGGCTGCGTAGCAGCCCCAAGCCATTCACCGCGTTTTTACAGACACGACGCGGCGTTTTTATTGGGGCTGCTGCGCAGCCCAACGCGGGGCAAGCCCGCTCGCCACAGAGAATGCTTCATGGTGGTGCGTTTTTTGTGTCGTTTACCCCCGGCTCAAAGCGCAAATTGCGCTGTTAAAACAAGCAATGCAGCGGAATCGGCTGTAGCACCCTATGAATCGGCTTTTCAGTCCTGGAAATCCGGCCTGCCCTGGGCGCAAAGCGGCAGGCCAGAGCGGTCTCAGGCGCGCTTTTTGTGCTGTGCACGAGGTTGTTGGGCCAGGCGCGCGAACAGGTCTTTCGGGTCGGCCAGGTCGGGTACCAGTTCCAGCTCGCTGCCGACATCCAGCGCCTTGGCGACGTCGAGCACGTAGCGCAGGGCGGAGTAGTCTTCGATGGCAAACCCCACCGAGTCGAACAGGGTGACCTGGCGCGCATTTTCGCGGCCGGGCTGCTGGCCGTTGATCACCTGCCACAACTCGGTCACCGGCGAGTCTTCCGGCATGTGCTGGATTTCACCTTCGATGCGGCTTTGCGGTTCGTATTCGACGATCACCCGGGCGCGCTCGACGATGCGTCGGTCCAGCTCAGTCTTGCCTGGGCAGTCGCCGCCCACGGCATTAAGGTGCATGCCGGGTTCGATCATCTCGTCGGTGAGGATGGTGGCGTAGGCTTTGTCGGCGGTGACGGTGGTGACGATATCCGCACCTTTGACGGCCTCGGCCACGCTGCCGGCCAGGATCACCTTGATTGCCGGGAATGCCTTGAGGTTGGTGGCCAGCTTGGCGGTGGCCCTGGCGTCGATGTCGAACAGGCGGATCTCGTTGATGCCGAGCATCGCGTGGAAGGCCAGTGCCTGGAATTCGCTCTGGGAGCCGTTGCCGATCAACGCCATGCTGCGGCTGTTGTCGCGGGCCAGGTAGCGGGCCACCAGGGCTGAGGTGGCGGCGGTACGAATCGCGGTGGTCAGGGTCATCTCCGCCAGCAGCACCGGTTTACCGGTGTCCACGTCGCCCAGGGCTCCAAAGGCCATCACGGTAAGCATGCCGGCCAGGGTGTTTTTCGGGTGGCCGTTGACGTATTTGAAGGCGTACAGCGAGGCGTCGGACACCGGCATCAACTCGATCACGCCATCCGGCGAGTGGTTGGCCAGGCGTGCGCATTTCTCGAAGTCCTGCCAGCGCAGGTAGTCGGCGCGGATGTACTCGGCCATCTCGGTGATGCAGGTTTGCAGGCCTTTTTGCGAAACCAGGTAGCTGAGGTCGTTGACGTCGATATAACGGGTCATGGCAAGACTCCTTATTGAAATGAGGGACGGGCGGGCAGATGCACTTCTGCCAGCATGCAGCGGGCACTGCCGCCGCCGATGCGTTCGATGTTGTCGATGTTCACCACCACCGGCCGTGTGTGGCGCTCCACATGCTGGCGCTGGGCCGGTTGCAGCGCGCTCCAGGCACTGGCAGACATCACCAGCAGCGGCTGGCCGTCGCGGTCGTGGACTTCGAGCATGTTGCCGGCGAAGGCTTCGAGCTGGTCGAAGTCGAGGCCGAGGATGTCTTTGCCGGTGTCGCGCAGCGAGCGCTCCAGGGCCTGGCGTTCGTTGGCATCGGGCAGCGCTTGCAGGCACACCACCGCGAGGTCGCGGCCGACACTCATCATCACGTTGCTGTGGTAGATCGGCGCATGGTGCCGGTCGACGGCGTGGAACACGCAGAGTTGGTAGTCGAGACGTTCGGCGAACTGGCGCAGGGCGGCGTGGTGGGTGCGCCCGGAATGGCAGGCGTAGCTGATACGGTGCTGACGGTCGAGCACCATGCTGCCGGTGCCTTCGAGGAAGATGTTTTGTTGTTCGAGGTGGCTGAGGTCGATGGTGTCCTTGATCGCAAAGCGCTGCTCCAGCACTTGCAGCACACCCTTGTTGCGCTCCAGTCGGCGGTTCTGGCCTTCCATCGGGTACAGCACCAGGCTGCCATCGGCGTGGCTGCTCCACCAGTTATTGGGAAAGATCGAGTCGGGGGTGTGGGGCGCCGGGGTGTCCTGCACCACCAGTACTTCCACGCCGTGCTGGCGCAGGGTGTCGACGTAGCCGTCGAACTCTTCCAGCGCTTTCTGCTGTGCACCGAGCGGGTCGAGGGGCGCACGTTGGAAGCGGTTGTTGATCGCGGTGTCCGGGTTGAAGGCAAAGCGCGCCGGGCGAATCATCAGGACGGTGTTGGTGGTTTGCATGGGTGCACGAATCCATGGGGTGAGCTGTGGGGCTATTTTGTGGCTTGTGCGGTATGAATCCCGGCTGAAACAACGGGGCGGCTCAGCCGGGAAAGCTGAAAAGGGGGGTAGGGCAGCCGAATCGGCTGCCGGGGGGTGGAATGCGGTCAAAATGTGGGAGTGGGCGGTGCGACGATTCGACTGGCCCCCGATAGCAATCTTTCGGTTACAGGTTATCTGACTGGCACACCGCTATCAGGGGCAAGGCCCCTCCCACATTGGTACAGTGGCGACTGTTATAGCGCCGTCAGCCAGGAGGAACCATGTCTACCGTCGTTCGTCTCGCCCAATCCGCCGATGCCGAAGGGATCAGCCAGGTCATCCTCGCGGCTTTGCACAGCAGCAATGCGCGGGATTATCCGGCGGAGGTGATTGCGCGGGTGGCCAGCAACTTCACGCCGGACGCGGTGCTGGACCTGCTCAAGCGCCGTGTGGTGCTGGTGGCGATGCAGGACTCGGTGATCGTCGCCACGGCGGCCTTGGATGGAAATGTGGTGCGCTCGGTGTTCGTCAACCCGGCGCTGCACGGGCAGGGCATTGGTCGGCTGCTGATGATTGAAATCGAACTGCGCGCGCGGGACGCGGGGGTGACGACCCTGAGTGTGCCATCCTCGCTGACCGCCGAGCCGTTCTACACCAAGCTGGGCTTTCACACGGTACGCGATGTCTACCACGGCAATGAGCGCACGTTGGTGATGGAAAAGGCGCTGTTGTCGCGCCATCCCATCGGGCCGTATCGCGACCGCCAGCATCGGGCGCAGGTGGTGGCGTTATGGCAGGAGGCGTTTGGTTATGACACGGCGCATAACCTGCCGACCTTGGCGATCGATAAGAAACAGGCGGTCAATGACGGGCTGTTTTTCGTGGCGACGGACAAAAAAACCGTGATCGGGACGATTCTTGCCGGCTACGACGGCCATCGCGGCTGGCTGTACTCGGTGGCCGTGCACGCCGACTATCGGCGTCATGGCCTGGGCTCCTCGCTGGTGCGGCATGCGGAACAGGCACTGACGGCCCTGGGCTGCATGAAGATCAACCTGCAGATCACCAGTGGCAATGATGCGGTGGCGGGGTTTTACGAGGCGCTGGGGTATGGGGTGGAGCCGAGGATCAGCATGGGCAAGAAGATTGTCGAGAATATCCCGAAGGATTCTTGAATACACTGGAGAGCAAATGTGGGAGGGGGCTTGCCCCCGATGGCGGAGTATCAGTCAACAGATTCATTGACTGACCCACTGCCATCGGGGGCAAGTCGAATCGTCGCACCGCCCCTCCCACAAGGTTTTGCAGTGTTGCTGGCTTAGACTTTTACGATCCAACCCTCTGGCGCTTCGACGTCACCGGTCTGCACACCGGTCAGCTCTTTGTAGAGCTTCTGGGTGATCGGGCCGACTTCGGTCTCGCTGTAGAACACGTGCAGCTTGCCGTTGTACTGGATACCGCCGATCGGCGAGATCACGGCGGCAGTCCCGCAGGCGCCGGCTTCCTTGAAGTCCGACAGTTTGTCGATGAACACTTCGCCCTCGATCACTTCCAGGCCCAGGCGGGTCTTGGCCAGTTCGATCAGCGACAGGCGGGTGATGCCTGGCAGCACCGAAGGCGACTTCGGTGTGATGAACTTGTTGTCGTGGGTGATCCCGAAGAAGTTGGCCGAGCCGACTTCCTCGATTTTCGAGTGGGTCATCGGGTCCAGGTAGATCGCGTCGGCAAAACCGGATTTCTTCGCTTCCGAGCCCGGCATCAGGCTGGCGGCGTAGTTGCCACCGACCTTGGCGGCGCCGGTGCCCTGTGGCGCGGCGCGGTCGAAGGTGGAGATCTGGAAGTTGTGCGGCACCAGGCCGCCCTTGAAGTAGGCACCGACCGGGATGCAGAACACCGAGAAGATGAACTCCGGCGCGGTACGCACGCCGATGTTGTCACCGGTACCGATCACGAACGGGCGCAGGTACAGCGCGCCGCCGCTGCCGTACGGCGGGATGAACCGCTCGTTGGCCTTGACCACTTGTTTGCACGCGTCGATGAACGCGTCGGTCGGGACGTGCGGCATCAGCAGGCGCGCGCAACTGCGCTGCATGCGTGCGGCGTTCTGGTCCGGACGGAACAGGTTGATCGAGCCGTCCTTGCAGCGGTAGGCCTTGAGGCCTTCGAAGCACTGCTGACCGTAGTGCAGGGCAGTGGAGCCCTCGCTGATGTGCAGCACGTTGTCGTCGGTCAGGGTGCCGGCTTGCCATTCGCCGTTTTTCCAGACCTGGAGAAACCGCTTGTCGGTCTTGATGTAGTCAAAACCCAGCTTGTCCCAATTGATGCTTTCGTTACCCATGACACCCTCTATCTTTGGTCAAGTCGGTTTTTTTCTGAATGGGCGCAACAATACTGCATTCGCAGGTCCGTTCGCATCCCCCGCGTCCCTTGTAGGAGCGAGCTTGCTCGCGAAAAACTCAAGGGCGCCGCGTTCATTCTGGTTTCACGCGTTATCGTTGACGATTTTCGCGAGCAAGCTCGCTCCTACAGACGGCGTTGTGAGCCCGGTTAAAGGTGCAAGGCATGCCCGAGCGCACGCAGTGCCGCTTCCTGCACCGCCTCACCGAGCGTCGGATGGGCATGGATAGTGCCCGCCACGTCTTCCAGGCGCGCGCCCATTTCCAGGCTCAGGCCGAACGCGGTAGACAGCTCGGACACGCCGGCACCGACGGCTTGCCAGCCGACAATCAGATGATTGTCCCGTCGTGCCACCACCCGTACGAAACCGGTTTTCGACTCCAGGGTCATCGCGCGGCCGTTGGCGGCAAACGGGAAACTCGACACGATGCAGTCCAGGCCGGCGGCCTTGGCTTCATCGGGCGTCTTGCCGACCACCACCAGTTCCGGGTCGGTAAAGCACACCGCCGGGATCGCCGCCGGGTTGAATTCGCGGTGTTGACCGCTGATCAGTTCCGCGACCATCTCGCCCTGGGCCATGGCCCGGTGCGCCAGCATCGGCTCGCCGCTCAGGTCGCCGATCGCCCACACATTGTGCATGCTGGTCTGGCAACGGTTGTTGATCCTGATTGCAGCGCCATTCATCTCCAGGTCCAGCGCCTCGAGGTTCCAACCCTGGGTATTGGGTTTGCGACCGACGGCCACCAATACCTGGTCGGTCACCAGTGACAAGGTGTCGCCATTCGGGTCGCGCACTTGCAGGTGGTTGTGTTCGAAGCCGGTGACGCTGTGCTTGAGGTAAAGCTTCACTCCCAGTTGCTTGAGGGACTCAGCCACCGGTTGGGTCAGTTCGGCGTCATAGGCGGGCAGGATGCGCTCCTGCGCCTCCACCACGCTGACTTCGGCGCCGAGCTTGCGGTAGGCAATGCCCAGCTCCAGGCCGATATAGCCACCGCCCACCACAATCAGGCGCTTGGGCACGCGGGTCGGCGCCAGGGCTTCGGTGGAGGAGATGATCGGCCCGCCAATCGGCAGCATCGGCAGGTTGACGCTTTTCGAGCCGGTGGCCAGCAACAGGTGTTCGCACTGGATGCGCTGGTCGCCGACGTCGACGGTCTTGCCGTCCACCACGTTGGCCCAGCCGTGGATCACCTGCACCTTGTGTTTCTTCAGCAGCGCGGCAACGCCAGTGGTCAGGCGATCGACAATGCCGTCTTTCCATTCCACGCTTTTGCGGATGTCCAGGGTCGGCACATCCACTTCGATGCCCAGCTGGGAACCCTGGCTGTGGTGGATGGTTTGCTGGAACTGTTCGGCCACATGGATCAGGGCCTTGGACGGAATGCAGCCGATATTCAGGCAGGTACCGCCCAATGCCTGGCCTTCGACCAGAATGGTCGGGATGCCCAACTGGCCGGCGCGAATGGCGGCCACATAACCGCCGGGGCCGCCGCCGATAATCAGTAGGGTGGTATGCAGTGTTTGAGTCATGCCCTTACTCCAGGAACAGGCTGGCGGGTTGTTCGAGCAAGCCGCGAATGGCCTGGATGAATTGTGCCGCGTCCATGCCATCGACCACTCGGTGATCGAAGGAACTGGAGAGGTTCATCATCTTGCGGATCACGATCTGGCCCTTGATCACCATCGG
Source organism: Pseudomonas fluorescens (assembly GCF_001708445.1). Taxonomy (NCBI): domain Bacteria; kingdom Pseudomonadati; phylum Pseudomonadota; class Gammaproteobacteria; order Pseudomonadales; family Pseudomonadaceae; genus Pseudomonas; species Pseudomonas fluorescens. The sequence continues at coordinate 4,266,502 of NZ_CP015637.1, forward strand.
CCGTTCGACGATGCGGTTGACGCCGACGATGGCCACTTCCGGCAGGTTCAGCACCGGGGTGCTGACGATACCGCCCAAGGCACCCAGGCTGGTCAGGGTAATGGTCGACCCCGACAGTTCGTCGCGGCTGGCCTTGCCATTGCGCGCGGCGGTGGCCAGGCGCGCGATTTCCTCGGCATTGCCCCACAGGCTGCGCGCCTCGGCGTGACGCACCACCGGCACCATCAGCCCCACATCGCTCTGCGTCGCGACGCCCACGTGGACGGCGCCAAGGCGGGTGATGACCTGGGCTTCGTCGTCGTACCGCGCATTGATCTGCGGGAACTCCCGCAACGCCACGACCATGGCGCGCACGATGAATGGCAGCAGGGTCAGCTTGCCGCGTGTGGCACCGTGCTTTTCATTGAGGTGCACACGCAATTCGTCCAGGGCGGTGACGTCGATCTCCTCCACATAGCTGAAATGCGCGGCGCGGCGGGTGGCGTCCTGCATGCGCTGGGCGATCTTGCGGCGCATGCCGATCACCGGGATCTGTTCTTCGTCGTTGCGTTCGGCGTAGGGGTTGGCGGCAGCGGACGTTTTCAGCGAACCCTGCAGCAAGTAGGCGTCCAGGTCTTCGTGCAGGATCCGGCCGGCAGGGCCCGTGCCCTGGACCAGGCGCAGTTGGATACCCGCATCCAACGCATGCTTGCGCACCGCGGGGGAGGCCAGTGGACGTTCATTGGCATCGCGAGCCACGGGGGCGTGTGGCGCCACGGCCGGCTTGGCTGCCGGCTTGCTTTCCACCACCGGGGCCGCCTTGGCTTCAACCACCGGCGCGGCTTTCACCGGTGCCGCGGTGACCGGCGCATCCTTGGTATTGCCTGCGCCTTCCACTTCAATGCTGATCAAGACACTGCCCACGGCCATGACTTCACCCGGCTCGCCGCCGAGGGCAATCACCCTGCCATGGACCGGCGAGGGAATATCCACCATCGCCTTGTCGGTCATCACATCCGCCAGCACCTGGTCTTCGACCACCATATCGCCGACCTTCACATGCCAGGCCGACAGTTCAACTTCCGCAATGCCTTCGCCAATGTCCGGCATCTTGATAACGTGCGTGCCCATTCAGACCTCCATGACCCGTTTCAACGCCGCGCCCACTCGGGACGGACCTGGGAAATACGCCCATTCCTGCGCGTGTGGGTAGGGGGTGTCCCAACCGGTGACGCGTTCGATTGGCGCTTCCAGGTGGTGGAAGCAATGTTCCTGCACCAGCGCCACCAGTTCGGCGCCGAAGCCGCAGGTACGGGTGGCTTCATGCACCACCACGCAACGGCCGGTCTTTTTCACCGACTTGACGATGGTTTCCAGGTCCAGCGGCCACAGGCTGCGCAGGTCGATGACCTCGGCGTCGATGCCGGTCTCCTCGGCGGCGACTTGCGACACATACACGGTGGTGCCGTAGGTCAGCACGGTCACGGCCGAGCCTGGGCGCACGATGGCGGCCACATCCAGTGGCACGGTGTAGTAACCGTCCGGCACTTGTGCCTGCGGGTGTTTCGACCACGGCGTGACCGGGCGGTCGTGGTGGCCATCGAACGGGCCGTTGTACAGGCGCTTGGGCTCCAGGAAGATCACCGGGTCATCGTTTTCGATCGAGGCAATCAGCAGGCCCTTGGCGTCATACGGGTTGGACGGCATCACCGTGCGCAGGCCGCAGACCTGGGTGAACACCGCTTCGATGCTCTGGCTGTGGGTCTGGCCGCCGTAGATGCCGCCGCCGCAGGGCATGCGCATGGTCAGCGGTGCGGTGAACTGGCCGGCCGAGCGATAACGCAGGCGCGCGGCTTCCGAGATGATCTGGTCGGTGGCGGGGTAGACGTAGTCGGCGAACTGGATTTCTGCCACCGGGCGCAGGCCGTAGGCACCCATGCCCACCGCCACGCCGATAATGCCGCTTTCCGAGATCGGTGCGTCGAACACCCGCGAACTGCCGTATTTGCTCTGCAAGCCTTCGGTGCAACGGAACACGCCGCCGAAATAACCGACGTCCTGGCCGAATACCACCACGTTATCGTCACGCTCAAGCATCACATCCATGGCCGAGCGCAGGGCCTGGATCATGGTCATGGTGGTGGTGGTCATGGCGGTTTCCAATTCGATGCTGTTGTTGTGATCGTTCATGTCAGACCCCCAACTCTTGACGCTGGCGCTTCAAGTGCTCCGGCATCTCTTTATAGACGTCTTCGAACATGGTCGCGGCGCTCGGAATCTGGCCACCGGCCAGGGTGCCGTACTGTTCGGCTTCTTTCTGCGCGGCGATCACCTCGGCTTCAAGTTCGGCACTGACCGCCGCGTGTTCCTCTTCGGACCACTGGCCAATCTTGATCAGGTGCTGCTTGAGGCGGGCAATCGGGTCACCCAGGGGGAAGTGGCTCCAGTCGTCGGCAGGGCGGTACTTGGACGGATCATCCGACGTGGAATGCGGGCCGGCGCGATAGGTGACCCATTCGATCAGGGTTGGCCCGAGGTTGCGGCGCGCACGCTCGGCAGCCCAGGCGGAGGCGGCATACACCGCGATAAAGTCGTTGCCATCCACGCGCAGGGAGGCGATGCCGCAACCGACGCCGCGTCCGGCGAAGGTGGTGGCCTCACCGCCGGCAATCGCCTGGAAGGTGGAGATCGCCCACTGGTTGTTGACCACGTTGAGAATCACCGGCGCGCGGTACACGTGGGCGAAGGTGAGCGCGGTGTGGAAGTCCGATTCGGCGGTGGCGCCGTCGCCGATCCAGGCGGAGGCGATCTTGGTATCGCCCTTGATTGCCGAGGCCATGCCCCAGCCCACGCCTTGTACGAATTGGGTGGCGAGGTTACCGGAAATAGTGAAGAAACCTGCGTCCTTGACCGAGTACATGATCGGCAGTTGGCGACCCTTGAGCGGATCGCGCTCGTTGGACAGCAGTTGGCAGATCAGGTCCACCAGCGGTACGTCGCGGGCCATCAGGATGCTTTGCTGGCGGTAGGTGGGGAAGCACATGTCGTCGATGTTCAAGGCCAGGGCCTGGGCGCTGCCGATGGCTTCTTCGCCGAGGCTCTGCATGTAGAACGACATTTTCTTCTGACGCTGGGCGACCACCATGCGGTTGTCGAAGATCCGCGTCTTGAGCATGGCGCGCATGCCGCGCCGAAGGACCTCGACAGGCACCCCTTCGGCCCATGGGCCCAGGGCCTGGCCCTGGTCGTCGAGCACGCGGATCAGGCCCTTGGCCAGATCGGCGGTGTCGGCGGGTTCTACGTCGATGGCGGGTTTGCGCACCAGGCCGGCGTCGGTCAGGCGCAGGTAGGTAAAGTCGGTCTTGCAGCCTGGGCGGCCCGAGGGTTCGGGAACGTGCAGGCGCAGTGGTGCATACGGCTGGTTCATGGCTTTCTACGCTCGATCTTGTGAATTTCTTGTAGTGGGCGCGCTAGCTGACAGTCAGTCTTCGGGTAGAAGAAATCTTGTCCTACAACAATCATAGGCTCGGCGTAGAAGAATATTTATCTCTGTTTCGTTGCGCTCCGGCTCATTTGCGGATAAAAAAACTGCATAAACATAATAAACAGGTGATTTTGTCTCATGCGCAAACTGGACCGTACCGATATCGGCATTCTCAACGCCCTGCAGGAGAATGCGCGCATCACCAACGCCGACCTCGCCCGTTCGGTCAACCTCTCCCCCACGCCGTGCTTCAACCGGGTCAAGGCGATGGAGGAACTGGGCCTGATCCGTGACCAGGTCACCCTGCTGGATGCCGATTTGCTGGGGCTGCACGTGAACGTGTTTATCCACGTCAGCCTGGAAAAACAGAACGAACTGGCCTTGCAGCAATTCGAAGGCGCGATTTCCGACCGGCCCGAGGTGATGGAGTGCTATTTGATGGCCGGCGACCCCGACTATTTGATCCGCGTACTGGTGCCAACGATCCAGTCACTGGAGCGCTTCATGATGGACTTCCTGACCAAAGTGCCGGGGGTGGCGAATATTCGCTCAAGCTTTGCGCTCAAACAGGTGCGTTACAAGACCGCGTTGCCACTGCCACCGGATGGCTTGATGGTCTGATACCAACAGGTGATAAGACTCACCACTTTGATAGTTAGCTAGATAACTAAAGTAGTTGTTTTATTATTTCCACCTATAAATAAAAAATTGCTTAATCAGTCACGTATTTTTCACATCCGTTTCAACACATTAACACCCATAAGGCCGTGAAGTTCGCGGCCCAGGAAAGGGGTGAGCCGCGATGTCCATGAGAGCCTTGAAGTTGAACTTTCGTACCACGCTATGTTTTGGCGTGGTGTGCCTTCTACTGTTGATACAAGGGGCCATGACGCTGATAAAAGTCGACAAAGTTTATTCGTCGACTGTCGATATAGAAACTAACTGGCTGCCCAGTATTCGCCTGGGCGGTGAGATAGATGCGGCGTTTTACAAGCTGCGTCTTGATCTGCGTCGTTTTGCCATGGAAAGCGACCACCAGGACCCCGCGTCCCTTGAGAAACTCAAAAGCATTCGTGCTGCCGCGCTTGAAGTTGCCGAGCGCTATGCACCGTTAGTGTCGAGCCCCGAGGAACAGGCCAAGTACAACCAGGCAATGAGCGGGATCAAGAACTACGTCCAGAAAACCGATGAGTTTCTTGCGCAAGTCTCCACCCTGTCCCCTGAGCAGATGTCGACTTACTTGCGTGACGTCAACGGGCCTATTGCGCTTGAAGTGCAACGCTCCATCAGCGAACTGATCGAGTTGAATGCCCGCGGCTCCAGCCAGGCGGTGCAAGTTGCCTCCGGTGAGTATCAAGCCGCGCGTCTGTTTACCTGGCTACTGATGATCGGTTCAGTGCTGGTCACCCTCGTGGTTGCGCGTTTGTTTACCCGCAGCATTATCAAGCCGGTACGTGAATTGTTGGTGTCGACCGGCAAAATTGCCGACGGCGATTTGCGTGTCGCCATCGCCGTCAACGGCAATGACGAGTTGACCGAATTACAACGGTCGACCGCGTCCATGCAAATGAACCTGAAAAGCACCTTGCAGCATATTTCTGAGGCGTCCGGGCAGTTGGCCTCGGCTGCGGAAGAGATGAGCGCCATTACCCGCGAGTCCAGTGCAGGGATTGAACGCCAAAGCATGGAGACGGATCAGGCGGCCACGGCGGTTAACGAGATGACGGCGGCGGTGGAAGAAGTGGCGCGCAATGCGGTTTCGGCTTCCCAGTCGACGCAAGACTCCCAGCGCTCGGCCAAAGTTGGCCATGAGCGGGTGACGCAAACCATCGCCTCGATCGAGAAACTCAGCGCCACGGTGCAGCAGACCGGTATCGAAGTCGAAGGGTTGGCCAAGCAGGCACAGGACATCGCCCGGGTGGTTGAAGTCATTCGCTCGATTGCCGAGCAAACCAACCTGCTGGCCTTGAACGCGGCCATTGAAGCCGCCAGGGCAGGGGAGCAGGGGCGGGGCTTTGCGGTGGTGGCCGACGAAGTGCGGGCACTGGCCCATAGAACGCAAACCTCGACCCAGGAAATCGAGCAGATGATTGCGAAAATCCAGACGTGCTCCAGTGACGCGGTGTCTTCCATGGCCCTCAACCGCAACGAAGCGCTGGACTCGTTGAAGATCGCCCATGAAGCGGGCCTGGCCATTACTCAGATCACCGAGGCCATCACGGATATCAATGACCGTAACCTGTTGATTGCGACCGCCTCCGAGGAGCAGGCCCACGTGGCCCGGTCCGTGGACCAGAACCTGATCAGTATTCGCGATCTTTCCATCCAGAGTTCGTCGGCGGCCGGTCAGACCTCGATCGCCAGCCAAGAGCTGTCGAGGCTGGCGGTGGACCTCAAGCAGATCGTGTCGAAATTTGCCGTAGCCTGATCACACCTGCGAAATACCCCCGGAGCATGCAACGGCATGGACGCCACGCAGGATGGCTTTAGAGCTGATTCAACGGAATCTTCAGGTACACCACCCCATTCCCCTCCGCGGGCGGCATATTGCCCGCTCGCACATTCACCTGGATCGCCGGCAACAACAGCGTGGGCATCCCAAGGCCCGCATCGCGCTGGGTACGCATCGCCACAAACGCCGCTTCGTCCACCCCGTCATGCACATGAATATTCCCCGCGCGCTGCTCGGCCACGGTGGTCAGGCATTGGGCCGCGCGGCCCTCGGGTGGGTAGTCATGGCACACGTACAGCCGGGTCTGGGGTGGGAAGGCCAGGAGTTTGCGCATCGACGCATACAACTGGCGCGCATCGCCGCCGGGGAAGTCACAGCGGGCGGTGCCGACATCCGGCATGAACAGGGTGTCGCCCACCAGGATCAACTGGTCGTCGATCAGGTAGGCCATGTCCGCTGGCGTATGCCCGGGGACGTGCAGGGCCTGGGCCTTCAGAGAGCCGATGTGGAACACCTCATCCGGTGCAAACAGGTGATCGAACTGCGAACCGTCGACGCGAAATTCCGGCTCCAGATTGAACAGGTTCTTGAACACGTCCTGCACCTTGCTGATGCACTGGCCAATGGCGATCTTGCCGCCCAGTATCCGCCGCAAGTACGGCGCGGCAGACAGATGGTCCGCATGGGCGTGGGTCTCCAGCAGCCACTGCACCTGCAGGTGATGTTCGCGCACAAAAGCAATCACCTTATCGGCCTGGGCGGTGTCGGTGCGTCCGGACGCCGGGTCGTAGTTGAGCACCGAGTCGACGATGGCGCAGGCGCTGCCATCGGTTTCATAGACGACGTAGGTGTAGGTCGACGATGCCTCGTCCAGAAAGGCTTGAATCAACGCTGGCATGGCGGCTGTCCCCGGTGAGGAAAAAAGTGATTACAATCAGTTTACATTTACACATAATGTTTTGAGCTTAAGTGAGAGAAAGGACCCGCGGCAAATGGAATCTACTCTGAGTGAAGGCGAAGTCGCCCAGTTGCGCGCGTCGGCGTCCAAGGCGTGTTCCTTGCTCAAGGCCCTGGCCAACGAGGATCGCTTGTTGATCCTGTGCCAGTTGACCCAGGGGGAGCGCAATGTCGGCGAGCTGGAAACCATGACCGGTGTGCGCCAGCCCACGCTGTCACAACAGTTGGGCATCCTGCGCGACGAAGGGCTGGTGTCGACCCGCCGCGAAGGTAAATACATCTTCTACGGCCTGGCCAGCCACGAAGTGATCCAAGTGATGAAGACCTTGTCCGGTCTTTACTGCGGCGCGGTCATGAAAAGCTGGGCGTGAGGCCATACGGCAGCGACCCTTGTGTGCATGACGATAAGAAAGGCGATCGACCATGAATGACCAACACTGGGGACCGACCATCAGTGGCGATATCGTTGTCACCGGCGGTTCGGCAGGCATTGGCCTGCTCAAGGGCCGTGAGTGGCAGACCCGTCTGACCAAGGTGGATTGAATGCTGCTGGCCAGTCTTTTGGGGATGTTGATGGGCCTGGTCATGGGCCTGACCGGTGCCGGTGGTGGCATCCTCGGGGTGCCGGCGTTGGTACTGGGCCTGGGGTTGAGCATGACCCAGGCCGCGCCGGTGTCGTTGCTTGCCGTGGGCGCGGCGGCGGCGGTCGGGGCGATCGATGGGTTGCGCCACGGCCTGGTCCGTTATCGCGCCGCGTTGTTGATCGCCTTGCTCGGTGCGCTGTTTTCACCCTTGGGCGTATTTCTCGCCCACCAAATGCCCGAGCCACTGCTGATGGGCCTGTTCAGTGCGCTGATGGTGCTGGTGGCCTGGCGCATGCTGCAGCGCGAAAAGGTCGAGACCGGGCCGAGTGACCATGGCGCCGCGTCCTGGGGCCAGAAAAACTGCATGCTCGACCAGCAGACCGGGCGCCTGGCCTGGACCGCCAAATGCAGCGCGACCTTGGCCGCGTTGGGCGCGGTGACCGGTGCCGTGTCGGGCCTGCTTGGGGTCGGCGGTGGCTTTCTGATCGTGCCGGCGTTCAAGCAACTGACCGATGTGCAGATGCGTGGCATCGTCGCCACCTCGTTGATGGTGATCAGCCTGATCTCGTTGATCGGTGTGGCGGGCGCCATGCAGGCCGGTGTGAGCATCGAAGCGGTGGGCTGGGTGTTTATCGGCGCGAGCATCGTCGGCATGCTCATCGGCCGGCGCCTGTGTGCGCATAGCCCTGCGCGCACCTTGCAAGTGGGGTTCGCCAGCCTGTGTGTCCTGGTGGCCCTCGGCATGTTGGTCAAGGCCGGTCTTACGTCCTAAGTGCCGGGCCTGTCTCCGGGCCCGTCTTACGCCCCATTTGCCGGGCTCCCCCGGCCCGCCCAAAGCACCCTCAAATCACGGCCAAGGCAGCGTAGGCCGGGGCCTGGCATCTTTCGATAATCGCCTCCGACATCACGTCCCTGTTGCGGAGCGCACCATGCATAACAATAAGAACCTCCCCCTGCGTCTGTTACCTGCTTTTATTCTCAGCCTCGGGCTCAGCCCGTTCGCCGATGCGGAAATCATGCTGTATGACAAAGACGACACGACCTTTTCCACCGATGGCTACATCAACGCCTTCTACGTCAACAGCAAGGTGGACCGCGCCGGAGACCAATACGATCGGCGCCAGGCGCGGGTGAAGATGGGCTTCTTGCCCAACTACCTGGGCTTCAACATGAGCAAGCAGGCTGACGACCTCAAGCTCGGCGCCCGCGCATCGTTCTGGGTGACCATCAACGACAGCGAAACCAATGGCACCGACACCGCCATCGACGTGCGCCAGTTCTACGGCACCGTGGCCAACCCGGAGTGGGGCGAGGTGCTGATCGGCAAGGATTTCGGCCTGTTCGCGCGCTCCAATATCCTGCTCGATGAGCTGCTCGCGGGCTACGGTCAGGTCAGCGACAGCCTCGGCCTGGTGGATGGCGGCGGGGTGTCGTTCGGCAATATCGGCAGCGGTTACCCGTACCCGTTCCCCACCTCGCAGATCACCTACCGCACCCCGGTGATGGATGGCCTACGCATTGCCGTGGGCATCCTCGACCCGGTGGATACCAACGACAGCAGCCCCCAAGGCAAGGCCTACCAGAAGAACCCGCGCACCGAGAGCGAGGTCACCTACCAGTTCGACCTCGGCGGGGCGAAAATCTACAGCTGGCTCAACGGCAGCTACCAGACCTCCGACAACACCGACTCGACCGTGGCGTCCGTCACCTCCAAGGGCCTGGGCTATGGCGTGCAGGCGAAAATGGGCGGCCTGTCCTTGACCGGCTCGGGCTTCCAGGCCAAGGGCATCAACCCGTTCTTCACCAACAATGCCGGCGAGGCGACCCTGCGTAATGTCGACAGCAACGGCTACCTGCTCCAGGGCTCGTACAAGCTGGGCAAGAACCGCCTGGCGTTGTCCTATGGCAAGACCCAGGACGACGGCAACGGCGTGGTGGGCAGCGGCGCGGATTATGAGACCCGGGGCATTGCACTGTTCCACGACGTGAATGCCAACCTGAAGCTGGTGGCCGAGTACAACCAGTTCCAGATCAAGGGGCATGACACCCGCGCGCAGAATGAAGACACCGATACCTTCGCCGTCGGAGCCGTGCTCACCTGGTAACCCCTGCACTGCAATCCAACTGGAGGGGCGGTGCGATACCGTGAAACTTCATCCCATCGCATCCCCCCACCCAGTACCCAAGTAGCATAGGTCCCGCCCCCCGCCCTTCGTACACTCATGCCTCAGAGGGGGAACCAACGATGCACAACAGTGAAGGCGTAGTCAGTGCCATGTCCCAGGCGATCGATGCCAGGCAGGCCGCCGAGGAATTGGCCGAGCAACTGCTGCATCCATACCTGGGCTTCGTGCTGTTTTTCTGCTCAGCCTCCTACGATCTACAGGCCCTGGGCCAGGCCCTGCAACAGTGCTTCGGCAGCGTACGGGTGGTGGGCTGTACCAGTGCCGGCGAGATCACGCCTGAAGGCTATGGCCGTAATTGCGTCACGGCAATGGGCTTTAACCACGCGCACTTTTCCATCGCCACCGAATTGATCGACCAGGTGGAACACTTCAGCCTGATCGACGCCCAGCAGATGGTCGAACGTCTCGTGGGCGGCTGTCGCAGCAACACCCTGGCGCCGATCAAGGGCAATACCTTCGCCCTGACCTTGCTCGATGGTTTGTCCAGTCGTGAAGAAATGGTGCTCGCCGCCCTCAGTGCCGCGCTTGGCGACATTCCGCACTTCGGCGGTTCGGCCGGTGACGACAACTTCCTCACCCACACTCACGTGTACTTCAACGGCGCCTTCCACAGCGGTGCGGCGGTGGTGGTGCTGGTCAATACCTGGTTGGATTTCGAGGTCTTCACCACTCACCACATTCTGCCGCGCAGCGAAAAGCTGGTGGTGACCGGCGCCGACAGCCCGTCGCGCCGGGTCTTTGAACTCAACGCCGAACCCGCCGCCGAAGAATACGCGCGGCATATCGGCGTGGCCGTGGCTGACCTTGACCACCGTATCTTCGCCGCCCACCCGCTGGCGGTGCGTATCCATGACCAGTACTACGTGCGGGCGATCCAGCAGGTGCATGACGACCTGAGCCTGAGTTTCTACTGTGCGGTGGAAAACGGCATCGTGCTCACCGTGATGAAGCCGGGGCCGATCCTGCCGAACCTGGAAAACCTGTTCGACGGCCTGCAATCGCGTCTTGGCGACTTGCTGCTGACCATTGGTTGCGACTGCTTCCTGCGGCGCCTGGAGCTGGAAGACAGCGACAACCTCGAACAAATCGGCTGCTTTCTGCGTGACCATCGGGTGATGGGGTTCAACACCTACGGAGAACAGTTCAATGGCATGCATATCAACCAAACCTTCACCGGCGTCGCCATTGCCCGAGGTCGAGCTCCTGGATCGCACTGAACTGTTGGCCGAGGTGGCGCGACTGCGCCAGGACAACCACAAGCTGGCGCGGATCAATGCGGCGTTGATCGAGCGTATCGAGTCCGGCGTGACCCAGGGCAATGACCCGTACACCACCTTCCAGCATTCGGTGGTGCTGGCCGAACAAGTGCGCGAGCGCACCGACGCACTCAACCAGGCGATGGCCGAACTGCGCGCCAGCAACCATTTGTTGATCAACGCCCGGCTGCGCGCCGAAACGCTGCGGCGGGAACAGGCCGCCGCGCAAAAAGCCCAGGAAAGCGAGCGCTGGATTCGCCTGATCACCGACCATGTGCCGGCCCTGATCGGCTACCTGAATGCCGACCTGGTGTATGAGTTCACCAACAAAGTCTACGAAGAATGGTACTGCTGGCCACGGGGCATGATGCTCGGGCAGAGCCTGCGCGAAGTGCACAGTGAACAGCACTGCCAGCGCCTGGATGCGTATGTCGCTCGCGCGCTGGCGGGGGAGAGCGTGACCTTCGAATTCGCCGAAACCAATATCAAGAACCAGGAGCGCTACATGCTGCGCTCCTACGTGCCCAACCGCCTGGCCAATGGCGAAGTGGTGGGGATTTTCGTGCTGATCCGCGACATCACCGAACGCCGCCGCACCGCCGAAGCCTTGCATCAGGCTTACCTGCATCTGGAGCAGCGCGTCGCCCAGCGCACCTCGGAGCTGACCTCGCTCAACGACCAACTGCTGCGCGAGATCGACGAGCGCCGCCGGGTGGAGTCACGCCTGCGTGAAGCCAAGCTGGAGGCGGAACAGGCCAACCTGTCGAAAACCAAATTCCTCGCCGCCGTCAGCCACGACCTGCTGCAACCGCTGAACGCCGCGCGGCTGTTCACCGGTGCCTTGCTCGAACGCCGCGAGCCCCAGGCCAATGAAACCCTGGTGCGCAACGTGAGCAATTCCCTGGAAGACGTGGAAAACCTGCTGGGTACCCTGGTGGATATCTCCAAGCTGGACGCCGGGGTGATCAAGGCCGATATCGCCCCCTTTGCCTTGAGCGAGTTGCTCGACAACCTGGCTGTGGAATACACCGAACTGGCCCGCAGCGAAGGTTTGGCGTTGCACTTTATCGGCTGTTCGGCGCTGGTGCGCAGCGATATCCAGCTGCTTGCGCGTATCCTGCGCAACCTGTTGAGCAATGCGATTCGCTACACCTATCAGGGGCGCATCGTGCTCGGTTGCCGGCGTCAGCACCAGCGTTTGTCGATCCAGGTGTGGGACAGCGGCATGGGCATTGCCGAGGAGCGCCTGGAGGAGATTTTCCAGGAGTTCAAGCGCGGTGATGTGCAGCGGCGCGATCAGGACCGCGGGTTGGGCCTGGGGCTGGCGATCGTGGAGAAGATCGCCGGGATACTCGGCCATCGCATCACCGTCAAATCATGGCCGGGCAAGGGCTCGATGTTCTCGGTGGAGGTGCCGTTAAGCGCCACTGCTCCGCGTTCATTGCCCATGCCGGCGATGACCGAGCCGATGCTCGAACGCCTGCAAGGCGCGCGGGTGTGGGTGCTGGATAACGACGCAGCCATTTGCGCGGGCATGCGCACCTTGCTCGAAGGCTGGGGGTGCAGCGTGATCACCGCACTGTCGGAGCAGGACCTGGCGCGCCAGGTGGACAACTACCATGCCGAGGCGGACCTGTTGATCGCCGACTACCACCTGGACGATGAGCAGAACGGTGTCGACGCCGTGGCACGCATCAACGCCCGGCGCGCCAGCCCGATCCCGGCGATGATGATCACCGCCAACTACAACAACGAGCTGAAGCTACAGATCCGCGAACTGGGGCACACCTTGATGCATAAGCCAGTGCGGCCGATGAAGCTCAAGACTGCCATGAGCCACCTGCTCGGCAAGTGAACCCCGAAACCCCATCAAATGCAGATCAACCTGTGGGAGGGGGCTTGCCCCCGATAGCGGTGTGTCAGTCAACTTTTATGTCACTGACCCACTGCCATCGGGGGCAAGCCCCCTCCCACCTTTGATTGGTGTTGTGTCAGGAAACTCAGCGGCGCAGGTACGAGCCGAAATCTATATCTCCGGCACTGAGTATCGCCTGCACCCGGTTGTGCACATTCAATTTACGCAGGATCGCCGACACGTGGGCCTTCACGGTGGTCTCGGCAATTTCCAGGGTGTAGGCAATCTGTTTGTTCGACTCACCCTTGGTCATGCGTTCCAGGACCAGCAACTGCTTGCGGGTCAATGCCTGCAGTAGTTCGGGGGCGAAGCCGGGGTTTTCGTTGAGGCGGCGGTGGGTACCGGTTTTCTGGGTGCGGATGATGTCCGGCGGCAGGTACACGTTGCCGTTGAGAATCTGCTGGATCGCCTCGGTCATCTGCTGGCGTGGCGAGGACTTGGTGATAAAACCAACGGCACCGTAGGTGATGGCTTGCAGCACGATCTGCTTGTCCTGCTCGGCCGACACGATCACCACCGGAATGGTCGGCGACTCGTTGCGCAGGTTGATCAGGCCATTGAGGCCGTGCATGCCGGGCATGTTCAGGTCGAGCAGGATCAGGTCCAGGTCGTCGTGTTCCTGGGTCAGCGCCAGGGCACTGTCCAGGTCGGCGGTCTCCATCACTTCGCTGCCGGGGAAACCGTCGCTGATGACGTTATGGATCGCTTCGCGAAACAGCGGGTGATCATCGGCAATCAGGATTTTGTACATGGCCGTTCACCTTTCTTATTGTGGTTATTCAAATGGCTCGGGTTGCGCAACCGACACCGGCAGCTTCGCCGCTTCCCAGGCATCCAGGCCATCGCGATACCAGTACACAGAGGTATAGCCCAGGTTGGCGGCACGTTTTACCGCGTTCCAACTCAACCAGCAATCGGAGCGGCAATAGAAGACCAGCGGTCGTGTCGGGTCGCCGCCGCTGTAGGTGTACAGGTGGCGCACGAAGTAGCTTTGCCATTCCGGCGTGAGGTCGCCATCGCCGGTATTGGCCAGCCAGTGGCTGCCGGGCAGGTTGGCGTGAGGCTGGTCTTCGATGAAGCGACCTTGCAGCCATTGACGGCGATACACGTCGATCAGAACCGGTGCCGGGGTCTGCGCCAGCAGGGCTTGCAGGGCCGGGGTGTCGATGATCGTGGCGCCCGGCAAGTGATCGGGCGTGGGGCTGCGGTACAGGCTGATGCGGTAGCCGTCGGCGGAAAACAGTGGGGTGTCGGCATGCGCGTAAGCGATGAACAGACACAGCAGTGCCAACAGAGGCAGTCGGGCAGGCAGCATGGCGGGGCAATCCTTATCGTTATGCGGCCATTACACGTGAGTCCCGAGCCCTTGGGAATGCGACGATAGACAGGAAAACCAGTACTAAAGTAGTAGTTTTTGCCAGCCTCAGCCCTTTTTGCGCAACGCCGCATGCTGAGGGTTGAAGGTCAGTACCGCCAACACCGCGAACAGCACGGTCAAGCCCAGGCACACCGCCAGGGCCAGGCCGGCGAAGCGTTCATACAGGGCAAAGCGCACCAGCTCCACGGCGTGGGTAAACGGGTTGATCGCGCACAACCAGTACAGCCATTCACTGGAGTCGCGCATCTTCCACAGCGGGTACAGCGCCGATGACAGGAAAAACAGCGGGAAGATCACGAAATTCATCACCCCGGCAAAGTTTTCCAACTGACGAATGGCATTCGACAGCAGCAGGCCCAGGGCACTCAGCATCAAGGCCACCAGCAGCAAGGCGGGCAGGGCGATCAGCAGCCCCATGGCCGGCGGTTGCACACCGTATACCCAGGCAATCGCCAGGAACCCGTACACCTGCAACAGCGAAATCAACGCAGTGGCGAGCAGCTTGCTGCACAGCAAAAATGTGCGCGGCAGCGGGCTGGTCAGCAGCACGCGCATGCTGCCCATCTCGCGGTCGTAGACCATCGACAACGAACCCTGCATGCCGTTGAACAGCAGGATCATGCAGGCCAGCCCCGGGATGATGTAGACCTCGTAGGGGATGTAAGTGTCGTAGGGTTCGATCACCGAAATGCCCAGCGCAGCGCGGAACCCGGCGGCAAACACCAGCAGCCACAACAGCGGGCGCACCAGGGCGCTGAGAAACCGGGTGCGCTGCAACACAAAGCGCAGCCACTCGCGCAGCACGATGCCGCGCAAGCATTGCCAGTAAGCGTTCATGCCACGGCTCCTGTGGGGGCGGGGCGGGTCAGGCGCGCGAACACGCTGCCCAGGTCGCCGCCCTGGGCCTGGATCAACGCATCGACTTGCCCGCTGGCCACCAAGCGGCCCTGGTGCAGAATCATCAGCGCATCGTCGGGCTGCACTTCATCGAGCAGGTGGGTGGTCCACAGCACGCTGATGCCTTGCTCCAGGCACAGCCTGCGCACGTGCTGGTTCAGGGCCAGGCGGCTGGCGGGGTCGAGGCCGACACTGGCTTCATCCAACAGCAGCAAGCGGGGTTCGTGCAGCAACGCCCGGGCGATTTCGACGCGGCGCCGGTGACCGCCGTTGAGTTCGCGGACTTTTTCGCGGCGCCGTTCCGTCAGGGCCTGGCGCGCCAGCTCGGCGGCAACGCGCAGGTCGGTCTGGCGCCGCGATAAGCCGTGCAGCGCGGCGTGGTAGCGCAGGTTCTGCTCCACGCTCAAATCCAGGTCCAAGGTGCTTTGCTGGAACACCACCCCCAGTTGCGTGAGTGCTGCGCGTGGCGCATCGCGCAGGGAGTGGCCGCCCACGCGGATATCGCCGCTTTGCAAGTCGTACAACCGCGTGAGCAGCGCGATTAGGGTGGATTTGCCCGCGCCATTGGGCCCCAGCAACGCGGCAAACCCTCCGGGCGCCAGGCTGAAACTCACCTCGTGCAGGGCCTGGCGTGCGCCATAGGCGAAGCTCAGGTCGCGCACCTCCAGGGCGTTCATGGCGTCACCACCACGCCCCACGGATAACGTCCGACCTTGACCGATTTGATCACCTTGAGGCTGTCCACATCGATCACCGATACATCGCCGCTCACGCCATTGGTGGCCAGCAACTGTTTTTCATCCGGGGTGAATGCCATCTGCCAGACGCGGCGGCCCACCAGCAGGTAGTCGAGGATTTCGAAGGTCTTGGCATCGATCACCGCCACATGGTTGGCCGGGCCGAGGGCGACAAAGCCGTACTTGCCGTCGGCGCTGAGCTTGATCCCGACCGGCTGCACCTTGTCCGGGTGCACGCCCTTGATCTTGAAGGTCAGGGTCTTGAGGATCGTGCGGCTGGCCACGTCGAGGATGGTCACGGTGCCGCCGATTTCCGCCGAAGCCCACAACTGCGAGCCATCGTGGTTGAACTCGACGAAGCGCGGGCGCTGGTCCACCAGGGTGCTGTCGGCCAGGGTCTGGGTACTGGTGTCGATCCAATGCAGCATGTTCGTGGTTTCGCTGGTGTTCACCGCCCACTTGCCGTCCGGGCTCACGGCCATGCCTTCAGGTTCCACGCCGACGTTGATCTGGCCGAGCACCTTGGAGGTCTCGGTGTCGATCACCGTCACCAGCGCATCGTCTTCGTTGGACACGTACAACCAGCGGTTATTGGGGTGCAAGGCGAACTGCTCGGGGTCTTTGCCGGAGGGCAGTTCCTTGATGATCTTGCGCGTCGCCACGTCCATCACCTGTACCCGGTCCGAGTCGCTGGCGCAGATGTACAGCAACGTGTTGTCGTGGGACAGCAACAAGCCCCTTGGGCGCTGGCCGACCTTGAGGGTGTCGGTGACTTGCAGGGTCTGCATGTCGATCAGGCTCAGGCTGTTGTCTTTCTCGTTGGAGACCCAGGCGGTGCTGGCCATGGCGTGCCCGGCGGCAAGCAGCAGGGCGCATGAGAGCAGGGTGCGGCGCATGGCGGATTCCTTATTATTGTGAGTAGGGGAGCGATCAGGGGAAGCGGCAGGTCACCTCGGGCTTGTCGTAGCCCAGGCTGTCCATTTCGTTGAAGGGGTGCAGGAAACCGTCCTGGGGCGAGGTGCTGACCAGGGCGCGGGGCTGCACGATCGGGATCGGTTGGCGCAACTCGCCGTTCCACGGGCGGTAGCTGAGCTTGCGGCCCTTGAAACCGTCCAGTGGCAATTGTTCGCTGATCTCCAGTTGGCGGATGGCCATGGGCTCGACCTGGCGCAACTTGTTGACCGCACTGGCGACGCTGCGCACGGCCATCCAGGCGGCGAAGTCGCGGTCGTTCATCCAGCGCCCGGCCAGGGCCTCGAAGCGTTTTTGCAATTGCGCGGCGCCGTAGGTCTCGACGGTTTTGTGCCAGCCGGTGGGCGTCAGGCCCTGAGTGCCGGCGACGGGGCGCGGGTACCAGGTCTGGTAGGGCACGTACTCGCCGAAGTCGCCGCGCTCATCGGCCACCAGTACCACGTCGTATTCGGCGGTCTGGGTGAACAGCGGCATATCCGCCTGGGCACTGCGGCGTTGGTCGTTATCGAAACGCCAGGCTTTTTCCGCCACCAGCTGCACGCCGAAACGCTTGGCAGCGCGGCGCAGGGCGGCGGCGTAGGCTTGGTCATCCTCGGTGGGGCCGACGATCAGCAGCGCCTTTTGCCATTTGCGCACCACCATGTACTGCGCCAGGGCATCGGCGAGCATGGCCCGGCTCGGCAGGGTGTGCAGCACGTTACCCAGGCAGTCGGTGCTGCGCAGGCTGTCATCCGGGCTGCCTGCGTTGAATAGCAGGCTGTCGGGCAGTGCCGCGCTGAGTTGGCGCAGGCTGGCGGCGGGGGCGTTGACCACGAACAGGCGCAGGCCCTGGGCGTGCTGGGCCTGGGCGGCGGCGAGCAGGGCCTCGGGGGTGTCCACCGTAGCGCTGGTCAGGCTGTAGCGCTGGTTGAGAAAGGCGCCGGTGCTGTTGCTGTCGATGATCGCCAGCTCGGCGCCGCGTTGCCCGGCATCGCTCGGCTCGGGGATCACATTCGACAGCAGCGGCCCCGGATCCGGCCGGTAGCCCAGGTAGCCGATCTGTACCGCCAGCGGCGCCTCGGCGGCCTGGCTGGCGCTGGCCACCCCGGCGGCGCAAGCGATCGCCAGCAGGTACAGCACGGCGTAGGGGGCGAGCTGGCGCATAAGGCACTCCATGACAGGTAGCGCCAGCATAGGAATCCTTGGGGGCGCTGCAAATATGCAGAAAGTACCGCTGGGGCAGTACCAAGGTAGTAGCCCCGCGCGCGTGGCGCGGTCTTAGCATGGGGCATCCGCGTCGCGCTCACTCGGGAGATGAACGCTCATGCACATCCTCAAGGTCCTGCTCCTACCGTTCCTGCTGATCGTCAGCCTGATCGGCGTCGACAAGCTGCACGCACCACGCCCGGCGTCGAGCGTGCCCGCCAGCGTGGCGCGCTAGGCATGTCGGCGCTGTGGCGCATCAACCTGTGGGTGTGCGGCTTTTTCGCCCTGGTCACCTGCGCCTGCACTGGCCTGTTGATGCACCAGGCCTTGGCGGATGTGGAGCGCGAGCTGCAATCGGCCGAAGCGGTGGTGCACTACCTCAGCGAAACCGCCGAGCGCGACCCCGCCAGCCTGCAGCCACACCTCACCGCCAGCCTGCGTCATGTGCGCGTGCATTGGCTGGGGCCTGGCGAAACCTTGCAGGCACCGGCGGCAGACGGCCTGGATGCCTGGCTCGGCCGCCTGCTGTTTGCCCAGGCGCGGCGCAGTCCCCAGGTACTGGACTTGCCGGACGGCCGGCGCGTGTCGATCGCGGTCGACCCACGGGATGAAATCGACGAAGTCTGGGACTCTCTGCAACAACTGTTGGGCCTGTGCGCGTTGGCGCTGGCCTTGAGCCTGTTGACCATCCGTTGGGCGGTGCGCCGTGGCATGGGCGTGCTCGATGAGTTGCTGCGGGCCCTGCAGCAGGTGTGCGCCGGCCAGCTCAATGTCCGTCTGCACAGCGCGGGGTCGCCGGAAGCGCGGCAACTGGCGCTGCATTTCAACCGCATGACCCACGCCCTGGAGCAGGCGCGCACCGACAACACCCAACTGACCCAGACCCTGATGGCGGTGCAGGAGCAGGAGCGCAATCACCTGGCCCAGACCCTGCACGATGACCTGGGCCAATACCTGGCCGGCATTCGCGCCCAGGCCTGCCTGTTACGCCTGGTCACCGACCAGCCACCATTGCTGGCGCGCACGGTGGCGCAACTGGAAGATCACTGCGACCACTTGCAGCAAGGTTTCCGCGCGCTGGTCCACGACCTGTACCCGGTGGCCCTGCAACACCTGCCGATGGCCGAGGCTTTTTCGATGCTGGTCACGCAGTGGCAGGCCAGCCATGGCATCGATTGCCGGCTACGGGTCAGCACCGATTTGCCGGCATTGTCCGGAGCGAGCAAGACCCACCTCTACCGCCTGCTCCAGGAGGCCCTGACCAATGTCGTGCGGCATGCCGACGCCAGCCATGTCTGCGTGCGCCTGCACCATCGCGGTTCGCGCCTGCGCCTGTGGGTGCGCGACAACGGGCGCGGTGCATACACGCCGCAGCGCCCGGGTGTCGGCCTGTATTCGATGGCCGAACGCGCGCGCTGCCTGGGCGGCGAACTGAAAATCCTCAGCCATCCCGGCGCCGGTTGGGCGCTGGCGTTGAACATGCCATTGGAGGCTTCATGAATATTCTGTTGGTGGATGACCACGCGGTGGTGCGCCAGGGCTATGCCAGCCTGTTGCGGGCGCTGCTGCCGGCCATTGAGGTGCGCGAGGCGGCCAGTGGTGAAGAAGCCCTCAGCCGCGTGCAGGAAGCGGTGCCGAACCTGGTGATCATGGATTTCGGCCTGCCCGGTATCAGTGGTCTGGAAACCACGCGCCGCCTGCGCCAGCGCCTGCCGCAGTTGCGCGTGCTGTTCTTCAGCATGCACGACGAATTACCACTGGTGCGCCAGGCCCTGGAGGCGGGTGCCTCAGGCTACCTGACCAAAAGCTCGGCGCCCGAGGTGTTGATCGAAGCGGTGCGGCGCATCCTCGACGGCCACGCCTATATCGAACAGGCCCTGGCCACCGAGCTGGCCTACACCCCCAGCGATCAACGCCTGCAGGGCATGACCCCGCGCGAGCTGGAGATTTTCCTGATGCTGGCCAAGGGCACGCCTACCCGGGCGATTGCCGACCAGCTGAATATCAGCAGCAAGACCGTGTCCAACCACCTGACCTTGCTCAAGAGCAAGTTGCAGGTCAGTTCCCATGCCGAACTGGTGCATCTGGGGATCGACATGGGCGTGGTGCGCGTAGCGGGCTGACAGTTTTCTCTCTGTTTTACACCCTTCAAATGTGGGAGGGGGCTTGCCCCCGATATCGGTGCTTCAGTCACTCAGGCATTGACTGATCCACCGCCATCGGGGGCAAGCCCCCTCCCACATTTTGAATCGTGGTGGTCTAGCGATTCCAGGTGGTAGGACAGTCTTTGCAGCCTTCCATATTGGCATCCTGAAAGTTCGCATAGTGCTGGCGACTGCCGGTGAGCGTGGCCTGTTCCAGGTTGCTTTCGCCGAACTTGGCTTCCTGTAGATTCGCATCGCTCAGGTCCGCTCCTTGCAGGTCGGCCTTGCTCAGCCAGGTCATTTCCAGGTCGGCGGCACGCAGGTTGGCCTTGTGCATTTTTGCCCCCGACAGCCGTGCGAATTGCAGGTAGGCCGCGCTGAGGTTGGCGTTTTCGAACTGTGCGCCCTGGGCAAACAGACCCCAACCCTGGATCGCCATCAGCGTCGCGCCGGTGAAGTCGGCCAGGCGCAGGTTGCTTTGCTGCAAGCTGGCGCGGGTCAGGTTGGCGCCCTGCAACCGGGCTTTTTCCAGGTTGGCCAGGTCGAGGTTGGCATGGCGCAAATCGGCGTCGCGCAGGTCGGCACCGGCCAGGTTCATTCTGCTCAGGTCCTGGTTGCTGAGGTTGGCGCCCTTGAGGTTGGCGCCGGGGCATTGGCTGTGTTCGGCGATCGTACAGCCGTTGACGACCAGTGGGGCGTCGTCGCCGTCGTCGGCGTGCGCCAGGGGCAGGGAGAGCAGGAGTAACAAGGGCAGGTAGTTCATCGTGCAACCTCTAGGGATCCTGTGGGGAGCGGGTTTACTGTGGCAAGCGGGCTTACTGTGGCGAGCGGGCTTGCCCCGCGTTCGGCTGCGCAGCAGTCGTAGAGCCTGAGCGCACGGTGCTGCTGGAGAAATGCCGGGGCCGCTTCGCAGCCCAACGCGGGGCAAGCCCGCTCGCCACAGGAGCCTGCTTACTGCAAAAGGCGGCCCGGCATTCTCGCAGGGGTTATTTTTGCGCGGTTTTCTGATCCCAGCTCGGGATCTTGAACACCCAGAACGACCCGCCTTGCGCCACCGGCTTGGTCAGCTCGGCCATGTCGCCGCCCCACAACGGCACCGCGCCGCCATAACCGACGGTGACGCCAATGTACTGCTCACCATCCTGTTCCCAGGTGATCGGCGGCGAGACGATGCCGCTGCCGGTCTGGAACTTCCACAGCTCCTTGCCGGTTTTCGCGTCGAAGGCCTTGAAGAAACCATCGCCGGTCCCGGTGAACACCAGGTTGCCCTTGGTCGCCAGCACGCCGGCCCACAACGGCAGGTGTTCCTTGTGTTCCCACACCACCTTGCCGGTAGTGGGGTTCATCGCGCGCAGGGTGCCGACGTGGTCCTCATACATGCGCTTGATACGAAAGCCCATGCCCAGGTAGGCCGAGCCCTTCTTGTAGTTAACCTCTTCGGTCCAGTATTCCTCTTTCCACTGGTTGCCCGGGATGTAGAACAGGCCGGTGTCCTGGCTGTAGGCCATGGGGTTCCAGTTCTTGCCGCCCAGGAACGGCGGAGAGACCTCCACGGGTTTGCCCTTGGTTTCACCCGGCAATGGCTTGGCCGGGCGCTGGCCTGGGTTTTCCACGGGGCGGCCGGTCTTCAGGTCGATATGGCTGGCCCAGGTAATGTTGTCGACAAACGGGAAGGCGTTCTGCAGCTTGCCGTTGTTGCGGTCGACCACGTAGAAGAAGCCGTTGCGGTCGGCGTGGCCGGTAGCCTTGACCACTTTGCCGTCCTTGTCCTTGTAGTCGAACAGCACCAGTTCGTTGTTGCCGGAGAAGTCCCAGGCATCGTTCGGCGTGTGCTGGTAGAACCATTTCACTTCACCGGTGCTCGGGTCGACGCCGACCTGGCCGGAGGTGTAGAGGCTGTCGAAATCGTGGGGGTTGCCGTCCTTGGAGGTGCGCGCCCAGGTGTTCCACGGGCCGGGGTTGCCGGCGCCGACGATGATGGTGTTGGTCTCGGCATCGAAGCTCGCGCTCTGCCAAGGTGCGCCGCCGCCGTGGCTCCAGGCCTCGACCTTGCCGGTTTCGGTGGTCGGGTCATCCGGCCACGACGGGGCTTTCACGTCGCCGGTCGGCGTGCTGTCCTTGCCGTTGAGGCGGCCCATATGGCCCTCCACGAACGGACGCATCCAGACCTCTTCGCCGGTGTCCGGGTCACGCGCAAACAGCTGGCCGACCACGCCGAACTCGTCGCCGGAGCTGCCGTGGATCAGCAGCACCTTGCCGCTGACCTTATCCTTGATCAGCACCGGGGCGCCGGTCATGGTGTAGCCAGCGGCGTGGTCGCCGAACTTCTTGTTCCACACCACTTTGCCGGTGTTCTTGTCGAGGGCGATCAGGCGCGCGTCGAGGGTACCGAAGTAGATCTTGTCGCCGAAGATCGCCGCTCCCCGGTTGACCACGTCACAGCAGGGGCGAATGTTGTCGGGCAGGCGGTGATTGTAGGTCCACAGGCGCTTGCCGGTCTTGGCGTCGAGGGCGAATACGCGGGAGTAGGAACCGGTCACGTAGACCACGCCGTCGCTGACGATGGCCTGGGATTCCTGGCCGCGTTGTTTCTCATCGCCGAACGAGTAGGACCAGGCCGGGGTGAGCTTGAACACGTTCTTGTCGTTGACCTGGGCCAACGGGCTCCAGCGCTGGGCGTTGGTGCCCATGCCGTATTGCAGCACGTCCTGGGTGGTCAGGTGGTCGTTGGCGATGTCTTCCCAGGTGACGTTGCGGGTTTGCTTGGCCGCAGGCTCGGCGGCGGCATAGCCCGCGGCACTGAGGGACAGGCTGCCCACCAGCACGAAGGCTTGCACGGCAAGGCTTAAAGGTGAGAGGGCGGGTAGCGATCTTATTGTCATGGTTGCAGTTCCCAGTGGAGGTTTTGGCCTGCACAGGGTGGCGCGTCAGGGGGCCGGACGGATACGGAAAAACGCCCGCCGTGGCCGGGAAGACTTCCCGTGGCGCCGCTGTTTTAGGCGTGCCCCACAAGCCCTACTACCAAGGGAGGATAAGCCGGCCACCAAAGCAGCATACGGCCCATGCCCCGGGGTTTCTAAGATGGTTGCCATAGCCTCTGCAATGAGGTTTTGCGTGCAATCCTGAGGGCAAAAATAATGACAACAAAACACAACGCCTTGCTTGTCGCCGGGCTGTTGGCCAGTGTGATCGCTGCGGGCTCCGCCTGGGCCCATGGCAACGTGGTCCCGCAAGCCGTGGAAACCAAGGGCCTGACCTCGATCAAGGACGCCGGCGTGCCGGTCAACGAAGACGGCTGGGCGGCGGTCAATCCGTACCGCACCTCCCCTGAACACGACCGGGCCGTGGAAATCGGCTCGTCCGCCTATAACCAGAACTGCGCCGCCTGCCACGGCCTGGAAGCCAAGTCCGGCGGCATCGCCCCCGACCTGCGCATGCTCGACGTGGGCGAAGCCGGTGATGAGTGGTTCGTCGAGCGCGTGCGTCATGGCGCGGTACGCGACGGCCGGGTGTATATGCCGAAGATGGCCGACTACCTGAGCCAGGAAGCCTTGTGGGCCGTGCGCACCTACCTGGACACCGTGCACGTCGAGGAGTAAGCCATGCGCCTGTTCGCTTATGTGCTTGGCCTGGCCCTGCTGTGTTGCCAGACGGCACAGGCACAGGTGCGCAGCTATGACCAGATGATCGCCGACGGCGAACTGAAAGTGGCGGTGTACAAGGACTTTGCCCCCTACAGCTTTGAAGACGGCGCCACCCCGCGTGGGGTCGACGTGGAGCTGGCCCAGGCCCTGGCCAAGGCGCTGGGGGTGCAACTCACGTTGATCTGGGCGCCGGCCGGCGAGAAGCTTGACGACGACCTGCGCGACTACATCTGGCGCGGCAGCCCGTTGCACAACCAGCAATTGGCCGACCTGATGATGCGCGCGCCCTACGACCGCGATTACGCGCAAAAGCGCAATGACCAGGGCGAGCTGGAAAACGGCCATGTGGTGATGTTCGGGCCTTACCAGAACGAACAATGGCAGGTGGCCTACGATCGCCGGCGCCTGGACAAGGTCGCCAGCGTGGCGGTGTTCGAGCAGCACCCGGTCGGCGTCGAAGTCGACAGCGTGCCGTCGTTCTACCTGACCTCGGTGTTCAACGGCATGCTTGCCGGCAAGACCCATCACTACCCCGGCGTGCCCCAGGCCTTTGCGGCGATGAAGGCCGGCGAGGTCGATGCGGTGATGGCCATGCGTGGCGAAATCGACTGGCAGGTGCATGAGGCCCACGACCCGCAACTGGCCCTGGCCGAGAACGCCTACCCGAACATGGGCAGGCAACGCTGGGAAATCGGCATGGCGGTGCATGAAAGCAATCGCCAGTTGGCCTACGCGGTGGAAGAGGCCCTTGAAGGCCTGATCCGCGACGGTTCGCTGCAAGCCATCTACAGCCATTACGGCCTGCAATACGAAGTGCCCGAGATGTACCAATAGGAGCAGGCGATGATCTGGCGACTGAACGTGCGACTGAGCTGCCTGCTGGCCTGCTGGTTACCGCTGGCGGCCCACGCCGTGGACGTCGAGCCAGGCAAGGACCCGGTGCCGTCGGTGATGTGGGCGTTCTACCACAAGCAGTTCCTGGCCGAAGCGCCGTTTGTGTTCGACGAACGGGTCAAGCTGCTGGCGCCGCCGTTTGCCGAAGATGCGCGCCAGGTGCCGCTGGAGATCGACGCCCGGGCGTTCAAGGGCCATGTGCTGAAAATCCTCGCCTGGGCCGAGCTCAACCCATTGCCGAAGATCGTCGACTTCCAGCCCAAGGCCGGGGTGCTGCCGTGGCTATCGCTGCGGATTCGTATCGAACAGGCCACGCCGTTGCGCGCGGCAGTGCTCACCGACGACGGGCTGTGGCACGTCGGCTCGACCCTGATCGATGCGGCCGGCGGCGGCTGCACCGCGCCCAGCGTGGTACGCACCCAGCCCGGCTGGGAAGAACACATCGGTGAAGTGCTCGGCGGGCGTTACCCGCGTGGCGAGTTCAGCCGGGTGCGCGTGCAGGTGGCGCATCCGATGGACAACGGCATGGTCAGCGGCATCCCCGAGTTCTACCTCAACCATGCGCAACTGCGGGGTCAGGACGGTCAGGTGCTGGCCGAGCTGGAGCTGTTCCCGGCGGTCAGCGAAAACCCCAACCTGGCCTTTGATATCGACGCGCCAGGGCCGACCCGCCTGGTGTTGCGCGACAACAGTGGCAATGAATTCGACGCCGCCATTCCCTGACCAGAAGGAGCGCGGCATGCGCTGGATTCTATTGCTGTGCCTGAGTTTGAGCCTGCCCGCGCTGGCGGACCTGGACTACGCCCTCAAGCCACGGTTGATCGCCGATGACACCTGGCTGCTCGAAGGCAGTACCGACAACTTCGCCAAGGCCAATGGCGGCAATATCGTCAACACCGCTTTTATCGTCACCGAGGCGGGCGTGGTGGTGATCGACACCGGCCCGTCGCGGCGCTACGGCGAAGCCATGCGCGAGGCCATCGCCCGCGTCACCCCCAAGCCGGTGATCCAGGTGCTGATTACCCATCATCACCCCGACCATGCGCTGGGCAACCAGGCGTTCAAGGACGTGCCCATCGGCGCCCTGGCCGACACCACGCGCCTGCTGCATGAGCAAGGCGACGGCATGGCGGAAAACCTCTACCGCATGGTCGGCGACTGGATGCGCGGCACCGAGGTGGTGTTGCCCACCCAGGTGTTGGAACCCGGTGTGCTGAGCGTTGGCCGCCACGACTTGCGCCTGCTCGCATTGACCGGCCACACCGGCGCCGACCTGGCCATTCTCGACCAGAGCACTGGCGTACTGTTTACCGGCGACCTGGTGTTCTACCAACGCGCGCTTACCACGCCCAACAGCCCTGGGTTGACGGCGTGGCTGGCCGACCTCGACACCCTGCAAGCTTTGCCCTGGACGTTGATCGTGCCCGGCCACGGCCCGGTCGCCAGTGACGCGCAGCCCTTCGCCCAGATGCGCGACTACCTCACCTGGCTCGACCAACTGCTGCGCGGCGGTGCCGCCCAGGGCAGCGACATGGCCGAGATGATCCGCAGCCCCATTCCCGAGCGTTTCGCCGCCATCAGCCTGAGCCGCTACGAACTGATCCGCAGCGTCAGCCACTTGTATCCGCGTTATGAGCGCGAGCAGATGCAACGCGTCGACTCGGCGCGCTGAGCGGCCAGACCCGCTACTAAGGAACTAGCAATCTCGATACTGCGGTCAATTGTGACAACTGCCCCTGCGCCCAAGAATCGCTACCAGACCGGGAAAATTTCCCGGGTATAACAAAAAACCGCAGAGGTAGCCGTCATGACCCAACCCGCACGCCGCCAACCCTTCGCCTTGAGTGTGTTGCTCGGTGCCATTCTGTTATCCGGCCAAGCCATGGCCGCCGTGACCGACCAGGACATCCTCCAGGACCCGAAAAACCCTGGGCAGATCGTCACCAACGGCCTGGGCGTGCAGGGCCAGCGCTACAGCCCGCTCGACACCCTCAATGTGGACAACGTCAAGGACCTGCGCCCGGTCTGGGCCTTCTCCTTTGGCGGCGAGAAACAGCGCGGCCAGCAGGCGCAGCCGATGATCAAGGACGGGGTGATGTACCTCACCGGTTCCTACTCCCGGGTGTTCGCGGTGGATGCGCGCACCGGCAAGAAACTCTGGCAGTACGATGCGCGCCTGCCCGATGACATCCGCCCCTGCTGCGACGTGATCAACCGTGGTGTGGCGCTGTACGGCGACCTGGTGTTCTTCGGCACCCTCGATGCCAAGCTGGTAGCGCTGAATAAAGACACCGGCAAAGTGGTGTGGAGCAAGCAGGTTGCCGACCACAAGGAAGGTTATTCGATCAGCGCCGCGCCCCTGGTGGTCAACGGCAAGCTGATTACCGGCGTGGCCGGTGGCGAATTCGGCGTGGTGGGCAAGATCCAGGCCTACGACCCGAAAAACGGCGACCTGCTGTGGATGCGTCCAACCGTCGAAGGCCATATGGGCTATGTCTACAAGGACGGCAAGGCCGTGGAGAACGGCATTTCCGGCGGCGAGGCGGGCAAGACCTGGCCTGGCGACCTGTGGAAGACCGGCGGCGCGGCGCCATGGCTGGGCGGCTATTACGACCCGGAAACCAACCTGCTGCTGTTCGGCACCGGCAACCCGGCGCCGTGGAACTCGCACCTGCGCCCCGGCGACAACCTCTATTCATCCTCGCGCCTGGCGCTGAACCCGGATGACGGCACCATCAAGTGGCACTTCCAGAGCACGCCCCACGACGGCTGGGACTATGACGGCGTGAACGAGCTGGTCTCCTTCAACTACACCGAAGGCGGCAAGGAAATCAAAGCGGCGGCCACCGCCGACCGTAACGGCTTCTTCTACGTGCTCGATCGCACCAACGGCAAGTTCATCCGTGGCTTCCCGTTTGTCGACAAGATCACCTGGGCCAGCGGCCTGGATAAGGACGGCCGGCCGATCTACAACGAAGCCAGTCGCCCAGGCGCACCGGGCGGTGAAACCAAAGGCACCTCGGTGTTCGTCGCGCCGGCGTTCCTCGGCGCGAAAAACTGGATGCCGATGGCCTACAACCGTGACACCGGGCTGTTCTATGTGCCGTCCAACGAATGGGGCATGGACATCTGGAACGAAGACATCGCCTACAAAAAAGGCGCGGCGTTCCTCGGGGCGGGCTTCACCATCAAGCCGTTGAACGAAGACTACATCGGCGTACTGCGTGCCATCGACCCGAAGACCGGCAAGGAAGTCTGGCGCCACAAGAACTTCGCGCCGCTGTGGGGCGGGGTGCTGACCACCAAGGGCAACCTGGTGTTCACCGGCACGCCGGAAGGTTTCCTGCAGGCGTTCAACGCCAAGACCGGCGAGAAGGTCTGGGAATTCCAGACCGGTTCCGGCGTACTCGGCTCGCCTGTGACCTGGGAAATGGACGGCGAACAGTACGTCTCGGTGCTCTCCGGCTGGGGCGGCGCGGTGCCGTTGTGGGGCGGTGAAGTGGCCAAGCGCATCAAGGACTTCAACCAGGGCGGCATGCTCTGGACCTTCAAGCTGCCCAAAGAACTGGTCGCCAAACACTGAATCTACGACCAAATGACAAGAGCCCCCCTGCCAACGGCGCATTCGCCCGGCAGCGGGGGCTCTCTACTATCGGGTCATCGCCTGTTGACCGACAGGCCCGGACCCAGACAGAGGCCTTAACATGATCTACGCACAACCTGGCACCCCTGGCGCCATCGTCAGCTTCAAGTCGCGCTACGGTAACTACATCGGCGGCGAATTCGTCGCGCCGCAGAGCGGCCAGTACTTCACCAACACCTCGCCGGTGACCGGTGAGCAGATCGCCGAATTCCCGCGCTCCAACGCCGCCGACATCGACAAGGCCCTCGACGCCGCCCACGCCGCCGCCGACGCCTGGGGCAAGACCTCGGCCCAGGATCGCGCCCTGGTGCTGCTGAAAATCGCCGACCGCATCGAACAGAACCTCGAAGTGCTGGCCGTGACCGAAAGCTGGGACAACGGCAAGGCCGTGCGAGAGACGCTCAACGCCGACGTGCCCCTGGCCGCTGACCACTTCCGCTATTTCGCCGGGTGCATCCGTGCCCAGGAAGGCGGCGCCGCCGAGATCAACGAACACACCGCTGCCTATCACTTCCATGAGCCATTGGGTGTGGTCGGGCAGATCATTCCGTGGAACTTCCCGCTGCTGATGGCGGCCTGGAAACTCGCCCCGGCCCTGGCCGCCGGTAACTGCATCGTGCTCAAGCCGGCCGAGCAGACGCCGCTGTCGATCATGGTGTTTGCCGAGTTGATCAATGACCTGCTGCCACCGGGCGTGCTGAATATCGTCCAGGGCTTTGGCCGCGAAGCCGGCGAAGCGCTGGCCACCAGCAAGCGCATCGCCAAGATCGCCTTTACCGGCTCGACGCCCATCGGCGCGCACATCATGCATGCGGCCGCCGAGAACATCATCCCGTCGACCGTGGAACTGGGCGGCAAGTCGCCGAACATCTTCTTCGAAGACATCATGAACGCCGAGCCACAGTTCATCGAAAAGGCCGCCGAAGGCCTGGTGCTGGCGTTCTTCAACCAAGGTGAAGTGTGCACCTGCCCGTCGCGGGCGCTGGTGCAGGAGTCGATCTACGACGACTTCATGAAAGTGGTGATGAAGAAGATCGTCAAGATCAAGCGCGGCAACCCGCTGGACACCGAAACCATGGTCGGCGCCCAGGCGTCCGAGCAGCAATACGACAAGATCCTGTCCTACCTGAAAATCGCCCAGGAAGAGGGCGCCGAGTTGCTCACCGGCGGCGCGGCCGAGCGCCTGGAGGGGGACCTGTCCAGCGGTTACTACATCCAGCCGACCCTGCTCAAGGGCCACAACAAGATGCGCGTGTTCCAGGAAGAAATCTTCGGCCCGGTGGTGGGCATCACCACCTTCAAGGACGAAGCCGAAGCCCTGGCGATCGCCAACGACAGCGAATTCGGCCTGGGTGCCGGGCTGTGGACCCGTGATATCAACCGTGCCTACCGCATGGGCCGGGCGATCAAGGCCGGCCGCGTGTGGACCAACTGCTACCACCTGTACCCGGCGCATGCCGCGTTTGGCGGCTACAAGAAGTCCGGCGTGGGGCGTGAGAACCACAAGATGATGTTGGATCACTACCAGCAGACCAAGAACCTGCTGGTGAGCTACGACATCAATCCGTTGGGGTTCTTCTAACCCTCCGATGCAACGCGGTCCCCTGTGGGAGGGGGCTTGCCCCCGATAGCGGTGTGTCAGTCACAGCTGTTTCAGCTGACACGCCCTCATCGGGGGCAAGCCCCCTCCCACATGTTGCTCCCCGTACGTTCGCGACCAATGCAGTGCCCGCACTCGTTCGAAAGCAGCATTCGTACCCCGCCCCTCCCACATGTTGCTCCCTGTACGTTCGCGACTAATGCAGTGCCCTCACTCGTTCGAAAGTAGCATTCGCACCCCCATCCCCCCATGCATTAATGCCTTCACCGGAATCTTCCGGCACAACAAGAGGATCGCCCCATGTGGACTAAACCCGCGTTTACCGACCTGCGTATCGGCTTTGAAGTGACCATGTACTTCGCCAGCCGCTGATCCACCCCCGGCCAGCCACGCGCTGGCCGGGCTCGTTTTGGGAATGACCCTTTGGTCTGATTGCATTCGTCCGCGAATGGGTTAGTGTGAAGTGCATCTCCCAAAAATAATAACAACAGGCTTTCCAATGAGCCCAAATCTGAGCCTCCTGCGTAAATTCGTCTCGCCTGAAATCATCTTTGGTGCCGGCTGCCGGCACAACGTCGGTAATTACGCCAAGACCTTTGGTGCGCGCAAGGTCCTGGTGGTCAGCGACCCTGGTGTGATCGCCGCGGGTTGGGTGGCCGATGTGGAAGCCAGCCTGCAAGCCATCGGCATCGACTATTGCCTGTACAGCGACGTATCACCCAACCCGCGCGTCGAAGAAGTGATGCTGGGCGCCGAGGTGTACCGCGACAACCATTGCGACGTGATCGTTGCCATCGGTGGCGGCAGCCCCATGGACTGCGGCAAGGCCATCGGCATTGTGGTCGCCCATGGGCGCAACATCCTCGAATTCGAAGGGGTGGACACCCTTCGCGTGCCCAGCCCGCCGTTGATCCTGATCCCCACCACCGCCGGCACGTCGGCGGATGTCTCGCAGTTCGTGATCATTTCCAACCAACAGGAACGCATGAAGTTCTCCATCGTCAGCAAGGCGGTGGTGCCGGATGTGTCGCTGATCGACCCGGAAACCACGGCCAGCATGGACCCGTTCCTGTCCGCCTGTACCGGTATCGACGCGCTGGTGCATGCCATCGAAGCGTTCGTGTCCACCGGCCACGGCCCGCTCACCGATCCCCATGCGTTGGAAGCCATGCGCTTGATCAACGGCAATCTGGTGCAGATGATCGCCAACCCCGGTGACATTGCCCTGCGCGAGAAGATCATGCTCGGCAGCATGCAGGCCGGCTTGGCGTTCTCCAATGCGATCCTCGGCGCGGTGCATGCCATGTCCCACAGCCTCGGCGGGTTTCTCGACCTGCCCCATGGCTTGTGCAACGCGGTGCTGGTGGAACACGTGGTGGCGTTCAACTACAACTCGGCGCCGGAGCGTTTCAAGGTGATTGCCGAGACGTTCGGCATCGACTGCCGGGGCCTCAACCATCGGCAGATTCGTGGGCGGTTGGTGGAGCATCTGATTGCCCTGAAACACGCGATCGGCTTTCACGAAACCCTCGGTTTGCACGGGGTGCGCGTGGCGGATATTCCGTTCCTGTCCCAGCATGCCATGCACGACCCGTGCATCCTCACCAACCCCCGTGAGTCGAGCCAGCGTGACGTCGAGGTCGTCTATGGCGAAGCTCTCTGACGACCAGCAGCGCGCCCTGGCCGGGTTGCTGGGGCTGGGCGACCAGTCGGCGCGCAAGAGCCATTACCCGGAACTGACCGCGCGGCTCGATGAGCTGGAGGCCGAGCGCAAGCGCTACATCCGCCTTAACGATGAGCTGGAGCAACGGGTGGCGGCGCGCACCGATGAGTTGCTGGAAGCCAACCGCAACCTGCAACAGCAGATCGCCCAGCGCGAACAGGTCGAACAGGAACTGCGCGATGCCCGCGATGCCGCCGAGGCCGCCAACCGCAGCAAGGACAAATACCTCGCCGCCGCCAGCCATGACCTGTTGCAACCGCTCAACGCCGCGCGCCTGTTGATCGCCACCCTGCGCGAACGCAACTTGCCCAGCGTCGAGCAGGTGCTGGTCGAGCGCACCCACCAGGCCCTGGAAGGCGCCGAGGATTTGCTCACCGACCTGCTGGATATCTCGCGGCTCGACCAGGCCGCGGTCAAGCCGGATGTGGCGGTGTATCGCCTGGATGAACTGTTTGCGCCGCTGGTCTCGGAATTCCAGTCAGTGGCCTTGGCCGCCGGGCTCAATCTGCGCGCGCATACCGGCCACTACGCGATTTGCACCGACTTGCGCCTGGTCACGCGCATCCTGCGCAATTTCCTCAGCAACGCCTGCCGTTACACCGACGACGGCTGCATCCTGCTCGGCGCGCGCCGCCGTGGCGACCGCCTGCGCCTGGAAGTGTGGGACACCGGGCGCGGCATCCCGGCCGATCGGCTCGACGCGATCTTCCTCGAATTCAACCAGCTGGACGTCGGCCGTGCCTCGGACCGCAAGGGCGTGGGCCTGGGCTTGGCGATTGTCGAGCGCATCGCCGAGATCCTCGGCTACCCGGTGGCGGTGCGCTCGTGGCCGGGGCGCGGGTCGATGTTCAGCATCGAAGTGCCCATCAGCGAGGACATGCCGTTGGCCATCAGCCAGTTGCCGGTGCAAGCGACGACGGGCAACCCCTTGCCGGGGCGGCGTTTGCTGGTGCTGGATAACGAACTCAGCATCCTGGAAAGCATGAGCGCGCTGCTCGGCCAGTGGGGCTGCGAGGTGGTTACCGCCACCGACCAGGCCGGCGCCTTGCTGGCGTTGCAGGGCAGGGCGCCGGAGTTGATCCTGGCGGACTACCATCTCGACCACGGCGTGGTGGGTTGCGAGGTGGTCAAGTACCTGCGCGAGCACTTCGACCAGCCGATTCCCGCGGTGATCATCACGGCTGACCGCACCGACCAATGCCGGCGCATGCTGCGGCGGCTGGACGCGCCATTGTTGAACAAACCGGTCAAGCCCGGGAAGTTGCGGGCGGTATTGAGCCAGTTATTGGCCTAGGGTCTTGATACCTGTCAACACCGCCTGCGGCATTTTGCGCCATGCTCCCTGCCTGATTTGACGGCCGACGGAGAACCCCATGAGCGCCCCCGTAACAACCGCTGCATCCTTCAAGTTGCCCCTGGGCCTGGTCGTCGCCGTGCTGGTGATGGTCGGGGTGCTGCTGTTGCCGATGCCCGCCGACTTGCCGGTGGCGGGGCATCGCATGCTGGCGATCCTCGCGTTTGCCGTGGTGGTGTGGATCACCGAGGCGGTGTCGTATGAAGCCAGCGCGATCATGATCACTTCGCTGATGGCGTTCCTGCTCGGCACCGCGCCGTCGCTGCAGGACCCCACGCACCTGATCGGTTCCAGCCCGGCCATCAGCATGGCGCTTACCGGCTTTTCCAACCCCGCGCTCGCGCTGGTGGCGGGCGCGTTGTTCATCGCCGCCGCCATGACTCACACCGGTCTGGACCGGCGTATCGCCCTGGTCACCCTGACGCGGGTGGGCACCAGCACGCGCGGCATTCTGCTGGGGGCGATCGCGGTGACTATCCTGCTCAGCCTTGTCGTCCCCAGCGCCACCGCGCGCAGTGCCTGTGTGGTGCCGATCATGATGGGCGTGGTCGCTGCGTTTGGCGTCGACAAACGCTCCAACATCGCTGCGGGCTTGATGATCGTGGTGGCCCAGGGCACCAGCATCTGGAACGTCGGCATCCAGACCGCCGCCGCACAAAACCTGCTGACCGTGGGCTTTATGGACAAGATGCTCGGCCAGCGCGTGTCGTGGATCGACTGGCTTATCGCAGGTGCGCCATGGGCGCTGATCATGTCGGCGGTGCTGTTGTTCCTGGTGATCAAGCTGCTGCCGCCGGAAAGCGACAGCATCCCTGGCGGCAAAGAGGCGGTGGCGCAGTCGCTGGTGGATATCGGCCCGATGACCGGGCCGCAGAAGCGCCTGCTGGCTGTGTCGGTGCTGCTTCTGCTGGCCTGGGCCACGGAAGGGCGCCTGCACAACTTCGACACCACCTCGACGACCTATGCCGGCCTGGTGTTCCTGTTGTTGCCGGGCATTGGCGTGATGACCTGGAAGGACGTGCAATCGCGTATCCCGTGGGGCACGGTGATCGTGTTTGGCGTGGGCATCAGCCTGGGCACGGCGCTGCTGACCACCCAGGCCGGGCAGTGGCTGGGTTCCCAGGTGGTGGCGCACACCGGCTTGGACCACGTGGGGCCGCTGGGGGTGTTTGCGATTCTTGGGGCATTCTTGATCGTGATCCACTTGGGGTTTGCCAGCCCCACGGCATTGACCTCGGCGTTGCTGCCGATCCTGATTGCGGTGTTGCAGACCCTGCCGGGGGAATTCAACCGGTTGGGGGTGACGATGCTGTTGGGGTTTGTCGTCAGCTACGGGTTTATCCTGCCGATCAACGCGCCGCAGAACATGGTGTGTTTGGGGACTGGGACGTTTACGGCACGGCAGTTTGCCAAGGTGGGGATTTTGGTCACGTTGATCGGCTACCTGCTGATGCTGGTGTTTGCGGCGACTTACTGGAGCTGGCTCGGCTGGATCTGATAGGGCGTGTGGTCTCCAATACAAAGGAGATCCAATGTGGGAGGGGGCAAGCCCCTCCCACATTTTGATCTCCATGGACCAGATAGACCTTGCTCTGTACCCAACCCAGAAAGCTGGTCAGCCCAGACGCCGCCATCACCGCCAACCCCCATACTTGACCTTGCCCACGCCAGGCATCAATTGCCCCTTCAACATGGCAAGATGAACTCCTCTCAGGTTTACTACTCCCTGAGTAATGGAGTCACCGACCTTGCGTGTCGGCTCATCAAGGTCACCGAATGGACAAATACACCCCCCGCACCTGGCAGCCTCACGAGCGCCCGAGCCTGCCGGGCTCGCCGTCGACGCCGTTGCACCCCACCCACAAGCGCTGGCTGTATGCCTTGGTCGGCGTACTCGTAGCCATCACCGGCGGCCTGGGCAACTCGCTGGTGATCGCCAACCTGCAATACCTGCAAGGCGCCTTGGGCGCGACCACCGCGGAAATGGCCTGGTTGCCCGCCGCCTATGTGATGACCAACGTGTGCATGAACCTGCTGCTGGTGAAGTTTCGCCAGCAATTCGGCCTGCGTGCGTTTACCGAGGTGTTCCTGGTGCTCTATGCACTGGTGACCTTCGGCCACTTGTTCGTCAACGACCTCAACTCGGCCATCGCCGTGCGGGCAGCCCACGGGATGGTGGGGGCGGCGCTCAGTTCCCTGGGTTTGTACTACATGATCCAGGCGTTCCCCGCCAAATGGCGCTTGAAGGCGCTGGTGCTGGGGTTGGGGACCGCGCAGCTGGCCTTGCCCCTGGCGCGGTTGTTCTCCGAAGACCTGCTGCAAATCGCCGAATGGCGCGGCTTGTACCTGTTCGAACTGGGCATGGCGCTGATCTGCCTGGGCTGCGTGTTCCTGCTCAAGTTGCCGCCCGGCGACCGTTTCAAGACCTTTGAAAAACTCGACTTCCTCACCTTCGCCATTCTCGCCAGCGGTGTGGCGCTGCTCTGCGCGGTGCTGTCCTTGGGGCGCATCGACTGGTGGCTGGAAGCGCCGTGGATCGGCGTGGCCTCGGCCTGTTCCCTGGTGTTGATCATGACTGGCCTGGCCATTGAGCATAATCGTGCCAACCCGCTGCTGATGACCCGTTGGCTGGGCAGCGGCACCATGATTCGCCTGGCGCTGGCGGTGATCCTGATTCGCATGGTGTTGTCCGAGCAGTCCACCGGCGCGGTGGGGTTCATGCAGATGTTGAACATG
Source organism: Pseudomonas fluorescens (assembly GCF_001708445.1). NCBI lineage: Bacteria > Pseudomonadati > Pseudomonadota > Gammaproteobacteria > Pseudomonadales > Pseudomonadaceae > Pseudomonas > Pseudomonas fluorescens. The sequence goes on from NZ_CP015637.1 coordinate 4,302,222, forward strand.
AGCTACGAGCAGATGCACACGCTGTACGTGGTGATGCTGGCCGGGGCGATCAGCGGGCTGGTGGTCAGTGCGCTGACGATCAACCCGGCGCACTTGCTGATGCCGCTGGTGATTGCCCTGGCGCTGATGGCCACCGGCTCGGTGATGGACAGTTTCTCCAGTAACCTGACCCGCCCGCAGAACCTGTATATCAGCCAGTTCCTGCTAGGCTTTGGCGGCACCTTCTTTTTGGGGCCGACCATGGTGCTGGGGACTAAAAACGTGCTGACCAACCCACGCAACCTGGTGAGTTTCTCGGTGATGTTCGGGATCTGCCAAAACCTCGGCGGCCTGATCGGCGCGGCGTTGCTCGGCACGTTCCAGGTGGTGCGCGAGAAGTTTCACTCCAGCATGATCGTCGAACACCTGACCTTGCTCGACCCTCGCGTGGCCGCCCGCGTGCAGGGCGGCGGCTCGGCCTATGGCGGCATCGTCGCTGACCCGGAGTTGCGCAACCTCATGGGGATTCGCAGCCTGGCCACCGCGGCAACCCGTGAGGCCAATGTCATGGCCTACAACGATGTGTTCATGCTGATCGCGATCATCGCGATCCTGACCATGATCTGGATCTTTATCCGCAGTCTGTGGCTGATGAGCACCACTAAAGCAGCCACTCCCGTTCAACCCAGCGGCGCCTCTTCATGACCGAACCGACCACGACCACTACCAATGCCATCGCCGCCACCCCGGAAGGCACCACACCACCGGGGGCCACCGTCACCGAACCGCGCTCCCTGTGGGTACGCATCCTTTCGTCCCTGGGCTTTGCCGCGATTGCCCTGGTGGGCGTGCTGGTCGTGCTGTACGCCTGGCAGCTGCCGCCGTTCAGCAGCGCGGTGGAAACCACCGAGAACGCCCTGGTGCGCGGCCAGGTGACCATTATCGGCCCGCAGCTCAGCGGCTATGTGTTCGAGGTGCCGGTGCAGGACTTCCAGTACGTCAAGGCCGGCGACTTGCTGGTGCGCCTGGATGACCGCATCTACCAGCAGCGCCTCGACCAGGCCCTGGCCCAACTGGCGGTGCAGAAGGCTTCACTGGCCAATGTGGTGCAGCAACGCAACAGTGCCGAAGCAACGATCAAACTGCGCCAGGCCGCATTGGTGGACAGCCAGGCGCAGGCGCGCAAAAGCACCGCCGACTTGCGGCGCAATGAAGCGTTGATCAGCGACGGTTCGGTGTCCAAGCGCGAGCTGGACGTAACCCGCGCCGCCCATGCACAGACTATTGCGGCGGTCGCGCAAGCCCAGGCCAGCCTGGAAATCGCGCGGCAGGATTTGCAGACGGTCATCGTCAATCGCGGTTCCCTGGAAGCGGCCGTGGCCAGTGCCGAAGCGGCGTTGGAGTTGGCGCGTATCGACCTGTCCAACACCCGCATTACTGCACCCCGTGACGGTCAACTGGGGCAGATTGGCGTGAGGCTGGGTGCCTACGTCAACTCTGGCGCGCAGTTGATGGCGCTGGTGCCGAAGCACCTGTGGGTGATCGCGAATATGAAGGAAACCCAGATGAACAACGTGCAGGTGGGCCAACCGGTGACCTTCACCGTGGATGCGCTGAACCACCGCAAGTTTCGCGGCACAGTGCAGCATATATCCCCAGCCACCGGCTCGGAGTTCAGCCTGTTGCAGGCGGATAACGCCACGGGCAACTTTGTGAAGATTGCCCAGCGCGTGCCGGTAAGGATTACCGTGGACCCGGATCAGGCTGAGAGTGAACGGCTGCGGCCGGGGTTGTCGGTGGTGGTGAGTATCGACACGGCTGGGCGCCTGAAAAACTCCCCACCTTGAGCATGGCGTTGATCCCTGTAGGAGCGAGCTAGCTCGCGAAGATCGTCAACGATAACGCGGGGGGCCTGATGCCCCGCGTTGCCCTGAGGTTTTTCGCGAGCAAGCTCGCTCCTACAGGGGGGTGTATTTCAGGTTGAAATTGAGTTGGACCGACTGGTTGTGTTCCAGCAGTGTCAGGCCCGGCCGCCCTGGCAGGTGATGAGCATTCACCGGATGGCTCACCGGCTCGATGCAAAAGAACCCCAACCCCGGCGGGCAGTACAGCAGGAAGTAATCGGCCCCGCTGGCCTGGCATTCCAGCGCATAGCCCAGTTCCGGCTGTTCGATCCGGCAATACCCGTCCCACTGGCAAAAGCCGTTGTCCACCGCGCCTTCGGGCAGGTTTTTCAATGCCTGGAAATCCCACTCTCCCGGCACCGCTGCCAACCCGGTCGGCAGCTTGGACGCATCACTCATCCACACCTGTGCGGCCTTGGCCTGCAACCGGGTGCCCGGTCGGCGTGGAAAATACGGATGCAGGCCCACGCCATGCCACGCCGCTGTTGCAGCCAGGTGCGTCACCCGCAGTTCGATACCTAGAACCCCGTCGCTCAAGCGAATACGCTGCTCGGCGCGGTAGGCAAACGGCGTGGCGCATTCGAGCGCCAGCACCACCTCATCCGCCGCCTGGCTGACCACTTGCCACCCGTGCTGCCAGGCAGAGCCATGAATCGGCAGCGGATCGGTCAGGCTGTTGGGCGTGAGTGCCAGCCAACAGTCGGGGTTGTCGAAACCGCCATGGGCAATGCGGTTGGACCAGGGTACCAACGGATAGCACCCCAGCTTGCCCGGCAAACCGGTATGGATCGCCTGCTCATCGTTGTGTCGCAGCAACGGCTGCCCAGTGGCACGCACTGTCCAGTTGACGATGCTGCCGCCCACGGCCGGGTTCAAGGTCAGGTGGGTGAGGTTATCTTCAAGTTCAATCATCATCACAGCACCACACTGGGCAGCCACAACGACAGCGCCGGAACGTAGGTCACCGCCATCAACACCAGGAACAGCACCGCATAGAACGGCAGCAACGCCTTCACGGTCCGCTCGATACTGACCTTGCCCACGGCCGCCCCCACAAACAGCACCGCGCCCACCGGCGGCGTAATCAAACCGATGCCCAGGTTCACCAGCATGATCATGCCGAAGTGCACCGGGTCGACGCCGATGCCGAGCACCACGGGCAGCAAAATCGGGGTAAGGATCAGGATCAGCGGCGCCATGTCCATCACCGTGCCGAGCAACAGCAGCATGGCGTTGATGCACATCAGGATCACGTAGCGGTTGTCCGACAGGGTCAGGAACAGCGTGGTGATCTTCGCCGGGATCTGCATCAGGGTCATGATGTAGCCGAAGCTGGCGGCGAAGGCGATCAGGATCATCACGATGGAAATGGTGCGTACCGTGCGGTGCATCAGCTTGGGCAGTTCGCTCCATTTGTAGTCGCGGTAGATGAACATGGTCACGAAGAACGCCCACAGCACCGCGATCGCGGCGGATTCGGTGGCGGTAAAGATGCCGGAGAGGATGCCGCCGAGGATGATCACCATGGCCATCAGGCCCCACAGCGCGTCGGCGCAGATTTTCAGCGCTTGCTTCAAGGGAATGACTTCGCCCTTGGGGTAATTGCGCTTTTTGGCGAAGATCAGGCACAGCACCATCAGGCACGCGCTCATCAACAGGCCGGGGACCACACCGGCCATGAACAACGAGGCGATCGACACCGTGCCGCCCGCTGCCAGGGAGTAGAGCACCGAGTTATGGCTGGGTGGCGTCAACAGTGCCTGCACCGAACCGCTGATGGTCACCGCGGTGGCGAATTCTCGGGGATAGCCACGGCGTTCCATCTCCGGGATCAGCACCGAGCCGACCGAGGCCGTGTCGGCCACCGACGAACCGGAGATCGCGCCGAAAAACGTCGAGGCCATGATGTTGACCAAGGACAGGCCGCCGCGCACAAAGCCCACCAGCACGCCGGCAAACGCCACCAGGCGGCGCGACATGCCGCCCTCGGCCATGATCGCCCCGGCCAGCACGAAGAACGGAATCGCCATCAGCGAAAATTTATTTACCCCGCCGGCCACCTGGATCATCAGGGCCTGGAACGGGATGTCGATCCACCACGCGCCAATCAATGCCGACAAACCCAGGGCGTAGGCCACCGGCATGCCGATCAGGATCAAGGCAATAAAGCTGCCCAACAGAATCAATGCGTCCATATCAGGCGGCCCCTTCGCTTTCTTCCACCAGGTCGAGGCGCACCACGCGCCGGTTGCTCTGGTCACCGAGCAGGAGTTTTTCCACCACAAAGACCAGGGTCAGCAGCCCGCCAATCGGGATCGGCATATAGGTGATGCCCACGCGCAGGGTCGGGATGGCGCTCATGAACTGGTTCCAGGTGGACAGGCACAGCTTGGTGCCCCAAATGGCCATGAACAGGCAGATGGTGCCCATCAGCAGCTGCGAGACGATGCCGATGACCCGGCGTTGGCGGGGCGGCAGGCGGTCGGTGATCATCGCCACCGACATGTGTGCGCCAGCGCGATAGCTGGCGGCGGCGCCGATAAAGGTGAACACCAGCATCAGCAGGATGGCGGTAGGCTCCGGCCAGCTGGAGCCGGTGCCGAGGATGTAGCGGGCGAAGATGCCCCAGGGAATGATCAGTGCCACCCCGAGAACCGAGAGGCCGGCGACCCAGACGCAGGTCATGTAGAGGCGGTCGTTGATGCGCAGCAGTAGATTCTTCATGGCGTTCACCGTAACCGGGCGCGTCGATGCCGACCGCGCCGGGCCTTTTGCGAGAGGCAGGGAAGGTTATTGAACGGCGTCGATGCGCGCGATGATGTCGGCGTAGGGCGCGCCGTACTTGGCGCGAACCGCTGCGGTGGCGTCGTAGAAGGGTTTTTTGTCGACGCTGATGAACTCGACACCGGCGGCCTTGAGCTTGGTTTCGCTGCTGGCGGACTTGGCATCCCACAGCGCGCGCTCATCGGCCTGGGCGGCCTTGGCGGCGTTTTTCACCATGACTTGCTGCGCCGGGGTGAGCTTGTTCCAGGTGATCTTCGACATCACGATGGGCTCGGGCAGGATCAAGTGTTCGGTGAGGGTGTAGTACTTGGCGTTCTGGAAGTGGTTGTGTTCCAGCAGGGTGGGCGGGTTGTTTTCCGCGCCGTCGATCACCCCGGTCTGCAAGGCACTGAAGATCTCGCCGGTGTCCATGGCGATGCCGTTGGCGCCCATGGCATTAAAGGCGTCGATGAACAGCGGGTTGCCTTGCACGCGGATCTTCATGCCCTTGAGGTCTTCGATCTTGCGCACCGGTTTCTTGGTGTAGAGGTTGCGCGTGCCGCCGTCCATCCAGGCCAGGGCCACCAGGCCGAACTCGGAGTCGGTGATCTTGGCCAGGATCTCATCGCCGATCTCGCCGTCGATGACCTTGCGCATATGCGCCTGGTCACGAAACACGAACGGCAGGTTGAATACGTTCACGTCCGGCACCACGGGCCCGACGATGCCAAGGCTGACGCGGGTCATCTGCACCGCGCCGACCTGGGCCTGCTCGACCACTTCTTTCTCGGAGCCCAAGACCCCGCCGGGGAAGTACTTGAAGGTCAGTTCGCCGTTGCTTTGTTTGGTCAGGGCCTTGCCCATGTTCTCTTCGGCTACGACAGTGGGATAGCCGGCGGGGTGAACGTCGGCGAATTTTATTTCCAGCGCGTGGGCGGCGCCGGTGAACAGGACACTCAGGGGAAGTGCAGCGGCCAGCAAGGTGCGTTTGAAGTCCATGGGAGGTCACTCCTGTGTTGTTATTGTTGTATTCAAGGCACAGCGATGCAGCTAGAGGGTAAACGTTGGCTCAGGCAGTCCTTGGACGCCGGGGTTGAGGGCGAACACGCCGCCGGACAGTGACTGCTCGCTCTGGTCGTCTCGTATCGAGGTGACGAACAGCGTGTCCAGGCGACTGCCGCCAAAGGCGCACATCGTGGGTTTTTTCACCGGTACGCTCAGGGAGCGGTCCAGGCGGCCATCGGGGGTAAAGCGGTGGATCAGGCCGGCGTCGTTGGCGCAGATCCAGTAGCCGCCATCGGCGTCCACGGCGGCGCCGTCGGGACGACCTGGGTACTGGTGCATGTCGACGAACACGCGACGGTTGGACGGCGTGCCGGTCTCGGTGTCGTAGTCGAAGGCCCAGATCTGCTGGACCAGCGGGTGTGAATCCGAGGCGTACATCGTGCGGCCATCGGGGCTGAAGGCCAGGCCGTTGAGGGTGATAAAACCGTCCAGCTGGGCATGGGGCGCTGAACCCGATGCATAGCGATAGAGGATGCCTTCGGCCGCATTCGCGCCCATGTTCAGCACCATGCTGCCGGCCCAGAAACGGCCCTGGCGATCACAGCGGCCGTCGTTCAGACGCATGTCCGGGCGAGGGTGCTCGACGCTGGCCAATGGCGTGGTGTCGAGGCTGCCGTCGTTATGCGGCGTGAGTTGGAAGAAGCCGGTTTGCATCCCCGCAACCCAGTTGCCGGCGTCGGTGCGAGCGATGCAGGCCAGCATCTGCGGGGCTTTCCACGCAGCGAGATGGCCGGTGGCGGCGCTCCAGCGTTGCAGGCCACCGTTGGGGATGTCCACCCAGTACAGGGCGTTTTCCTCGGGCACCCATACCGGGCACTCGCCCACGGCATTGCGGGCGTCGACAATCAATTCTGCAGTCATGGCCACTCATTCCCTTGGGTTGGTCTGGCGTCAGTCACCGAACGGTCCAGCGGCGCAGAATGCCCCGCCTTGATACACCTTGGCCGGGTCATCGGCCGCTACGGGGGGCTGGGTTTCGACCTGGGCGCGGAAGACTTCGGAGCTGTCTTTCGGGGCATAGCCCAGGTGCGCGGCGTAGCGGTTGTCCCACCAGGTGTCGAGGTTAGCCGACATGCCGTAGACCACGGTGTGGCCGACGTTCGGCGTATACAGCGCGCGTTCGAGCAGTTGGGTCAGGTCATCGAAGCTCAGCCAGGTGTGCATCATCCGGCGGTTCTGCGGTTCCGGGAACGAGGAGCCGATACGGATACTGACGGTCTCGATGCCGTAGCGGTCGAAGTAGAAACTGGCCATGTCTTCGCCATAGGACTTGGACAAGCCGTAGTAGCTGTCTGGGCGGCGTGGGGAGTGGGCGTCGAGCTTCTCGCCCTGCTTGTAGAAGCCGATCACATGATTGGAGCTGGCGAAGACCACGCGCTTGACGCCATGGCGGCGCGCGGCTTCGTAGATGTGGAAGATGCCGCTGATATTGGCGCCTAGCACTTCTTCGAAGGAGCGTTCGACCGAGACACCGCCAAAATGCAGGATGGCGTCGACGCCTTCCACCAGGTGGTGCACGGCTTGTTTGTCGGCGAGGTCGCAGGGTTGCACTTCTTCGCTGGCGTCGGCCGCCGGGGCCATGTTGGCAATGTCCGACAGGCGCAGTACTTGGGCGTAAGGGCGCAGGCGTTCGCGCAGGACTTTACCGAGGCCGCCGGCGGCACCGGTGAGCAGCAGGCGGTTGAAGGGAGTGGGGGTAGTCGTGGTCATGGAGATTCCAAATTTTTGTTGTAGGTTGTCGTATGACTATGCCGAAGTATTGTTAGGGATCCCCTGGGTTGTCAACGCGCCATTGGACAAAAGGTGTAACGAGGCTGTGGCGAGCGGGCTTGCCCTAATGTCGTTCAGTTAAGCGTACATCGCCTTCTGTAGGAGCGAGGGGGACGCCTAGTTCTTGCTCGCGAAAAACGTCAACGATAACGCGTGTTTCCTGAATCGTTTTTCGCGAGCAAGAACTAGGCGTCCCCCTCGCTCCTACAGAAGGCGATGTACGCTTAACTGAACGGCATTAGGGCAAGCCTGCTCGCCACATACAACTGGGCTTGATCCTTATGCCAGTTCAGTGGCGGTGTTCTTGACGATTGCGAGTTCGGGATGTGCCACGAGTTTGTCGATGTGCAACTCATCATTGTTCAACCAGGTCTCGGTCAGCACCCGGTAATGCTCCATATCCCGGCAGCGCATGCGCAGGCTGTAGTCGAACGGCCCGCTGATCAGCTGGCATTCGAACACCTGCGGGCAGGCCTTGACGCAGGCTTCGAAAGCCTTTTGCGCCGAGCGCCCGCTCTGGTTGGACAAGGCCACGAGCACCAGCAGAGACAGCCCTGGCGAGACCATCTGCACATCGATGATCGCCCCATACCCGCGGATCACCCCACGTCGCTCCAGCTTGCGCACCCGCTCCAGGCAGGGCCGGGGAGTGAGGTGGACCAGTGACGAGAGCTTTTCGTAGGTGATACGCCCCTGATGCCGCAGCACGTCGATGATTGCCTCATCGATGCGATCCAGCGCAGGGGAAGAATGGGGTCCGTTGGCCTTGGTATCCATGGGTTTCACTTCAAACGATTGGAAAGAAATTGCTGCAAGCGTTCGCTGTTGGGGTGGTCGAGGATCTCGGCGCCGCCTTGTTCTTCGACCCGGCCCTGATGCAAGAACAGCACTTGGCTGGACACCTGGCGGGCAAAGCCCATTTCGTGGGTGACCATCAACATGGTACGACCTTCCTCAGCCAACGTCTGTATGACTTTGAGGACCTCTCCTACAAGTTCAGGGTCGAGGGCCGAGGTCGGTTCATCGAACAGGATGATTTCCGGCTCCATCGCCAGGGCCCGGGCGATGGCCACGCGCTGCTGTTGACCGCCAGACAGGAACGCCGGGTATTGATCCGCCACCCGGCCAGGCAGGCCGACCTTGTCCAGGTACAGGCGCGCGCGTTTTTCCGCCTCGGCGGCGCTCACGCCCAGCACCCGGCGCGGGGCCATGGTGATGTTCTCCAGCACGGTCATGTGGCTCCACAGGTTGAAATGCTGGAACACCATGGCCAGGCGCGTGCGCAGGTTCTGCAATTGCTCCTGGTGCGGTGCGCGGGTACCGGCGCGGCCCTGGCGCATTTCGATGCTGATGCCGTCCAGGGTGATGACCCCGGCGTCCGGTTGTTCGAGGAAATTGATGCAACGCAGCATGGTGCTTTTGCCCGAGCCGCTGGCGCCGATCAGGCTGATCACATCGCCGTTGCGTGCGTTGAGGGACACGCCCTTGAGCACTTCGTGTTCGCCGTAGCGTTTATGGATGCCTTCGACCTGCAGCTTGACGGCAGCCGTGGCCGTTCGTGTAGCGGGGACATCGACAGGATAAGTGGCCAGGGCCTGCGCGGACTGATTCATGGGTTAGCCTCGGGTAGGAACAAGAAAACGCATCCAGCGACGTTCGGCCAGTCGAAACAGGCCCACCAGTGCAAAGGACAGCAGCATGTAGAGCAGGGCAGCGATACCGAAGGCCTGGAACGTCAGGAACGTTTCGGCATTCGCATCGCGGGCCACCTTGAGGATATCGGCGACGGTGGCGGTAAACGCCAGCGATGTGGCGTGCAGCATCAGGATCATTTCATTGCTGTAGGCCGGCAACGCCCGGCGCAACGCGGCCGGTACCACCACAAACAGGTTCAGGCGCCAGCCATGCAGGCCATAGGCGCGTGCCGCTTCGAGTTCGCCGTGGGGAATATTACGGATCGCCCCGGCGAAGATTTCCACGGTGTAGGCGCAGGTGTTGAGCACGAAGGCCAGCAGGGTGCAGTTCAAGGCATTGCGGAAAAACTGGTTGAGCAGGGCGTTGTCCTGCACCACCTCCAGGCTGTACAGCCCGGTGTAGCAAATCAACAGTTGGATATACAGCGGCGTGCCCCGGAACAGGTAGGTGTACACCTCCACTGGCCAGCGCAGCCAGACGTGTTCCGAGACGCGGGCCAGTGCCAGGGGGATCGACAGGACAAAGCCGAACACCACCGAGATAATGAACAGCCACAGGGTCATGGCGACGCCGGACAAACCCGCGCCATCGCTGAACAGGTAGGCCAGGCCGTATTGCTGGAACAGTTCGATCATCGCGCCATCCCCTTGATGCCGAGGTTGTAGCGCCGCTCGAGGCGCTTGAAGATGCGGTTGGAGAGGGTGGTGATCACCAGGTAGACCAGGCCGGCGAGGATCAGGAAGTACAACGGCTCATTGGTGGTCTTGCCGGCGTTTTTCGCGGCCTTGACCAGGTCCGACAGGCCGATGATCGACACCAGCGCCGTGGACTTGAGCAGCACCAGCCAGTTATTGCCCAGGCCCGGCAGGGCGAAGCGCATCAACTGCGGGAACAGCACCAGGCGAAACCGCTGCCAGCGGCTCAGGCCATAGGCGGTCGCGGCTTCCAGTTGGCCGACCGGCACGCTGAGGATCGCGCCACGGAAGTTTTCGGTGAAATACGCGCCATAAGTAAACCCCAGGGTGATCACCCCAGCGGTGAACGGGTCGATTTCGAAGTAGTTCCAGCCGAATACTTCGCTCAGGTCGTTGAGCCACAGTTGCAAGCTGTAGAAGATCAGCAGGATCAGCACCAGGTCCGGCACGCTGCGGATCAGCGTGGTGTAGAGCGTCGCCGGCACGCGCAGCCAGTTGGCGCTGGAGAGCTTGGCACCGGCGGCGACCAGGCCCAGGGTGAGGCTCAGGGCCAGCGCCAGGAGCGCCAGCTTGAGCGTCATCCAGGCACCCTGGGCCAGCATCGGGCCGTAGCCTTGCAAGTTGAGGAGTTCGTTCATGGGGGATCTCTAAAGGAACGACGCCCTTTTGTAGGAGCGAGCTTGCTCGCGAAGAACTCAAGGGCACCGCGTTAAACCGGATTCGCTGCGTTACCGTTTACGACCTTCGCGAGCAAGCTCGCTCCTACAAGGGCTTTGGCCGGTGGGGCTTACTCGTTGTAGATGTCTTGATCACCGAAGTATTTCTTCTGGATCTGCGCGTAGGTGCCGTCTGCCTGTACAGCGGCGATGCCCTTGTTGATCAGCGCACGCAAGTCCTGGTCGTTCTTGCGCAGGCCCATGGCGATGTCCAGGGGCAGGGTCGGGTCCTTGAAGGCCGGGCCGGTCTTGAAGTCGGCGCCTTCAGGCTTGGACAGGAAGTTGAGCTGGGCTTCGAGCTTGTCGGTCAGGGTGGCGTCGAGGCGGCCGTTCTGCAGGTCGGCGTAGTTCTGTTCCTGGGACTGGTATGCCTTGATCTGCGCGCCGAGCTTGGCCAGTTGGGCACGGGCATAGGCTTCTTGCAGCGAGCCTTGCAGCACACCGACTTGCTTGCCTTTCAACGATTCCGGCGTATCGCCGAACTCGGCGCTTTTACGGGTGATGACCGAGGTCGGGCTGAGGAACAGGCGGTCGGTGAAGTCGATGACTTTCTCGCGCGCCGAGGTCACCGCCATGGACGACATGATCGCGTCGAACTTGCGCGCACGCAGGGCCGGGATCATGCCGTCGAATTCGTTGTGCACCCAGGTGCATTTGACTTCGAGCTTGGCGCAGATGGCGTTGCCCAACTCGATATCGAAACCTTGCAGGCTGCCATCGGCGGCCACGGATTCAAACGGGGGATACTCGGGGAATACGCCAAAGCGGATTTCTTTCCAATCCTGGGCGTGGGCGGTGGTGGCGCACAGTGGCAACAGCAACGCAGCGAAGAGTGATCGCAGTGGAGTCATGTGTAAGTCCCTATATTTTGTAATTGATGTCAGGGCAGTCAAAAGGTGAATCGAGTCTTTATTGTTTAGTGCAGCTTTGTGGTCGTTCGGCTTCTTGTGGGGAGCCCACTTGTTGTGGCGAGCGGGCTTGTCCCGCGTTGGGCTGCGTAGCAGCTGTCTCTTACGAGCAAGCTCGCTCCTACAAAAAAGCCTTAACTGAACGGCATTAGGGCAAGCCCGCTCGCCACAACAAGCCCGCTCATTACCACAGGCAAGCCCGCTCGCCACAAAAATAGCCCGCCTGCCACAAAAATGCGGTCATCCAGCTGGAGTTTTAATCCTTAACAATCAATAAGTTATTTTGTTTTTTATATGAGGGGCTTGCCCCCTCCCACAGCGGATCTTCATTGTTTTTGGGAATTTCATTCATGCAAGCCACCTTCGACTTCACCCACCAGCGCATCCTCGTCACCGGCGCCAGCAGCGGTATCGGCCGCGAAATCGCCCTGCAACTCATCAACAGCGGCGCCGAAGTGATTGCCCTTGGCCGCGACGCCCAAGCCCTGTCTCAACTCGGCTGCCAAACCCTGTGCCTGGACATCGCCGACAGCGCCGCCCTGGATACCGCGCTGCAAGACCTGCCGCCCCTGCACGGCCTGGTCAACTGTGCCGGTATTTCACGCCTGGAACCCGCCGCGGCTATCAGCGCCGACGCCTTCGACCAGGTGATGCAGGTCAACGCCCGTGCCGCGGCCCAGGTCGCCAGCCGCGTGGCGGCGAAGATGATCGCGGCGAAGATCGCCGGCAGTATCGTCAATGTGTCCAGCCAGGCGTCGCTGGTGGCGCTGGACGACCACCTCGGCTACTGCGCCTCCAAGGCCGCACTGGATGCGATCACCCGCGTGCAGTGCGCCGAATGGGGCCGCTTCGGTATTCGCGTCAACAGCGTCAACCCCACGGTGACGCTCACGCCAATGGCGACCATGGCCTGGTCCGAGCCGGCCAAGCGCGACCCGGCGCTGGCGGCGATCCCCTTGGGGCGGTTTGCGCAAACCGTGGAAGTGGCGTTGCCGGTGCTGTTCCTGTTGAGCCGCGCGGCCAGCATGATCAGCGGTGTCAGCCTGCCGATCGACGGTGGCTACACCAGCCGCTAGCCGTTCTCCAGCCGGCCGGCGATAACCACCTTGTCCCGTGGCTTGTATGGGTCTTCCAGGCGGTCGAGCAGCAGGCGTACCGCGCTGCTGCCGGCCAGGGAGGCGTCGTGGGCGACGCAGGCGATCGGCACGCCGAAGATATCGGCGAAGGGCAGCCGGTCGATGCCGCAGATGGTCAGGCTGTCATGGGGGATGTTGTGCATGCGCAGCGCGCGCAGGGCACCGAGGGTGATCAATTGGTTGAAGCCCATGATCGCGTCCGGCGCCGAATGTTCGGCAAGGTAGTCAAGGGTGTGCAGGTAGGAGGGCATCAGCGTGTAGTCGCCGGCCTGCACCTCGACCTGCACCTGCGGGTGTTCGGCCAGCACTTCGCGCAGGCCCTTGAGGCGCTCGACGGTGATGCGTGAATGCTCGGGGCCGGTCAGCACCAGCAGGCGCTTGAGGTCAGGGGTCTGGCGCAACAGGTAATGCGCGGCCTGGATGCCGCTGTGGTAGTTGTCGAGCACCACACGGCTGAACGGGCTGTCATGGATCGTGCGATCGAGCAGCACCACCGGGGTCTTGCCGTTGCCCAGGCGCTCCAGGTAGTCGGGTTGGTAGCTCGGCTCATCGGACACCGGCGACAGGATAATCCCCGCCACGCGGTAGCCGAGCAGGGTGTCCACCGCCTTGCTTTCCAGCTCTGCCAGCTCATCGGTGTCCACCAGCATGATCGTATAGCCGTGCTGTTTGGCCTCGCGGGAAATCGCCTTGATCATCTCGCTGTAGAACGGGTTGTCGACCGACGCCGTGATCACGCCGATGATCAGGCTTTCACTGCGCTTGAGCCCGCGGGCGAAGGCGTTGGGCACGTAGTCCAGCTCCCGCGCCACTTCGAGAATGCGCGCCAGGGTCGCGGGCTTGACCTGGTCGGGTTTGTTCAGCGCCCGAGACACCGTGATGGTCGTCATGTTGACCCGTTTGGCGATGTCGCTGATGGTGACGGACTTTTTCTTGTTCATCGGTAAGGCTGCAAAAGGAAACACCCGCAGGCTAGCATGCACGGCGGTGGTTGGTGACTCAAATCAACGGGTCCCAGCGTTGCGACCAGTCGCTTTCGGCCTTGACCACCTCACGCAGCAACCCCAGCGCCTGCTGCAATACGGCCGAATCCCGCGCTCGCGAGTACACCAGGAATGTCGGGAAGCTGAACTCCGGCGCCTTCGGCACGCGTTGCATCACGCCGCTGTCGAGGTAGCTCTGCACCACCCGCGTGCGGAAGTACCCCGCGCCGCCGTGCTCCAGGATGTACTGCAACGCCAGCGGCCCCAAGTTGAAACTCAAGGCGGCGCGGGCCTTGTCGGGCAGGGCGGCGTCATGCTGCTGGCGAAAACCCGGGCCCCAGTCGATATACACATACGGGTCCGGCTGACTCACCCGTTGCACCAGGATCAGTTTTTCCTCCAGCACCTGCTCCACCTGCAACCCCGGCCAGTATTGCGGCTGGAACACCAGCGCGGCGTCGAGTACGCCCAGCTCCAGCTGGCGCAACAGGTACTCGCCTTCGCGGATTTCGGTGCGCAGGGCATACCCGGGGATGTGTTCGCGCAGGGCCTGGGCCCAGCCGAGCATCAATGGGTTGCACAGGCTGACTTCGCCACCGATATGCAACACATTGCGGTAGCCATCCGGCAACGGCAGATCGCGCCGCGCGGCTTCCCAGGTTTGCAGCAACTGGTTGGCATACACCACAAACGCCTCGCCATCGGCGGTCAGGCGCGCGCCGGCGCGGTTGCGTACAAACAGCGTACTGCCCAGCTGGCTTTCCAGGTTTTTCACGCGGGCGGTGATGGCGGTCTGGGTGACGTGCAGTTTCTCGGCGGCGGCGGCGAGGCTGCCGCAGCGGGAGATTTCGAGGAAGGTGCGTGCCAGTTCGATGTCCATGAAGCCCCCAGGGATGAATGGGGGCCTATTGTAGTGGAATGCGATCAAGAACTGTGGGAGGGGGCTTGCTCCCGATTGCAGTGTGTCAGTTGACCGATCGGCTTCTGGCACACCCTCATCGGGAGCAAGCCTCCTCCCACAGTTGGATCTACGCTACTCCGGTGATCGGGGCTGGCAGATGATCGGTAGGGAATGCCTTGGCATATGCCTGGCAAACCCGCAACACCGTCTCATCGGCAAACCGCGCCGCCACCACGTGCAACCCCACCGGCAGGCCATTCGCCGCCAGCCCGCACGGCACCGACGCGGTTGGTTGCTGCGTCAGGTTGAAGGGGTAGGTGAAGGGCGTCCACTGCGTCCATGCCTGCATCCCGGAGCCTGGCGGTACGTCGTGCCCGGCCTCGAACGCGGTGATCGGCATCATCGGCGACACCAGCACATCGTAGTGCTCGTGGAACGCTGCCATCCTTGCCACCAGCGCCGCCCGGGCTTCGAGCGCGGCGTTGAAGTCCTCCAGGCTCAACTGCGCGCCGCGTTGCGCGATACGCAGCAGGCCGGGGTCCAGCAGCTGTTTTTGCGCATCGCTCATCGAGCCGGTCAGGCGGGCGGCGCCAGCCGCCCATAAAGTGCTGAACACCTCCAGCGGGTCACTGAAGCCTGGATCGATCTGCTCGACATGGGCGCCCAATTGCTCCAGGCCTCGAACCGCCTGGGCCACCACGCTGGCCACCTGGGGATCGACGTTCACATAGCCGAACGTGGGGCTGTAGGCCACGCGCAGGCCCTTCAAGTCCATCGCCCCCGCCAACCATGGCGTGGTCCTCGGCGCGCCGATCAGGCCATCCCGCGCATCCGGCTGCGCCACGGTTTGCAGCATCAGTACGCTGTCTTCCACGGTGCGGGTCATCGGCCCCAGGTGGGACAAGATCGTCATGGAACTGGCCGGCCACTGCGGCACGTAGCCGAAGGTCGGCTTGATCCCGAACGTCCCGGTAAATGCACAGGGAATGCGGATCGAACCGCCCGCATCGCTGCCCTGGTGCAGCACGCCCAGGTTCAACGCCGCCGCCGCGCCCGCGCCGCCGGAAGACCCGCCCGCCGTGGTGCGCGTGTCCCACGGGTTGCGTGTGATGCCGTACAGCGGGTTGTCGGTGACGCCTTTCCAGCCGAATTCCGGGGTGGTGGTCTTGCCCAGCAGCACCGCGCCGGCCTTGCGCATAAAGGCCGGGAAGGGCGCGTCGACGTCCCACGGTCCCTCGGCGCTAGACGTACGCGAGCCCTTGCGGGTGGGCATGCCGATCGTCAGCGTGAGGTCCTTGATCGACGCCGGTACGCCGTCCAGCGCGCCGCAGGGTTCGCCCTTGAACCAACGTTCTTCCGAAGCCCGCGCTGCATGCAGCGCGCCCTCGGGGTCGACATGGCAGTAGGCGTTCACCACCGGGTTGTAGCGCTCGATGCGCAGCAGCGCGTCTTCGGTCACTTCAACCGGTGACAGGCTCTTATCGCGAAAATGCGCCAGCAGTTGCACCGCCGTCAGTTGGCCCATCTCACTCATGGCTGATCCCCTTGTGCCGCATTGACCATGGCGCGTAGCAACACCGCGCAGCCCGCTGCCAGGTCATCCGGCGCGGCGTTTTCGATTTCGTTGTGGCTGATGCCGCCTTCGCACGGCACGAAAATCATCCCGGCCGGGCCGAGTTCGGCGACAAAGATCGCGTCATGCCCGGCACCGCTGACGATGTCCATATGGCTCAGGCCCAAGGCGCTGGCGGCGTCGCGCACGGCGTTGACGCAGGCCGGGTGGAAGTCCAGGGGTGGGAAGTCGGCGGTGGGGGTCAACTCGTAGCTCAGGCCGTGTGTGGCGGCGGTGGTTTCGATCACGCCACGCACTTCATCGACCATGGCTTGCAGCTTGTCGGCATGCAGGTGGCGCAGGTCGATGGTCATCTGCACCTGGCCGGGAATCACATTACGCGAACCGGGGTGCAGGCTCAGGCAACCGACCGTGCCGCAGGCGTGGGGTTGTTGTTGATGGGCGATGCGGTTGACTGCGCTGACGACCTCGGCGGCGCCCACCAGGGCGTCCTTGCGCAGGTGCATGGGCGTCGGGCCCGCGTGGGCTTCGACGCCGGTGAGGGTCAGGTCGAACCACTTCTGGCCCAGGCAACCCATCACCACGCCAAGGGTAATGGCCTGGTCTTCCAGCACCGGGCCCTGTTCGATATGCGCTTCGAAATACGCACCGACCGGGTGACCCGACACCGCGCGGGCACCGGCATAGCCGATGCGCTGCAACTCGGCGCCCACCGACAGGCCTTGCTCGTCCTGCTTGTCGAGGGTGTCCTGCAAGTCGAACTTACCGGCAAATACCCCGGAGCCCATCATGCACGGCGGAAAGCGCGAGCCTTCTTCGTTGGTCCACACCACCACTTCAATCGGCGCTTGGGTCTCGATCTTCAGGTCATTCAGGGTGCGGATCACTTCAAGGCCCGCCATCACCCCGTAGCAACCATCAAACTTGCCACCGGTGGGCTGGGTGTCGATATGGCTGCCGGTCATCACTGGCGGCAGGGCGGGATTGCGGCCAGGGCGACGCGCGAAAATATTGCCGATGGCGTCGACACTGACGCTGCACCCGGCCGCCTCGCACCATTGCACGAACAGGTCACGGGCCTGGCGATCCAGGTCGGTGAGGGCCAGGCGGCAGACGCCGCCCTTGACGGTGGCGCCGAGCTGGGCCAGGTCCATCAGCGATTGCCACAGGCGGTCGCGGTTGATCAGCGGGGCATTGCTCTGGAGCGGTTGGGCAAAGCTATTCATCTTCGTACTCCGGTCAGGCGCTCAGGGCCAGGTAGCGATTCTTGATTGTCGGGTCGGCGCGGAAGTCTGCAGCGCTGCCTTCGTACACCACGCGGCCTTGTTCGAGCACGTAATGGCGGTCGGCGAGCTTGTCGCAGACCATCAGGTTCTGTTCCACCAGCAGCACCGGCAGGCCGTCGTCCTTGACCTTGCGCAGGATCTTCACCAGCTCGTCGACGATCACCGGGGCCAGGCCTTCGGTGGGCTCGTCGAGGATCAGCAGCTTGGGGTCGTTAAGCAGGGCGCGGGCGATGGCGAGCATTTGTTGCTCGCCGCCGGACAAGGCGTGGCCGGCGTTTTTGCGCCGTTCCTTGAGGCGCGGGAACATGCCGTACACATCTTCCAGCTGCCAGCGGCTGGTCTTGCGCGCGGCGATGCGCAGGTTTTCCTCAACGCTGAGCAGGCGAAAGATCCCGCGGTCTTCCGGCACCAGCGCCAAGCCCTGGCGCGCGATTTCAAAGATCTTCTGCCCCACCAGCGCCTGGCCATTGAAGTGGATCTGGCCCTGTCGCGGGCAAATGATGCCGAGGATGCTGCGCAAGGTGGTGGTCTTGCCGGCGCCGTTGCGGCCCAGCAGGGTCACCAGTTCGCCGGGGTTGACCCTCAGCGACACGCCTTCGAGCACGTGGCTTTTGTCGTAGTAGGAATGGATATTCTCGACGATCAGCATCAGGCAGCCTCCCCAAGGTAAGCGGTGCGTACACGTTCATCGGCGCGCACGAACTCCGGCGTGCCTTCCACCAGGATCTGGCCGTGGCTCATCACGGTGATGCGTTGGCTGATGGACATGACGATGCTCATGTTGTGTTCGATCAACAGCACCGTATGGTCGCGGCCCAGGTCGCTGATCAGTTGGGTCATGATCGGGATATCGTCGATGCCCATGCCCGAAGTGGGTTCGTCGAGCATCAACAGTTTGGGTTTGGAGCAGATCGACATGCCCACTTCCAGCACCCGTTGCTGGCCGTGGGACAACTCGCCGGCCAAGGTCTCGGCGCGCGCGGTGAGTTGCAGGCGTTCGAGCACCTGGTCGGCCATCTCCCGGTGTTCGCGCTGGTTGTCGACGTGGCGCCAGAAGTTCAAGGCGCGCGCACCGTCGCGGCCTTGGGCGGCCAGGCGCAGGTTTTCGCGCACGCTGAGGTTCTGGAACAGGCTGGTGAGCTGGAACGAGCGCGCCATGCCCAGGCCGACACGGGCGTGGGCCGGTTTGCGCATCAGGGGGTGGCCGTCGAAGTGGATGGCCCCGGCGGTGGCCTGGCGTTCGCCGGTCAGGCAGTGGAACAGGCTGGTCTTGCCCGCGCCATTGGGGCCGATGATGGTATGGATGGTGCCGGCTTCGACCTTGAGGTTGACGCCGTTGACCGCATGGAACGCGCCGTAGGCCAGCTCCAGGTCCTTGGTTTCCAACAGGATGCTCATAGCCCTTGCTCCTTGGCGACGATGGCCGCTTTGCGACGGCCGCGCACTTTCTCGAACAGCGACGCCAGGCCGCCCCACAACCCCCCGCGCATGAAGATCACCACCAGGATCAGGATCACCCCCAGCAGCATCAGCCAGCGCGGCCACAGGTCGGAAAGGAAGTCCCCCAGCAGCACGATGGAGCCGGCACCCAGCAATGAACCGAACAGCGAGCCGGTACCGCCGACGATGGTCATGATCAGGATGTTCTCGGACATCGCCAGGTCGATGTTCGACAGCGGCACAAAGTGCAGCAACATGGCGTACAGCGCCCCGGCAATCCCGGTGACCGCGCCGGACAGCACGAACACCAGGATCTTGAAGTGGCGGGTGTCGTAGCCGATGGCCGAGGCACGGGTTTCGTTTTCGCGGATCGCCATCAGCGTGCTGCCGAACGGTGAGGCGATCACTCGGCGCGCGCCGATAAAGATCAGCAGGAACAGCACCGCGACGAAGGCGTAGAACGCTCGCGCGTCAGCCAATGACAGCAGCACGGTGTCACCGATACGGATCTCCGGGCGCGGCACGCTGAGCAGGCCGTTGTCGCCGCCGGTCCAGTCGCTCAAGGTGTAGGCAACGAAGTAGGCCATCTGGCTGAAGGCCAACGTCAGCATCACGAAGTAGATCCCGGTGCGCCGGATCGCCAGGGCGCCCACCAGCAACGCGAGGAAACCACCGGCGATGGCAGCCCCCAGCAGGGCGACGAACAGGCCCAGGTGCAAGTGGATCATCAGCAGCGCCGCGCAATAGGCGCCGGCCCCGAAGAAGATGCCTTGGCCAAACGACAACAGGCCGGTGTAGCCGAGCAACAGGTTGCAGGCCAGGGCTGCCATGGCAAAGATCAGGATCTCGGTGGCCAGGGTCGCCGAAGGTAGGATCAGCGGCAGGCCGATCAACACCGCCAGCACCCACAGCAGCATGGCGCGTGACTGGGTCTTGGCAAACGGCAGGGGGTTTTTCTCGCTCATGTCAGGCTCTCCCGAACAGGCCGTAGGGGCGCACCAGAATCACCGCGGCCATGGCGCCGTAGATCATCAGGCTCGCACCCTGGGGCCAGAGTGTGGTCATCAGGCTTTGCACCACGCCCACCAGCAAACCGCCCACCAGCGCACCGCTGAAGGAACCCATGCCGCCGATGACCACCACCACAAAGGCGATCCCGAGAATTTCCGGCCCGACAAAGGGTTGGGCACCGCGCAACGGTGCGAACAGGACGCCCGCCATGCCCGCCAGGCCTACGCCGAGGGCAAAGGTCATGGAGAACAGCCGGAAGATATTGGTGCCCAGCAGCGACACGGTTTCGGTGCTCTCGCTGCCGGCGCGCACCAGGGCGCCAAAGCGCGTGCGTTCCAGCAGCAGCCACAGGCCCAGGCCGACCAGCCCGGAAAACAGGATGAGGAACAGGCGGTAGTAGGGGTAGACGAAATCACCCACCACCAGCACCCCGCGCAGCAGTTCCGGCACGGCCACGCTCTTGCCCACCGGGCCCCAGATCATCACGCTGGCCTCCTGGATGATCAGCGCAATCCCTAGGGTCACCAGGATCTGGAACATGTGCGGCAGGTGATAAATCCGCTGGATCAATAATCGCTCGATCACCCACGCCAGCGCGGCCACCACCAGCGGCGCGAGCAGCAGCGCCAGCCAGAAGTTGCCGGTGAGGCTCACGGCGGTGTAGCAGATGTACGCGCCCAGCAGGAAGAACGCGCCGTGGGCGAAGTTGACGAAGTTGAGCAAGCCGAAAATGATCGTCAGCCCGACCGCGATCAGGAAGTAGATCATCCCCAGGCCAAGGCCATTGAGTATCTGGAACAGGTAAAGATTAAGCATGCACAAACCCTCGAACAGGTGGCCGCGCGAGCGGCCCTGCCGTGTACAACCGGTGATGTTTTAGCGGATCAGGCGAGCGTGCAGCCCGTGGCGTCCACCGGCGGGAACGACTGGCCGGCGCTGAGTACCTTGGCCAGGTCATCCTTGTCGGCCATCTCGCCAGCGGCCTTGCCAACCAGCAGGTAGTAATCCTTGATCACCTGGTGGTCGCCGGCGCGGATCGACTCCTTGCCGGTCGGGCCTTCGAAGCTCAGGCCCTGCATGGCCTTGGCCACGGTCGGCCCGTCGAAGCTGCCGGTGGAAACAATGGTGTCGAGCATGACCTTGGTGCTGATGTAGTCGGCGGCCAGCGGGTAGGTGGGGTTGATGCCGTACTTGGCCTGGGTCAGCTTGACCAGTTCGCGGTTGAGCGGGGTATCGACCTGGTGCCAGTACTGCGCGCCGAGGTACACGCCTTCCAGCACGTCGCTGCCCAGCTCCTGGAACTGGTCGAGGCCGGCGGACCACACCAGCAGGATTTTCATGCGTTCCTTGATGCCGAAGTTCACCGCCTGGCGCAGGGTGTTGGACGACTGGCTGCCGAAGTTGAGCAGCACCAGCACGTCGGGCTTGGTCGAGATGGCGTTGGTCAGGTAGCCGGAGAATTCCTGCTCCTGCAACGAGTGATAGCTGTTGCCGACATGTTCCAGGCCGTGCTCCTTGAGCACGTTTTTGGCGCCTTCGAGCAACGCTTCACCGAACACGTACTGTGGGGTGATGGTGTACCAGCGCTTGGCGTCCGGCAGCAACTTGATCAACGGCACCAGGGTTTCGCGGATCGCGCCGTAGGTGGGCGCCGACCAGCGGAACGTGGCGGCGTTGCAGTCCTTGCCGGTGACCTCATCGGCGCCCACCGGTGTCATGAACACGCCGCCGGCCTTGTCGACTTCCTTGGCCACCGCCAGGGCCGACGATGACAGCGTACAGCCCTGGAAGAACCGCGCGCCGTCCTGCTGGATGGCTTCCTGGACCTTGCGCACGGCCTTGCCGGCGTTGCCTTCGGTATCGATGACTTTGTAGTTCAGCGGGCGGCCGAGGATTTCGCGATGTTGTTCCACCGCCAGGCGCGAACCCATGTCGGCAAATTTGCCATAGCTGGCAAAGGCGCCAGACATGGACTTGAGGCCGTAAAAGGTAAAGGGCTCGGCGGCAAATGCCGAACGCACACTCAGCGGGAGGCTGAGGGCGGCGGCTGCGGTGAGGCTGGCTTTCAATAACGTACGACGCTGCATGGGGTGACTCCCTGGTTTAGTTATTGGCAGGAGTAGCAATGGCGATACGGTGGAGCAGGGCCTGTGGGCAGGCCTGTTATTGGGGCGACGCGGTAGCTGGGTTGGAACAGGGTCAAACGCTGGGAGGAGGGTCTTAAGAGTGATCGAACTCCAGTAGAAAATGCGGGCTGACCTGGCCTTCGAGGGCGGTCATATGGTGTTCGGCGTCGCACATGTGTTCATGCATCAGGCTGCGTACCGCGCCTTCGTCGCCGGCACGAAAGGCGCTCAGCAGCTGCTTGTGATAGTCGAGGTTGGCCGCGTCGAACTGTTTGCGCTTGGGCTTGTAGGCTTTTTTCAGCACCACCAGGTCGCGCAGCAGGTCGTTGAGAAACTGCGCCATGAAGCTCAGCAACGGGTTAGGGCAGGCCTTGGCCAGCAGGTTATGGAACTCCAGTTCCGCCAGGCGCTGTTCGCGCTGGCCGGCTTCGCTGTCTTCCGGAGCGCTGCAAAAATCCACGTTGTCCTGCAGGGCCTGGTAATCGGCTTCACTCAGGCGCCCGAGTACCGACACTGCCAGTTCCACCTCGATCACCTTGCGCAGTTGATACACCTGCTCGCCGTCCAGGTGCTGGAAGTGCAGGTAATTGCGCAAGGCGCGGCTGGCCGGTTCAGTGCCGGCCTGGTTCAGATACGCCCCGCCACTGGGGCCGGTGCGCGTACTCACCAGGCCCTCGACCTCCAGCGCCTTGAGCGCCTCACGGGCCGAGCCCTTGGAGCATTGGAAGCTTTCCATCAGCTCGCGCTCGGTGGGCAGGCGGTCGCCGGGCTTCAGCGCATCGGTGACGATGGAGCGCTTGACCGACTCGACAATCACATCGGACAGCTTCTGGCGTTTGCGGCGTAGCGGGCGAGTCAGCATGGGTTCGATTTATCGTATTAATGCGGATAAATAGCACTTAATAACGATTGGGCCGGGGCGTCAACGCGAGGTGTCGTTTCTGGTGCGAAGGGGTCGCAAACGGGTGCGGGGAAGCTCACTGCAAGGTGGCATCGGTGCACACCGTCGAACGGGGTGGCTTGGTGCCGTGCATCAGGTAGTCCCCGACCCAGCGGTTCACGCAGGCACTCACGCCGCTGAACGAAACCCCGTGGACATAGGCGTCCTTGAGCTGCACGCGACTGGCCGGGAAGGTGCGTTCAAAGGCCCAGGCGGCACCAGTGGACGGGGCATGGTCGTCGAATTCGGCTTGCACCATCAGCAGGCTGTCGAGCTGTGCCAGTGCCTTGTGCGGCAGCGGGGCGGCGGTTTTGCGTGGCCAGGTCGTGCATTGGCGAGCTTCGAGGGCACTGCCGGCGACGGGGTGCTTGGCGAGGGATTCGGACTCTTTCTGCTGCCACTGTTCTTCGCTGGAGTAGACCGAGTCATTGCACAGGATGGCGGTTTTTACCGAGTCGGCAGCCGACATGCGCAGCGGCCCCGGCTTCGGCACATTGGCCTGCAGCGGTTCGCGCACGCGCTGCAGCAGCAGGCTGAACATTGCCTTGGCCCGCTGTTCGATCTCGGCGTCGGGGCTGAATAGATACGCGCGTGCCCGAGCCTCCAGCGTCAGGTCATCGCTGTCGGGGGCTTCCCGCAGCCAGCGGCTGAGCACGTGGGCCCCCATCAAACCGGCGGGGTCGCTGTAGTAGCGGTTGTTGGAGCGCAGGGCCGTGCGCACACTGGGCAGCAGTTCCATGAAGACCCTGCGCACCGCCACCGGTGAATCGCCCAATTGGTAGAGCCCTGGGTAAAGGGCGGCGGGGGTGGCGACGAAGCGATCGAAGATTTTTTCCTTTTCGCTGGCCACGATAAAACTGGCGTGCTCGAAGGTGGACGTCCAGTTCAGGTTCGAGTCGAGCACCATGCGCCCGACATGGGCCGGGAACAGGCCGCCGTACCAGGCGCCGAGCCAGGTGCCGTAGGCGTTACCCAGGTAGTTGAAGCGCAGTTCGCCCAGTTGCTTGCGTACAAACTCCAGGTCGCGGGCCGTCTGCTCGGTGGTGATGTAGGGCGTCAGCGGATGGCTGGCGCAGGCTTGGGCGATCAACCGCGCGTTGTGGCGCACAGCGGCCAGGTTGGCCTCGCTGCGGTCTTCGCTGATGTCCCCTTGCGGCACGATCTTGCGCTCGGACTGACACTCCAGGCGCGACCCTGGCAGGCTGCCCAGGCCCCGAGGGGTGACTTCGACCACATCATAGGTGTCGGCCAGCTCGCGGTAGGTATCGCCCCAGTCGGGTTGCCGGGCGTAATGCTTCCACACCGTCGCCAGGTGCACGGCGAAGGCGCCGCCCGCATCGAGCCCCGGCCCGCCAGGGTTGGCAAACAGCGCGCCCTGGCGAGACAGCGGTTGCTTGGCGCCGACGCGCGTGATGTCAAAACTGATGCTGCCGCGCTCAGGGGCGGCGTGGTCGAGGGGCGCGGTGACGATGCCGCATTGGGTGCGTTCGATGACCTCCGGGTCCAGGCGCTCAAGCGCGGGCTGCGGGCAGTCGAGAAACCATTCGATACCGAAGGCGGAGGGCTGCGCCTGGGTGTGGCCGACGGAGGGTATGAGGGTGGCCATCAGGACCAGGCAACGGAAGGTGATGGCGCTGGCAGTGGTCAGGGATTTCATCTGCGGTCCTGGTCAGTCGGGAGAGTGACTTTTTTACCAAGGACCGCACGCTTAAAAATGTAGGAGGAAAAAACAGCGCGTGTATGAAATGCGAATTTTGTTTATCGGATGTCGGAGTGCCAGCCGCCCCCCAACGCTTTGTACAGCGCAATACTGGCCTGCAGGCGTGACAGCCGCAGTTGTACGTCCAGGTCCTGGGCCGTGTACAGGGTGCGCTGGGTTTCCAGCACCGTGAGCAGGTCTTCGGCGCCCGCCTGGTAACGGCTTTCGGCGATCTGGAAGGCGGTCTGCGCCTGTTGCAGCTCTTCGCGTTGCCATTGGCGTTGCTGGTCCAGGCGCGTGATGCTGCTGAGGGTTTTTTCCACATCGGCAAAGCCGTTGATGATTGCGCCGCGATAGGTTTGCAGCAGTTCATCCTGGCGCGCGCGGGCCTTGTCGCGTTCAGCCCTTAAACGGCCGTGGTTGAAAATCGGCCCGACCAGCCCGGCGGTCAGCGTGTAGTACGGGCTGCGCAGCATATCCGCGGCCTTGTAGGCGTCTGAGCCGAGCGTAGCGCCAAGGGTCACCTTGGGCAGCAAGGCCGCGCGGGCGATGGCCACATTGGCTTGCGCGGCGGCCAATTCGGCCTCGGCCTTGGCCAGGTCGGGGCGACGGCTCAGCAATTGGCTGGGCACACCCGCACCGATACTCGGCCAGGTCAGCGTCGCGAAAGACTCTGTGCCCAGGTCCAGGGCTTGCACGGGTTGGCCAAGCAGGGTCGCGAGGGTGATGCGCGACTCTTCGGCGACTTGCTGGATCAGCGGCAGTTGCCGTTGCTGGCTGGCGACCAGGCTTTTCTGTTGCGCCAGCTCCAGGGCGGTGGCAGAGCCGGCGTCGTAGCGAGTCTGCACCAGGGCCAGCACGTTGCGCGCATTGGCCAGGTTCAGCTCGGCGATCTGCTCGCGTTGGCGGGCGGCGAGGGTCTGGGCATAACGGTCGGCGACGTTGCCGAGCAGGGTCAATTCCACTGTGGCCTGGTCCGACTCGCTCGCGCGCAGGCTGTACAGCGCGCTGTCCCGGGCGGCGGCGCGGCCTCCCCAGAAGTCCACTTCATAACTGGCGGTGAAATTGGCGCCGAAGTTCTCCACGGTATCGTCGCTTTGCGAGGCATCCAGGTCCGGCCCACCCTGGCCGCGCAACAATTTCTGGCGGCTGGTGGTGAGGTTCAGATTCACCTCGGGCAGCAGCGGCGCACCGGCAATCACCGCCGTCGCCTGGGCCTGGCGCACCCGTGCCATGGCGGCGGCGACGTCGAAACTGTCACGCCGGGCCTGGTCGATCAGGCGGTTGAGTTGCGGGCTGCCAAACTGGGTCCACCAGCGTTGGTCGATGGCCTGGGCGGCGTTTCGCTCGGCGTATTGCCAGGCAGCCGGTGCTGCGATACCGCTGTCCACGGCGGGGGCAGGGCCGGTGCAGGCGTTGAGCAACAGGCACAGGCTGATGACTGACACGTGCGGCAGGGGGGAGGGTTTATTCACTGGTCAATGCCTTAACCGGATCGAGCCGGGCAGCTTTACGGGCCGGCATAAAGCCGAAGACGACGCCGGTGACCAGCGCACAGCCAAATGCGCCGAGCACCGCCACCAGGGAAAACTGCACCGCGACCTGGGCCAGCAGCAACAGGCCGCCCACCAGCAGTGCCAGGGCGATACCACATAAGCCGCCGACCACCGAGAGCATCACCGCTTCGGTGAGGAACTGACGCAGGATGTCGCGCTGGCGTGCGCCGGTGGCCATGCGGATGCCGATTTCGCGGGTGCGCTCGCGCACCGTCATCAACATGATGTTCATCACGCCGATGCCGCCCACCAACAGGGAAATCGCCGCAATCGAACCGAGCATCAGCGACAGGGTGTTCTGGGTGTGGGCTTCGGCCTGGATCATCGCGGCGTTGTTGGTCAGTTCATAGTCGCGCTTGCCGTTGTGCAGTTTCTGCATCAATTGGTCGATGGCCACTTCGGCGTCATGCACCTTGCGCGCATCGGCGGCGGCAATCACCACGTATTCGGGGTTGTAGCTGCCGAACAGGCGCACGCTGGCGGCGCTATAGGGAATCGCGATGCGGTCGTCACTGTCCTTGTTTCCGGAGGTGGCGCCTTTTTCCGCCAGCACGCCGACCACCTGGAATGGCACGTTTTCGATCAGGATGTACTGCCCGATCGGATTGACCTGGCCCTTGAACAGCTTTTCGCGGATGCGATGGCCGATCACCGCCACGGTGGCGGCGGCCTGTTCGTCGGCGGCGGTGAAGTAGCTGCCCTCGACCACGGGCCAGTTGAAGATCTCCGGGAAATTGGTGTCGTTGCCGCCCACATAAGCCATGTAGTCGACGTTGCCGTAACGCACCCCAGCCTCGGTGCCGTTGACCGGCATGATGCGCTTGACCTGGGGCAGGCTGGCCAGGGCCGCGACGTCGTTGAGGGTCACGATCCCCAGCGGTGTGCGTGGGTTGGGTGACGAGCCGCTCAGATACAGAATGTTGGAACCGAACGCGCCCATCTGCGCCATGACCTGGCGCTTGCTGCCTTCGCCGACCGCCAGCATCACCACCACCGAGGCCACGCCGATGATGATGCCGAGCAACGTCAGCGCGGTGCGGAAGCGGTTGATCCACATCACCCGCCATGCGGCTTGCACCGCGTCCAACAGTTCGGCCTTCCACGCGCCGTTGTGTTCGGCACCGTCGATCAAGCGTTGGCGCAGGTCCACGGCTTGCAATGCGTCGCGGCTGGCGGTGGCCGCGACGTAATGTTCATCGGCGGCAGAGTCGCTGATGATCAGGCCGTCGCGAATCTCGATGATGCGGTTGGCGCGCGCGGCCACTTCGCGATCGTGGGTGATCAGGATCACCACGTGGCCCTGGCTCGCCAGTTCGTCGAGCAAGGCCATGACCTCGGCGCCGCTGTGGCTGTCGAGGGCGCCGGTGGGTTCGTCGGCGAGGATGATATGCCCGCCGTTCATCAGTGCGCGGGCAATCGAGACGCGCTGTTGCTGGCCGCCGGACAGCTGGTGCGGACGGTTGCCGGTGCGCTCGGCCAGGCCCAGGCGCGTGAGCAGGGCGTTGGCGCGGGCGTGGCGTTCGGCGGCGCTGAGGCCGGCATAGATCGCCGGCATCTCGACGTTTTCCTGGGCCGTGCCCGACGGGATCAGGTGGTAGCCCTGGAACACAAAGCCGAACGCCTCGCGACGCAGCCAGGCCAGTTCGTCGCTGCCCAGGTGCGCGACGTTTTCCCCGGCGAACAGGTAGTCGCCTGTGCTGGGGCGGTCGAGGCAGCCGAGGATATTCATCAGCGTGGACTTGCCGGAACCGGAGGCGCCGACGATGGCGACGAACTCCCCGGCATGGATCGACAGGTCGATCCCGCGCAGCACGTCGACCTGCGGGCTATCGCCGCCGCCGTAGGATTTGCGGATGTGCTTGAGTTCGATCAGGGGCGTGGTCACGTCAACCCCCACTGCCGTCGAGCGGGCCGATCAGCAGGTGATCGCCTTCGTTGAGGCCGTCGAGCACCTCGACCCGCAAGCGATCGCTGAGGCCCAGGCGCACTTCGCGCTCCTCGATACGCCCCTTTTTCGTGACCACGCGCGCGATCTGCCTGTCGGCGCGCGACGTTCCCTGCAATGCCGCGACGGGCACGGTCAGCGCATCCCGTGCCTGGCCGGCGACAAAGAACACCTGGGTGGTCATTTCAGCCATCAGCGCGTTGTCGGGGTTATCCACATCCAGCAGCACCGTGTACAGCACAACGCGGCCGGTCCCGTTTTTGCTGGAGCTGGTCGGGCTGCCACTGCCATGGGTCTCATTCAGCGGTTTGGGTGGAATCGGCAGGATTTGCCGCACGGTGCTGGTCCAGCGGCGGTTGCCGCCGCTCAGGGTGGTGAAATAGGCCGTCATGCCGGGTTTGACATGGCCGATATCGGCTTCCGAGACTTCAGCCCACACCGTCATCGGCGACAACTTGGCGATGCGCAGGATCAACGGCGTCTGCTGCTGCGCGTTGAGGGTCTGGCCGACGCGCGCATCCACGGCGACCACGGTGCCGGTCATCGGCGCATAGATGCGCGTATAACCCAACTCGGCTTCGTCACTGCGCAGGCTGGCCTGGGCCTGGAGAATCTGCGCCTGGAACATCGCGACCCGGGCCTGGGTGGCGCTCAGTTCGGCCTTGGCGGTTTGCACGTCTTCTTCGCGGGTGGCATTGCCGGCGGCCAGGCGCTGCTGGCGCTGGTACTTCTGCTGCGCCAGTGCGTGCTGGGCCTTCTGCTCCTGCAATTGGGCCTTGAGGTTTTCGATGGCGTAGCGGCTGGCGTCGAGCTTGGCCTTTTGCGTCGAAGGGTCGATCTCCACCAGCAACTGGCCTTCCTGGACCTGGTCGCCGGCCTCGACATGGATCTTGCGGATCTGCCCGGACGCCTGGGCGCCCACATCCACGTAGCGCCGCGGTTGCAGGGTGCCCAGGGCGGTGACGCTGTTTTCGATATTGCCGCGCGTGACGGTGACGGTCGTCAGATTGTCGGCGCCCTGGGGCAGCACCTGCCAGGCGGCCACGGCGATGATGGGAAGCAGGCACGCGGCAGCGAGCAGGGCGCGTCGGGCGGGGCGAGGGCGTTTCATGCTTTGGTTCCAGCCAGGGAAGTTCGGGCCGCGATTGCGGGGAGCTGACAGTTAAACGAGGGAATTGCCCGAAGATTTAGGCGGTTACACACGCAAATAGCGCTGTGGCGAGTAAAAAAATCGCCGATGGGTGCAAGACTTCTTTAAAAGTAGATGAGAATTACTATAAATTGCACGCAGCCAAACTGCCATTACTGAATGGCCTGTATTTGTGTAGGAGCGAGCGTGCTCGCGAAGAGCTCAAGGACGCCGCGTTCACTCTGGTTTCCCGCGTTATCGTTGACGTACTTCGCGAGCGCGCTCGCTCCTACAGCACCTAATGCCGCCGCCCGTAGGCCGGGAGTCATGTTGGAAAACTACTATCGTGAGCTGGTGTGTTTCCTCAACGCCAAGCTGGGCAACCGCCAGGTGGCCGAAGATGTGGTGCATGACGCTTATGTGCGGGTGTTGGAGCGCACCAGCGAGACGCCCATCGACCAGCCTCGAGCCTTCCTGTACCGCACGGCGTTGAACCTGGTCATCGACGGGCACCGGCGCAATGCGCTGCGCCAGGTCGAGCCGCTGGACGTGCTGGACCATGAAGAACGGTTTTCCAGCTACGCGCCCCACACCAGCCATGATCAGGCCCAGCGCCTGGAGTTGCTCGAACGGGCGCTGGCCGAATTACCCGCGCCGTGCCGCCACAGCTTCCTGCTGCGCAAACTCGAGGGTTTGTCCCATTCGCAAATCGCCGAACGCCTGGGTATTTCACGCAGCCTGGTGGAAAAACACATCGTCAATGCCATGAAGCACTGCCGGGTCCGGATGCGCGAGTGGGACGCGCACTGATCGGCGATCGGTTAAATTTTATTTCATTGTCCTCGTTTCCTATCAACACATGACCTGTTGTGCAGGTCTTGAAGGTATTCCCGCCCCACCGCCACGGGGCTTATCCAGAGGACACTGGAATGACACAGGCAATTGCTTCGCCCGCGGTTCACGACCTGATCGGTATCGGTTTCGGCCCTTCGAACCTGGCGCTGGCCATCGCCCTGCAGGAGCGTGAAAAGACGCAGGGCAAACTGGACGTGCTGTTTCTCGACAAACAGGCTGATTACCGCTGGCACGGCAATACCCTGGTGACCCAGAGCGAACTGCAGATTTCGTTCCTCAAGGACCTGGTGACCCTGCGCAACCCCACCAGCCCGTACTCCTTCGTCAACTACCTCAAGGCCCATGACCGCCTGGTGGACTTCATCAACCTGGGCACCTTCTACCCGTGCCGCATGGAGTTCAACGACTACCTGCGCTGGGTCGCCGGGCAGTTCCAGGCCGTGGGCCGCTACGGAGAGGAAGTGCTGGCCATCGAGCCGATCCTGCATCAACAACAGGTCGAGGCGCTGCGGGTGATTTCCCGCGATGCCCAGGGTGAGCAGCATGTGCGTACCACCCGTGCGGTCGTGGTCAGCGCCGGTGGCACGCCGCGGGTGCCGGAGGTGTTCAAGGCCCTGAAGGATGATGGCCGGGTGTTCCACCATTCCCAGTATTTGTCGCGCTTGGCCCAGCAGCCCTGTGTCGACGGCAAGGCGATGCGGATCGCGGTGATCGGCGGCGGCCAGAGTGCGGCCGAAGCCTTCATCGACTTGAATGACAGCTTCCCGTCGGTGCAGGTCGACATGATCCTGCGCGGCTCGGCACTCAAGCCGGCCGATGACAGCCCGTTCGTCAACGAAGTGTTCTCGCCGGCCTTCACCGACCTGGTGTTCCAGCAGGCCGGCACCGAGCGTGAACGCCTGCTCGCCGAGTACCAGAACACCAACTATTCGGTGGTGGACCTGGACCTGATCGAACGCATCTACGGCATCTTCTACCGCCAGAAAGTCTCCGGCATTGCGCGCCATGCGTTCCGCACCATGACCGTGGTCGAGAAGGCCACCCCCGGTCCGTTGGGCATCGAACTGGCCCTGCGCAACAACGCCACTGGCGAAACCAGCGTCAGCCACTACGACGCGGTGATCCTGGCCACCGGCTACGAGCGCCAGATGCATCGCGAATTGCTGGCGCCGCTGGAGGAGTATCTGGGTGACTTTGAAGTGGCGCGCGACTACCGCCTCGTCACCGATGAGCGCTGCAAGGCCGGCATCTACATCCAGGGCTTCAGCCAGGCCAGCCATGGCTTGAGCGATACGTTGCTGTCGGTGCTGCCGATTCGTGCGGATGAGATTGCGGCGTCGCTGTTCGAGCATGATCGTCATCGTGGCCAGGGCCGCTCGGTGCAGGACCGGCTGCTCGCCGCCGCCAGCTGACCCCCTTGCAGGAGCGAGCTTGCCGCGAAAACCGTCGACGATAACGCGGGCATTCTGGGTTGACGCGGTGGTCTTGCGTTCTTCGCGAGCAAGCTCGCTCCTACAGGTGGTACTGGCAACACTGTGGGGCGACTGATACTGTATAAAAAACCAGTATCGGTAGCCCTCCATGCAATTGATCGAAAAACTCAGCATCCTCGCCGACGCCGCCAAGTACGATGCCTCGTGCGCCAGCAGTGGCGCGCCCAAGCGTAGCTCGGAGGGCAAGGCGGGGCTGGGTTCCACCGATGGCATGGGCATCTGCCACAGCTACACGCCGGACGGGCGCTGTGTGTCGCTGCTCAAGGTGTTGCTCACCAACTTCTGCCTCTACGACTGCCAATACTGCGTCAATCGCCGCTCCAGCGACGTGCCGCGGGCACGCTTCAGCCCGGAGGAGGTGGTCACGCTCACGTTGGATTTCTATCGGCGCAATTGCGTCAGCGGGCTGTTCCTCAGCTCGGGCATCATCCGCTCGGCGGACTACACCATGGAGCAGCTCGTGCGGGTGGCCAAGCTGCTGCGCGAAGAACATGACTTTCGCGGCTATATCCACCTCAAGACCATCCCCGAAGCCGACCCGGCGTTGATCGCCGAGGCCGGGCGGTATGCTGATCGCCTCAGTGTGAATATCGAACTGCCCACGGATGCCAGCCTGCAAACCCTGGCGCCGGAGAAGCAGATCGTCTCGATCAAGCAGGCCATGCAGACCATCTACACTGGCGAACAGACCGTGCTCAACGAACCCCGTGCCCCGCGTTTCGCGCCGGCCGGGCAGAGCACGCAGATGATCGTCGGCGCCGACGACACCGACGACAGCACCATCCTCCACGGGGCCGAGGCGTTGTATGGCAATTTCAAGCTGCGCCGCGTGTATTACTCGGCGTTCAGCCCCATCCCCAACAGCCCGAAAAGCGTGCCCCTGGCCGCGCCGCCATTGATGCGCGAGCACCGTTTGTACCAGGCGGATTTCCTGCTGCGCAGCTACGGCTTCAGCGCCAATGAACTGTTCGAAGGCCCTGGCCACCTGGCCCTGGATATCGACCCCAAGCTGGCCTGGGCCCTGGAACACCGCGACGTCTTCCCCCTGGACCTGAACCGTGCCGAAGCGACCCTGATCGCCCGTATCCCCGGTATCGGCCTGCGCACCACCCAGCGCCTGGTGGACCTGCGCCGTGAACGCAAGATCCGTTTCGAAGACCTGGCCCGCATGCGCTGCGTGCTGGCCAAGGCCAAGCCATTTTTCATCACCAGCGACTACCACCCGCAACAGGCTGAAAGCACCAGCGTGCTGCTGCGTGAACAACTGCGTGACCGTCCGCAGCCGCAACAAATGGGGTTGTGGGGATGATCAGCCTGGAATGCGACAACCTGTTCAGTACCTGGCGCGAACAGGCGCGTTGGCTGCTCAGCCATCAGGTCGATCCCAGCCAGGTGAGTTGGGGCGAGGCTGAAGTGGCGGACCTGTTCGCCACCGACGAACCGATCCCCGAGGGGCTGGGGTCGTTCCAGGCGCGGATTCCCAAGGCGTTGCTCGAACTGCTGGAAGCCGCCGCCTGTTACCACGGCGAGCAGCGCTGGAGCCTGTTGTATGAGGTGCTGTGGCGGGTCAGCCATGGCGACCGCACGGCAATGCTCGCGGGGGACAAACTGGGCAGCGAACTGCAACGGCGAATCAAGCAGGTCAGCCGCGAGGCTCATCACCTGCATGCGTTCGTGCGGTTTATCGCGGTACCCCAGGAGGCCGGGCCCGAGCTGCCGGAGTACGTGGCCTGGCATGAGCCGGCCCATGACATTCTCCGCAGCGCCAGCCAGCACTTTATCGGGCGCATGGGCCGCCATCGCTGGATGATCGCGACACCGTTGGATGGGGTTTACTACGATGGCGAGCAACTGATCCATCAACGCCAGTGCCCAGAGGCGTGGCAGCAGTTGGCGCAGAATGTCGAGGACCCCCACAGTGCCATGTGGTTGACCTATTACAGCCACATCTTCAACCCGGCGCGGTTGAACCCCAAGGTGATGGAAGGGCATTTGCCAAGCCGGTTCTGGAAGAACTTGCCGGAGGGCAAGTTGATCCCGGGGTTGATCAGCGAGGCGCGGACGGGGAAGCAGAAGGATGGGCAGGCGAGCCTGATTGGGGCAAAGCCGGGTAAGCGCATCTCCAGCGGGCACGCTTAAAAAATGTGGCAGGGAGCTTGTTGTGGCGAGCAGGCTTGCCCTGCGTTGGGCTGCGCAGCAGCCCCATTAAAAACACCGCGTAGTTTCATCGTTTCAGATAAAACTTCCTGGGGCTGCTGCGCAGCCCAACGCAGGGCAAGCCTTAATGCCGTTCAGTTAAGGCTTTTTTGTAGGAGCGAGGGGGACGCCTAGTTCTTGCTCGCGAAAAACTCACAGGCGCCGCGTTCATTCAGGAAACACGCGTTATCGTTGACGTTTTTCGCGAGCAAGAACTAGGCGTCCCCCTCGCTCCTAGTTAGCCGTCCTGGGCCAGGGATGGCCCATGACGGCGGCCCACGGATTCAAGCCGGAGTGAGGGCACACCGAGCCTAGGCGAGGTGCCGAGTGGTGGGGCAAGAGCCCTTTGGTTACGTTGGGGCTCTTTTCCAAAAGTGACCCGCCGTAAGGGCGGAACCGCCAGTGGCCGTTACCGCAGAAACGGATATGTACACGAAACCCCGGGACTGTCAGATATTTTGTGTGCGGGCCGGTAACGGCCTGCCGTCAGGCAGGCCATGCTTTACCAGGTTGGCCTGATAAATCGATCTCCGTACAGAATCGCAAATTGATTCATCGCACTTTTCCAGTCATGGGCCGCGGAGCCCCAGTTTGCGGTGATATTGCGCAGTCCAAGCCAGATCAGTTTTGTCGCCGCATCGTCGGTCGGGAAGTGACCTCGGGTCTTGATGATCTTGCGCAACTGAGCGTTGATGCTCTCAATGGCGTTGGTCGTGTAGATCACTTTTCGAATCGCCGGCGGGAACACGAAAAATGGGATCACACGATCCCAAGCGCGGCGCCAGGCAGCCACTACCGTCGGATACTGCTTGCCCCATGGCCCGCTTTCAAACGCATCCAGCGCCTGCTCGGCCGCTTCGGCGGTCACCGCCTGATAGATCGGTTTGAGCGCCTTGGCCAGTTCGCGACGCTTGTCCCAGGCCGCGTAATCAAGACTGTTGCGGATCAGATGAACAATGCATGTTTGCAGTGTCGTGTCTGGAAATACGGCGTTGAGAGCCTCTGGCATGCCTTTCAGTCCATCGGTCACAGCAATCAACACGTCTTCGACGCCGCGTGTCTTGAGGTCGTTGAAAACTTTCATCCAGAACTTGGCGCCCTCGGTATTTTCTACCCAGATGCCGAGAATATCGCGTGTTCCGTCAGGCAAAACGCCCAGGGCCAAGTAAATCGCCTTGTTGCGAACCAGCCCCTCTTCGCGAATTTTGACCCGTAGAGCATCGAAGAAAATAACCGGATACATCGGCTCCAAAGGCCGCTGTTGCCATGCACCGATCTCTGCCATGACCTCGTCGGTTACAGAGCTGATGAAGTCGGGAGAAACGTCAGTACCGTACTGCTCGGAAAGAAACGCTCGGATCTCTCTGACCGTCATTCCACGGGCATACATGGCGATGATCTTGTCGTCGAAACCGGTGTAGCGGCGTTCGTGCTTGGGGATCAAAATGGGCGAAAAACTGCCGTCCCGGTCGCGGGGAATATCCAGTCGGAGCGGACCGTCGCCGGTTAGAACCGTCTTGCCGCTTTTGCCATTGCGCTGGTTGGTTTCATCCTCTGGGCGCTGCGCGCCCGGCGGATAGCCCAAGTGGTGACCTAGCTCTGCACTCAGCGCTCGCTC
This sequence comes from Pseudomonas fluorescens, assembly GCF_001708445.1. Lineage (NCBI taxonomy): Bacteria > Pseudomonadati > Pseudomonadota > Gammaproteobacteria > Pseudomonadales > Pseudomonadaceae > Pseudomonas > Pseudomonas fluorescens. The sequence goes on from NZ_CP015637.1 coordinate 4,337,604, forward strand.
GATCAAAGCCTTCTTGAACGCCGCAGACGCGTCCTCGATAGCTTCAGCGGTCATCGGTCCATCGGTGAATTGCTCGAGCAGCTCTTTCGGGATTTTCGGCAGCTCTCGCAACGCGGGTTTCTTTTTGGTTGGCATACATGCACCTCTTACTCATGTTATGCCCGAACACAAAATTTCTGACACCCCCAGGACGGCTAACCCGGCGTCCTGCCGGGTTACCCACGGATTCAAGCCTGCGTTCGGCCAGCGTGGTTTAACGGGGCGTCTAAGATCAAGATCAAAAGCCAGAGCAAAGCCAGAGCAAAGCCAGAGCAAAGCCAGAGCAAAAGCAAAGCCAGAGCAAAACCAAAGCCAGAGCAAAACCAAAGCAAAGGAAAGGCAGAGCCAGAGCAACCGCAACAATACGATCAGCTGTAGAACCCCATGCCCAAGTAACCGCATGCGGCGTCATGCCACGGGTGAATGTTGATCGTGGTCAAGGGATAAATGCGCGGTAGTTCTCACACTGTGGCGAACTTTCTGGAGGACTGCGCCATGCCTTTGTCTCTTGCGCAATTGCGCCGCAACTACACCCTTTATGGCTTGCGTGATGACTTGGCGCAGGACGATCCCTTGGTGCTGTTTGGCCAGTGGTTGGATCAGGCGCGTAAAACCGAAGTGCCTCCGGTCGAGGCCAATAGTATGGCGTTGGCCACCGTGGACAGTCAGGGCCATGCCCATTGCCGCATTCTGTTGCTCAAGGGTTTCAGCGCTGAGGGTTTTTTCTTTTTCGGCCATTACCAGAGTGCCAAGGGTGAGGAGTTGGCGAGTAATCCCCATGCGGCCATGACGTTTTTCTGGCCGGGGCTGGAGCGGCAGGTGCGTATCGAAGGCCCGGTGGTGCGGGCGGATGCGCAGCTGTCGGACGATTATTTTGACGCGCGTCCGGCCGCCAGTCAGTTGGGGGCCTGGGCTTCGCCGCAAAGCCAGCCCCTTAGCCATCGCAGCGAGCTGGAAAGCCGCTTGCGTGACGTCACCGAGCGTTTCGCCGGGCAGCAACCGCCGCGCCCTGAGCATTGGGGCGGCTACCGCCTGCAACCGCAGCGCATCGAGTTCTGGCAAGGCCGCCCTGACCGCCTGCACGACCGCCTCGATTACCGCTTGCACGCCGGGACGTGGCAGCGCACGCGCCTGGCCCCCTGAACGAGATACCTCCTTGGAGGAATAGGCCCTGCGCCCATTGCGGCGCAGGCTGACAGCCACTTTCTTTACGCCTGGAGCCTTGATCATGGCCCATTTGAAACAACGTCATTTCATCCCCCTGAACATCGCCGTGCTGACCATCAGCGACACCCGCACCCTCGACACCGACACCTCCGGGCAGACCCTGGTGGACCGCCTGCAAGGTGCCGGGCATGTGCTGGTCGACCGTGGCCTGGTGATCGACGATATCTACCAGATTCGTGCGCAGGTCTCCCTGTGGATCGCCGACCCTGATGTGCAAGTGGTGCTGATGACCGGCGGCACCGGCTTCACCGCCCGTGACAACACGCCCCAAGCGGTGCTGCCGCTGCTGGACAAACACGTGGAGGGCTTCGGCGAATTGTTCCGCCAGGTGTCCCTGGTCGAAATCGGCACCTCCACCTTGCAATCCCGTGCGTTGGCCGGCATCAGCAACGGCGTGCTGGTGTGCTGCATGCCGGGTTCGCCGGGCGCGTGCCGTACCGCCTGGGATCAGATCCTCGCGGGCCAGTTGGACAGCCGTACCGGCCCGTGCAACTTCGTGCCGCACCTCAAGCCCCAGCCCGAGCAGATCCTGCAAGCCTGCGAGTCGCGTTCGTGAGCGTCTCGGTGTGCGACAGCGGCCACCTGATGCCGGTGGACGAGGCCATCGCCACGCTGCTGGCCCAGGCACCGCCGCCGCCGGGCACGCAGGTAATCGACCTGGAGCACGCGCTGGGGCGGGTGGTCGCCGAGGAACTGTTCTCGCCCCTGGACCTGCCGGGGTTCGACAACAGCGCCATGGATGGCTACGCCCTGCGCGCCGAGGACGTACCGGCAGAGGGGGGCTACCTGATGCTCGCCGGGCGCATTGCCGCTGGCCAGCACAGCACGGCGAAGGTGCAGGCCGGGCAGGCGGTGCGCATCTTTACCGGTGCGCCGGTACCGGCCGGTGCCGACACGGTGGTGCCCCAGGAACGCTGCCGCCTTTACGGCCAGCGTATTTGGTGCCCACCGGTGCGCCTGGGTGAGCATGTGCGCAAGCAGGGCGAAGAGTTGCGACGCGGCCAGACCCTGGTCGCCGTGGGCAAGCGCCTGCGTGCCCAGGACATCGGCTTGCTCGCATCGGCCGGCATCCCGCGCCTGAAAGTCTACCGCCCGCTGCGGGTGTGCCTGCTCAGCAGCGGCAATGAACTGCGCGAGCCGGGTGAGGCACTGGTGCCTGGGCAGATCTACAACAGCAACCGATATGCCCTGGCCGCGTTGCTGCGCGGCTGGGGCGTGGACGTGCTCGACTATGGCGTGATGGCCGACGAACTGGCCGCCAGCCGCGATGCACTGGCCCTGGCGTCCTCCGAATGCGACGTGCTGTTGACGTCTGCCGGTGTGTCGGTGGGGGAGGAGGACCACCTCAAGCAGGCCATCGAAGAACTCGGCCGCGTGGACTTCTGGCGCCTGGCGATCCAGCCCGGCAAGCCCCTGGCGTTTGGCGAGGTGGCGGGCAAGCCATGGCTGGGTTTGCCCGGCAACCCGTCGGCGGCGTTGATCACCGCGTTGGTGGTGGTGCGTCCGTTCCTGTTGCGCGCCCAAGGTGTGGCGCGGGTGCTGCCGGTACCGATCCAGGTGCCGGCCGATTTTGAATGGCTCCAGCCCAACAAGCGCCGCCAATACCTGCGCGCGCGCCTGAGCCCCGGCGAGGATGGGCAATTGCGCGCGGTGCTGCACCCCCAGCAAAGCTCGGCGATGCTCACCGCCGCCTGTTGGGCCGATGGCCTGGTGATCATCGAGCGCGAGCATCAGGTGCCCAGGGATGCACCGGTGCCATTTCTGTCTTTCGCTGAATTTTTGTGAGGAACCCCCATGCAACTGGTCTGCCCCGCAGGCAACCTGCCTGCGCTCAAAGCCGCGGTGCGCCAAGGCGCCGATGCGGTGTATGTCGGTTTTCGCGATGACACCAATGCCCGGCACTTCGCCGGGCTGAACATGGACGACAAACAATTCGACGGTGCCGTCGCCTTTATTCGCCAGCACCAGCGCAAGCTGTACGTGGCGGTCAATACGTACCCACAACCGAAGATCTGGGCGCGTTGGCAGCGCGCTGTCGACCGCGCGGCAGACCACGGCGTGGATGCGCTGATCGCCGCCGACCCCGGGGTACTCGACTACGCCAGCCGGCACCATCCGCAGATGGCCTTGCACCTGTCGGTACAGGGCTCGGCCACCCATGCGGCGGCGCTGAAATTCTATGCCGAACGCTACGGCATTCGTCGCGCGGTGTTGCCCCGCGTGCTGTCCCTGGCCCAGGTCAAGCAAGTGGCCGCGAGCAGCCCGGTGCCGATCGAAGTGTTCGGTTTCGGCAGCCTGTGCATCATGGCCGAGGGGCGTTGCCACCTGTCTTCCTACATCACCGGCGAGTCGCCCAACCTCTGCGGCGTGTGTTCGCCGGCCAAGGCCGTGCGCTGGAGCGAGGACGCCGACGGCTTGAGTGCGCGCCTGAGCGAAGTGCTGATCGACCGCTACACCCGGGACGAACCCGCCGGCTACCCGACCCTGTGCAAGGGCCGCTTCCTGGTGGGCGGCAAGCGCTTCCATGCCCTCGAAGAACCCACCAGCCTCGACACCCTAGACCTGGTACCGGAGCTCACCGCCATCGGCGTCGAAGCGGTCAAGATCGAAGGCCGGCAACGCAGCCCGGCCTATGTGGAACAAGTCACCCGGGTCTGGCGCGCCGCGCTGGACGCCCACCGCAATGCGCCTGCCAGTTTTGTGGTCAAGGACCAGTGGCGCCAGGTGCTGGCCGGGTTATCCGAAGGCAGCCAGACCACGCTCGGCGCCTACCATCGTGCGTGGCAGTGAGGAGACACAGATGAAACTCAGCCTGGGACCGGTGCTGTTTTATTGGGATAAGGAACACCTGGGGCGCTTCTATTCAGACATGGCCGGCTTGCCCCTGGACGTGATTTACCTGGGCGAAACCGTGTGCGCCAAACGCCGCGCGTTCTCCCTGGACCATTGGTTGGGCCTGGGCCGGGAACTGCAAACGTACAGCTCGGCGCAGATCGTGTTATCGAGCCTGACCTTGATCGAAGCCGCCTCCGAACTGTCGAGCCTGCGCCGCCTGTGCGACAACGGCGAACTGTTGGTGGAAGCCAACGACATGGGGGCGGTGCAGATGTTGATCGAGCGCAAATTGCCCTTTGTCGGCGGCCCGGCGCTCAACCTCTACAACGGCCACGCCCTGGTGCAACTGCTCGATGCGGGCATGCAACGCTGGGTGCCGCCGGTGGAATGCTCCCAGGGCTTGATCGCCGATGTGCTGGAGCAGGTACGCGAATTGGGCCGGCCGTTGCCCGAAGTGGAAATCTTCGCCTACGGCCACTTGCCCCTGGCGTATTCGGCGCGCTGCTTCACCGCCCGTGCCGAAAACCGGCCCAAGGATGACTGCCAGTTCTGCTGCATCAACTACCCCGACGGCATGGCGCTGACCAGCCAGGAAGGGCAGGCGCTGTTCACCTTGAACGGTATCCAGACCATGTCGGCCGACGTGACCAACCTGCTGGCCGATTACCCCGGCCTGGTGTCCAGTGGTGCCGATCTGTTGCGCCTGAGCCCGCGAGCCGAGGGCATGGTCGAGGTGGTGCGAGCCTTCGACCAGGTGCGCCAGGGCGCTACGCCGCCGCTGTATGTCGATGGTTGCAACGGCTACTGGCACGGCCAGGCGGGCATGTTGCGGGTTGAGGAGGTGGGGCTGTGCTGAGTCGTAAACAATGGCTGCTCAAAGGCGCCGACCAATTGTTTCCATTGATCCGTCGCGTACCGTTTGGCGTGCAGCGCCTGGTCTTGCAGCAAGCCCTTAACCGCTGCCTGGCCGAGCCTTTGCGCGACGGTGGGTTTGACCTGCTGCGCGGACGCTGGATGTGTCTGCGTATACCTGACCTGGGGTTGTGCTGGTACCTGACCTTGGGGCGCGATGGATTGCGTATTGCGCAAAAGGCCGAGGCGCAGGTGAGCATCAGCGGTAACTGGCGCGAGTTCTTGTTGCTCGCCAGCCGGCAGGAAGATCCGGATACGTTGTTTTTTCGGCGCAGGTTGGTGATTGAGGGGGATACGGAGTTGGGGTTGGGGTTGAAGAATTTGATCGACAGCCTGGATCCGGATGTGTTGCCGCCTTGGTTGTGGCGGAATCTTGAGCGGGCGGGGCGGGGGGTTGTGGTTTGAGGGGGGTGGGGTTTGGGGACATATCCGTTGCTGCGGTAACGGCTACTTGCGGTTCCGCTCTTACAGCGGGTCACTTTTGGCAAACGCCCGGGATGCCGGCCCAGCCAAAAGTAACCAAAAGGTCTGTGCCCCACCACTCGGCACCTCGCCTAGGCTCGGTGTGCCCGGGGGTGTCAGAAATTTTGTGTTCGGGCATAACATGAGTAAGAGGTGCATGTATGCCAACCAAAAAGAAACCCGCGTTGCGAGAGCTGCCGAAAATCCCGAAAGAGCTGCTCGAGCAATTCACCGATGGACCGATGACCGCTGAAGCTATCGAGGACGCGTCTGCGGCGTTCAAGAAGGCTTTGATCGAGCGAGCGCTGAGTGCAGAGCTAGGTCACCACTTGGGCTATCCGCCGGGCGCGCAGCGCCCAGAGGATGAAACCAACCAGCGCAATGGCAAAAGCGGCAAGACGGTTCTAACCGGCGACGGTCCGCTCCGACTGGATATTCCCCGCGACCGGGACGGCAGTTTTTCGCCCATTTTGATCCCCAAGCACGAACGCCGCTACACCGGTTTCGACGACAAGATCATCGCCATGTATGCCCGTGGAATGACGGTCAGAGAGATCCGAGCGTTTCTTTCCGAGCAGTACGGTACTGACGTTTCTCCCGACTTCATCAGCTCTGTAACCGACGAGGTCATGGCAGAGATCGGTGCATGGCAACAGCGGCCTTTGGAGCCGATGTATCCGGTTATTTTCTTCGATGCTCTACGGGTCAAAATTCGCGAAGAGGGGCTGGTTCGCAACAAGGCGATTTACTTGGCCCTGGGCGTTTTGCCTGACGGAACACGCGATATTCTCGGCATCTGGGTAGAAAATACCGAGGGCGCCAAGTTCTGGATGAAAGTTTTCAACGACCTCAAGACACGCGGCGTCGAAGACGTGTTGATTGCTGTGACCGATGGACTGAAAGGCATGCCAGAGGCTCTCAACGCCGTATTTCCAGACACGACACTGCAAACATGCATTGTTCATCTGATCCGCAACAGTCTTGATTACGCGGCCTGGGACAAGCGTCGCGAACTGGCCAAGGCGCTCAAACCGATCTATCAGGCGGTGACCGCCGAAGCGGCCGAGCAGGCGCTGGATGCGTTTGAAAGCGGGCCATGGGGCAAGCAGTATCCGACGGTAGTGGCTGCCTGGCGCCGCGCTTGGGATCGTGTGATCCCATTTTTCGTGTTCCCGCCGGCGATTCGAAAAGTGATCTACACGACCAACGCCATTGAGAGCATCAACGCTCAGTTGCGCAAGATCATCAAGACCCGAGGTCACTTCCCGACCGACGATGCGGCGACAAAACTGATCTGGCTTGGACTGCGCAATATCACCGCAAACTGGGGCTCCGCGGCCCATGACTGGAAAAGTGCGATGAATCAATTTGCGATTCTGTACGGAGATCGATTTATCAGGCCAACCTGGTAAAGCATGGCCTGCCTGACGGCAGGCCGTTACCGGCCCGCACACAAAATATCTGACAGTCCCGGCGACTGGCGGTTCCGCTCTTACAGCGGGTCACTTTTGGCAAACGCCCGGGATGCCGGCCCAGCCAAAAGTAACCAAAAGGTCTGTGCCCCACCACTCGGCACCTCGCCTAGGCTCGGTGTGCCCCCCTGCCGGTTTACCCCCCAAATCACTATCGAATTGCGGCCAGCGTGGTTTAACGGGGCGCCTGAGATCAAGATCAAGATCTAAAGCAAGATCAAGGGCGGCTCGCTTCGCATCGTGGTTACCGTTGGCTAATACAACGTTGTGTAGATACCCATGCTCATCGGGGGCAAGTCGAATCGTCGCACCGCCCCTCCCACAGAGGTCAGTTACCGGTGGCACTGCCCTGGCTGCTGTCATCGCTCATGTCATAGCCATCACCGTCGCTGGTGCCGCTATCACCTTCATTTTGATGCAGCACACCGCCGGTCTTCACCGTCGATTCACGCAGCGTCGAGTTGAGCGCCGAGCGCGGCAGTGGGTTGCTGGTGGTGGTCGACAGGTCCTGGCGGAACGGGTTGACCAGCTTGGCGTTCAGGCGAATGTCCTGGGACGACGCGCCCACCGACAGGTTGAAGCTGTCGGCATCCACGACCCATTGCTTGCTCGCCACGTCGTAGTAGGCCAGCGAGCGATCGTTGAGCTCGATGGTCACGCGCTTGCTCTCGCCCGGCTTCAAGAACACTTTCTTGTAGCCCTTGAGTTCCTTGATCGCGCGTTCGACTTTCGGGTTGTTCTGGCCCACGTACAACTCGGCCACTTCGGCGCCCGCGACCTTGCCGGTGTTGGCCAGGTCGAACGACACCTTGATCGGCGCACCGGCCACCGCCACCCCAGGGGTCACGCTGATGTTGCTGTAGCCGAAGGTGGTGTACGACAAGCCGTAGCCGAACGGGTAGAGCGGCTTGATGCCCTTTTTCTCGTAGCCGCGATAGCCCAGGAACAGGTCGTCCTTGTAGCTCATCTCGGCCAGGGTTTCCTGGTTGTCGAACTTGGGGAAGGTCGCGTAGATCGGGTTGTCTTCGATGTTGCGCTCGATGCTGATCGGCAGCTTGGCCGACGGGTTGACCTTGCCCAGCAGGATCTCCGCCAACGCCTGGCCGCCGTTCTGCCCAGGGTAGAACGCATGCAGCGCGGCCGGTACCTGGTCGATCCAGTCGCTCATCTTCAAGCCGGTACCGCCGTGCAGGGTGACCACGGTATTCGGGTTGACCTTGGCGATGCTCTGGATCAGCAGGTTCTGGTACTCGGGCAGGTCGAAACTGTGGTCGAAGCCTTCGCCTTCGTATTCATTGCTGTTACCGGCCGCGACCAATACCGCGTCGTACTGGGCCAGGTCCTGCGGTGCCACCAGCGAGGCCCAGCTCATCTGCACGCCCACCAGGCCGCCCATGGTCGACAGGTAGCCGTTGCGGCGTGAATATTCCAGCTTGATGTCGACCGGTTTGCCGGCTTCCAGGTTGACCTTGGCAAACACCGGAATGGTCGGCGGAATACTGTTGTTCGGCAGCGGTTTGCCGTCGCCGTTGTCGAGGACTTTCTGGCCGTTGACGTAGAGGCGCACGGCGCCGTCGGCACGCACCTTGAACACCTGCTCGCCGCTGACCGTCGGGGTGATCTGGCCGCTGTAGCGAATCGAGGTGGCGGCGGTATCGCCGTTCACTGGGAGGCTGTCGGTGGACCAGTCCAGGTCGACATGGGCGTCGGTGCGGCTGGCGGCCGGGTCGCCGGACCAGTTGGTGTTGCTGAAGAACTCGGTCTTCAAGCCTTTGACGCGGTTGCCATGGCTGTCGGTATGGGTCCAGGTCGAGGTGGCGGGGTCCAGGGACAGCCCGTCGATGAACTCGACCTTGGCGCCCGGCGCCAGTTGCTGCAAGCCGCTCAGCTCACTGATGTAGTTGGCGGCCATGACGTTGGCGCTGCCAAAACCGGTAGGTGGCGCGTACTTGGCCAGGGTGCCGACCACGGCGATGCGCTTGACCTTTTTGGCGTCCAGCGGCAGCAGGCTGTGCTGGTTTTTCAGCAGCACGATGCCTTCGCGGGCAGCGTTCAGGGCCACGCGGTTGCTGGTGGCGCTGTTCATGTTGTGGCTGGTCAGCGGCGCCTTGCTGTCGAACTTGTACAGGTAGATCTGCTTGAGGATGCGGCGCACCTTGTCATCGATGGTCGCGCTGCTCAGCTCGCCGCTGTCCAGGTACGGCTTGAGGATGGTGCTGTTCATCTGGTAGCCCATCATGTCCAGGTCGGTACCCGCCTGTGCCGCCGGCAAGCCCTTGACCACTGCGTTGTAGTCGCTCTGCACGAACCCCGGGTAGCCCCATTCGGTCTTGAGGATGTCACGCATCAGGTGCTTGTTCTGGCAGGCGAACTCGCCGTTCACCTGCTGGAAGGCGCACATCATCATCGCGACCTTGCTGTTCTTCGAGGCGGACTCGAACGGCGGCAGGGTCATCTCGCGCAGCACGCGCTCGCTGATGATTTCATTGAGGTGGAAGCGGTTGCTTTCCTGGTCGTTGGCGGCGAAATGCTTGGCGTTGGCCCACACACCACGCGACTGAATGCCGTTGATCACCGCCGGCCCCAGGCTGGCGCCCAGGAACGGATCTTCACCGGACAAGTACTCGAACGCCCGGCCGCTGTACGGCATGCGGTAGAGGTTCACGCCTGGGCCGGTGACGAACTGATAGCCGCCACTGGCGGTGTCATAGCCCAGGGCACGGCCCAGGTCGATGGCGCGACGTGGGTTCCAGCTGGCGGCCAGGTTCGGCCCCGACGGGTAGACCACGCCCTGCGCGTTGCCTTCGCTGGTGTAGCGCACGCCCACGCCGCCATCGGCGCCGTGAATCTGCGGGATGCCGTACTGGGTCAGTGGCTTGACGTCCCAGCCTCCGGTGCCGCCGATGTAGGCGAGTTTTTCTTCCATCGTCATCTTCGCCAGGGTCTTGTCCGCGGCTTTTTCCGCGCGGCTTACCCGGCCTTCATCCAGGGCGGGGCTGGTGGCTGCATGCACCTGGGACACGGCCAGTGCCAGCAGGGCGAATGCCGACTGTGCACCGATCATTTTGCGTTTATTCATGGGACTCTCCGACAACAGTTCAGTAAACATGGCGCGCCGAGAAGTGCGTATTGCACTGCACCTCGTCACTTTTTTCTGGGCAAAAGTTGCCCGTGATCGCAATTTTTAACCGATGGCTAATTGCAACTATTTGGCGAAATTCGCAGTTTTATAAGTTTAATAATTGTATTGGTTATTGTTGTGGGTAGTGTCTAAGCGATATCACGGGATGGCATTTTGAACCGCGAAAACGGCATAATTAAGGCAATTCTTGCGCTTGTAAGTCAAACGAAAGCTAATTTTTGCGTGAAATAAGAAATAATTTCTTACGTTCTGGAACTAAGACTAAACCTACCAGTCGATTGGTTTAACAAAAAACATCCTGGCATGGCTAACTAGTGGCATTGCTCGATGGTTCTAAAGTGCCATGTTTACACAAGCTGTCATACACAACGCTTTGGTGTAGGGTCTTGATCGAGTTCAAGGCGCCACTTGGGCTATTTGCTGTTTTTGATCTGGAGAAAGTTGATGAAGATTTCCCTGTTGGGTGCCGGTGTTGTATTGGGCGTTGCGCTAAGTGGTGCGGTGATGGCGGCTGATGCCACCGACGCGGATGCCAAGTCAGGCGCCGCCGATTCCACCGTGCTGACCCAGAGCCACGATGCCAAGGCGGCCAAGAAGCAGAAGACCGAAACCACCAAAGGCGGGCGGCCGCTGAACAGCAGCCAGGCCGCGCCGAAGACCTCGAACTAATCGGGGAAACGCGGTCCCCTGTGGGAGGGGGCTTGCCCCCGATAACGGTGTATCAGCCGGCGCATACGGCAGCTGGCCCACCGCTATCGGGGGCAAGCCCCCTCCCACAAGGGTTTCCCAACGCCCTTTAGAACATCGCCCTTCAGATAGTCACCCATGCCCAGTTCCTCAACGCCCATCGATGCCTGCCAACTGCACATCCCGCACACCGAACAGGTCTGCGCGTGGCTGATGCAACACGCTGGGTTGAAAACCGTTGACCTGGAGCGCGCCCGGCGCCTGTCCCAGGAGGGCGGCGATGCCGAGTTGCTCGGCCTGCTCACACGTTTAGGGCTGGTCTCGGAAGTGGAACTGGCCCGTGCCTGGGCGGACCTGCTCGGCGCACCGCTGCTGCTGGCCGATGCGGCGCCGCCGCTGCTTGATCCGTTGCCGGTATTGACCGAACGCTTCATGCACCACTACCAGGTGGTGCCCGTGGGCTGGAGCCAGGGCGGCCTGCGGGTACTGGCGGCCAACCCGTCGCTGGTCTACCCGTTCCAGGCCATCGCCTATGCCTGCGGCGTACCCGTGTGGCTGGCCGTGGGCCCGCGCAACGAAGTCGAAACCCTGATCGAGCGCTACTACGGCCAGGGCCGTTCGGCCATGGGCACCCTGATCGAAAACCTCGACGAGCAGGGCAGTGCCCTGGAAGACATCGAACACCTCAAGGACATGGCCTCCGAAGCGCCGGTGATTCGCCTGGTCAACCTGATCCTGCAGCGCGCGGTGGAACATCGTGCCTCGGATATTCATATCGAACCCTTCGAAAACCAGCTCAAGGTGCGCTACCGCATCGACGGCGTGCTGCACGAAGCCGAAGCCCCGCCGTCCAGTTCTTCGGCGGCGGTGATTTCGCGGGTGAAGATCATGGCGCGCCTGGACATCGCCGAGCGGCGCCTGCCCCAGGACGGGCGCATCATGCTGCGCATCCAGGGCAAGGAGCTGGACTTGCGGGTGTCCACGGTGCCCACCAGTTTTGGCGAATCGGTGGTCATGCGTTTGCTCGACCGCCAGACCGTGCAATTCGATTTCCAGAGCCTGGGCTTTGATGGCCAGCGCCTGGAAACCTTCCTCGAAGTGCTCGAGCGGCCCCACGGCATCCTGCTGGTCACCGGGCCCACCGGCTCGGGCAAGACCACCACCCTGTACACCGCGCTGTCGCGGCTCAATACCGCCGAGCGCAAGATCATCACCGTCGAAGACCCGGTGGAATACCAGCTTGAAGGCATCAACCAGATCCAGGTCAAGCCGGCCATCGGCCTGGACTTCGCCGGTGCGCTGCGCTCCATCGTGCGCCAGGACCCGGACGTGATCATGATCGGCGAAATCCGCGACCTGGAAACCTGCCGCATCGCCATCCAGTCGTCCCTCACCGGCCACCTGGTGCTATCGACCCTGCACACCAACAGCGCGGCCGCGAGTATCACGCGCTTGCTCGACATGGGCGTCGAAAGCTACCTGATTGCCTCGACCGTCAACGGCATCCTCGCCCAGCGCCTGGTGCGACGCCTGGACCCGGCCACCCGCGAAGCCTTCGAAGCCCCTGCGGAATTGATCGCCGAGCACGGCCTGGATCGGTTTACCGAGCAGCGCCCGATCCTGCTCTATCGCCCCCGCGCCGATGCGCCGGGCGGTGGCTACCACGGCCGCAGTGCGATCACCGAACTGCTGGTGATGAACGACGAACTGCGCAGCCTGCTGATGCGCCAGGCCGACGCCGCCACCCTCGAACAGGCCGCCCGCCGTGGCGGCCTGCGCACCTTGCATGAAGAAGGCCTGCGCCAGGCCGTGGCGGGTGTCACCTCCCTTGAAGAAGTGCTGCGCGTCACCCGTGGAGAGGGCGCATGAGCCTGTTCAAATACCGTGCCCTCGACGGCCAGGGCCAGGCGCAAAACGGCACCCTCGAAGCCAAGGACCAGGACGCCGCCGTCGCCGCGCTGCACAAGCGTGGCTTGTTGCTGTTGCAGATCGAGGTGGCGGGCGCCCAGGGCCTGCGCAAGGCCTTCGGCCGGGGTCAGTTGAACGGCGCGGCGCTGGTCAGTTTCACGCAACAGTTGGCCACCCTATTGGGCGCCGGTCAGCCGCTGGAGCGTTCCCTGGGCATCCTGCTCAAGCAGCCCGGCCAGCCGCAGACCCGCGCGTTGATCGAGCGCATCCGCGAACAGGTCAAGGCCGGCCAGCCGTTATCCAAGGCGCTGGAGGCGGAGGGCAGTCAATTCTCGCCGCTGTACTTGAGTATGGTCCGTGCCGGTGAGGCGGGCGGCGCCCTCGAAGACACCCTGCGCCAGCTCAGCGATTACCTGGAACGCAGCCAGTTACTCAGGGGCGAAGTGATCAACGCGTTGATCTACCCGGCCTTTCTGGTGGTCGGCGTGCTCGGTTCGCTGGCCTTGCTGCTGGCCTACGTGGTGCCACAGTTCGTGCCGATCTTCAAGGACCTGGGCGTGCCGATTCCGCTGATCACCGAGGTGATCCTGGGCCTTGGCCAATTCCTCGGGGCCTACGGCCTGGTGGTGCTGGCCGGGTTGATTGTCGGCGCATGGGCGCTGGCCGCACGTCTACGCGACCCCCAGCGCCGCGAACGCTATGACCGCCGCGTGCTGGGCATCCGCATCATCGGCCCGCTGCTGCAACGGGTCGAAGCCGCCCGCTTGGCCCGCACCCTCGGCACGCTGCTCAGCAACGGTGTGGCGCTGCTGCAAGCGCTGGTGATTGCCCGCCAGGTCTGCACCAACCGCGCCCTGCAAGCCCAGGTCGCCCAGGCCGCCGAGTCGGTCAAAGGCGGCGGCACCCTGGCCAGCGCTTTCGGCAGCGAGCCGCTGTTGCCCGATCTGGCGTTGCAAATGATTGAAGTCGGCGAACAGGCCGGCGAACTCGACAGCATGCTGCTCAAGGTCGCCGAGGTGTTCGACGTCGAAGCCAAACGCGGCATCGACCGCCTGCTCGCCGCGCTGGTGCCGTCCCTGACCGTGGTCATGGCGGTGCTGGTGGCGGTGATCATGCTGGCGATCATGCTGCCGCTGATGAGCCTGACCAGCAATATATGAACCCTTAAGGAAACACGCTGATGCGCCATACCCGATTCAAGTCCGCCCGCCGCCAGGGCGGTTTTACCTTGCTGGAAATGCTCGCGGTGATCGTGCTGCTGGGCATCGTCGCGACCATCGTGGTCCGCCAGGTCGGCGGCAACGTGGACAAGGGCAAGTACGGCGCGGGCAAGGCCCAACTGGCCAGCTTGAGCATGAAGATCGAAAGCTACGGCCTGGACGTTGGCTCGCCACCCAAGACCCTGCAGCAACTGGTCGACAAGCCGGGCAACAGCGCCGGTTGGGCCGGGCCGTACGCCAAGCCGTCAGACCTCAAGGACCCGTTCGGTCATGCCTTCGGCTACCGCTTCCCGGGTGAGCACGGTGCGTTCGACCTGATTTTCTACGGCCAGGACGGCCAGCCCGGCGGCGAAGGCTACAGCGCCGACCTGGGCAACTGGGAATAACCCACGACCATGGCCAACGCCCAACGCGGCTTTACCCTGCTGGAAATGCTGGTGGTGATCGTCTTGATCAGCATCGCGGCCGGTTTGGTCGGGTTTGGCCTGCAACAAGGCCTGCGCGCCGCCAAAGAACGCCAGGCCGTCGGGCAGGTGGTCGAGGCATTGCGCAGCACGCGGGCGCGGGCGATTGTCAGCGGCACCACCGAAAGCACCGTGTTCGATTTGCGCAACCTCAGCGTGCAGGCGCCGGGCCGTCCGAAAAAGTATTGGCCGGCCGGGCTGCAAGTGACCCTGCACACCGCCGAGCAAGCCGGCGCGGCAGTGGATTTCTATCCCGATGGCAGTTCCACGGGGGGCCATGTGTTGCTGGCCAACGGCAGTCGGCGTTGGCGCATCGACATCGGCTGGCTGACCGGCAGCGTGCAGTCCAAGGCGCTGCCATGAAGCGCCAGGCGGGTTTTACCTTGCTGGAAATGCTCGCCGCGCTGACGCTGATGGCGATCTGTAGCACGGTGCTGCTGGTCGCCTTCGGCCAGAGCGCGCGCTCGTTGTTGCAGGTGTCCCACAGCGACCGCCTGACTCATGCGGCCTTGAGTGTGATGGATCAGGAAGGCACCGGGCCTTTGGCCAGCGGCATACGCCAGGGCGAGTTGGACGGTATCGCCTGGCAACTGCGCATCGCCCAACAGCCCAGCCGCGTTGGCCAGGCGCATCTGTTTCGCCTGGATCTCACCGTCAGCGAAGGCCCGCGCCGTGCCAGTTTCAGCACCTTGAAACTGCGCGCTGCCGGCCTCGGTGCTGGCTTGTGAAGGCGCGTCAGCAGGGCTTCACCTTGCTTGAGATCATGATCGTTCTCAGCCTGCTCGGGGTGTTGCTGACCCTGGTCGGCGGCGCCTTGCTGGGCGCCAATCGCGCCGTGCTCAAGGCCCAGCGCTACACGGTCAGCCTGGATGAAATGCGCGCCGCGCAACAGTTTTTACGCACCGCCATCAGCGAGGCGTTGCCGTTGGATGTGACCGAGGACGACAGCCAGACCGATGGCTTTTTTGCCGGTGGCCCCCAGCGCATGCAATTTGTCGCGACCTTGCCGGGTGTGCTCGGTGGCGGGATTCAGCGCTTCACCTTGCAGTTGGTGGGGCCTGAATCGCAGCGCGACTTGCAGGTGGCGTTCGCACGGTTTGAGTCCGCGGCGCAAGTCAGCGTCCCGGCCTCGCGCAGTGAGCCGCAAGTGTTGTTGAAGGATGTCGAGGATCTGCAATTCAGCTATCGCGGCGTGTCGCCCAAGGGCCAGGCCACCGGCTGGATCAGTACGTGGCCGTGGACCAAGCGCCTGCCTTACGCGGTGCGGATTGACGCGCGGGTGAATGGGCCGGTGCCATGGGTGACCCAGGTGGTTGCCTTGCGCCTGAACCTGTCCGGCGGGGCGCCCGAATGATCAAGCATCAACGCGGTGTGGCCCTGCTGCTGGTGCTGTGGTTGCTGGCCTTGCTCAGCCTGTTGTTGGGCGGCCTGGCCGGCTGGGTGCAATTGGAAACGCGCCAGGCCGCCTGGCACCGTCAACACACCCAGGCGGTGCTGGCCGCCGAGGCCGGGGTGGCGCTGGCGATGCAGGCCGTCGCGGACCCGTTGCAGCGCAAGCAGTGGATTGCCGACGGGCGTGAAATCGCGCTGGTGTTCGACGATGCGCAGCTGCGCGTCAGCCTGCACAGCGAGCGCGGCAAGTTGTATTTGAACAGCGCCGAAGTGGGCGATTTCGCCCGCCTGGCCCTGGCCTGCGGTGCGACCCAGGCCCAGGCCAAGCAGCTTGCCAGGGCCTTGGAAGTACGCCGCAACCAGGGCCTGGCGCCGTTTCGGGTGGTGGAAGAAGTGCGCCAGCTGCCGGGCATGACCCAGGCGCTGTACAGCGAACTGGTGCCCGAGATCAGCCTGTGGAGTGGCCTGGACCGGCCTGATCCGGCATTCGCCAGTGCCGTGATGCGCCGCGCGCTGAACCTGCCGCACCCGAGTGCGGTGGGTGCCGATCCCGGCGACGTGCTGGTGGTCAGCAGTCGCGCACAACGCCCCGGCGGTTACCACGCCCAGGTGCAAGCCACCGTGTTATTGAGCCCCGCGCAAGGCAGCGCACAACCTTATCGAGTCCTACGTTGGCAAGAATGAACGAACAGCTAACCGCGCGGCTTCAGGCGCTGGCACAGCCCATCACCCAGCGCTGGCGCGGCAGCCTGCTGCAACTGGGCTGGCGCCTGTGGCTCAAGGAGCTGCGTGGCTGCCTGCCGGCGTGGTTGTCGTTCGCCGATATCCCCGAGCGTGTCTACGCCTGGCCGTTGACCGCGGCGGTCGAAAAGCGCCCTGGCGAAGCGCGTCAGGTGCTGGTGCTGCCGCCGGAAACAGTGCTGGTGCAAACCCTGCAATTGCCTCCGGCGGCGGCGCGCAACCTGTCGACGGTGGTCGGCTATGAACTGGACCGCTTCACGCCGTTCGACGCCGCCCAGTTGTACTTTGTCGCGCGCCAGGAACGCCGCACCCCCAGCCACCTGCATGTCACGCTGGTAGCGATCCTGCGTGAGCGCCTCGACCAGATCCTTATCGACTGCAGCGCCCTCGGCTTGCAGCCCCATGCCGTGGATGTCGCCGATAGCGCAGGCAACCCCATGGGCATCGACTTGCTGCCGGCGCCATTGCGCCCGCGCCAGCGCCCCCAGGGCAAGGGCCTGCAACGCAGCCTGCCGTGGTTGTGCGGCGCCTTGGTGATTGCGGCGATGCTGCTGTGGCTCAACGACCGCCAGCGCGTGCTCGATGCCATGCAGCACAGTGTGCGCGAGAAGAGAGCCCAGGTCGCCGAGATCCAGGCCCTGCGCCAGCAACTGCTCAATACCCGTGGCGCCGCCCAGTACCTGATTCGCCGCAAGGCCGCTCAACCGCCGTTGGCGGCGCTGCTCAACGAGTTGACCGCGTGCCTGCCGTCGGACACCTGGCTCGACCAGTTGGAAGTCAACGACGGCGCCGATGTGTCCTTCTCCGGGCAAAGCGCCAAGGCCAGTGCGCTGATCACCCGGATCAAGGCCTGCCACAGCCTGGAAAACGCCCAGTTCGAAGGGGTGATTCAACCCGATGCGCAAACCGGCAAGGATCAGTTTTCCTTGCGCGCCCACCTGCACCAGGAGGCCGCCGATGCGCCGACCACTGACACCCCGTGAACGCCGTGGCGCGGCCCTGATCGCCCTGGCCCTGGTGCTCGGCGCCGGTTACTGGCTGTTGATCGACAGCTGGTTCGCCGGCCCCCTGCGCAGCATGGGCGAGCAGGCCGAGCAGTTGCGTGAACAGCAGCAACGCTACGCCGGTGTGTTGCGCCAGGGCGACAGCCTGCGCCAACAGCTGGAGCAAGCGCGGCAGGACCCGGCCAGCAGCACCAGCCTGTTGCCCGGCGACGACCCCAGTGCGGTGGCGGCGGACCTGATGCAGCGCATCGCCGACCTGATCAACAGCCGCGCCGGCCTCGGTGGCGGTTGCAGCCTGACCCAGCGCATGCCCATCACCCCGGAGCAGGACGACGCCGAGCCCTATCGCCAGGTCAAGGTCAGCCTGACCCTCAACTGCGCCATCGAGCCGTTGACCGCGATCCTGCATGAACTGGAGTACCAGCGGCCATTTCTGTTTGTCGACGAGATGAGCATCCGCCGCCCGCCGAACGCGCCGGCCAGCGGCGGCGCCGGACAATTGGTGGTGCACCTGTTGGTGCGCGGTTACCTGCAACCGGCCGCCGCCCGGCAGGTGCAGCGATGATCAATGCATTGCGTCCCCTGGAATGGCTGTTGCTCGGCGTGGCCGGGCTGCTGGGCCTGCTGATGGTCGGCATCCTCAGCAGCATCGGCGATGCGCCGCAGTGGTTGCCGGCGCCGGCCCCCGACGCGCGCGCCAATACCGCCGCCAAGGTACTGGTGGCACCGAGCGCGACCCTCGAAAGCCTGGCCGGCACCTGGCAAGCACCGCTGTTCAGCCCCGACCGCAGCCCTGACCGTGCGGTGGGCCAGGCGGCCGTCTCCAGCCTGTCGAGCCTGGTGCTGACCGGTATCGTCCTCGACGGCGACCTGCGCGTGGCGCTGCTCAAGCGTGTCGATGGCCCACCGCTCAAGGTCCACCAGGGCCAGACCCTGCCCAATGGCTGGCGCCTGGAACACCTCACGCCCCGCGATGCGCGCTTTGTACTCGACGGTCGCACGCAAACCCTGAGCCTGCGTGCCCTGCGTTTGCCGCCGCCGTCCACCACCGCCCCGATTACCCTTCCTCACGAGTCCACCCCTTGATCGATACCTTCCCTGGCGCCTTGCGCACCACCGTGTTCTGCCTGGCCACCGCCGTTTCCCTCGGTGGCTGCGGCACATTCCCTGAGCATCTCGACCCGGACGAGGCCCTGTTGCATGAGGCGATGCAGGGCACCGGTTCGCAGCGCCCGCCCGTGGACCCGGCCAGCGAACAGGCCCCGGTCGACAGCGGCCAACCCCAGGCGAAAACCCCGCCCCAGCGCCAGTTGATACGTGGCAACCAGCAGTTCGTGCGCCAACCGGCCGCGGTCTCGGTCGCCAAGGAGGAGGGCAGCGGCGACATCGTCTTCAACTTCGCTGACCAGCCGATCGAAGCCGTGATCAACAGCGTGATGGGCGACCTGCTGCACGAGAACTACAGCATCGCCCAGGGTGTGAAGGGCAATGTCAGCTTTTCCACCTCCAAGCCGGTGAACAAGCAGCAGGCCTTGTCGATTCTGGAGACCCTGCTGTCGTGGACCGACAACGCGATGATCAAGCAGGGCAACCGCTATGTGATCCTGCCGGCCAACCAGGCGGTAGCGGGCAAGCTGGTGCCGGAGATGCGCGTGTCACAACCCTCCAGCGGCCTGTCGGCGCGCCTGTTTCCGCTGCGCTATATCTCGGCCACCGAGATGCAGAAACTGCTCAAGCCGTTCGCTCGCGAGAACGCCTTCCTGCTGGTGGACCCGGCGCGCAATGTGCTGAGCCTGGCCGGCACTCCCGAGGAACTGGCCAACTACCAGGACACCATCGACACCTTCGACGTGGATTGGCTCAAGGGCATGTCGGTGGGCGTGTTCGGCCTGCAACGCGCGTCGGTGGCCGAGCTGATGCCCGAGCTGCAAAAAATGTTCGGCCCCGACAGCGGCATGCCCCTGGCGGGCATGGTGCGCTTTTTGCCCATCGAGCGGACCAACTCGGTGGTGGCGATCTCATCGCAGCCGCAGTACCTCAGCGAAGTCGGCGACTGGATTCACACCATCGACGAGGGCGGCGGCAACGAGCCGCAGATGTATGTCTACGACGTGCGCAACATGAAGGCCACCGACCTGGCCAAGTACCTGCGGCAGATCTACGGCACGGGCGCGATCAAGGACGACACGCCGGCCAAGGTCGCCCCTGGTTTGCGCACCGCGACCTTGTCCTCGGCGGGCACCAACAGCACCTCCGGCAGCACGCCGGGTGGCCTGAGCAACAACCTCAATAGCAACCAGCCGCCTGCGGAGGATGACGAGCAGGCACCCGAAGCCGAGCAGGACAACGCCGAGCAGGGCGCGAGCGAAGACGCCCCGGCCAAAAGCCTCGACGCCGGCACCCGCATCACCGCGCAAAAAAGCAGTAACCAACTGCTGGTGCGCACGCGCCCGGTGCAGTGGAAAGAGATCGAATCGGCGATCAAGCGCCTCGACAACCCTCCGCTGCAAGTGCAGATCGAAACGCGCATCCTCGAGGTCAAGCTCACGGGTGAACTGGACCTTGGCGTGCAGTGGTACCTCGGTCGCCTGGCGGGCAATTCCACCAGCACCACCGTGGGCAACGCCGCCGGCAGCCAAGGCGCCTTGGGCGGCGGCGGGGCAGGGTTGGGGGCGACGGATTCGTTGTTCTATTCCTTCGTCAGCTCCAACCTGCAAGTGGCCCTGCACGCCCTCGAAACCAACGGCCGCACCCAGGTGCTGTCGGCGCCGTCGCTGGTGGTGATGAACAACCAGCCGGCGCAGATCCAGGTGGGCGACAACATCCCGATCAGCCAGACCACGGTCAACACCGGCACCTCCGACACCACGTTGAGCAGTGTTGAATATGTGCAGACTGGGGTGATCCTCGACGTCGTGCCACGGATTAATCCGGGTGGTTTGGTGTACATGGATATTCAGCAGCAGGTCAGCGATGCCCAGGACCAGCAGGCGTCCAGCAACGACACCCAGGCCAACCCGCGTATCTCCACACGCTCGGTATCGACCCAGGTCGCGGTGCAGAGTGGGCAAACGGTGTTGCTGGGCGGTTTGATCAAGCAGGACAACGCGGAGAGCGTCAGTGCGGTGCCTTACCTTGGGAAGATTCCGGGGTTGCGCTGGTTGTTTGGCAATACCAGCAAGTCCAAGGACCGCACGGAGTTGATTGTGCTGATTACGCCCAGGGTGATTACCAGCAGCAGCCAGGCGCGGCAGGTGACGGATGATTATCGCCAGCAGATGCAGTTGTTAAAGCCGGCTAACTGAAATGTGGGAGGGGGCTTGCCGTAATGCCAGTCAGTTAAGGCTTTTTGTAGGAGCGAGCTTGCTCGCGAAAAACTCACAGGCGCCACGTTCATTCAGGAGGCACGCGTTATCGTTGACGTTTTTCGCGAGCAAGCTCGCTCCTACAGGAGGCGATGTACGCGAGCCCCCTCCCACAGTTTGATATCCCGATATCAGATAGATCTGGGCCTGAGATAAAGACCAACCTCAAAAAGACATTATTTATATGAATAAAAAAACTAAAAAATAATAAAATTAGAGAATATTAGCTTATACCAAAACAGCATTATATTTTCAAAACCCATTCCGTTATGTTTGATCGCAACAGCCTACCCCTGACCTCGGATGGTACCCAGCGTGATTCAGATTCTGCGCGCCATAACCGGGTGATAGCCCCGCGGCAGAATCGTTGGAAGGGAGCTCAACGTATGTTGCCGATTCAAACCCCTCGACTGCCCCACACCTAGTCCCCAATCGCCGCAACACCCCTGAAAAAATCGAGCACCGCGCCCGCCCGCGTGACTGCCCGACTTCGCGATTTGGAATGTCTGGAGTGGCTATGAAGCAAGTCTTACAACCGACCGTCTTACTGGCGCTGGCCGTGCTGGCCGCAGCGGCACAGGCCCAGGACGACAGCACCCTGTCCACCGTGGTGGTCACCGGTAACCGTGGCGCCGAGCAGCGCACGGTCACCAGCAGCCCGGTGCCGATCGATGTGGTCAGCGCCAAGCAATTGCAGAACACCGGCAAGCCCGGCTTGATGGAAGCGCTGAGCGCGGTGATCCCGTCGCTGACCCTGCCGGAAAAAACCGGCTGGGACGCCAGCGGTATGGCCCGTGCCCCGAACCTGCGTGGCCTGAGCGCCGCCGAGGTGCTGGTGCTGGTCAACGGCAAGCGCCGCCACACCAGCGCGACCCTGAACATCAACGGGATCAACACCGGCGCCGCGCCGGCAGACCTGGACCTGATCCCCATCAGCGCCATCGACCATGTGGAAGTGCTGCGCGATGGCGCCGCCGCCCAGTACGGCTCCGATGCAATCGCCGGGGTGATCAACGTGATCCTCAAGGCTGATACCAGCGGCACCTCGGTGACCAACGCCGGCCTGGGTTACGACGGCAAGAAACAGACCGTGCAGCAAAGCCTCAACAAGGGGTTTGAAATCGGCAACGGCGGCATCGTGCAACTGGCCCTGGACGCGCGCAGCCAGAATGATGACAACAAGGCCAGCGCCAACGGCTACACCTATGAGCAAGCCTATGGCCTGGCCGGCAAGTCGACCTACGGCGGCTACGGCACGCCCAAGACCAACCTGCTGACCCTGGGCTACAACGCCGAGCTGCCGATCGATGACCGCTTGAGCCTGTACTCCTTCACTACCTACTCGCGGCGCAAGGCCGAGCAGGGCCAGAACTTCCGCCTGCCGACCATCACCAACACCATCACCACCGGACCCAATGGCTACCCGTCCGGCTACACGCCGACCTGGTACATCGACGAGGACGACTTCCAGGCCGCATTCGGCGGCAAAGGTAGCGTGGGCGCGTGGGACTGGGATTTGTCCACCACCTATGGGCGCAACGAGGCGGAGCAGGGCACCACCCATAACCAGAACCCCTCCTTAGGCGAGGCCACGCCGAACAGCTTCACCTCCGGCACGTGGATTTCCACCGAGCTGACCACCAACCTCGACTTCAAGCGCGGCTTCGATATCGGCCTGCAAAAGCCGCTGGACCTGTCCTATGGCTTTGAGCATCGACGTGACACCTATGAGGTGCAGGCCGGAGACTACGCGTCCTACGCCAATGGCGGCTACTGTGTGGCGCCGGGCAACTGCGCCTCGTCCGGGGCCCAGGTCACCAACGGCATTTCACCAGACGAAGAAAGCAGCGCCTCGCGCAACAGCCTGGCCAGTTACGTTGACGTGGGCTTCAACCCGCTGCCCGACTGGTATATCGGCACCGCCTTTCGCTACGAGCATTACAACGAAGGCGTGGGCGCCACCCGCAGCGGCAAGTTGACCACGCGTTATGACTTCACCCCACAATTTGCCGTGCGCGCCACGGTCAGCAATGGCTTTCGCGCACCGTCCCTGGCCAACAGCTTGTTCAGTGCGCGCTCGACCACCTATGGCGTGGTCGACGGCGTGTACCAGTCGATCAACTACGGTGTCCTGCCAGTCGGTTCGGCCGCCGCCAAGGCCCTGGGCGCAGAGGACTTGAAGCCCGAGCGCTCCACCAACTTCAGCCTCGGCTTTACCCTGACCCCCACCGATCGCCTGAGCTTCACCGCCGACGCCTACGTGATCAACCTGCGCGATCGCATCACCCTCACCGGCACCTTGCTGGGCCCGGAAGTCACCCAGGTATTGCAGAACAACGGCATCAACTCCACCTCCGGCGGCCAGTACTTCATCAACGGCGCCGATACCCGCACCAAGGGCCTGGACCTGGTCAGCAGCTACAACCAGGACCTTGGCCCATACGGCTCGCTGAAGTGGACGGCGGCGTTCAACTGGAACCAGACCAAGATCCTCAACTACAAGGAGTCCACCAACATCCTGGGCACCTCCTATGACTTGATGGATCGCCAGGCGCGCAACCTGATCACCGGAGTGCAGCCCAACACCAAGTTGATCCTCGGCGGCGACTGGAGCATCGATCGCTTCAACCTCAACCTGGCCCTGACCCGCTACGGCACCTACAAGGAAGTCAATTCATCGGCCAACCGCGACCTGGACCGCGTCTACAGCGCCAAGTGGATCACTGACCTGGACCTTGGCTACCACCTCACCAAGGACCTGAACATCGCCGTCGGCGCCAAGAACCTGTTCGACCTCTATCCCAAGAAACAAGGCGTGCCCAGCAGCACCATGCTTGCCAGCTACGGCACCTATTCGCCCTACGGTTTTACCGGCGGGTATTACTACACCCGCTTGACCTATGCCTTCTAAGGCCGAGGAGTCACACATGCCCATCGTCGCCAAATCCTATGACCTGATTGACTCGCCCAGCACGGTGCGCCAGGCCCGTGTGTCCACACCGATCAAAGCCCTGCAGGTGGTGCCCGCGCGCCATCCCTGGCGCTGGGCCGGGTCGATCTTTGCCGCGCTGGTGCTGATCGCCATCGTGCATTCCCTGGCCACCAACCCGCGCTGGGAGTGGGGCGTGTTCGGCCAGTGGTTCTTCTCGCCGTCGGTGTTGCGCGGCCTTGGCCAGACGTTGTTGCTGACGCTGCTGAGCACGCTGTTCAGCGTCATCCTCGGCACCGCGCTGGCGTTGGCGCGGCTGTCGGGCTCGCCACTGCTGGCGGCCCTGGCCTGGGGCTATATCTGGTTTTTTCGCTCGATGCCGGCGCTGCTGGTGTTGATCATCCTCTACAACTTCGCCTACCTGTACGACCACATCGTGCTCGGCGTACCGTTCACCGGCGTGGTGTTCGCCGAGTGGTCGACAGTCGACGTGCTCAGCCAATTCACCGTGGCCGTGCTGGGCTTGAGCCTGATGCAGGCGGCGTACGCGGCGGAGATCATCCGCGGTGGCCTGATCGGTGTAGATGCCGGCCAGCATGAAGCGGCAGCGGCCCTCGGTTTGCCTGCGTCGCGGCGTATCTTCCGGATCATCCTGCCCCAGGCGCTGCGTTCGATCCTGCCGTCGGGGTTCAACGAAATCATCGGCCTGGTCAAAGGCACCTCCATCGTCTACGTGCTGGCTTTGCCGGAGCTGTTCTACACCGTGCAGGTCATCTACAACCGCACCCAGGCGGTGATCCCGCTGCTGATCGTCGCCACCGTCTGGTACCTGATCATCACCACCGTGCTCACCAGCGCGCAGTACTACGTCGAGCGGTATTTCGCCCGTGGCACTGCGCGTGTACTGCCGCCGACCCCGCTGCAGCGCATCCGTCGCTGGCTCAAGGAGAAATCCCATGAGTGACGCCCGCGCCGGCCGTATCCAGATCCAGGGCGTGGGCAAGCGCTTTGGCAATCAACAGGTGTTGAAAGACATCGACCTGACCATCGATCCAGGCAAGGTCACGGTGATTCTCGGGCCATCCGGCTCGGGCAAGTCCACCTTGCTGCGCACCATCAACCACCTGGAAAAGATCGACAGCGGGCACATCACCATCGACGGTGAATACGTCGGCTATCGACGCAAGGGCGACCTGCTTTACGAACTCAAGGAGCGCGAGATTCTCAAGCGCCGCATCGACGTGGGTTTCGTGTTCCAGAACTTCAACCTGTTCCCGCACTTGACCGCCTGGGAGAACGTCGCCGAGGCGCCGCTGGCGCACAAGCGCTGGAGCAAGGCCGACGCCCAGGCCAAGGCCACGGCGCTGCTGGCCAAGGTCGGCCTGGCGGACAAGGTCGATGCCTACCCCCGCCAGCTTTCCGGCGGCCAGCAACAGCGCGTGGCGATTGCCCGTGCGCTGGCGCTGGACCCCAAGGTGCTGCTGTTCGATGAGCCCACTTCAGCCCTCGACCCGGAACTGGTGGGCGAAGTACTCGACGTGATCAAGGGCCTCACCCGATTGGGCGTGACCCTGGTGATCGTCACCCACGAAATGGGCTTTGCCCGCGAAGTGGCCGACCACGTGGTGTTCCTCTGCGACGGCGAGTTGATCGAAGAGGGCCCGCCCGAACAGATTTTCCGTCAACCCCGACATCCCCGCACCGCGGCCTTTCTCGGCAAGGTGCTTTAGTTCACGGAGTGACTGCCCATGTTTATCAATACTGCCCGCGTGGCCCTGCTGGCGCTGGCCGTCAGCACCGCGCAACACGCATTTGCCGTGCAACAGGTCGACCTCAGCCCCGACCGCCCGCGCATCCATGCGCCGCGCAATGAAGCGGCCATCGCGCAGATCCCGCCGGGCTTCAAGTTCGCCCAGCCGGGCAAGTTCACCGTGGCCGTGTCCGGCGTGGCCGGGCCGCCCCTGGCGCTGTTGGCCAGCGATGACAAGACCACCATCGGCAGCGAAGCCGACACCGCGCAACTGGTGGCCGACAGCCTCGGCCTGCAACTCAATGTGGTGCAGACCAGTTGGGAAGACTGGCCCCTGGGCGTCAGCTCGGGCAAGTACGACGCGGTGATCAGCAACGTCACCGTGACCGAGGCGCGCAAGAAGCGCTTTGACTTCGCCACGTATCGCCAGGATGTGCTCGGGTTTTATGTGAAGAGCACCAGCAAGATCAGCGAGATCAAACAGGCGGCCGATATCGCCGGGCTGAAGATCATCGTGGGTTCCGGCACCAACCAGGAAAAGGTCCTGCTGGCCTGGAACGAGGCCAATGAAAAGGCTGGCCTCAAGCCCGCGCTGTTGCAGTACTTCGACGACCAGGCCGCCGCGCAACTGGCGGTGCAATCCGGGCGCAGCGATGCGTTGTTCGGGCCTAACTCGGTGTACGCCTATTCGGCGGCGATCACCGGCGGCATCAAGCGCGTCGGCACGGTGAACGGTGGCTGGCCGTTGCAGGCGGACATTGCCGTGACCACCCGCAAGGACAACGGCCTGGTCAAGCCAATCCACACGGCCCTGGAAGGCGCGATTGCCGGCGGCCAATACGAACAGGTGCTGCAACGCTGGGGCCTGGACGTGGAGCGGGTCGACAAGTCGCTGATCAACCCACCGGGCTTGCCGGATTAAGGAGTATCGACCATGGGACTGACACGACGTGAAGCCTTATCCAGCATCGCTGCGGTAGGCGGCGAAAAGGCCGTGAAGGATGCACTGGCGGTATTGGGCCTGGGGCCGTCGTCGCACCGCCGGCCGCAACCGCTGAAACTCAAGGACGGCCTGGGGCAGGGCACCCGCGTGCTGGTGCTCGGTGCTGGGATTGCCGGGCTGGTCACCGCCTTGGAACTGACCCGCGCCGGCTTCGCCGTGCAGGTGCTGGAAGCCCGCGACCGCGTAGGCGGGCGCACTTGGACCCTGCGCCATGGCGACCGTGTGGACTACAAGGATGGCCGTACACAGACCGCAGCGTTTGACCCGGGGCATTACTTCAATGCCGGGCCTGCGCGTATTCCCAGCCAGCACCGCACGATCCTCGACTATTGCAGTGAACTGGGCGTGCCGCTGGAAGTGCTGGTCAACAGCAGCCATGGCGCCCAGGTACGGCCGGATGTGAAGCAGCCGGCGTTTACGGTTGGCCAGGCGATCAACGATGCTCGCGGGCACTTGTCCGGGTTGCTGGCCAAAGCGGTGCAGCGCGATGCGCTTGACGATGTGCTGAGCGCCGAGGAACGCACGCGCTTGCTGGCATTCCTGCAGGTGTATGGCGACCTGTCCCAGGAGCTGGCCTTTGAGGGCACGATCCGTTCGGGGCACCTGGAATCCCCCGCCCACCCTGGCGCCTTGCCTGCCAGCCGCCGCCCGTTGGCGCTGGACCAACTGCTGCATCCCGAGCTGTGGGGCGCCTTGCTGCACACCGAGTTTCCGGAGTTCTCGGCGACCATGTTCCAGCCGGTGGGCGGCATGGACCGCATCACCGATGCCTTCTACCAGCGCGTCAGCGATCACGTGCAGTTGGGCGCCCAGGTCCGCCAGATCCGCCAGTTGGACGACGGTGTCGCGGTGACCTATCACGACCAGCGCAGCGGCCGCGAACAGGTGGTGCGCGCCGATTACCTGGTCTCGACGCTACCGCTGCCGCTGGTGGCCAGGCTCGACACCGACTTCAGCGAGCCGATCAAAGCCGCGCTGCTCAGCACCCGCAGCGACCAGGCGACGAAAGTGGCGTGGCAATCGCCGCGCTTCTGGGAAACCGACTACCGCACCTACGGCGGCCTGTCCTGGATCGAACACCCGGCGCGCCTGCTCTGGTACCCCAGCAACGACCTCAACACCCGGGAGGGCTTGTTGGTGGCCGGCTATGTGACCGGGGAGGGCGCCGATGTGTTTGGCGCGCAACCGTTCGACCAGCAGTACGCCACCTCCAAGGAGGCGGTGGAGTTGTTGCATCCTGGGTATTCCAGGTACCTGCGCCACCCACTGGCGGTGTCCTGGGAACAGATCCCTTTCAGCGAAGGCCCGTGGCTGCAGCGTGAGCACTTCCCGGCCGCTGCCAGCGCCTTGCTCGAAGCAGGCCACGGCCGCGTGTACTTCGCTGGCGACGGCCTGGTGCAAAGCGGCGTGGGCATCTGGCAGGAATCGGCGGCCAACTCGGCGCGGCATGTGGTGGCGCAACTGGCTGAGCGCGTTACCCGACAAACCCACCTTGCGGCAGTGGCCGCCTCCTGAGGAACCCCACCATGAGCGACAGCATTCAACGCACCAGCGTCGGCGATTTCCCGATCTCGCAAACCGTCACCGTACCCGCGTCCGCCAGCCTGGTTTTCGTCAGCGGGAC
Source organism: Pseudomonas fluorescens (assembly GCF_001708445.1). Classification (NCBI taxonomy): domain Bacteria; kingdom Pseudomonadati; phylum Pseudomonadota; class Gammaproteobacteria; order Pseudomonadales; family Pseudomonadaceae; genus Pseudomonas; species Pseudomonas fluorescens. The sequence continues at coordinate 4,365,780 of NZ_CP015637.1, forward strand.
CTTGCCGGACCTGGCTGATCCGAACGCCCCGGCCGGCACGCCGGCGGCCTATGGCAGTACCGAAGTACAGACCGTGTCGGTGTTCGACAAACTACGCAAGATCCTGCGCCAGCAAGACCTGGACCTGGGCGATATCGTGCAACTGCGCGTGTTCCTGGTGGGCGCCGAAGAAACCGGCGGCAAGCTGGATTTTGCCGGATTGCAGCGCGGTTATACGCAGTTCTTCGGCACCCCTGAACAGCCGAATAAACCTGCACGCACCGCGCTGCAAGTCGTCGCGCTGCCCTTGCCCGGAGCGCTGGTTGAAGTCGAAGCCATCGCCGCCAGAACAGCCTGATTCGAGCGGGAAAGACGGTGGGAGGGGGCTTGCTCCCACCTTTTATCCGGTTCAGCCAGATGATCCTTATGTCCACCTTGGAGAATCCCTATGTCTACAGCACCCCGGCAACTCAAATTCGGCGCCATCCTCACTGGGGTCGGCACCGCGCAAAACGAATGGCTGCACCCGCAAATCCCGGGCAATGCCAGTGTCGATATCGACTGGTACCGTGCCCAGGCACAGCAGGCGGAAGCGGCCAAGTTCGACCTGGTGTTCATCGTCGACAGCCCCTACATCACCCCCGATTCGGCACCGCACTTCCTCAACCGCCTGGAGCCGCTGACCCTGCTCTCGGCCATTGCCGGCGCGACGTCGAAGATCGGCCTGGTCGCCACCTTGACCACGTCCTATACCGAACCTTTCAACGTCGCCCGCCAGTTCGCCTCCCTGGACCTGATCAGTGGCGGCCGCGCCGGCTGGAATGTGGTCACCACCGGCCTGGAAGGCGCGGCCGGTAACTTCGGCCGTGAGCAGCATATCGACCATACCGAGCGCTATCGTCGGGCAGCCGAGCACCTGGAGGTAGTGCAAGGCCTTTGGGATTCCTACGAGGACGACGCCTTTGTGCGCGACAAGGCGAGCAAGGTGTTCCTCGACCCGCAGCGCCAGCACCGCCTCGACCATCACGGCGAGTTCTTCTCGGTGACCGGGCCGCTGAATATCGCGCGCTCAGTCCAAGGCCAACCGGTGATTTTCCAGGCGGGCATTTCCGAATCCGGGCGCAGCTTGGCGGCCAACTATGCCGAGGGCATTTTTGCTGGGGTGGGTAATTTCGAGGACGCCCAGGCCTATTACAGCGATATCAAACAACGTACCGCCGCTGCCGGGCGCAACCCCGATCACGTGACCATCCTGCCGGGTATTTCGCCGATCATTGCCGACACCGATGAGCAGGCCCAGGCCATCGACCGCGAACGCAATGGCGAGCTGGATTTGAACAAGGCACTGGTGCAGTTGGGGCGGCCGTTCAACTACCACGACTTCAGCCAGTACCCGTTGGACGAACCCTTCCCCGACCTGGGCGACCTGGGCAGCAATGGCTATCGCGGGCATGCCGAAAACATCAAGCAAGTCGCCCGCGAACAGGGCCTGACTCTGCGTGAGGCGGCGTTGCGCTTTGCCAAGCCGTTCTCCAGCTTCGTCGGCTCGCCCAAGACCGTGGCAGATGAGATCGAGCGTTGGTTTGTGGACGGGGCGGTGGATGGCTTCAACATCCATGTAGGGGCGCCGGATGACTTTGCGCGGTTTACCGACCAGGTGCTGCCGCTGCTGCGTGAGCGTGGGTTGTTTCGTCGTGAGTACAGCCACAGCACGCTGCGTGGGCACCTGGGGTTGCCGGTGCCGGTGAATCGGCATACGGCGGCAAGGAGCTAGGCGGCCTGAGGGTCATCACCACTTCCAGCCGCCCTGTTGTTTCAGGGGCGCGATAACGCCGTTGCGTTTATGCCTGATTTCCAACATCTCTCGGCGCATTTGTCGTTGGCGTTTGCTGTTCAGGCATAGAAGCCCGATCAGCGGGCTTAGTAAGGCAAGGGTAAATAGGAGGTAATGGGCCTGGGGGTTGTCGCAGACAGGGTCGATGCATTCGGGCACCGGAGGTGGCGCGGGCAAGGTCAATATCGCCAACCTGAACCTGAAGAAGCCGCTGGATAAATCCAGCCCCAACCTGATGATGGCCTGCGCCAGTGGCAAGCATTACCCCGAAGCCAGACTCGTGGTGCGCAAGGCGGGCGGTTCAAGCCCGGTGGAGTACCTGGTGATCACCTTGAAGGAGGTGATGGTGGTGTCGTATGGCACCGGTGCGCAAAGTCAGGATGATGTGCTCTACGACAACATCGCCTTGAACTTCGCCACCGTCGAGGTCAGTTACCAGCCGCAGAAAGCCGATGGTGCCAAGGACGGTGGGGCGGTGAAGTTTGGCTGGAATATTCGGCAGAACGTGAAAGCCTGAGCCACGGCCAATCAATCACTATTACCGCAACAACAAGGCTCGTTGCTTGACTTGCCGCTTTTGTTCAAACGGCAACTCCCCATCATCCCCATACGGCGCGCTGTACCGGTTGCAGGCGCCGGCGCTGGGGGCTACTGGTATCCCATCAAGGCGGTCGACAGCAGGCAGGTGACAATCAGGTCACTCTCAGGTGAGTCAAGGCCGCCATACGGGCGACAGATGTTTATCAAGGGTCCAATGGCATTGGCCGGGCTTCAGGCTCACACCGCCGACCCACCGTTCATGGCTGGCGTGGTCCAGCCAGTAAGCGTCGCCGTTCAGTACTTGATGCCCCAGTGCCGTCAGCGCCAGCACCCGCCGAGGCCATTCGAGGTGGGGCTCGGTTTCTGTCAGCAACGGCTGCTCACCATCGATCAACGGCCGCAACAGCGCGTGAAACATCATGTCTCCCAGGAACGGCAGCGGTTCGCGCTTGGCCGTCAATTCGGCAAACACGCGCCCGAACGTCACCGGGCCGGCTTCGGCGAGGTACGCCAGGGACAGGCGTTCGGTCAGCGATAACCCATCCCTCGCGCCTGGCAATTCCTGCAGTTGTCGAAGCAAGGCGGGTGCCAGCAAGGGCAGGGCGGGATGCGGGTGCTGGGCCAGGGCGGCCAACTTGAGTGGAGCGCTGTCGCAGTAGGCTGCCCAAGCCTCACGGGCCAGTTGCAGCGCAGCCTCATCGATCAACCGCCGTTGCGGCCAGAGCCAGGCGAGGACATCGGGGGCCAGTTGGCCTATGCCGATAAAGCGTTCGACGCCGGGGATGCGGTCGACCTCGATCAGCTCCAGCTTACGGGGTACACGTTCAAGGCTGGCCAAGGCGCGGATCAGGAACAACTGGTCATAGGCATCCGCCTCGCACCAGAGCACGCTGTGCTCGGCGTCGGCCAGGGTTTCAAGCTGGTTGTACTCACCATTGACGCGACGCGTGACATCGGCCAGGTCCAAGGTGAATGCCTGGCTGATAAACGCACTGCGCATCGCGCGGAATGCGTCGCGGGGCAGGTCGCGAACCGGGCCCATGCACAACGGGTCGGTGAGCATCTGGAACTGGCCCTTGAACCCGGCCAGCTGCAGGCTGTGGGCAATGTCACTACCGCAGCGCCAATGGGTGGTGCGGGCTTCATCGCTGGCGTCGAAGTCGGGATGGCGGGCGGCGAAATCGAGGGCGTCGACGTGGGCCTTGAGCTTGGGCCAACTGCTGAAACCCAGTTGTCTGGCGACCTGCCATTGGGCCTGGGACAACGTGGCGCCGGGGTTTTCGGCTTTCAGGCGCGGTAGCAGTTCCTTGGCGCGCTTGCGCTGTTGCTCAAGGTTGATACGGCCATCGGTGGTGGAGGTCAGGGGGCGTTGTGACATACGAGCTCCTTGCACAAACCTTTTCCGCTTTAAGGTTGGGAGTCGTAGAAATGAGGGGGTGCTTCACTGTCTTGGGCGCAGCCCTTTCCGCGGAAGGTGGCGTAGAGAGCGCCAGGCGGCGAATATAGGCAGGGCAGGTGTCGATTGCAAGGCACCGCTATGGGACGGGGCGCCATCGTTTGATTTTTTGCTATGAAAAGCCTGCTCGTCTGCTTCACCATTGTGTCCGACCGACAGACGAGGAACACCGCGTTCATGAGCGCACTGATCGAAACCCGCGCCCTGACGCGCATGGACGAGCGCCGCCAGGTGCCCTTGCTCCAACCGACGGATTTCTCCTTGAAACGCGCCGACCGCGTGTCGATCACCGGCACGTCCGGTTCCGGTAAAAGCGTGTTCCTGCGGGCCTTGGCGCTGCTCGATGCCCCCTCTTCGGGGCAGGTCCTGTGGAACGGCCAGCCGATCAGCAACGCCCAGATTCCCCACTACCGCAGCCATATCAGCTACCTGTCCCAACGCCCGGCGCTGATCGACGGTACGGTGGAAGACAACCTGCGGTTTCCCTTCAGCCTCAAGACCCTGCGTCAACGCCATTTCGAGCCGGCGGCTGTCATCGCGCTGCTGGGCCACGCCGGCAAGTCGCCCGACTTCCTGGCGAAGAATGCCGGTGACCTATCGGGCGGGGAGGCCCAGGTGATGTCGTTGATCCGCACGTTGCAGCTCAACCCCGAGGTGCTGTTGCTGGACGAACCCACCGCTGCCCTCGACCCCGCGTCATCCCGCGAGGTGGAAGCGTTGATCGATGCCTGGTTCGCCGCTGACAACGCGCGTGCCTATATCTGGGTGTCCCATGACCTCGACCAGGCCCGGCGCATGAGCGATATCCACCTGCACATGAGTGCCGGGGTATTGAACGGAGCCGCCCAGCCATGAATTATCAAAACCTCACGGCCCTGGACATGGCCATTGCCGCTTCGCTGATCCTGATCAACGGCGCGTTGTCGCTGGCGTTGCGCCTGGGCCTGGAGCGCCAGTTGCTGTGGGCCGCCGTGCGCACCGTGGTGCAACTGCTGGCGATCGGTTACCTGCTGGGCTGGGTGTTCGAATTCGCCTACTGGTACGTGGTACTGCCGCTGATGTGCGCGATGACGCTGATCGCCGGGCTGTCGGCTGCCGGGCGCGGGCGGCGCACTTACCGTGGGCAACGGGTCGACAGCATCGTGTCGGTATGGGGCAGTTCGTGGCTGGTGACGGCGGTGGGTTTGTTTGCGGTGATTCGCATCCACCCCTGGTACGAGCCGCAGTACGCGATCCCGATCCTCGGCATGATCCTCGGCAATACCCTGACGGGTGTGTCCCTGGGCATCGAGCGCATGACCCAGGAACTCACATCGGGCCGCAACACCATCGAGATGATCCTGGCCCTCGGCGGTTCGCGCTGGGAAGCGGCGCAGGAAGCGATTCGCCAGGCAGTGCGCGCCGGGATGATCCCGACGCTGAACCAGATGACCGTGGTCGGTATCGTCAGCCTGCCCGGCATGATGACCGGCCAGGTGCTGGCGGGGGAGAGCCCGGTGGATGCGGTGCGCTACCAGATCGTGATCATGTTCTTGATCGCGGCGTCGTCGGCGTTGGGCACGGTCGGCGCGGTGCTGTTGACCTACCGGCGGTTGTTTTCCAAGAGCCATCGATTCTTGCGCGATCGCTTGGAAGAACGCTGAAGGACTCTCCCGCGCCGAGTTGGCGTACGTTGCAGCGACGGGAAAAAACTTCGGCGGGTGATTGTTTCACTGGATGAAATGCTGGATTGTCAATCCTGGTCATTCCATTGATCGAGGCCGCGGAGGACCCTGCGAGGCGTCGAACCCCTACCTTTGGAGCCTTTCATGTCCCAGCCTGCGATCAAACTTTATGGTTTCCCATTGTCCGGCCACTCCCATCGGGTCGAGTTGATGCTGTCCCTGTTGGGGCTGCCCAGTGAATTCATCCTGGTCGACCTCAAGCAAGGCGCGCATAAAACCCCCGAATTCCTGGCCACTCTCAACAGCTTCGGCCAGGTACCGGCGATTGACGATAACGGCACGATACTGGCCGATTCCAACGCCATCCTGGTCTACCTGGCCAACCGATATGGCGACGGTCAATGGCTGCCCAGCGACCCAGTCGGCCAGGCGCGTGTACAGCGCTGGCTTTCGGCCGCTGCCGGTCAATTGCATGCAGGGCCTGCGAGCGCGCGGTTGGCGGTGGTGTTTGGCGCCGATGTCGATACCGTCACCGCCATCAGCCGCTCCCATGCCTTGCTGGCGTTGGTGGAGCAGCAACTGAGCCAAAGCCGCTTCCTGGCTGGCGAGCAGCCGAGCATCGCGGATATCGCTTTCTACACCTATGTGGCTCATGCACCGGAAGGCAATGTATCGTTGGCCGACTACCCTCAGGTACGTGCCTGGCTCGCCAGCATCGAGGCTTTGCCAGGCTTTGTGGGCATGCCGCGTACGGCGGTGGGTTTGCAATCACAGTAACCCTCACGAGGCGCGCGGATGGATCGATTTCATGAAATGCAGGTGTTCCTCGCGGTGGCCGAGGAGGCGGGCTTTGCCGCCGCCGCGCGCCGCCTTAAGACCTCGCCGCCCAGCGTGACGCGGGCCATCGCCGCCATGGAACAGCGCATCGGCACGCAACTGCTGGCGCGCACCACCCGCAGCCTGCACTTGACCGAAGCCGGCCAGCGTTACCTGGAAGATTGCCGGCGCATTCTCGCCGAACTCAATGAGGCCGAGGAGGCGGCGGCGGGCAGTTATTCCGTCCCCTGCGGCCATCTGGCGGTGACCGCGCCGGTGCTGTTTGGCGAGCTGTATGTGGCGCCGGTGCTGGGGGATTACCTGGATCGTTTCCCCCTGGTGAATATCAATGCCTTGCTGGTCGACCGCGTGGTGAACATGACCGACGAAGGCGTCGACGTGGCCGTGCGGATCGGCCATCTGCACGAGCCTGGCCAGCAGGCGATCCAGGTCGGTGAAGTGCGCCGCGTGGTGTGCGCCGCGCCCGGTTATCTGGATCAGTGGGGGCGGCCGCAACGCCCCGAACACTTGCGTGAGGCCAAGGTGGTGACCTCGTCCGCCAGCCAGCGGGTGGGTGAATGGCAGTTTGTCGATGCTGGCCAGCCGTTGACGGTGCCTATTGAGCCGCGCCTAGTGGTCACGGCGAATAATGCGGCGATCAACCTGGCGCGGCTGGGCTGGGGCTTGACCCGGGTGCTGTCTTACCAGGTCGCGGCGGCGGTGGCGGCGGGTGAATTGGAGATTGTCCTGGAAGCGTTCGAGCCGGCACCACTGCCGATCCAGGTGGTGTTCCAGCAGAGCAACCGGGTGCCGGCCAAGGTGCAGACTTTCGTGGACTTCCTCGCCCATCGCCTCGGCCAGGATGCAGCCCTGAACCCGCCGATGCGGCGCGGCTGATGGAGCGCTATCACGACATGCAGCTGTTCGTGGCGTTGGCCGGGCAGCCGAGCCTGGCCGCGGCTGCGCGCAGCGCCCAGGTGTCCGGGCCGACGCTGATGCGTGCGATTGCCCGTTTGGAGGCGCGCCTGCGCGTGCCGTTGCTGCAACGCAGTACGCAGGGTGCCAGCCTCACCGACGTGGGCAGCGCCTACATGGCCGACTGCGTGCGCCTGCTGGCCGCCGTGGAGGCCGCGCAAGCCTCGGCCAAAGGCTTGCATGTGCAGGCCCAGGGCAATTTGCGGGTGTTCTTGCCGTTCCTGTTCAGTTGCCACGTGATGGCGCCGGTGTTGGCCAGCTACATGGACCGCTATCCCGATGTACACCTGTCGGCGCATTACCACGACTACTACCCGAACCTGCATGAAGAGGGGCTGGATGTGGCGATCCTGGTGGGTGAACTGCCCAGTTCGGCGCTGATCGCACGGCCAGTCGGGCACGTGCGGCATATCCTCTGCGCCAGCCCCGCTTACCTCCAAGCCCACGGTGCGCCAGCGCATCCCGCCGACCTCAAGCGCCATCATCTGATCGCCAGCGTCGATCAAGTGTCCTGGGCGTTTCGGGGCTATCAGCTCAAGGCCCGTGCGCGCCTGGGGTGTGCCACGGTACAAGGGGCGATCAGTGCCGCGGTGCAGGGCGCGGGCCTGGTGCGTTGCTTGAGCTATCCCGTGCATGAGCATCTGCTCAGTGGGCAGTTGCTTCGCGTCTTGCCAGGCTATGAGCCGCCAGCCATGCCCGTGCACGTGGTGTATCGCGAAGGCCGCAATGCGCCGATGCGCGTGCGCAGCTTTGTCGACCACTGCGTGGCAGCCCTGCGCGAACACCCGGCATTTCAGTTGGTGTAACAGTGGATTGCCGGCGGTGGGCATTCTCTCGGTGCTCGCCGGGGTGCAGCATGGGGCTGTCCAAACTTGAGGTGATTGCCATGAACCCGAACGAACAGTCCCCCTGGCATGCCGGTGAACGGCAGATACAGGCAAGTGCCGGCGCCGCCGAACGCATGGCCGTGATCGGGCCGAAGGTGATTCGCGATCATTTGCCGGAGCAGCATCGGGATTTCTATCCCTTGCTGCCGTACCTGATACTCGGTGTGGTGGATGAGCACGGCATTCCCTGGGCGACGATGCTCGAAGGCGCTCCGGGGTTTGCCCATTCACCCGACCCCCACACCTTGCAGATCGATAGCCTGCCCAGTGCAAGCGACCCCGCCAGGGCCGCTTTGCACAGCGATGCTGCTGTGGGCTTGCTGGGCATCGACCTCAATACCCGTCGACGCAATCGCATGAACGGGCGAATCGGTGCCCTGGATCACGACGGTTTCTCCGTCAACGTGGTGCACACCTTCGGCAACTGCCCCAAGTACATCCAGCTGCGGCCCGTCGATTCAATCGCGCGTAAACCCGGTTGCATGGCCGAGCACGCCAACCACCTGGATGATGCCGCCCGCGTGATGATCCGCAACGCCGACACCTTCTTCGTTGCCAGCTACGTGGATGCGGACGGCGAACGCTCGGTGGACGTTTCCCATCGTGGCGGCAACACCGGGTTCGTGCGGGTCGAAGGCAATGTGCTGACCATCCCCGACTTTGCCGGCAATCTGTTCTTCAATACCTTGGGCAACCTTGCGGCCAACCCCGTGGCGGGCCTGTTGTTCATCGATTTTGCATCAGGTGATGTGATGCAACTGGCCGGTCGCACTTCGCTGATACTCGGCGGCCCGGAAGTCGACGAGTTCGACGGTGCACAGCGGTTGTGGACGGTGACCGTGGAGCATGTCATTCGCCGCCCGGCGGCGTTGGCATTGAGGTGGCGGTTTGCGGAGTTTTCACCGTTCAGCCTGGCGATGGGCCGTCGGTAGATGGGGGAGAGGGGGCGGGGGCGGGAGCGGCTGCGACCGCCACCCGAGGCCAGCGCGCAAGGCTTCAGGCCATGCCGCTTGTGGTAAGCATCGGCTTGCGCATCAGGCGCCGATCATCCATTTCGCCAACCCGTGCCGGCCACTGACGCCCAGCTTGGCGGCGGCGCGCTTGAGGTAGGTTTCGACCGAGCTGTTTTTCACGCTGAGCTGTTCTGCCATTTGCGGCACGGTGCCGCCGGTCAACAGGCCGAGACACACCTGCTGCTCACGGGCCGATAGGGTGATATCGCTGAGGGAAAGGCGCTTGTCGAACTCGCGCTGCAACTGCGAGTGTTCCAGCAGGGTGTGCGCCGGTTCGCGCTCGGGGGGCGCAGCCTGGCGCAGCAATTGTGCATGCCGCTCCATCAGCGGTAACAGGGTGTCTGACAGGCACTTGAGAAACGACAGCTCGGCCAGGGAAAATCCGCGCTGGGCCGGTGGACGGTACAACGAAATCACATAGCGTCGATCACCCTGGCGCGACACCAGGCTGCACTGGTGCGAGCGGTCGGCGCGGGCCCTTATCTGGATCAGCAATGGGTCCTGCATGTCGAGCATGTCCCGCAGCAGCGGATGCTCGTTCAGTGGGGGCAGGGTGTGGGCGGGAGAAAGCTCATTTCTCTGCCCGGCGCGGCCCAATCGCTGGATGTCGAGCACGCGGCCGTGCTGTTCGTCGAGGGTCCATTCATTGAGCTCGGCACCGTGGATCGGTACCCACTGGTCCACCAACTGCCACAGATGGGCGGCGAATGCGGCGTGGCCGCTGGTTGCGATCAACTCGCCCAATTCGGCGTAAAAAACCGGGTTCTCCATGGTGTTGATACGGCGCGGCAGACTCATAGCCATTTTTCATCCTTGATGTCGAAAACCTCAACGGGCGCCCTGGCGTGGGCGCCGGGGCCCAGGTGTGCGGCGGAAACAAGGGACACAATCTGCCATATAAATAACGCCATTAATTCGACGCTCCTCAGGGCCATTTGCGCTGTAGAAGAAACCGCAGTGCTCAATACGATGCGTAACTATTTGATATTAAGCATAATTATTGTTTATTGATGGAGTGTTTGTCACTCGGCAGCGGACAGATATAGCTGATGTCCTACATCGATTTCATCGTTTCACAGTGGGACGCGGGGCTTCGCGGACGCTGGCTTTTGCCTCGTCGAGCAGGAGGCATTGTTCTTAGGCGAAGGCAGGCCGAGCTTGAACTCCACGTACTCAGTTGATGCCGGAGAAGCAGGCTGGGGGGCTGAGGGCGTTTAATCGGTTGCTGGTAAAACGTCTATAGCTCAAACCTTTCGCAACGCGGCGAAGTGGCTATTGCCAGACCTGCTTGGACCTGCCGTTGAAGCAACCGGTGAAGCGCAAATACCAGGCGGACTAGCAGTAACGGGGGCCGACGCCGGTATGTGTCCTGCCGCCGAATAGCAAGTCCGGGAAAAATTCGGCAGCCCAGCCAGCCCCCCCCAACTGACCGCCGACAAGCCCCAGCTTGTACACTTTCTTGAGCGTTTCTTCCGTGCGGAAAAGCGAAAAATGCAGGAGTTGGTGAGGTTGTAGACCAATGCGGGTGAGTCCTGTGTGCAGCGGCAAAGGGCGGTCGACCTATTTCTTGCCGGATACTTGAAGTAAGACCGTATGTCGGATTTTCTTGTGAGGTTCGTTTGATTTGTTCTGTGTTCTACAAATTTTCTTGGCTTTAAAAGATTTATAGGTGTCGATTGAGATTTGGTAAGTTATTAATTTTATGTGGGTTAAATATTTATATCTAGTATGGGTAGCACATCTTTATTTCGTGCGTGCTTGTTGGCGTTCTGATTATCGTGAAAGAAAATTCCTAAGATATGTGGTTCCTTTTCCTACAAGGCGAACTTGGGAAAGTTGCGCTTTTTTTAAGCTGGGTCTAGATTGCTATCGTCACTTGTTAATAAGTGATTGAAAATAATGTTTGTGTGATATCAGGAGAGTTGAGATGAAAGATGAAGAGTTTGGAATGATGTTTTTTAGTTTCGATAATGAGTATGGGTTCAATCCGTATGTAGGTAACGCTGGCGCATCAGGAAGCCAAGGCGGGTGTGGTGGAAGTGGAGGATGTGGTGGTGGGGGGGGATGTAACGGCGGCAGTGGGGGGTGCCACAATTCAATAGTCGAGCAACCACCTGCGAATGAGTAAATCTAACAGTTACCCACTTAACGAGGTTTTCCAGCGGATGCTAGAAAACCTCTATAGGGGATTGCGCGATGAATATAAGTATACCTAACTATGAAATCTTGAATTTCGAAACGGAAAGCTTAGTCATATCTGACATGGGCGTCTCAAAGGTACATTCGCAGCCACTGCTGAAAGCACTTCGGCAGCTTAAGTTGTCGAGTTGGATGACGAAGGATGAAGTTGACGAGGTGCTATCTGAAAATGGTTTGGAGGCTGACAGTGCATTTGAGTTTTTGAAGGGGATTATTCCATTTAGATCGGTTGAGGAAATATATTTCGAAAAGACGGTAATCGTGCATTCTCTGAGGAAGAGGAGGTGCTTTGAAAAGATTTTCAGGCAGCAGTTGTCTGGGATTTTAGAGTTTAAAGAGTTTTCAGGTGACGTAGTTGAATCCGTTAGGGGAAGCCGATGCTTTGTGGTGTTGGTGTGTCAATTTTATGACTATAACTCTATTAAGAAGCTGCATTTTGAGCTGGCGAAAGCTTCACCGCAAAGTGCTATTAGCGTTTGTTGGCCGATGGGCGGTTTTTTTTGTATAGGGCAGCCTTATATCGCAGAAATAGGAAATCCTTGCCATTTTTGCACCGTTGACAGACTGGCCAATGATCAGTCTGTTAAGCATTCTAAGAATAATTGGGCGAGCGTTCTGGCATTTTGTAAGGATAAACATGTAAGTATCCCTTTCAAGGCGCTAAGTCTTTATCAAGAAATGATTGTAATCGGCGCTATAATTAGGAAGGTTAAGTTTTTCACTGAGATTGGTGTGGCGCGTAAATATCAGGATGATATTTTATATGTAACATATCTCCAGTTAAGCGATGGGAGGATTTTCGAGGAGTCGAACTCGCACTGGTATATGTGTGATTGCTTGGGGGCGGCAGTATGAAAAATGTTCCGCATGATTATTATCTCAGGTTTATAGAAATGTCAGTCTATGATGAAGTGCTCGAATTTCATAGTAAGGGAAATTTTACGATTCATAAAGCATTTCAAGAACATACCAGTTTGCATTTTTTAGATGAGAGATGCCTTGCACAATTAACAGGGAATGAACTGGTTCTCTATCCTGATATGGATTTGACAGTTGAATTAAAAATCTCCGCTGAAAATAGAGAAGGGTTGCTACGTCGAAATGAATCTTGTGATCGATTTGTATCGGGGGCGTTAGAGTTTGCACAGGTCGAAAAATTAATTAGTCCGTTGCTGTCAATGAATGCGCATACTTACAAGAGAGGCTATCCAAGTGGTGGGGCACTTTACCCCGCCGAAGTTTTCCTTTGTTCGCTTTCTGAGGAGCCTAGTACTTGGCCAGGTGCGGGAAAGATTTTGCATCTACTCCCAAAGTCTAGAAAGTTTGAAGTGATGCAGGTTGAGACCGATCTTGAAGAACTCAAAGCCGCCATACTAGCTCCCCCCAATAATATTGGTAGTCCCAGCTTGGCACTGATTTATGTTGTCTATATGCCGAAGAGCGTGTTCAAGTATCGGTATCGTGGCTACCGAATGGCGCTCATGGAAATTGGTTCGATCTACATGTTGGTGGAACTCCAAGCTAAATCTATGGGGTTGGCATGCCGACTTTGGTCGGCGTATACGGACTCTATGCTTTGTAAGATTTTGGGTTTAAATCCCGCCTTGTTCTTTCCTATGTGTGTTCACTTTATAGGTGTGCAGCATGAAAGTTATTAATTCTATGCAGAAGCCAGATCTGCCTGGATCATTGCTGTTTCAGCCCGCAGGATTGCTAGCGTTACCAAATTCTGTAGAGGTGTCCGACGCCCTGTCGGTCAATGGGTCAGGCGTGGGAGAAGGTTCGAACTCAATCAAAACGGCGTTAGGTGAGTATTTTGAACGTCGTCATTTTTACAGAGAGATTCTTTCGAGTAAGCAGGGGTTTCTCAATGAGTCGTTGAGGGATGCGGAAGTTGATAGCTTTGTCGGTGCTTTTATCCAGACAGCGTCTAAAAGCGTATCTATTCGAGAGGTTGAAAATCATAAATTTACTTTGAGTAAGGTGGTGAGAGCTCTAGATTTTTCTACATGCTTCATTCCTACTATTTGTATTTCTCTTTCTTCGCATAGACTCGAGGATGATAACTTCATTTATCCTCTAAGGGATACCTGTGGATGTAGTTTTCATTGGTGTCCAAACTTTGCATTTCTAGGTGCGGTAAAGGAGTACCTTGAACGGCAATTCCTTGTCAAGTTTTGGTTGACAAAAAAATGTCACTCCATAGTGCCCCCAGGTCGAGCGTTCGAACTATTGTCGCAAAAAAAAATCAGGCATTTATACAACGCTCTCATCTCTGCTGGAGAGCTCTCGATTTTTGATATTTCTGACATTCGGTTTCCGGGTGTTTGTATATTGGTTGTCTATGGCCGAAACAAGGGGGGGCATCATGTGAACTATTGTGCAGGGATGTCCTATGCAGCGATGGCTGGCGATGCACTGGAAAAATCAATACTTGAACTATGGCAAACTTATCGATTTATGGATTTGTTTAAGGCTATCGGTTCTGATGAAGAGAAGGTTGAGGATTATTATCTGCGATATTTTCTGAGTTGCAATGTGTATGAGACGTATCGGGATATCACTGATGTACAGGTTGTTGCTGAGGAAAAGAGAGATGCCTCACGAGCAGGTTTTACGTTGTCCGGCTTTTTGTCCGTTTTAAATGATCAGGGTATTTTAGGTTATTTTTATGCAAGACATTCTATGGTTAATGGTGTTGGTTGTGTTTTCAGTAAGTATGTTTCGCCCGATCTTTTCCTTCATATGAATAATTCGAAGAATATAAATTTTTCCAATAAATACTCCAAGGAGTTTGCGGGCGCGATACTGCAGTCTCGCTTGGAAAAAATGGTGCCGTTTCCATGAGGTGAGTGATGAGATATTACCCCTTGCTTAAGCCATTATTGTTGGCGGGTCTATTTATTAAAGAACAGTTAAAAGAGCCCGTGGCTTTATTTTGGATCGTTATATCCCCGGCGGTTACGTTCTATTTGATCGCCTATGCCAGGGTGGGGGAGGGTACGCTGTCTCAGCGTTATCTGGATAATACCTCGTGGTTTTATGCGTTCGTATCGTCGAGTGTTGCTCTGTTTGGCTTGGCATTTTATATAGTGGGGAGAAGGGAGAGTGGGTTTCTACGATCCTTTGTCTATACGCGGCGCACAAAAACAATCTTTCTTTTGGGGCAGTTTTTTGCCTATTCTGTAATGTCGGTTATCTATTGTTCTGTTTTTTATGTGTTCACGAGAAACTATTTTGGCGTAATGGACGTTACAGAGTTTTTTGTTGTGCTTGGGCGGTTTTATATCTGCTTTCTCTTGTTTTCCGTACCTTCGCTTCTGCTGACGTTGATTCCAATGGGGTTTCAAAATACAAATACGGTTTTTTCTATATTTTCATTCCTGATGCTGGTGCTGGGAGTTGTCAGCGCGAACGCCTCTCATCGCGTGTTTGAAGTGATCCGCTATTTTAATCCGATGTGGTGGGCAAACCAGATAATGTCACTGGGGGTCGCTGAATGCGCATTCCTCGTTAGGGTGGTTGTTTGCCTTTTTGTTATTTCGTTTTTGATGTTGATCCGTTTTTTACTTATTAACCCAGTGTGGAGTCGCTATTGATGAGACGGCTTATCGTAAAATCACTGGGTATCGGATATGCGCAGCATGTGGTGCTTGAAGACGCCTCGTTGACGGTCGGTCCCGGTTCAATTTCAGGCTTGTTGGGACCTAATGGTTCTGGAAAAACGACTTTTTTTGACGCGGTGTGTTGTCTGAAAAAAGCCAATTCCGGTGAGATATCCAATTCGTTCTCGAAGTTGCTTTATCTATCACAAATCATTACGACGCCGCCGGTGCTGCGAATGTTTGATGTTTTTAAAATGATGATGCTTTTTTGTTCTGATACACAGGTCACACAAAAGCACGCGCTGGAAAAAATTGAAAAATGGAGCCCGGGGATAGCTGAACGCTATTGTGAAATATGGGAAAAGAAATCGTCTCTTTGCAGTTACGGAGAAAAGCGATGGTTTTTTACCTTGTCCCTGCTCTCCGTTAACGCTGATCTGGTGATACTGGATGAGCCCACGGCAGGTGTGGATCCCGAGTTTCGTTATCACATCTGGAAATGCCTGGAAGGGGCTGCCGCGGAAGGTGTCGCGATTCTGGTTTCATCGCATAACGTCGATGAGATCGTTGCCCACTGCGATGACTTCTACATGCTGAGTCAGCGGCGTTTCAACCGCTTCACTGATGCTGAGGGCTTCATGAACGCCTATGACGCTGCAAGCCTGGATGAGGCGTTTATTCATGCTGCGAGCCTGCCAAAAGGTTAAAGGCAGGCGCGCACCAGGTTCGGTTATTGCCCCTGTGGGATAAACGCTACGCTGCCACCCGAACGCGTGTGAAACAAGCGCTCGCCATTGTCCGGCTGGGTGGTGATCACCTGGTGATCCGCGCCCAGGTAAGCCAGCGGTGTGGGATCTTCCTTGGAGAACTGCGCGATGATGATCGTATGCTGCGCGTCGAAGCCCTGGCCGCTGGTTTTTTCCAGCCAGGCCATGAACTCGGCGCTGGTGCCCTGGCGCGGGAAGTCCTGGGTCTCGGCTACGTAGTAGAACGGTTTGCCGTGGTTTTGCAGGTACATCGGCAGTTTGTTGTCGACCTCCACCAATACCATTTGCCATTGGTTCCAGGGGGCGCTCTTGATGGCCTGGGCCTGAACGTCCTTGACGAAACGGGTCACGCCGCCGTTGCCGTTGGTCCAGGGATACGCCACGCCCAATACCAGCAGCATCAACAGGGCCGCAGCGGCAAACCCTTTTTGCCAACGCGGCCAGCTCGCCGGTTTTTTCGCCAGCCGCTCACTCACCCACCAGGCCGCCAGTAACTGCGCGAAGGGCACCAGGGGCAACACGTAGTAGCTGCGTCGGCTACCGCTGGCGGTGAAGAACACAAACAACAGGCCCAGGCCCCAGACCAGCCAGCGCACATTGGGGGGAGTCTGGCGCCAGTGCCGCACGGCCAGCCACAGGCCGAGCAGCCAGCATGGGGCCCAAGGCAGGGTGTAGGCGGGCAGGTAGATCAGGTAGGTGTAGATCGGCCCCATATGGTCGAACGGGTCGAAGAAGCGCACCACGTTTTCGCGGAACACCAACGCCAGGCCGCTTTCACCGTAAGTCGGCGCACCGTAGAGGTGGGACAGCACGAACGGGATGGCGTAGAACGCCGCAGCGATCAGCAGCGCCAGCACCAGGCGCAGGTTGAGGTGGCGTTTGTAGCGCTGTTCGCTGAGCAAGTGCGGCAGCAGTACCAGGCCCGGCAGTACAAAACCGATCAAGCCTTTGAACAGCGACGTCGCCGCCAGCAACAGGAAAAATACCGTGTAGCGCCCCAGGCGTGTGTCGTCCGGCCCGCGCCAGTACCACCACACCGCTGCCAGTACGCCACACACGGTGAGCACATCCGCCGTGGCCACGCGTGCCCAGAACAGAAAGTAGAAGGTGGTGGCGAGCATCCAGCCGGCAATCAGCCCGGTGCCCTTGCGGAACAGGCGCTCGCCGATCAGGTAGACCAGCCAGATGCTCAGCCATGCCGCGATCACCGAGGACAGGCGCAGCGACCACGGGCCCAGGCCACCCATCAGGTTGGCAAACGCGGTGATCAGCCAGTAGGAGGGCAGGGGCTTGTCGTAGTACGGCGCTCCCTTGAGGTAGGGGTCGAAGTAGTCGCCGCTTTGCAGCATCTGCAATGCGATATTGGCCCAACGGGTTTCCGGTCCCCACAGATCGCGACTGCCCAGGCCCAGCAGCAGGAGCAAGGCCGACACGCCCAGCAATAGCAACAGGGCGCCGCGCTCGGTTTTCCAGAAAGTCATGGTGGGTTCCTAGGGGGATTGCGGATAGAGGGTGAGTACCAGGTCGCCCTTGCGATAGCGTTTGCCACCGGGCGGCAGTTGCCCCTCTTCAATGTGTTCGCTGGTGCTCCGGACACGCATCAGGACCCCCACCGAACCCTGTTTACGGGCATCGGCCAGCCAGGCCTGGACATCGTCCAGCCCGACCTTGCGGTGCACCGAGTCGGGGTATTGCAGGCCATAGCGCAGCTCGCCTTCGGTGTTATAGAGCGTCACCTGTGTGCGGTTCAGGCGCCAGGCCAGGGCCGAGGCCGATTCCAGTTCATTGCTCAGCAATGCCTGGGTTTGCTGCAAGTCGTCCAGGTGTTCCAACACGAACTGGTCGGGCATTTCGTTATCCGCCACGAACTCGGGCATGCCCACCGGCAGCAGTACCACCAGCAAGCCGATACCCAGGGCCGGCATTGCCCATAGCGTGAGCGGGCGCACGGCTTGCAGCAGGTTGGAGAGAATCCAGCCCAGCAGCACGATAAAGGTCAGCGACAGGCTGAACATCTCCGCGTGGCTATTGCCGTACAGCGGCCTGGTGAGTTGCAGATAAATCAGTGCCACCATCGCGACCATGCCGATCACGAAGTTGAGCACGCCGTTGAGGCAGAGGGCGCGTGCTTTGCGTTGTTGAATCAGGTCGATCAGGGCATGCCCCATCAACAAGGCCAGCGGCAGCAGGCACGGCATGATGTAGGTCGGCAACTTGCCGTTGCTCAGGCTGAAAAAGCCCAGCGGCAGCAGCATCCACAGGGCGAGGAAGACCATCGCCGGTTGACGTTTTTCTTTCCAGGCCTTGAGCAGGGTATTGGGTAACAGCGCCGACCACGGCAGGCAGGCCACCACCATGATCGGCAGGAAGAACCACCACGGTCGCGCATGCTGGGCATTGTCGGAGGCAAAGCGGCGGATGTGTTCATGCCAGAAGAAGAAGCGCCAGTAGTCCGGTTCCTGCACGTGGATCGCCCACACCCAGGGCAGGCAGATCAGCAGCGCGACGCCAATCGCCAGCGGGCCATAACGCAGCAATTCACCCAGGCGGCGCTGCCAGAGCATGTACGGCACGGCAATCAGCACCGGCAGCAGCCACGCCAGGAAGCCCTTGGTCATGAAGCCCATGGCGCAGGCCACGCCCAGCACCGCCCAGGCTCCCAGCCGGGCCCGCACGGTGCGGCTGTCGAGGGCAAACCACAGCGCTACCAGGCTGAGGTTGACCCAGAACGTGAACTGCGGATCGAGGTTGGAGTAGCTGGCTTGCCCGGCTACGAGGCCAAAGCTCAGGTAGAGCAGGGCGCAGGCGAAGCTTTTGCGTGGGTCGTTCCACAGGCGGCGGGCGATCAGGTAGGCCAGCAGCACGCTCAACCCGCTGGTCAGCGCTGAGGCGATCCGCACCCCGAACAGGTTCTGCCCAAACACCGCTTGGCCGAGCGCGATCAGCCAATAGCCGGCGGCGGGTTTTTCAAAGTAGCGCAGGCCCATGAAATGCGGGGCCACCCAGTTGCCGCTGGTGAGCATTTCCTGGCTGATCTGGGCGTAGCGGGTTTCGTCGGGTACCCATAAACCGTGCAGGCCAAGAGGCAGGAGATAAAACGCGGCAATCGCCAGCAGCAGTAAGGGCAGAGGTTTTATTCGGGTCATGCGAACGTCGCTCCTTGACGTCTAAGGGAGGGAAATGGATGTAGGAAAGTTGTAGTACAAAGACTCACAATGTTCACTAAGTCGCTGAAAATAGTCATGACGTCCTTAACTAACAGGCGCGACTAAACATGCCAGAAGTTGGCTGTCGTTTGGCTGAACACCTGCGCCTTGTATATGTAAAAAATTGTCTAGAGTTGCTTGATTGCCGCTGGCCAGTCCACGCTGTTCATGATGCCCAGGGTCTTGAAGTGACCGTTGCCCAGCACCTCCACGAACAGCGCGCTACCGTACTCGGCGGTCACCGCATGGGGGTACCCGAGTGCTTGTTCGAAGTCATTGATGCAGGCACTGTGGGTGATCAGCACCAGGTTGCGCCCGGGTTGTTTGTGGCTGAGGATTTCTTCGCCCATGGCGTCGCCGCAGATCGCCAGCGGGCCTGGGGAGAGCAGGGTCTTGCCGAACATGAACTGCGAGGTCTGGGCGGTGCGGGTGGTGGGGCTGCTGAGGATGTCAGCGCTCTCCATGCCCAGGGTTTTAAACGCTTTGCCGATTTCCTTGGCCTGCTGGGTGCCGTGGATGGTCAGGCCATCAGCGGGGCCGAAGCAGGGGTTTGACGAGCGGTCGCAGCGCTCTTCATGGCGCACAAGCACAACCACATTGCCGTCGCGCCAGCTGGCGAGCAAGCCTGAGGTGAGCAGGCGATTGCCTACGCCCAGGTCCGTCGGTGACAGCGGCCAGGCCAGGTAGCCGACCAGTAAGGTCCCGAAGAAGGCAGCCACTGCCATGCCCAGCCAGAGCTTCTTCAAGCGTTTGGCCCGGGCTTGGTATGAGCGCGATTTGGTCAGGGTCAGGTTAACCACGTTGTTCACCATCGACACGTTAGGCAGCGTTTTTTATCAAACAGGTGCAACTCTCTGAGTGCGCCCGTAGTGGTGCAGGAGCCTGTCATACAGTTGCTGTCTTTTTGCTGAAAATCGGTGTGTTAAAAGTTGCCAGTGCCGGCAACTAAAAAGTTGATCGTTATTGGCAGTTGGTCGGCACTTTATGCGCGGGTCGGTAGTTAACCGGTGAAATGCATGTGAAAAATTTGCGTGGCGAGGGCGGTCAGCCGTTATCCTCGATGGCAGTCCATTGAGGAGCGAGCATTCCATGTTGCAGGTGCAAGGTGTCCATAAAAGCTACGTCACTGCGCAGGGCCCGCTGGCCGTCCTGGCCGGCGTTGATCTGCACCTGGCTGAGCGTAGCAGCCTGGCGTTGATGGGCGAGTCGGGTAGCGGGAAAAGTACGCTTTTGCACCTGGTGGCCGGTCTCGATCGTGTCGACAGCGGCAGCATCCGCATGGGGCAGCAGCGTCTCGACCAAATGAGCGAAATGCAACTGGCCCACTGGCGCCGCACGGAAATCGGCCTGGTATTCCAGCAGTTCAACCTCATCGGCAGTTTGCGCGTGGACGACAACCTGGCCTTCCAGGCGCGGCTGGCAGGACGCTTCGATCCGCAGTGGCAGGCGCAGTTGGTGGAGCGCCTGGGCCTTGGCGACTTGCTCAAGCGCTATCCCGAACAACTGTCGGGTGGCCAGCAGCAACGGGTGGCGGTGGGGCGGGCGTTGGCGTCGCGACCGGGCCTGCTGCTGGCCGATGAGCCCACCGGCAATCTGGATGAAGCCACCAGTGATGACGTGCTGCAATTGCTGCTGGACCTGTTGCGCGACACCCCCACCAGCCTGTTGATGGTCACCCACAGCGCGCGGATTGCCGCACGGCTTGATCGCCAGATGGTGCTGCAGCGCGGGCATGTGCAAGCCCCGGATGCGGGTTGATGGCGGTATTCCAGTGGACCTTGCGCGCGTTGCTCAGCCATTGGCGGCGCCATCCCGTACAGTTTTTCAGCGTGCTGACCGGACTATGGCTGGCGACCGCCCTGCTGACCGGCGTACAGGCCCTGAACAGCCAGGCGCGTGACAGCTACGCCAGGGCCAGCCAATTGATCGGCGGCGAACCCCAGGCCAGCCTGAGTGCGCCGGACGGCGCCAGTTTCCCCCAGGCGCTGTTTGCCCAATTGCGCCGCGCCGGGTGGCCGGTGTCGCCGGTGGTGCAGGGGCGGGTGGTGCTCAAGGGGCATGAAGACCAGCGCCTGCAATTGATGGGCATCGACCCGCTGTCGTTGCCCGGCAGTGGCGTGGTCGCGGGGCAGCGCTTGAGCCAGGCACAGATGCTCGTCTTCTTCGAGCCGCCCGGGCGCACCTGGATCGCTCCGCAGACCTTGCAGGCGCTGGAGCTGCACGCCGGTGAGCAGCCGCTGACGACGAGCGGGCGCACCTTGCCGCCGTTGCAGGTACAGCCGGACATGGCGCCCGGCATGCTGTTGACCGATATTGGATTCGCCCAACCATTGCTGGACATGCCCGCGCGCCTGTCGCGCTTGCTGGTGGACAAGGCTTACGCCGCCAGCCAGCCCACGCCGCCGGCCGAGCTGCAACTCAAGCAGGGCGAAGACAACAACCTGTCGCGGCTCACCGAAAGCTTTCACCTGAACCTTGATGCGCTGGGCTTCCTGTCCTTTGTGGTGGGGCTGTTTATTGTGCACGCGGCCATCGGCCTGGCCCTGGA
The DNA here is from genome assembly GCF_001708445.1 of Pseudomonas fluorescens. Lineage (NCBI taxonomy): Bacteria > Pseudomonadati > Pseudomonadota > Gammaproteobacteria > Pseudomonadales > Pseudomonadaceae > Pseudomonas > Pseudomonas fluorescens. The sequence continues at coordinate 4,387,269 of NZ_CP015637.1, forward strand.
GCAGCGACGCGGGCTGTTGCGCACATTGCGCGCCTGCGGCGTGAGTGCGCGGATGTTGATCCTCGGCCTGGGGGTGGAGCTGGGTGCCTTGTCGATAGTGGGGGGCGTGCTCGGCGTCGCCAGCGGTTACCTATTGGCCAGCCTGCTGCTGCCGGATGTGGCTGCCAGCCTGCGTGGCTTGTATGGCGCCGAGGTGCCGGGCCAATTGAGCTTGAGCCCAGGGTGGTGGGTGGCAGGGTTGGGCTTGAGCTTGCTCGGCGCCTTGCTTGCCGGCGCCAGCAGCCTATGGCGCGCGGCCCGCCTGCCATTGCTGGCGCTGGCCAATGCCCAGGCCTGGCACGAGGCCCATGGGCGCTGGTTGCGCCGCCAGGGCTGGGTGGCGGCGACGGCCTTACTGATCGCGCTGCTGGCGTTATGGCTGGGCGACAGCCTGGCTGCCGGTTTTGTGTTGATGGCGGCCTTGCTGCTCGGCGCCGCCCTGGGTTTGCCGGTGTTGCTCAACGGTTTGCTGGAGGCGCTGCTGGGGCGCAGCCGTTCGGTACTCGGCCAGTGGTTTCTGGCTGACTGCCGCCAACAATTACCGGCCTTGAGCCTGGCATTGATGGCGCTGCTGTTGGCCCTGGCCGCGAATATCGGCGCGGGCTCCATGACCTCGGGCTTTCGCCACACCTTCAATAACTGGCTGGAGCAACGCCTCACCGCCGAGCTGTACCTCAACCCGCAAAACCCGGCCCAGGCCGAGCAACTCAGCACCTGGCTGGCGCAGCAACCGCTGGTGCAAACCGTGCTGCCTACCTGGCAGGTTGCGGTGCAATTACAGGGCTGGCCGGCGGATCTGTTTGGCGTGGTCGACGACCCTACCTATCGCCAGCACTGGCCGTTGCTGGAAGCGGCGAGCGCGCCGTGGGACCAGTTGCAGCAAGGCGAGACCCTGATGCTCAGCGAACAACTGGCGCGGCGGCTCGGCGTGACGCTGGGTGACACGGTCAGTATTCCCACGCCGCACGGTGTGTGGTCGCCCACCGTGGTGGGGGTGTACGCCGATTACGGCAACCCCAAGGGCCACGTGCTGGTCAACGCCCGGCACCTGCTGGCCCACTGGTCGAGACTGACGCCGGCGCGTTTCAACCTGCGGGTGTTGCCGGAAAACGTGGCGCCGCTGGTGGGCGAAGTGCAGCGCGCCTTTGCCTTGGAAGACAGCCGTATCGTCGATCAACAGCAACTCAAGGGGTGGTCGAGCCAGGTGTTCGAACGCACCTTCGCCGCCACCGCCGCGCTCAACAGCCTGACCTTGGGCGTGGCCGGCGTGGCGCTGTTCATCAGCCTGCTGACCCAGAGCCAAAGCCGCCTCGGCCAACTCGCTCCGCTGTGGGCGCTGGGGGTGACGCGGCGGCAATTGATGCTGCTGAACCTGGCGCAAACCTGGCTGCTGGCGGTGCTCACGCTGCTGCTGGCGTTGCCGCTGGGCCTGTTGCTGGCGTGGTGCCTGGATGCGGTGATCAACGTGCAGGCGTTTGGCTGGCGCCTGCCGTTGCAAGTGTTCCCGTGGCAGCTCGCACAATTGCTCGGGCTGGCGCTGCTGGCCACGCTGTTGGCGTCGGCCTGGCCGCTGTGGCAGCTGTATCGCAGCCGTCCGGCGGACTTGTTGAGGACGTTTGCCCATGAAGATTAGGTCGTTGATGTGCGCGTTATTGCTGCTGGCGGCCTGTGACAAAGTCCCCGCGCCACAGGAAAGCTTTGCCGGCCTGGGCAGCGACGCGGCCGACTTTGCCCAGGTGCTGCCCGGCAAGGTCTTCAGCTTTCCCGAGGATCACGGCCCCCACGATGGCTTTCGTATCGAGTGGTGGTACGTCACCGCCAACCTCAAGGACGCCCAGGGCAATGTGTTCGGCGTGCAATGGACGCTGTTTCGCAACGCCCTCAAGGCCGGGCCGACGCAAGCCGGCTGGCACGATTCAAACGTATGGTTCGGCCACGCGGCGGTCACCTCCGCCACTCGCCATTACGCCGCCGAACGCTTCGCCCGCGGCGGCGTCGGCCAGGCCGGGGCGCAGGCAGTGCCGTTCAACGCCTGGATCGACGACTGGAATTTCGCCAGCGAGCCCGGCGCCGCGAGCGCATTGGCGGCGATGCAACTCAAGGCCAGCGGTGCGCAATTTGCCTACGACCTGCGCCTGACCTCCAGCCGGCCATTGGTGTTGCAAGGCGACAACGGCTACAGCCGCAAATCCGACCAGGGCCAGGCGTCGTACTACTACAGCCAGCCGTTCTTTACTGCCGAAGGCAGCGTCAGCATCGACGGCAAGACGTATCAGGTCAGCGGCCCGGCCTGGCTCGACCGCGAATGGAGCAGCCAACCGTTGACCGCCAGCCAGACCGGTTGGGACTGGTTCTCCCTGCACCTGGACCGTGGCGAGCAGTTGATGCTGTTTCGCGTGCGGCAAACCGACGGCGCGGCCTACCTGACCGGCACCTGGATCGACCGCGAAGGCCACACCCAGACCCTGCACAACGCCGACATCCAACTGGCACCGCTGGACACCACGGTGATCGACGGACGCCACATTCCCACACGCTGGTCGCTGAAGATTCCCGGTAAACAGCTGGATATCACCACCCAGGCCGTCAACCCGAACGCCTGGATGAACCTGAGTATTCCGTACTGGGAAGGGCCGGTGCAGTTTGACGGCGGGGTGGGTTACCTGGAGATGACCGGATATTAGGGTTGTTTCTGTAGGCGCTGTTTCTTCGTGAAGTAGGCAACTTCCCAAATGCATTTCAGCCCACCCGCGCTTGTGTCCGGGGCGTAGGTGCTTGCTTATATTTCGACGCCATCTTCTTTGCATCTCGGATGCAGGGCATGGCGCAGAGCTATATCAACGACCGCACAACGGACTACAGCAGTTTGAAATCCCGCCTCATGGGCAGCGCCCCGAGCCAGCAGCGCTCCGATCATTTTGATGTGCTCAACCGGCACCTGCGGCCAGAGGGGGCTTAATCGTGTCGTTTTTTCTTGCCTTCACCATTGTGCATTTTGGTGGGGCGTTTGTCGTTTTGGGGCTGGCGTTGTTTGCCGAATATACAAAACTCGACGAGGTGGAAGGTTATTTCAGTCATAACGAAAGGGTCCGCGCCAATAAGCGATTCTGGAGACGAAACCGGTGGATCGACAGGCAATACCGCATGCTGTTGATGTTTGATTTCCTGTCTGACTCAGCACGCTATGTGAAAGCAGGTGTTGTGACCGAGGCCGAGCTGGCGTCGGTTCCCTTAGGACTGAAGCGTTGGGTGTTGTGGCCTTATTACGTAGGTTTCATTTGGGTTATTGCAACAGTCGTTTGGACCGTTTGGCGTAGATGGGCCGATATCACCTGACCGGCACCTGGATCGACCGCGAAGGCTGCCCCCAGACCCTGTACAACGCCGACATCCAACTGGCACCGCTGGACACAGCGGTGATCGACGGACGTCACATTCCTACACGCTGGTCGCTGAAGATTTGGGCTGTCAGCTGGGGCTATTGGGGCACTCGGCTCCAGAGGGGGTCCGTTTTTTCCTACGCGAATTTCTCCTTAAAACCACATTTCTCTCAAAAAAATACTGTACATCCATCCAGTCTTATCCTACATTCCATCCCAGGTGACCGGATGTCACCTGACCTTCAGTTTTTAACTATGGATGGATAAAAAATGAAATCGAAAAAAGCCTTTATGCTGGGCGCGGCCATGGCTGCCACCTGCTTTGTCTCGGCCTTTGCCCTCGCTGAACAATACCCTCACCTGGCTGCGCAAGCGGCGCCTCCCGCGGTCAAGCAAGGGTTGAAAAACGCTGCGAAGATCAAGGCCAACAAGGCGCCGGCTGCCCTCAAGCAGCAACTGCAGGCGGGTGCCCAGTTGAAGAAACCGCTGTTTGCCGCCAAGGCGCAAGCCGACTCGGTGGTGGAAGACAACACCGCGCCGGCCCGGGTGACCAAGGTACAAAAAGCCACGGCCCAGTCGGCGCCCGCCGTGCAGGCTGCGCTGGTCCAGGGCTGTGAGCAGACGCTGGATGTCAACGCGCTCTACACGATTAATGGTGTGCAAACCGGCGACCTGCTGTGCTACCACTTCAACCTGCCGCAGAAAGCGCGAATCAACGTCCTGCTGGTCAACCAGACCGCGGGCACCGACATGTCGTTGTCGCTGTTCCAGGATGACGGCCAGGGCAATCCGCTGCCTTTGGGCACCTCGAACAACCCTGGTACTGGCGATGAAAGCCTCGGCGGCGTGGTGCCGGCCGGCGATTACTACTGGTTCATGGAAGCCAACGCGGCGGTCCAAGGGTCGAGCTTTCAGTTCGGTGTTGCGGTCGATACCAACCTCGACGCCTTTGAACCCAATGACACCCCGGACACGGCCTTCCAACTGCCGGACACCCTCAACTACATCAGCGGCAATGCCGACAGCCTGGATGATGTCGATTACTTCGACTTCACCGCTGTCCGTGGCCAGAGTGTCGGTATTGCGCTGACGGCCGATGCGGCCAGTGGCAGCACGCGTAACAAGTGGATCCTTGAGCGTTTCGATGGTGCCCAGTGGGTCACCGTGGGGGCCAACGTCCTGTCGACATCGATCCCGAGCCCGGGCGTCGGCGGCGTGGTCAAGGTGCGTGTGCGGCCGAACCAGCACCCGAATGAGCCGTGGAGCGCGACGGGTAAATACAACCTGTCGTTTGGCTCCAATCCACGGGTGAACAACCCGGATGTGAAGGGCGAGGCGAACGTGTTGCGCATCCCGTACTCGGCTTCCGATGTGGGCTACGGCTACATGACCACCCAAGCCTATCGGGACCTGACCTGGACCATGGGCCTGTCGGACAGTACCGGTGCGCCACTGGTAGGGCTGCACCCGGTCGTCTACCTCGACCAGCACATCAATCCGGACACCGGCAATATCGTCTACAAGGCGTATTCGGCGGCGACCGGCAGTTCGGGGCTAGCGTCGGGCACGATCAACGTGGGCACCTGCTTCGGTGATTTCCAGACCACCTTTGTCGATTACGCCCAGGGCTACAAGAACACCTGGCGTACCGACTTCAACTACGGCGTGTGGCGCATGGAAGTGCTGGAATACCCAGGCATTGGTGTCGGTGGCGATAACACCGAGTTCGTCAGCTTCGGCCACCTGTGCAAACAGACCTTGCTGAGCAGCACCAAGAGCTGAACATGATTGACCCGTAGTCCCCAGGGCATACAGGCCAGGCGCCTGTATGCCCTGTTTGCGTTATGGCGCCAACGCCAGTTTCAACGGCAAGCGCGCCATGCTCGTATTCTTCAACGAGCCCAGGTACAACCAGTCGCCATACTCCCGCGCGGTGGTGATCGGTGAGTAGTTGCCCGCGCTGCCATCCTGCAAATTAGCGATGACCTTGCCCTCGGTATCCAGCCCCAGCACAAAGGCTTTGCGCTCGATGGGCTTGGGCACCACCATCAGCGCGCGCACCATCACCTTGCGCAGCAGCGGGTAGCCGGCAAAGCTGTCCAGCAACGGATTGCGCGGCGAATACAGCGCGACCCAGAAGCGGTCCTGGCCATTGAAACTGAGGTTGTCCGGCAGGCCGGGCAGGTTGTCGATAAACAGGTCATGGCTGCCGGCGCGGTCGCCCTTGAGCCAGTAACGGCTGATGCGGTAGGCACCGGTCTCATTCACCAGCACGTAGCGTTCATCCGGCCCCAGGGCCACGCCGTTGGCGAATTGCAGTTGGTCGAGCAACACCTCGGTGCGGGCGTTGCTGAAGTCGTAACGCAGCAACCGCCCGTCGCCGCCATGCTCGATCACGGCTTCACCGTCCTGCCCGTAGCCCCAGCGGCTCGAAGCATCGCTGAAGTACGCGTAGCGCCCGCTGGCGTCCACGCTCACGTCATCGGTAAACCCGAACGGCACGCCATTGGCCGCAGTGCTCAGGGTGGTGAGCTGGCGATTGCGGTCCAATGCCAGCAGGCCCTTGACCCCATCGGCGATGATCAAGCGCCCATCCGGGTGCAGCGCCATGCCCAGTGGGCGCCCGCCGGTATTGGCCAGCACTTCCAGGCTGCGGCTGTCGGGCGAGGTGCGGATGATGCGCCCGTCATGCAACCCGCTGATCAGATAGCCCTGGGCATCCAGCAGCAGGGCCTCGGGCCCGTCGATGTCCTGGGCACCGATTTTTTGTACGCCCTTGAGGCGCTGGTTTTCGGCGTAGGGGCCGTCTTTCAGCGAGGGCGCCTTGGGGGGGACCCAGTTCACCGGTTGTACTGGGGTGGGCATCAACAGCAGAAAGGCGATCACTGCCAGGAGCAGCACAAACAACAGGTGGCGCAGTTTTTTGGGGCGGGTACTCATGACGGTTCCTGGTTGTCGTGGGGGTTCGGTTCCCAATGCAGGGTGCCGAACAGGTAATCCATCAGCGGCAAGACAATATTGAAGTTGCGCCCCTGCATCAGCTCGCGACGGTGGTGCAGGGCGTGCAACCGGTGCATCTGGCGAATCCACGGCAGGCGTGCCAATGGATGTGCGACGGGCAAGTGCTCACAGGCGTGAAACACTTCGTAAAGCAAATAACCGAGGATCATGCAGCCAGCAAACAATCCGGCGACATTGGGGCTCAACTGCTTGAGCAGCCACCAGGCGGGCAGGGTGATCGCCAGGCTGTGCAGCACGATCAGCCAGGCGGGGAACAGGATCACCCGCCAGTCGCGAGGGCTGTCGTAGGTCATGTGGCCGGGGGTGAAGAAACTGTGGTGATCGCCGGTGTGGCGCGCGTAGAACAGGCGTGACAAGGCATGTTTGTGATGGCCGAGGTGACGGTGCACCAGGTAGATACACAGGTTGAAGAACACCAGGGTCGCGGGCACGGTCAGCCATTGCAGCGGGGTGATTCGATGCGTCGATGACCAGGCCAGGAGGATGCCGGCGATGCCGTAGCCGAACACGAAACCGGCATGCAGCCAGGGGTTGTAATGGGGCGCGACATTGGCGCGGTAGCGGGCGCGAAAGGTCTCGGTAGGGTGGGCCATGGCGGGGTGCTCGGATTTTTTTTGTTGGAGGCTGAGCTTAGTTGGTGCTCAAGATTGTGCGAGCTTTTGCGGCGTACCTCCAACAAGCCGCCTCCCATATTTCGACCGCGCCCGACCAGTGGCCCCTTGCGCCTGCCGGATTTCCTTGCTAGCTTCTCGCAAAATGTTAACGATAACATTTGCTCTAACAATAAAAACAAAACAGAGACCCACGCCATGAAAATGCTTCCGAAAACCCTGTGTTTATTGGCTGTAAGCATCACCCTCGGTACCGTTTCTCCGGCCTTTGCCGACGCCGCCAAACCGCTGCGCATCGGCGCGTCCTTCCAGGAAATCAACAACCCCTATTTCGTCACCATGAAAAACGCCCTGGAAGAGGCGGGTGCCACCATCGGCGCGAAACTGATCATCACCGACGCCCGCCACGACGTGTCCAAGCAGGTCAGTGACGTGGAAGACATGCTGCAAAAGGGCATCGATATCCTGCTGATCAACCCTACGGATTCGGTCGGCGTGCAATCGGCGGTCAAGTCCGCCCACGCTGCCGGCGTGGTGGTCGTGGCGGTCGACGCACAGGCCGAAGGCCCACTGGATTCCTTCGTCGGTTCGAAGAACTTCGACGCCGGCTTCCAGGCCTGTGAATATCTGGCTAAGAACATCGGCGACAAAGGCAATATCGCGATCCTCGACGGCATCGCCGTGGTGCCGATCCTCGAGCGTGTGCGCGGCTGCAAAGAGGCCGTGGCCAAGCACCCGGACATCAAGATTGTCAGCATCCAGAACGGCAAGCAGGAACGTGACCAGGCGCTGACCGTCACCGAGAACATGCTCCAGGCGCAACCGACGCTCAAAGGCATTTTCAGCGTGAATGACAACGGCTCCCTCGGCGCACTCTCGGCCATCGAAGCCAGTGGCCTGGACGTGAAACTGGTCAGCGTCGACGGTGCGCCGGAAGCGATCAAGGCGATCCAGAAACCCGGCAGCAAGTTCATCGCCACCTCCGCCCAATACCCCCGCGATCAGATCCGCCTGGCCCTGGGCATCGCCCTGGCGAAGAAGTGGGGCGCTCAGGTACCCGCCACCATTCCAGTGGACATCACCCTGATCGACCAGGCCAAGGCCAAGGACTTCAGCTGGTAAATCACCCAGGCCCCACGTGCGTCGTGGGGCTTGAGGCCATCCTTCTGAATACGAGGTCGGCGGTATGAGCAGTCTTCTGAAGCTGGAAAATATCTGTAAGCGTTACCCCGGTGTGCAGGCCCTCAAGTCCATCGACCTGCAGGTGGAGCGTGGCGAGATTCACGCGTTGCTGGGGGAAAATGGCGCCGGCAAATCGACCCTGATGAAAATCCTCGGCGGCGTCGAACATCAGGACGAAGGGCACATCCTGATCGATGGCCAACCCCGGCACTTCGCGACCTACCGCGATGCGATTGCCGCGGGCATCGGCATCGTGTTCCAGGAATTCAGCCTGATCCCCTACCTCACGGCGGTGGAAAATATCTTCCTCGGCCATGAGCTGAGCAACCGCTTCGGGCTGCTGCGCAAGCGCGAAATGGTCGAGGCGTGCGAAGCGTTGTTCAAGCGCCTCGGTGTGACGATTGACCTGAAGTGCGCGGTCAAGCACCTGAGCGTGGCCGAGCAGCAGTTTGTCGAAATCGCCAAGGCCCTCGCCCTGGATGCGCGCCTGCTGGTGCTGGATGAACCGACCGCGACGTTGACCCCCAGCGAAGCCGAGCTGCTGTTCGACATCATGCGCGAGCTCAAGCGCCAGGGCGTCGCGGTGATCTTTATCTCTCACCACCTGGAGGAAATCTTTCAGGTGTGCGACCGCATCAGCGTGCTGCGTGACGGCGCCAATGTGGGCGTCACCGAAGTGGCCGACAGCGATATCGACCGCCTGGTGGAAATGATGGTGGGCCGCCGCCTGGAATGCAGTTTCCCTTCCAAGCCGAGCAGCGAGCGTGGCCCGGTGTTGCTGGAGGTCAAGGACATCCAGCTGGTGCGCAACGGCCCGCGTAATCGCTTCAACCTGCACAAGGGCGAGATCCTCGGCTTTGCCGGCCTGGTGGGCTCGGGCCGCACCGAACTGGCCCTGGGCATGATGGGCGCGCTGCCATCGGTGAGCAAAGACGTGTGGCTGCGAGGCGAGAAAATCACCCTCGACGACCCGGCCCAGGCGCTGGCCCACGGTATCGGCCTGCTCCCTGAGAGCCGCAAGAGCGAAGGGCTGATCACCGATTTCAGCATTCGCGAAAATATCTCCTTGAACAACCTGCCCAAGTACCAGGGCGCCTCGGGCCTGATCGACAAGGCCAAGGAGTGCGCCAGTGTCGAAGACCTGATGCGCCAGCTGTCGATCAAGGCGCCCAGCGGCGAAAGCCGGGTGTTCAACCTCAGCGGCGGCAACCAGCAAAAGGTGGTGATCGCGCGTTGGATCAACCACCACTGCGACGTGCTGGTATTCGATGAGCCCACCCGTGGCATCGATGTCGGCGCCAAGGCCCAGATCTACGCGCTGATGCGCAGCCTGACCGAGCAGGGCTACGCGATCATCATGATTTCCTCCGAACTGCCCGAAATCATTGGCATGTGCGACCGCGTCGCCGTGTTCCACAAAGGCGCCATCGTCAAGCTGCTCGAAGGCTGCGCCGTCAATCCTCAAGAGGTCATGCGCCATGCAACAGGGGGCTCAAGTGAATACGTCCATTAACAGCGTCGACACCCGCCGACTGCGCCTGAACCTGGCGCAGCTGGTGCGCTCGCCGGCGTTCTATCCCTTCGTGGGGCTGGTGGTGGTGACCCTGGTGATGATCCTGGCCAGCGACACCTTCCTCACGGCCAGCAACCTGTCGAATATCGCTCGCCAGGTGTCGATCAACGCGATTATCGCGGTGGGCATGACCTGCGTGATCCTCACTGGCGGTATCGATTTGTCGGTGGGGCCGGTGATGGCCTTGTCCGGCACCCTGACCGCCGGCCTGATGGTCGCGGGGCTGCCGCCGGGCCTGGCGATTGGCGCCGGCATGCTGGTCGGCGTGGCCTTCGGTATCGGCAACGGACTGTTCGTGGCCTACCTGCACATGCCGCCGATCATCGTGACCCTGGCGACCATGGGCATCGCCCGTGGCCTGGGCCTGATGTACACCGATGGCTACCCGATTTCCGGGCTGCCGGAGTGGTTCGGCTTCTTCGGTCGCCAGAGCCTGTTCGGCATCGAAGTGCCGATCCTGATCATGCTGATCACCTACTTTGCCGCCTATGTGCTGCTGCAACACACGCGCATCGGCCGCTACATCTACGCCATCGGTGGCAATGAAGAAGCCGTGCGCTTGTCCGGGGTGCGCGCGGCGCGCTTCAAGTTGCTGGTGTACGCCATCAGCGGGCTGACGGCCGCGATTGCCGGGCTGGTGCTTACCTCGCGCCTGATGAGCGGCCAGCCGAATGCGGGGGTCTCGTTCGAGCTGGATGCGATCGCCGCCGTGGTGCTGGGCGGTGCGTCGATTGCCGGTGGGCGCGGGGTGATCGTCGGCACGTTGCTCGGCGCGATGCTGCTCGGCGTACTGAATAACGGACTGAACATGCTTGGCGTCTCGCCTTACGTCCAGAGCGTGATCAAGGGCGGGATCATTTTGCTGGCGATCTTTATCAGCCGTCAGCGCCATCGATAAACCTCTATCCACACAGGACCCAATACCATGGAAAAGCACACTCATATGCAAGCCGTCGTCTGCCACGGCCCGAAAGACTATCGCCTGGAACGCATCGGCAAACCCCAGGCGCGCCCCAATGAACTGGTGATTCGCATCGCCGCCTGCGGCATCTGCGCCAGTGACTGCAAGTGCCACTCCGGCGCGGCCATGTTCTGGGGCGGCGACAACCCTTGGGTCAAGGCGCCGGTGGTGCCGGGCCATGAATTTTTTGGCTATGTGGTCGAGGTGGGCGAGGGTGCCGAGGAGCACTTCGAGGTCTCCGTCGGCGACAAGGTGATCGCCGAGCAGATCGTGCCCTGTGGCAAGTGCCGCTTCTGCAAGTCGGGCAAGTACTGGATGTGCGAAGTGCATAACATCTTCGGCTTCCAGCGCGAAGTGGCCGAAGGCGGCATGGCCCAGTACATGCGCATCCCCAAGACCGCCATCGTGCACAAGATTCCCGAGTCGGTGTCCCTGGAGGATTCCGCGCTGGTGGAACCGATGGCCTGCTCGATCCACACCGTGAACCGTGGGGACCTCCAGCTTGATGACGTGGTGGTGATCGCCGGCGCCGGTACCCTGGGCCTGTGCATGGTCCAGGTCGCCGCGTTGAAAACCCCGAAGAAACTGGTGGTGATCGACATGGTCGACGAGCGCCTGGAACTGGCGAAAACATTCGGTGCTGATGTGGTGATCAACCCGTCCCGTGACAACGCCCGCGAGATCATCAACAGCCTGACCGACAACTACGGCTGCGACGTGTACATCGAGACCACCGGCGTCCCGGCCGGCGTGACCCAGGGCCTGGACCTGATCCGCAAGCTCGGGCGGTTTGTCGAGTTCAGCGTGTTTGGTGCCGAGACCAGCGTCGATTGGTCGATCATCGGTGACCGCAAGGAGCTGGACGTACGCGGCGCCCACCTGGGGCCGTATTGCTACCCGATCGCCATCGACCTGTTCGAGCGTGGCCTGGTCACCTCCCAAGGCATCGTCACCCACGACTTCCCGCTGGACGATTTTGCCGAAGCCTTCGAATTGGCCAACTCGACCAAGTCGATCAAGGTGCTGTTGAAGCCGGTGGTTTGACATGAACTACGTGATGGGCGTCGACATTGGAACCCAGAGTACCAAGGCGCTGCTGGTGGATGCTCAAGGCACGATCATCGCCCAGCACAGCCAGGGGTATCGCGTGGATACCCCGAAAGTGCGCTGGGCCGAGCAGTGGCCACAGGTGTGGTTGGACGCGGTCGAGGCCTGCGTTGCGCAGTGCATGGCCAAGGCCGGGGTTGCGAAAGAACAGGTCAAGGCCCTGTGTATCAGCAGCCTGTACGGTGGTTCGGGGATTGCGGTGGATGCGCAGATCACGCCGCTGCACCCCTGCCTGATCTGGATGGACCGGCGTGCCGGCGAGCAGGTGGCGTGGGTGCGTGAGCACGTTGATTTGGAGCGTCTGTACGCGGTCACCGGCAATTCGGTAGACAGCTACTACGGCTTCACCAAGATGCTCTGGCTCAAGCAGCACCAGCCCGAAGTGTGGGCTGACACCCGTTACTTGCTGCCGCCCAACAGCTATATCAACTGGTGCCTGACCGGTGAACTGGCGGTGGACCATAGCAGCGCCGGCAACATGGGCGGGGTGTACGACGTGGCGCAGCGGGGCTGGTCGCAGGAGATGCTTGCCGCGCTGGGTATCCCCCTGGCGATGATGCCCGAACGGTTGGTGTATTCCGGCGAAGTGGTCGGCGAACTGCGGGACGCCTGGGCCACGCGATTGGGCTTGGCGGCCGGCATGCCGGTCCTCGCCGGCGGGGTGGATGCGGCCATGGCAACCCTGGCCGCTGGGGTGACACAGCCGGGCAACCACGTGGCGATGATCGGCACCAGCATGTGCTGGGGCTATCTGAACCAGCAGGTGGATGCGCACCACGGCCTGGTGAGTTTTCCCCATGTCTACAACGGCCAACGCGACCTGTACATCTTCGGCGGCGCAATCACCGCCGGGGCGTCGGTCAGCTGGTTTCGCGAGCAGTTCTGCCAGGCCGAGGAGCAACAGGCCCGGGCCACCGGCCAGGACAGCCTGGTATTGCTGGAAGAACGCGCGATGAAGATCCCGGCGGGCAGTGAAGGCTTGCTGTTTTTGCCCTACCTGATGGGCGAACGCAGCCCGGTCTGGGACGACCGCGCCAGTGGCAGTTTTGTCGGGCTCAACCTGTACCACAGCCGCATTCACCTGTACCGCGCGGTCCTGGAAGGGGTGAGTTTCGCCCTACGCCACAACATCGAGGCCGGCACCCGTGGCGCGCATTCCCTGGACCCGCGCTTGATTGTGGTGGGTGGGGCGAGCCATTCGGATTTGTGGATGCAGATCATCGCGGACGTCACGCGCTACCCGGTGTACACCATCGTCCAGGAAGTGGAAGCGGCCCTCGGCGCGGCGTTGCTGGCGGCGCATACGGTGGGGTTGGTGAGTGATGGGGAGATGGCGAAGGGGTGGGTGCAACTGCAATTGCGGGCGGAGCCGAAGGTGGAAAACGTCGAGGCCTATGACCGCGCGTTCGCCGAGTACCTGAAGCTGTATCCCGCCTTGAAGCCCGTCATGCACTGCCTGCAAGCCCACTGAACATCCGACCACCCCTGTGGCGAGCGGGCTTGCTGTGGTGAGCGGGGCAAGCCCTAATGCCGTTCAGTTAAGCGTACATCGCCTTCTGTAGGAGCGAGCTTGCTCGCGAAAAACGTCATCGTTGACGTTTTTCGCGAGCAAGAACTAGGCGTCCCCCTCGCTCCTACAGAAGGCGATGTACGCTTAACTGAATGGTATTAGGGCAAGCCCGCTCGCCACAGTTACTGTGTTCTTCCTTTACTGACAGGCATCAGGGCTTGCCCCGGGCGGTCGGAAGCCTTGGAGGATGAGGTACAGCGTTTGAACCGGTTGGACTGCCGCCTGATCGAACGGGAAAGCGCCTGAGCTTTATTTGCGGCCCAGGGGCAATTTGGATACGGTGCAAGCCTGCCCACAAGGACCTCCCCATGACCGAGCCTGCCCCCAAGACCCGCCGCGCGCCCAAAGGTGAAAAACGCCGCGAAGAGCTGTTGGACGCGGCCTTGCAGGTGTTTTCCCTGGAGGGTTACAGCGGCGCTTCGGTGGCCAAGGTGGCGGCCATCGTCGGTATTTCCGTGGCCGGTGTGCTGCATCACTTCCCCAGCAAAATTTCATTATTGATGGGCGTGTTGCAACGTCGCGACGAGGTCAATCAACGGATTGCCGATGAAGTGCGCGCGGAAAAGTCGTTGACCGGGTTGCTCGGCAGCCTGCGCGCGATCAACCGTTCGAACGCCACCGCGCCGGGCGTGGTGCGCGCGTTTACCATCTTGAATGCCGAAAGCCTGCTCGACACCCAACCGGCCTGGGCCTGGTTCCAGGCGCGCTATGCGGCGATTCAGCAACGTATGCAGGGGCAGTTTGCCGACCTGGTCGCAGCGGGGGAGGTGCGCAGCGATGTGGACATCGCCGGGCTGGTGGAAGAAATCCTGGCCATGATGGACGGCTTGCAGATCCAGTGGCTGCGCTTTCCGGAGCAGGTGGACCTGGTGGCGCGGTTTGACAGCTACATCGCGCGGGTCGAGGCAGCCATCAGAACTTGAGTCGAACACAGTCAAATGTGGGAGGGGCGGTGCGACGATTCGACTTGCCCCCGATGGCGGCCTCTGGGCCGACTATTTTTTTGGATTGGACCGGGTACATATCCGTTGCTGCGGTAACGGCGACTTAGGGTTCCGCCCTTACGGCGGCTCACTTTGGAAAAGCCCCAAAGTAAGCAAAGGGCTCTTGCCCCACCACTCGGCACCTCGCCCAGGCTCGGTGTGCCCGCAATCCGACATTGATTTGGGGGGCCGCCGCCACGCGCCATCCATGGCGCGGGGCGGCTAAACCGGCATCCCTGCCGGTTTACCCCCCAAATCACTATCGAATTGCGGCCAGCGTGGTTTAACGGGGCGCCTGAGATCAAGATCAACGATGTGTTTTTAACTGACACACCGCGGTGCCTGGTTTTGGGGCTGCTGCGCAGCCCAACGCGGGGCAAGCCCGCTCGCCACAACAAGCCCGCTTGCCACAACAGCGTCCTCACTTCGCAAACGCATACGCTCCGCCCTGTTCCAACGCCTGGCGATACGCGGGGCGCGCCTGGAACCGCTGCACCCAGGCGGCCAGGTTCGGGTAGGCCTGCAACTTGCCCTGGGCCTTGGCAATCTCGCCGATAAAGCTCATCTGGATATCCGCGCCGCTCAACGTGTCACCCACCAGATATGGAGAGTTGCCCAGGGCGTCGTTCAGATAACCCAGGTAATTGGCCACCTCGGACTCGATACGCGGATGCAACGGCGCACCGGCTTCCCCCAGGCGCCCGACGTACAGGTTGAGCATCAACGGCAACATGGCCGAACCTTCGGCGAAGTGCAGCCACTGCACGTACTCGTCATAGGTGGCGGTCGCCGGGTCTGGCTGCAGGCGGCCTTCGCCATGGCGGCGGATCAGGTAGTCGATGATCGCGGCGGACTCGATCACCACGCGGGAGCCGTCTTCAATCACCGGGGATTTGCCCAGCGGATGAATGGCCTTGAGCTCCGGTGGCGCAAGATTGGTTTTCGGGTCGCGCTGGTAGCGCTTGATCTCGTAGGGCAGGCCGAGCTCTTCGAGCAGCCATAGAATGCGCTGCGAGCGCGAGTTGTTGAGGTGGTGGACAATGATCATGTGAGGCTCCGCTGGGCAAAAGTGGGTGTTCAGGTAGAGACTGCGCTGCTGCGAAGGAGTGCCCTAATTGACCGGTTCGTCGGCAAACGCTGCGTCGATAAAGGCCTTCAGCCCCTTCTCCTCCAGAATCTCGATGGAGAAGTGCCCGAAGCGTTTGGGCAACCCGATAATGCGCCCACCGCTCGCCACAACAACCCTATCTCGAGATGCTCGACCAATATATAGACGTGACTGAATTTCAGATCCATTGCATGCCGCCTTTCGAGCCGGCCTGCAGGGTACCCAAGGCACCTGGGGGTGTTTACAACTGTTAACGGATTCAACAGCCCATTCGATTTAGGCTGTGCGCTGGATCACCCATGCCCTACCTGCCAAGAGCCCACTGCCATGAAGTCGTACGCTATCGCCGCCGCGTTACTGGCGTTTGCCACAGTGTCGGCGCACGCCGCCACACCCCTCACCCATGTGGCGATCTACCGCGGCCCGGCGGGCTGCGAGGACTGTTCGGAAAGCGTGAAAAGGGCACTGCTGCGTCTCGACCCGACTTACCAGATCGACTTCGTCGGCGCCGACGAACCGATCGACATCACCGCGCAAACCCTCGCCCGCTACGATCTCTATGTGCAACCCGGCGGCGGCCAGGACATTCCCGCCGCCCTCGACAGCCTGGGCGATGCTCGCGTCGAGGCCATTCGCAATTATGTCGCCCAGGGTGGTCGTTACCTGGGCTTGTGCATGGGCGCCTACCTGGCGGACGAAAACAACTTAGGCCTGATCCCTCAGGCCCTCGACAGCGAAGTCGGCCGCCCAGGCTTTGAAGTGACCACCCTCGACGACGCGGCGGTTCGCGTCACCTGGGCGGGCAAGCCGGACCACGTCTTCTATCAGGATGGCCCTTACTTCCCCACACCCCGCACGACCACACGCTATAAAACCCTCGCGACCTACCATAACGGCGACGTCGCCGCGGCGCGTTATGCCTATGAAAAAGGCGTGGTGGTACTGAGCGGCCCCCATCCGGAAGCCGGGCAGGCGTGGTTTGAAAGTGCCGATATCCCGTGGAACAAGAGGCCGCGTGGCGAGCTGTTTGCGGCGTTGATACACAGTGTTGAAGAGTAGGGGAGGCTGATTAACCCATCACGACCGACGCCGTCTATTGGTGGGCGCAGTGGTTTTTACCGGTGCATCAGGCGGCTTGCACCGCCTCACCCGTTGGCCGTACTCGCTATCCTCGCCCTCGGCGCCAAGTTCAAAAGCGGGGCGACGAGCCCCAGCCGTTCAGATCCACAGATCATTCGTGGCAGTACGCTCTCCGCCTTCATGGCCAGTGTTCAGAATGCCGCGCGGTTCGATCATCATCAGCTTGGCTTCACCTTCGGCGGCCGTCCGATGCTCGACGCCACGGGGGACCACATACAGTTCACCCGGCGCCACGTACACGGGGCCTTCCGGAAGGTCGATACGCAGCGTCCCTTCAAGCACAAGAAACGCCTCGTCGGTTTCCGGATGCGAGTGCCAGATGAATTCTCCTTCGATACGCACCACCTTGAACTGGTAGTCGTTCATCTCGGCGACGACCCTCGGGCTCCATTGCTCGTTGATGAGCGAAGCTTTTTGCGTGAGGTTTACAGGTTGTGTTGGGTGCTGTGACTGGGCCATGACCGATACTCGGGTAGTTGAGAGGTGTCAGGATATCGAGGGGGTGGTTAGCTGGCTTGTACGATCCTGCATGTTGAAATAGTTGAGCTACGACTCACCCAATCCTCTTCAGTCAAGCGCCTCGGTTTCTAAAACTACGCAGATACAGTGTGGAAACCGTCGAGCGTCTGGCCGAAAGCAACCCCTTTCTCCGCTAACCGGTCTACCATGCCACCCCGGCAGTGGTTCCACGCGCTACCGATCTCCATCCTTGAAGGTACCGTAATGACCATCGACCAAATCTCCCTGCCCAAAGGTGTAGGCCCTCACGCCGCCAAGCTTCTCGACGCCATCACGGGCGCGGCCACTCACGAAGAGCTCAACCGTGCCGGCGGCAAGGCGGAAGGTTTTGTGCTGGGGCTGGAATCCACCAAAGCCATCAAAAGCCAAATCGCCGAGTCGTTGTACGTGGCTTATGATGACGCGGCGAGTCATCGGTTGGGCGAGTTGAAGGGCTAGGGATTAACTCGGCAGGGCGATGCGCGTGGGCTGCGAGCCTCACACCGTAAGACTCAATAACCATCCCGCCGCGCCGCTTCCTACCACCACCAGCCACGGTGGCAGCTTCCACACCATCAACGCCACCACGCCAATCAGCGCCAGGCCGAAGTCCTGGGCGGTAAAGATCGCGCTGGTCCACACCGGCTGATACAACGCCGCCAGCAACAGGCCGACCACCGCGGCGTTCACGCCTGCCAGCGCGGCCTGGGTGCGAGGGCTGCGGCGCGGGCTTTCCCAGAAGGGCAGTGCGCCCATCACCAGCAAAAACGACGGTGCGAAGATCGCCAGCAGGCAGAGCAGGCCGCCGAGCCAGCCGGTCGGGGCTTGGGTCATGGAGGCCCCGAGGAAAGCCGCGAAGGTGAACAAGGGGCCGGGCATGGCTTGGGCGGCACCGTAGCCGGCCAGGAACACGTCGTTGCTGACCCAGCCGGTGGGCACGACTTCGGCTTGCAGCAGGGGCAGCACCACGTGGCCGCCGCCAAATACCAGCGCGCCGGTGCGGTAGAAGGCGTCGGTTAACGCCAGGCCTGGGTTGGGGAGCCAGTGGGCCAGGATCGGCAGACCGGCCAGCACCAGCACAAACAGCGATAACCACATTGCCCCTGCACGACGGCTGATGGTCACGGGCAACGCATCGTGCGCGGCGGGCGGTGTGGGCTTGAACAGCAGCAGGCCAGCCACCGCCGCTGCGCTGATCACCCCGACCTGGCCCCACGCAGAGCTTTGCAGCAGGGCCACGCAGGCGGCGAGTAGCATCAGGGTGATGCGCGGTGCGTCGGTACACAGGTTGCGCGCCATGCCCCATACGGCCTGGGCGACCACCGCGACAGCCACCACCTTGAGGCCGTGCAGCGCGCCGGGCGGGATGGCGGTGCTGTGTTGGGCAATGCCCAGGGCAAACAGGATCAGCACGACGGCGGACGGCAGCGTAAACCCCAGCCACGCCGCCAGCGCTCCGCCGTAGCCGGCCCGCGACAGGCCGAGCGCGATGCCCACCTGGCTGCTGGCCGGGCCGGGCAGGAACTGGCACAGCGCGACCAAATCCCCATAGCTGCGCTCGCTCAGCCAGCCGCGCCGGGTCACGAATTCGTGCCTGAAATAGCCCAGATGCGCGACGGGACCGCCGAAGGAGGTCAGGCCCAGACGCAGGAAGATCAGGAACACTCCCCAGATGCGGGTGGGGCGATCAGTGGGGGAGTGGGCCAAGGTGCAGGGTCTCGATAAGGGCAAAATAGGCTAGGGTATCGAGGCACCTTAGCGAATTTTGATGACGCACAGAAGAGGCGCCCGCTCGCGCAAATCGCCACGCCGGATGGAATTTTTGCGCGCGTGCTGGAGTCATTGAAGATGCATGCAGAAAGACTTCCCCGTTGCACGCCACTGAACTCAGCCAAGGACAGACGATGACCTTCTTTATATTCCTCCTGGCTTGCGCCGCTGCCGCCAGCACCGGTGTCATTTTCAAGCCCGGTGCCTGGTACGAATCCCTGGTCAAGCCCGGCTTCACCCCGCCCAACTGGCTGTTCCCGGTGGCCTGGAGCATTATCTACCTGCTGTTGGCCTGGGCCGGTTACCGCTTGAGCCTGATCCCCGACAGCCAGCCGGTGCTGGCATTGTGGGCGGCGCAGATTGCGTTGAACACGCTGTGGACACCGGTATTTTTCGGTGCGCATCAGTTGCTCGCCGGTATGCTGATCATCGTGTTGTTGTGGCTCACCGTCGCCGCAATGGTGGTATTGGCCGTGCGCCTGGACCTGATTACCGGGCTGATCCTGTTCCCGTACCTGGCGTGGCTGTGCGTGGCGGCGGCGTTGAATTTCTCGATTTTGCGCAATAACCGCTGATGGCCCATAAACCCTGGCCCGCCAGTGCGCCTGAACTGGCTCAAATGCGCCGCTTCAACCAAAAGCTCACTTGGCTGCCGCGCTTCAAAATCCGCAATCGCGTGACACCGCGTTTGATTCAGGCGCTGTTGCGGGTCAGTCAAACGCTCAAGCGGGCGCCGCTGGCTGAGACTCAATGGGTGGGCGCAGTCCCCGTGCGTATCCTGCGGCCGAGCGGCAGGCCCAAGGGCGTGGTGCTGGATATCCATGGCGGCGGTTGGGTGATCGGCAATGCGCAGATGGATGATGACCTCAACCTGGGCCTGGTGAACGCGTGCGAGGTGGCGGTGGTGTCGGTGGATTATCGGCTGGCGGTCGATACACCGATAGAAGGGCTGATGGAGGATTGTTTGAGCGCCGCGCGCTGGCTGTTGGGTGACTGCGCGGAATTTGCCGGGTTGCCGGTGATTGTCGTGGGGGAATCGGCCGGTGCGCACTTGGCGGCGGCGACGTTGCTGGCATTGAAGCAGTGGCCGGATTTGCTCCAGCGCGTGAGCGGTGCGGTGTTGTATTACGGCGTCTATGATTTGACCGGCACTCCCAGCGTACGCGCGGCGGGCCCGCAGACGTTGTTGCTGGATGGGCCTGGCATGGTGGACGCGTTGCGCAGGCTGACCCCAGGCTTGAGCGATGAGCAGCGGCGACAGCCACCGTTGTCGCCGTTGTATGGCGACTTCAGCGGGTTGCCGCCGGCGTTGATGTTTGTGGGGGCATTGGACCCGCTCAAGGATGACACCCTGCTCATTGCTGAGCGCTGGGGGACGGTGGAAGCCCATCTGCTGCCGGAGGCGGCCCATGGGTTTATCCATTTTCCGTTGGCGATCGCCGAGAACGTACTGGCCTATAGCCGGGCGTGGGTCGCGCGCCGGATCGCTGTAGCACCGTAAACCTGCCGCGGTTCTTGCCTGATGGGCCCTTGCTTCAAGAGGTACCCATCATGGGCTTTCGTATGACGGGCCTTGCCCTAATGCCAGTCAGTCAAGGAGGAAAACGAAGCGGGCTCGCCACAACAAGCCCGCTTTCCACAATTAGCCCGCTCTCCAGAGTTACCGTTTTCCTCCTTGACTGACTGGCATTAGGGCTCGCCCCCGATGACACTGTTGGGCCGCGTTGTTAAATCTCAGTTCGAGCGCAACCGCAGTATCTGCGCGCCGTCGAATGGGTCTGTCAGGTAATGCGCCTGCACGCCGAAGGTTTCCTGCAAGCGTTGCGGCGTCAGCACCTCCAGCGGTTTGCCCAGTGCCACCAATCGCCCATGATCCAGCACGGCCAGGCGGTCACAGGTCAGTGCCTGGTTGAGGTCGTGCAGGGCGATCAAGGTGGTGACGGGTAACGCCTGCACGCCTTTCAAGATCGTCAGTTGATGCTGGATGTCCAGGTGATTGGTCGGCTCATCCAGCAACAGGATCTGTGGCCGTTGCGCCAGGGCGCGGGCGATGTGCACGCGTTGGCGCTCACCGCCGGAGAGGCTGCGCCAGGCGCGTTGGCTCAGGTGGGTGGCGTCGACGTCGTGCAGGGCCTGGCGCACGATGCGATCGTCTTCGCTGGACCACGGGCTCAGCGCCGACAACCACGGTGTGCGGCCCAGTGCCACGGCGTCGAATACGCGGATGGCATCGTCGGTGTCGGCCTGTTGTTCCACCACCGCCAGGCGCTGCGCGATGGCGCGGCGGGACAGCGCGCCCAAACGCTCACCGCCCAGGTGCACCTCGCCGCTGGCCGGTGCGCGCAAGCCGGCGAGCAGTTTGAGCAGGGTCGATTTGCCGGAGCCGTTCGGCCCGACGATACCCAAGGTTTCCCCCGACTGGACTTGCAGGTGAATATCGCGCAGCAACTGGGCCTCTCGCACCTTGAAGCCCAGGGCCGTGCAGCTCAGCACTGTCATCGCGCATTCCTCCGGCCGATCAGGATCAGCGCAAATACCGGCGCGCCGACGAGTGCGGTGACCACGCCCACCGGAATGACCTGGCCCTTGATCAAGGTGCGTGACAGCACATCGGCTGTAATCAAAAACAATGCGCCTCCCAAGGCGCTGGCCGGCAGCAGGCGTGAGTGCCCGGTACCGAGCAACAGGCGTGCGGCGTGGGGGATGACCAGGCCGACAAAACCAATGGAGCCGACAATCGACACCATCACCGCGGTGACCAACGCCGCGCAGCCCACCAGCACAAATTGCACGCGGCGCACCGGGATGCCGAGGGACGCCGCCGAGTCGCTGCCGAAGGTGAATGCATCCAGTGCGCGGCGGTGCCACAGGCACACCGCCAACCCCGCGACGGCCACCGGTACCGCCAGCCACACCGACGACCAACGCACGCCGCTGAGATTACCCAGCAACCAGAACAGGATGCCGCGCGCCTGTTCGGAGCTGGCGGACTTGGTGATCAGGAACGCGGTCAGCGCGTTGAACAGCTGCGAACCGGCGATGCCTGCCAGGATGATCTGGCCGGTGCCGCTCGACGACCCGCTGGCCCGGGCGAGCAAAATCACCAGTGCAAACGCCGCCATCGCCCCGGCAAAGGCGCCGGCGGACAGCGAGATCAAGCCACCGCCGACCCCCATCAGCACCACCAGCACCGCGCCGGTCGAGGCACCGGCGCTGATGCCAAGCAGGTAAGGGTCGGCCAAGGGGTTGCGCAACAACGACTGCAGAATCACCCCGCATGTGGCCAGCCCCGCACCGCAGGCGGCGGCGACCAGCGTGCGAGTGAGGCGATAGTTCCACACCACGCCTTCGTCGATAGGGTCCAGCGCGTAGCCGGCGGCCCACAGTTTATTGGCCAACACCTGGAGCACTACCTGCGGCTCGATGGCGGTTTCGCCGATGGCTACGCCGGCCAGTATGGCGATCAACAGCAGCGCCAGGGCGAGGAGCGTTCTGCTCATTTGGGCAGGTCGTAGCTGTCGATGGCGCTCGCCAGTTGGTCGAGCCCATCGAAAGTACGCACGCTGGCCTGTAGGGCCATGGCGTCAAGGATGATGATGCGGTTGTGTTTCACCGCGTCCATGTTGCGTGTCACCGGGTCGCTGCGCAGGAAGGCCAGTTTCTGTTCGTAGTCGTCGGCCGGGTAGCGGCGGCGGTCCATGCGCGCGATCACCAGGAAGGTGGGGTTGGCTTTGGCGAGGGTTTCCCAGCCGACGGCGGGCCACTCTTCATCGGACTGCACCACGTTGTGCAGGCCGAGGGTTTGCAGCATGAATTCGGGGACACCCTTGTGGCCGGCCACATAGGGATCGCTGGCCATTTCGGCGCTGGAGAACCACACCAGCGCACTGGCCTGTTTGAGGCCCTTGTTGCGGGCGGTGGCGACGGACTTGGCCAGGCGCGCCTTGAGCGCCTCGTTCAGTTGCTGGCCGCGGTCCGGCACGTCGAAAATCTCGGCCAGTTGGCTGATGCTTTTATAAATGGTGTCGATGCGGAACGGCTCCAGGCGTGTGCCGTCGGCGCCCACCAGGTTGTTCTTGCCTTCGCAGTCGGACGGCAGCAGGTAGGTGGGGATCTTCAATTCATGAAACTGCTCGCGGGTGCCGACCACGCCTTGTGGGCCAACCACCCATTCCAACTCGGCGGCCACCAGTTGCGGGCGCTTGGCAATGACCGCTTCGAAGCTTGGCTCATTGTTGGCCAGGCGCTCGATGGTGTCGTTCTGTGCCTTGAACTGCGGCAACACGTTGTTGAACCACAACGCCGTGCCGACCACTGTGTTGCCCACACCCAGGGCGTAGAGTATTTCGGTCGCCGCCTGGCCAATGGTTACGCTGCGGGTGGGCGCTTGCTGAAAGGTCAGGGTGCTGCCGCAGTTCTCCAGCGTCAGCGGGTAGTGGGTGGGCGTCGCCTGGGCCAGGGCACAGAAGCCCAGTCCGGTGAGCAAGGCGGTAACGCGTGGCAGCATGGGGCAATCTCCTGGGAGCCGTACGTGGAACTGGGGAGGTACGGTTCGGAAATACGCCCTCGGACGCTGCGGTGGAGGCAGCCAAGGATGTCCTTCCCGGACACCCCGCCGGTTAGTGGTTTTACTGGGCCGGCAGGTCTCCTGACTGATGCGTCGTCACCCGGCTCCAGCCTTCCCGGAGGGTATCCAGTGGCGTTGAGGAGCAGGCTCGGCATCTACAGTTGCGGGGGCAGTTCCGATTGACGCGGGGGTACCGCGCTTCGGATTCCCTATTAGTCCCGTTTGGGAACCGGCGCGGTATGGTAGTCGATTGGGCTGGGGAGGGGGAACCGAATGGCGGCTTTCTGTAGGCGCGTGCAGGCTCGCGCCCACATAAAGCCGCGGTAGCCGGTCAGAGGCGTATATCTTCAGGGCCGCGGATCAGTGCTTCAATTCGCGTCCCCGTGGCGCGCTCTTCATTGCTGAAACCGTCGTAGTCGGCCAGGTTGGCGAAACGGATGCCGGTCAATTGCTCGATCTGGATCACACTGCGCCGGTAGGTCCGCAGTTGGCCAAATACCAGATCAAGCTGACCGAGTTCACGGCTCTGGTCGATCATGTAGGCGCTGGCAGAGGGCTTGCCGTCGTCGCCGAGGTAGGCCACCACTTTCCAGAATGCCTTGGGGATTTTCACGCCGCGGTAGACACGGTCGTCATCGGCCAACACCGGGCCGGTAAACACCGTGGCCCGGGCCTTCCAGCGTTGTGTGTTGTCGAGAATGTAGTCTTCGAGCTCCAGCCAGGTCTTCTGGTTGAACCCGCTCATCTGCGGCGAGCAATTGGTGAAATGGAACGTATCGAGGTTGGCGGTGTTGGCCTCGTCGCCCCAGTTGGGATCCTGTCGTCGCACCAGGTGGCCGCGATCCAGGCCGTTGTTGGTGTAGAGCTCGTCGCCGATCTGCGCGCTGATGGGCAGGCGGCCGTCGTAGGCCCAGGTGTCGTTGCTGCGAACGATATCCACCGCCTGTCCGCCGTCGATATTCACGCCCACATAGAGCGCCATCCGTCGGGAACGTGACAGGGTCACCGAGAAATGCGTGTAGTCCAGGCGCAGCGGCTGGACGTCAGTTGCCAATGCCTCATCCACCGTGGGCCACGGCACGGCGAAGCCGCTGAGAAAGTCGGGTGCGTAGCCACGCCGGTCCTGCAAATCCTTGGCGGGCGTCACACGGGGCGTCGCCGCCCTGGCTTCCATCAGGCTAGGAGTGGCCGGGATCAACGGGCGTAGATCGACGAGCCGGGGGCGGTGGGTCAGGTCAATTTTGGCTTTGCGTGCTGGCATCGCGAGTTCCTCGCAGTCTTGGGTAAACACGACTGCAACACAGGTTCATGACAATTAGGGCCAGGTACCCGCAGCAGGGCTATCCTGAACCGGTGACCCGGACGTTCATTACCCGCCAAAAGGAGCCAGCCCATGTGTGTTCGCCACCCGCGCCAGGCGATTTTCTGCCTGATCCCGCCTTACATCCTCGACCAGATCGCGCGTAACGGTAATAAAACGCAACGGGACGTCGCGCTACGTACCCGCGCCAAGGACAGCACGTTCCGCTCGTTGCGCATGGTCGCCGAGCCCGCTCATGGCCCGGCCCGTATGGCCTTGGCCATGGGCGCCGGCAAACGGCGTTCGATCTACGGCGCCGAGGGCACGGATAGCCTGCCAGGCAAGCTGATCCGCGGCGAAGGGCAGCCCGCCAGCGGCGATGCGGCGGTAGACGAAGCTTATGACGGTTTGGGCGCCACGTTCGATTTTTTTGACCAGGTCTTCGACCGCAACTCCATCGACGATGCCGGTATGGCGCTGGACGCGACCGTGCATTTTGGCCAGAACTACAACAATGCGTTCTGGAACTCGACCCAGATGGTGTTTGGTGATGGCGATCAGCAATTATTCAACCGGTTCACGATCGCGCTTGATGTGATTGGCCATGAATTGGCCCACGGCGTGACCGAGGATGAAGCCAAGCTGATGTATTTCAATCAATCCGGCGCCTTGAACGAGTCGTTGTCGGATGTGTTTGGCTCGCTGATCAAACAGTACTCGTTGCAGCAGAAGGCGCAAGATGCCGATTGGTTGATCGGCAAAGGGTTGTTTACCGACAAGATCAAAGGCATTGCGCTGCGCTCGATGAAAGCACCCGGTACTGCCTTTGACGACAAGTTGCTGGGCAAGGACCCACAACCGGGGCATATGGATGATTTCGTACAGACTTACGAGGACAATGGCGGGGTGCATATCAATTCTGGCATTCCCAACCATGCGTTCTATCAGGTGGCCACGAAGCTGGGTGGGTTTGCCTGGGAACGTGCGGGGCGGATCTGGTATGACGCATTGCGCGATGCGCGCTTGCGGCCGAACTCAGGGTTCCTGCGCTTCGCGCGGATTACCTACGATATCGCCGGTCGACTGTATGGCGCGAACAAGGATGAGCAGAAGGCGGTCAAGGAGGGCTGGAAAGCAGTTGGCATTCATGTGTGACAAACCGCCTGTGCGGTGAGGAGCAGCCATGCAAATTTCGATCAAGGAAAACGGCGGGCCGGCGTTTTTTCCGGGGCTGGCCAAACCTCGTACGGTGCAGCTGGACACGCTGCCCGAGCCGGACCAGCAGGAATTGCGGCAACTGATCGAGGCGTCAAACTTCTTTGAGTTGCCGCAAAGCACCGCGCCAGAACCCGGCAACCCAAGCCAGGTGCATTACACGTTGACCGTGACGGAAGGCGAGCGTGAGCACACGGTCTGCGTGCTGGCGCCGGTGAAGTCGCAGGCGCTGGATGGGCTGGTGCAGTGTGTGCGGCGGCATATTCGCTGTTGAGGCAGGTTCAGGGCCTGCCCGAACTTACTTTCGATCCAGCCAAACGGTCTGCGCGTTGCAGAACTCGCGCACGCCAAAGTGCGACAACTCGCGACCGAAGCCGCTCTTCTTCACGCCACCAAACGCCACCCGAGGGTCGGAGACGCTGAAAGCATTCACGAAGATCCCGCCGGTTTCCAGCTGGTTCGCAATGTCGCGGGCCTTGGCTGAATCCCTGGTGAAGATGCTCGCGGTGAGGCCGAACTCGCTGTCATTGGCCAGGGCCACGGCATGGTCGGCGTCGCGGGCGGTGATGATCGAGGCCACGGGGCCGAACAGTTCCTCTTTGAACGAGGTCATCTGGTCGGTGACGTCGGCCAGTACGGTCGGCGCATAGTAGTTGCCGGCGCCGGCTACTTTGTCGCCGCCCAGCAGCAGGGTCGCGCCTTGCGCCAGGGTCGCCTGGACCTGGGCGTGCAGTTCGTCGCGCAGGTCGAAGCGGGCCATGGGGCCGACGTAGGTGGCGGTCGAGGTCGGGTCGCCCGTCACCAGGGCACGGCTGGCTTCGACAAACTTGGCGGTGAAGGCCTCCACCACACCCGCTTCGACGATCAGGCGCTTGGCCGCGGCGCAGACTTGGCCGCTGTTCTGGAAGCGGCCGATCACGGCGGCCTGGACGGCGGCATCGAGGTCGGCATCGTTGAGCACGATGAACGGGTCGGAACCGCCCAATTCCAGTACGCATTTCTTCAGCGCGGCACCGGCCTGGGAGCCGATGGCCATGCCGGCACGCACGCTGCCGGTGAGGGTGATGGCGGCGATGCGCGGGTCGGCGATGGCTTTTGACACGCCTTCCTGGGTCACATTGAGCACTTCGAACAAGCCTTCGGCGAAGCCGGCTTTGTCGAACGCGGCTTTCATCAGGTAGGCGCTGCCCATGACATTCGGCGCGTGTTTGAGCACGTAGGTGTTGCCGGCGAGCAGCGTCGGCACCGCGCCGCGCAGGACTTGCCACACCGGGAAGTTCCACGGCATCACGGCCAGGATCGGGCCCAGCGGGCGGTATTCGATATGGGCGGTGCCGTTGTCTACCAGGGTCGGTTCCGGGGCGAGCATGGCCGGGCCGTGGGCGGCGTACCACTCGCTGAGCTGGGCGCATTTCTCGATTTCGGCACGGGCCTGGACGATGGGTTTGCCCATTTCCAAGGTGATCATCTGTGCCATCTCTTCGGCTTGATCACGCAGGGCAGCGGCCAGGGCCAGCAACAGGGCCGAGCGCTCGCTGACCGGCTGGCGGCGCCAGGTGCGGAAGGCGTGGGTGGCACGGTTGAGGGCGGCGTCCAACTGGGCTTCGGTTTCGTAGGGGTAGCTGCCGACCGTCGCCCCGGTAGTGGGGCTGATCGACAGGGCGTGGGTCTGGTGGGTGATAGCGTTCATGGCACCGTCCGGCTGAATGAGTGGATTGGGGTCAGCCTACGGGGCTGCATCTTTTCTGGAAACTGAATAATATTGAGCAATACATTCACGATTGGAGAATGATTTGGATCTGGTGCAGCTGGAAATCTTCAAGGCCGTTGCCGAGCAAGGCAGCATCAGTGCCGCGGCGCAGTTGATTCATCGGGTGCCGTCGAACCTGACCACGCGCATCAAGCAACTGGAGCAGGATCTGGGCGTGGAATTATTCATCCGCGAGAAAAGCCGCCTGCGCCTGTCGCCAGCCGGGTGGAACTTCCTTGGCTATGCGCGGCGCATTCTTGACCTGGTGCAGGAAGCCCGCGCGACGGTGGCGGGGGAGGAGCCCCAGGGGGCATTTGCCCTCGGTTCGCTGGAGAGCACGGCCGCGGTGCGCATTCCGGCGTTACTGGCGGCGTACAACCAGAAGCACGCCAAGGTCGAGCTGGACCTGAGCACCGGGCCGTCCGGGACGATGATCGAAGGCGTGTTGTCGGGACGCCTGGCGGCGGCGTTTGTGGATGGGCCGGTATTGCATGCCACCCTGGAAGGCGTGGCGGTGTTCGAGGAAGAGATGGTGGTGATTGCGCCGTTGCAGCATGCGCCGATCACCCGCGGGCAGGATGTGAACGGGGAAAGTATCTATACCTTTCGCTCCAACTGTTCCTACCGGCACCATTTCGAGCGGTGGTTCTCACAGGATGGCGCGGTGCCGGGCCGCATCTTCGAGATGGAGTCCTACCACGGCATGCTCGCCTGCGTCAGTGCCGGGGCCGGCCTGGCGCTGATGCCGCGCAGCATGCTGGAAAGCATGCCGGGGTTTACCACGGTGAGCGTGTGGCCGCTGACGGACAGTTTCCGCCTGTTGCACACCTGGCTGATCTGGCGACGGGGCACGGTGTCGCAGAGTTTGAACAGTTTTGTGAAGTTGCTGGAGGAGCGCGGCCACTGTAGGCGCGAGCTTGCTCGCGAAGGTCGTTAACGATAACGCGGGCATTCTGGATAAACGCGGTGTCCCTGCGTTTTTCGCGAGCAAGCTCGCTCCTACCACTGCGGGTCGTGTTCAGCCGCCGAATTGCAGGGTGCCCATGGCCAGTTTCGCCATGAGTGCCGTCGCGCCCAACTGCACCAGCCACAACGCCAGGCCACCCAGGAACACTCCCAGCGCCACTTGCAGCACCAGGCTTTTCTGGCGATTGGCTTGCGGCGCGCGCGGAGCGAAGTACTCCTGGTCGTCGGGATCGGCGTGCAGGTTCAGGTCGTCGTTTTTCATAGGGCTCTCACAGCAAAAGGGCAATCGGTGCTCAGTCTAGGGGAGCAGGGTATTTTCCGACAGGCATTAAAAAGGGAAGCCACGGCTTCCCTTCGTATAACGCCGTCAGGCTTATAGAACCTGAACAATCGCCTTTGTTACCGCACCGATGTTCGACTGGTTCAACGCCGCCACACAGATACGCCCGGTGTCCAGCGCGTAAATACCAAACTCGGTGCGCAAGCGGGTGACTTGCTCCACGGTCAGGCCCGAGTAGGAGAACATCCCACGCTGGCGGCCGACGAAGCTGAAGTCGTGGCCCGGAGCAGCCTTGGCCAGCTCGGCCACCATTTGCTCACGCATGCCACGGATGCGCAGGCGCATTTCGGCCAGCTCGGCTTCCCACTGGGCACGCAGTTCAGGGTTGTTCAGCACCGCCGCCACGATCGCTGCGCCGTGGGTCGGCGGGTTGGAGTAGTTGGTGCGGATCACGCGCTTGACCTGGGACAGGATGCGCGCGCTTTCTTCCTTGGACTCGCTGACGATCGACAGTGCGCCCACGCGTTCGCCATACAGGGAGAACGACTTGGAGAACGAGCTGGAGACAAAGAAGGTCAGGCCGGATTCCGCGAACAGGCGCACGGCAGCGGCGTCTTCGTGGATGCCGTCGCCAAAGCCCTGGTAAGCCATATCGAGGAACGGCACCAGGTTCTTGGCCTTGACCACGTCCAGCACTTGCTGCCAGTCAGCCGGGCTCAGGTCGACGCCGGTCGGGTTGTGGCAGCAGGCGTGCAGCACCACGATGGACTGCGGCGGCAGGGCGTTGAGGTCTTCGAGCAGGCCGGCACGGTTCACGTCGTGGGTGGCGGCGTCGTAGTAGCGGTAGGTCTGCACCGGGAAACCGGCTTTTTCGAACAGTGCCTGGTGGTTTTCCCAGCTGGGGTCGCTGATGGCAACCACGGCATTGGGCAGCAGTTGCTTGAGGAAGTCGGCGCCGATTCTCAGGGCACCGGTACCGCCGACGGCTTGCGCGGTGATGACGCGGCCGGCGCCCAGCAGTGGCGAATCAGCGCCAAACAGCAGTTTTTGCACGGCCTGGTCGTAGGCCACGATGCCGTCGATCGGCAAGTAGCCACGGGCAGCGTGTTGCGCCACGCGAATGGCTTCCGCTTCGGCAACGGCACGCAGGAGTGGAATCTTCCCCTCCTCGTTGCAGTAAACGCCCACGCCAAGGTTGACCTTGGTGGTTCGTGTATCGGCGTTGAATGCTTCGTTGAGGCCCAGGATAGGATCGCGTGGTGCCATTTCGACAGCGGAGAACAGGCTCATTTTTGCGGCAGCTCTATGGGGGAAAGGAGGGACGTGTCGCGCTCCAGCCGAATGCACTAGAGCGGTGCACAAACGGGGAGCTAGTATAGAGGCCATCACGCCTGAGGGCGACAGCCGAAACGGCTTTTCGGCCAAGTTTTTCGGTTTATTTGCCGACCGTTAGTCTTATTGCAACATTGGGGGGAAGGGCCATGTAGGAGGATTACCTTGAAACCCATCACATTCGCCACCACTTCTACAGCTATCATGGTTTTTTCCTGCAACCTGCGATGAGAATTCGCGGGTTGCTGAGCTATTTCGTCCTCGGCGGTTGTCAGCCTGGGGTGACTTGAAAGAGGTACGTTATGTCGGATTTCCAGCTCGTCACCCGCTTTGAACCCGCCGGCGACCAGCCCGAAGCGATTCGCTTGATGGTCGAAGGCATCGAGGCCGGCCTGGCGCACCAGACGCTGCTCGGGGTGACCGGTTCGGGCAAGACCTTCAGCATTGCCAACGTGATCGCGCAGGTGAACCGCCCGACCTTGGTGCTGGCGCCGAACAAGACCCTGGCCGCGCAATTGTATGGCGAGTTCAAGGCGTTCTTCCCGAACAACGCGGTGGAGTACTTCGTTTCCTATTACGACTACTACCAGCCCGAAGCCTACGTGCCGTCCTCCGATACCTTTATCGAGAAGGATGCGTCGATCAACGACCATATCGAGCAGATGCGGTTGTCGGCGACCAAGGCGCTGCTGGAGCGCAAGGACGCGATCATCGTTACCACGGTGTCGTGCATCTACGGCCTGGGCAGCCCGGAAACCTACTTGAAGATGGTGCTGCACGTCGATCGCGGTGACAAACTTGACCAGCGTGAACTGCTGCGTCGCCTGACGAGCCTGCAATACACACGCAACGACATGGACTTTGCCCGCGCCACCTTTCGCGTGCGCGGCGATGTGATCGACATCTACCCGGCCGAATCTGACCTGGAAGCGATCCGCATCGAGCTGTTTGACGATGAAGTCGAGAGCCTGTCGGCGTTCGACCCGTTGACCGGCGAGGTGATCCGCAAACTGCCGCGCTTCACCTTTTATCCGAAAAGCCACTATGTGACCCCGCGCGAGACGTTGATGGGCGCCATCGAGGGCATCAAGGTCGAGTTGGCCGAGCGCCTTGAGTACCTGCGCGCCAACAATAAGCTGGTGGAAGCCCAGCGCCTTGAACAGCGCACCCGCTTCGACCTGGAGATGATCCTCGAGTTGGGCTACTGCAACGGCATCGAAAACTACTCGCGCTACCTCTCGGGCCGCGAATCCGGGGCGCCGCCGCCGACCCTCTACGACTACCTGCCGCCCGATGCGCTGCTGGTGATCGACGAATCCCACGTCAGCGTGCCGCAAGTGGGCGCCATGTATAAGGGCGACCGCTCGCGCAAGGAAACCTTGGTGGAATACGGTTTCCGCCTGCCGTCGGCGCTGGATAACCGGCCGATGCGCTTCGATGAGTGGGAAAGTATCAGCCCCCAGACCATTTTCGTGTCGGCGACACCGGGGAACTACGAGGCCGAGCATGCCGGCCGCGTGATCGAGCAACTGGTGCGCCCGACAGGCCTGGTGGACCCACAGATCGAAATCCGCCCGGCGTTGACCCAGGTTGACGATCTGCTCTCGGAAATCACCAAGCGCGTGGCCCTGGAAGAGCGGGTGCTGGTCACCACGCTGACCAAGCGCATGTCCGAAGACTTGACCGACTACCTGGCCGACCACGGCGTACGGGTGCGTTACCTGCACTCGGACATCGACACCGTGGAGCGCGTGGAGATCATCCGCGACCTGCGCCTGGGCACCTTCGATGTATTGGTGGGGATCAACCTGCTGCGTGAGGGCCTGGATATGCCCGAGGTGTCGCTGGTGGCGATCCTGGATGCGGACAAGGAGGGCTTCCTGCGCTCCGAGCGTTCGCTGATCCAGACCATCGGCCGTGCGGCGCGTAACCTCAATGGTCGGGCGATTCTCTATGCCGATCGTATTACCGGCTCCATGGAGCGGGCGATCGGCGAGACCGAGCGCCGCCGCGACAAGCAGATCGCCTTTAACCTGGCCAACGGCATTACGCCCAAGGGCGTGTTCAAGGACGTCGCCGACATCATGGAAGGTGCCACCGTGCCTGGCTCGCGCAGCAAAAAGCGCAAGGGCATGGCCAAGGCTGCCGAGGAAAGCGCCAAGTACGAAAACGAACTGCGCTCGCCGAGCGAGATCACCAAGCGGATTCGCCAGCTGGAAGAGAAGATGTACCAGCTGGCGCGGGATCTGGAGTTCGAGGCAGCGGCGCAGACGCGCGATGAGATCGGCAAGTTGCGTGAGCGGTTACTGACGGTCTGATTTGCGCTGACTCAACCGGCCTCATCGGGGCAAGCCCCCTCCCACATTTGACTGCATTCTCATGCTGAGAACCTGTCCGGTGTGGGAGGGGGCTTGCCCCCGATGGCCGCGCCTCGGTTTTCCAGAAATCACCCAGGCTGTTACCATTCGCCCCTTGTTTCAATTTTCAGTTATATCGCCCATTCGAGACCTGCCATGACCACCGTCCGCACGCGCATCGCGCCATCGCCTACTGGGGATCCCCACGTCGGTACTGCCTACATCGCCTTGTTCAACTACTGCTTTGCCAAGCAGCACGGCGGTGAATTCATCCTGCGGATCGAAGACACCGATCAACTGCGTTCGACCCGTGAGTCGGAACAGCAGATTTTCGATGCCCTGCGCTGGTTGGGCATTACCTGGTCAGAAGGCCCGGACGTCGGCGGCCCGCATGGCCCGTACCGTCAGAGCGAGCGCAGCGACATCTACAAGCAGTACACCCAGCAATTGGTCGACATGGGCCATGCGTTCCCTTGTTTCTGCACCGCCGAAGAGCTCGATCAGATGCGCGCCGAGCAGCAGGCGCGCGGTGAAACGCCACGTTACGACGGCCGTGCGCTGTTGTTGTCGAAAGAAGAAGTGGCCCGGCGCCTGGCGGCTGGCGAGCCCCATGTGATTCGCATGAAGGTGCCGAGCGAAGGCGTGTGCGTGGTGCCGGACATGTTGCGCGGTGACGTCGAGATCCCGTGGGACCGCATGGACATGCAAGTGCTGATGAAGACCGACGGCTTGCCGACGTACTTCCTGGCCAACGTTGTCGATGACCACCTGATGGGTATCACCCACGTGCTGCGCGGTGAGGAATGGCTGCCGTCGGCGCCGAAGTTGATCCTGCTCTACGAATACTTCGGCTGGGAACAACCGCAGCTGTGCTACATGCCGCTGCTGCGTAACCCGGACAAGAGCAAGCTGTCCAAGCGCAAGAACCCCACCTCGGTGACGTTCTACGAGCGCATGGGCTTTATGCCCGAAGCCATGCTCAACTACCTGGGCCGCATGGGTTGGTCGATGCCGGACGAGCGCGAGAAGTTCTCGTTGCAGGAAATGGTCGACAACTTCGACCTGTCCCGCGTTTCGCTGGGCGGGCCGATCTTCGATATCGAGAAATTGTCGTGGCTCAATGGCCAGTGGCTGCGTGACCTGCCGGTGGAAGAGTTCGCCAGCCGCGTGCAGCAGTGGGCGTTGAACCCCGAATACATGATGAAGATCGCACCGCTGGTGCAGGGCAGGGTGGAGACGTTCAGCCAGGTCGCACCGTTGGCCAGCTTCTTCTTTGCCGGTGGCGTGAGCCCGGATGCCAAGCTGTTTGAATCCAAGAAGCTTTCCGGTGACCAGGTTCGCCAGTTGATGCAGTTGATCCTGTGGAAGCTCGAAAGCCTGCGCCAGTGGGAGAAGGAGGCGATTACCGCGACGATTCAGGCGGTGGTTGAATCCCTCGAACTGAAATTGCGCGACGCCATGCCGCTGATGTTCGCCGCGATCACCGGCCAGGCCAGTTCGGTGTCGGTGCTTGATGCGATGGAAATTCTTGGCCCGGACCTGACGCGTTTCCGTCTACGCCAAGCCCTTGATTTGCTTGGTGGTGTGTCGAAGAAAGAAAACAAGGAATGGGAAAAGCTGCTGGGCGCTATCGCCTGAGTCAGCTGCTGTAGCGGCCAAACCCCGGTTTTCCGGGGTTTGTCTGGTAAGTGATTGTTATCCCGGCAAAAATTTTTAGAAATTGTTGAAAATAAATTTGACACCTTTCTAAAGCGCCATTAAGATTCGCCCCGTCCTCACCGATGAGGGGCTATAGCTCAGCTGGGAGAGCGCTTGCATGGCATGCAAGAGGTCAACGGTTCGATCCCGTTTAGCTCCACCAATTTACAGGTCCAAGGTTCCGGCCACACCGTCCTTGGATCGATCAGGTCTGGTTTCAAGATCAGCCTGGTCAGTTGTACAGAAGGTTTGTGTCCCCTTCGTCTAGTGGCCTAGGACACCGCCCTTTCACGGCGGTAACAGGGGTTCGAGTCCCCTAGGGGACGCCAGTTTCAACAAGCAGTTCGAAAGGTCTGCTGCGCCGCCAGGCGAAAAATCGGGGCTATAGCTCAGCTGGGAGAGCGCTTGCATGGCATGCAAGAGGTCAACGGTTCGATCCCGTTTAGCTCCACCAATTTACAGGTCCAAGGTTCCGGCCACACCGTCCTTGGATCGATCAGGTCTGGTTTCAAGATCAGCCTGGTCAGTTGTACAGAAGGTTTGTGTCCCCTTCGTCTAGTGGCCTAGGACACCGCCCTTTCACGGCGGTAACAGGGGTTCGAGTCCCCTAGGGGACGCCACGATTACCCGCTTTGCGGGATTTTTAAGGGTCATTCAATTATTGAATGGCCCTTTTGTTTGTCTGGCGTTTGGGTTTCTGCCCTCTGGCCTGTTCTATTTGCCCTGACTCTTATTCCAACGTTTTGCAGGCGGCCGGTTCGGACGGGCGGTCATGCTTCTCGCTTGCGAAATATTATTATGGTAATAATATTCAACCCATGAACGACGGAGGCACACGATGAGCGATAAAAAAGCGCAAACCCGCGAACGCATTCTGCAGGCCGCCAGTGCCGCGTTGGTCCAGCGTGGCCCGGCCGAGCCGAGCGTGGGGGAAGTCATGGGCGCGGCGGGGCTGACGGTGGGTGGGTTTTACGCGCATTTTGAAAGCAAGGATGCGCTGATGCTGGAGGCCTTCAGTCAACTGCTGGCCCAGCGTCGAGCTTCGATCGACGACATGGACGAGCAACTGACCGGTGAAGAGCGTCGTGCGCT
Source organism: Pseudomonas fluorescens (assembly GCF_001708445.1). Taxonomy (NCBI): domain Bacteria; kingdom Pseudomonadati; phylum Pseudomonadota; class Gammaproteobacteria; order Pseudomonadales; family Pseudomonadaceae; genus Pseudomonas; species Pseudomonas fluorescens. Next base: position 4,422,769 of record NZ_CP015637.1, read on the forward strand.
GGTGGCCGCGTTCTACCTGTCGCGCAAACACCGCGACTCTACGGCCAAAGCCTGCCCCATCCCGGCGACGGTGGGCGAGATGAGCCGCCTGCCGGACGAATTTCGCCAGGTGCTCAATGAGCATGTGGAGTTGATGGCTGCACAGTTGGCCGCCAGCCCGGAAGATACCGACAAAGCCTTGGCAGACATGGCCTTGATGATTGGTGGCCTGGCCCTGGCTCGTGCGCTTGGGCCGGGTGAATTGTCGGATCGTGTATTGCGTGCTGCCAAGTCGGCAGTGCGCTGAAAAGGGGGTTGCATAATGGGCGCATTCACATGGATTCGTAGCGTCAACGGCACCTTGGGGCGCCTGGCGCCGCACACGGTGGCCAGTAAAATGCGTCGGGTCTTCATGACCCCGCGAGACCTGCCGCCGCGTGATTGGGAATTGCCGCTGCTGGCCCAGTCGGAGCGCATCACCTTGCGTTTCGGCCTGTCGGCGCTGCGTTGGGGCCAAGGGCCGGCGGTGTTGCTGATGCACGGTTGGGAAGGGCGGCCGACGCAATTCGCCAGCTTGATCACGGCGTTGGTGGGCAACGGCTATTCGGTGATTGCCCTCGATGGCCCGGCCCATGGTCGTTCGCCGGGGCGTGAGGCCCATGTGCTGTTGTTCGCCCGCGCCATGCTGGAGGCGGCGGCCGAGTTGCCGCCCTTGCACGCGGTGGTCGGCCATTCCATGGGCGGCGCCAGTGCGATGCTGGCGGTGCAGTTGGGGTTGCGCACTGAAGCGCTGGTGAGCATTGCGGCGCCGTCGCGCTTCCTGGATGTGCTGCGCGGCTTTGCCGGAATGGTCGGTTTGCCGTCGCGGGCCCGCTCGGCGTTTATCCAGGAAGTGGAACTGACGTTCGGCATGCCGCTCAAGCACTTGGATGTCGCCCACTACCAGATGAATATCCCTGGCCTGATCGTTCACGCCGAAGACGATACCTTCGTTCCGGTCAACGCCTCGCAAGCTATCCATGACGCCTGGTTCGACAGCCGCCTGCTGCGCCTGGAACACGGCGGGCACCAGAAAGTTCTGGCTGATCCGCGTGTGATCGAAGGCGTGCTGGATCTGTTGGCAGGCCGTCGTTTACAGGAGCGCCAGACCGCCTGATACACTGCCGTGCCGACATCAATCGACTGGAGCAAGGCATGGGCTGGGATTTGGCAACGCCGTTTATCATCGACCTGCAGGTGGCCCCTGAGGACATTGACGGCCTGGGGCACGCCAACAACGCGGTGTACGTCGCCTGGCTGGAACGCTGCGCCTGGCGCCACTCCCAGCGCCTGGGGCTGGACCTGACCGAGTATCGTCGCCTGGACCGTGCCATGGCCGTGGTGCGCCATGAGATCGATTACCTGGCGGCCGGCTATGAGGGCGACGAGCTGCAACTGGCGACCTGGATCGTCGATTGGGACCAGCGCCTGAAAATGACCCGGCGCTTCCAGCTCGTCCGGCCCCGTGACGGCGCGACCTTGCTGCGCGCGCAAACCACCTTCGTCTGCATTGAACTGTCCACGGGCAAGCCCAAGCGTATGCCGACAGAGTTTCTCGACGGTTATGGCCCCGCCCTGACAGGGGGTTAACGGTTGCGCTGGGAAACCCAGTAAACTGCGCCACGATTTTTGTTGAGTGTTTTCCATGCAAATTGCCTTGGCGCCCATGGAGGGGTTGGTCGACAACATCCTGCGGGACGTGTTGACCCGCGTGGGCGGTATCGACTGGTGCGTGACCGAATTCATCCGCGTCAACGACCGCCTGCTCACCCCCGCCTATTTCCATAAGCTCGCTCCGGAACTGCTGCAAGGCGCCCATACGGCTGCCGGTGTGCCGCTGCGTGTGCAATTGCTTGGCTCCGACCCGGTGTGCCTGGCCGAAAACGCAGCCCTGGCCTGCGAGCTCGGTTCGCAAGTGATCGACCTGAACTTCGGCTGTCCGGCCAAGACCGTCAATAAGTCGCGCGGCGGTGCGGTGCTGCTCAAGGAGCCGGAGCTGCTCAATCAGATCGTCGAGCACGTACGCCGAGCAGTTCCTGCTCATATCCCGGTGACCGCCAAGATGCGTCTGGGCTTCGACAGCCCGGACGGCGCGTTGGTGTGCGCCACTGCCCTGGCCGAAGGTGGCGCGGCGCATATCGTGGTGCATGCGCGCACCAAGACCGATGGCTACAAGCCCCCGGCCCATTGGGAGTGGATCCCGCGGGTGCAGGACGTGGTCAAGGTGCCGGTGTTCGCCAACGGGGATATCTGGAGCGTCGAAGACTGGAAGCGTTGCCGCGAAGTCAGCGGCGCTGAAGACATCATGCTCGGTCGTGGCCTGGTAGCGCGCCCTGACCTGGCTCGGCAGATTGCCGCGGCGCGGGCGGGCGAAGACGTGGTGGAAATGACTTGGGCGCAGTTGCAGCCCTTGCTTCAGGACTTCTGGGTCCAGTCGGTCGCCCAGTTGACCGAACGCCAGGCGCCGGGCCGTTTGAAGCAGTGGCTGGCGATGCTGACGCGTAATTACCCCGAAGCTGTCGAGCTGTTTACGGCCCTGCGCCGCGAGACCGGGTTGGAGCAGGTGAGTCGCCTGCTGAATATGCCCCATCCTGAGTCATGCAGTAACGCTTGAGTGTTTGTTGAGGACCGCTGGGGCCACGCGTCAGCGTTTATTGTATTTCAACGTAAATGCTCCGTACCGAAAAGTACGGGGCATTTTGTGTTTGTGGGCGGTAGGGATTCACTCGGTACCCCCAGCGGTAGTGGGGTATTTGGGTGAGGGAGAGGGTGTTTCAATATTAGGCGGTAACATTGAGTAAAGTGCACGGTATTCCAGATTCAAAATAAAATGGCATGTAAGGTTTTTTGTGTTTTTCATTTTTTTAATGTGAATGAATGATTGGGTTGCTTGATGTTATTCCCGTGGACGCGGAATAACACAATAGACGGTGTTGTGGTCTCTGGAATTATGTCGGTGATTGACGTGTTGCGCGGTTTATTAGCGTGTGTGTCCTGTAAGGGCATGTCGGGCCCGTTTGATACGCGGCATTCCTCTGGAAGTCATGGGGAAAAGTCTGAAGATTCAGTTTGGTTTCCTTATATGAAGCGCGATTTCAGGAACTCGATGGCGTGATGTTCCACGAATGTAATGACTGTGAAGCAACGCCGTTGTTCGCAGCCCCTACAGACTATCGCTTCCCTGGCCAATTAACGTACGTCAGGCCGCGCTGAATAAGGAACTTGCTAATGTCGCTATCGATCAATAACTCCCCCTTTGTCAATGTTGATAAGTCGGTCTATGACCGTAGCCCAGCTTCAGCCGATGTCAATAAAAGTGCGCTGCCTGCCAAGGCAGATACTCGGGCGCCGGTTCGCAGTGACTGTTTCCAAGTTGCGCCCAATAACGTGATAGTCAATGGCGGTGCACTCACCAAGTTGTTTGACATGTTTGATATGGTCTTCAGGGCCATGCGCGAGGTGCTTTCCGGAAGAAACATAGCCGCTGATGTACTGCCCCAGTCGGGGCAATTGCCGGGCGTTAAGCCGGACGCGCGCCAGCTGCCTGTGACCCCTGACAAGGGCAACCTGCCGTTGAAACCACAGCAGCGCGACTTGCCAGGCGTGAAGCTGCCGATGGAGCCTCGGTACGTTGATCCGGCATGGGTGCGGCCTGACGAGCACGAGCACGAGCCGCATGAGGAACTGGTTTTACCTCCCCACATCAGCGTGAACAACGATGCCAAGGCCAATGTGCATGTGAACGTGAACGTCGGCCATTGCCATTGCCCGGATACGCAGTCGTTACCGGACGGCGGGTTGAAGCCGCGGGTGCTGCCGGACGTGCCCAAGCCCGTCGTGGAGCCCAGGCTGAATGTGAAACCCTGGGTAACGCCCCGCCCCAAGCCCGAGGTCAAGCCAGGCGTAACGCCAAGCCCACGGCCTGAGGTCGAGCTGAATGTGAAACCCTGGGTAACGCCCCGCCCCAAGCCCGAGGTCAAGCCAGGCGTAACGCCAAGCCCACGGCCTGAGGTCGAGCTGAATGTGAAACCCTGGGTAACGCCCCGCCCCAAGCCCGAGGTCAAGCCAGGCGTAACGCCAAGCCCACGGTCTGAGGTCAAGCTGAACATGAACCCCGACACAACACCCAGCCCGAAGCCTGAAGTCCAGTCGGATGTAAAACCCAACGTAACGCCGACGCCTGAGGTCACGCCACAGCCGGCACCTCCTGTTACCCCGGACTTAACCAGCCCAGCCCCTACGGATAATCGATTCGACCCAAGGAGTTGGCGGTTCGCGCCGCGTCCGAAGTTCATGTCCTGACCTGACTTACTTGATCTCGATACTTTGAATAGAGCGCGTACTTCCTGAACTTAACCGTTTAGCGAAGTACCTGCTCGTGGAGGGCTGCATGTCGTGTTGTTCAATTAATAATATTGCGCGTGTCGGGGATATGCGCCAGGTACTGCCTACGGATTCTCTGAGTGTCAGTAATGACTCAACCCCGCCATCCACTAGTGCCGGGCAGGGTGTTCGTTTCGCGCCCACTGCGCAGGGAAGTACGATGGGAGTGGGTGATAATTCAGACGCTATCCAGACTATGGTGGCGCTGTTTTCCTCATTTTTTACTCAACTGATTAACCTGCTATCGGATAGAAAAGACAAAACAGTCCCCGATATACCGCCTCCGCGCCCCGAGGTGGCACCGCGAGTGGTACCAGAACCTGTGGCGCCACGGCCGGCGCCAGCGGTGTATATCCCAGGCCTTTCGAATAAGCGAAACGGCGCCAAGCCGGACAATATCTGGAGCGGATTTCGCCAGGGGCCCGACGGCAACTGTGTGACGGTATCGGCCATCAAGGCGGCGATGTATCGATTCGGCCAAAGCCCCACGGATATTTTCAAAGAGGTGCAAAAAACGGGCGATGGTTATCACGTGGTCATGCGTGATGACTTCCGGCTTACCCTGAGTGATCGTGAATTGATTGAAGGTGCGCGGGGCGCGAAGTTTGCCGGTACCGACAGAGGCATGCTTCAGGATGCGCAGTTTCTCTTCGCCGTCAGTGCCAAGCGGGCACAGATGGAAAACAACGATCGCACGGCGGGCCGCAGTTATCAGGCTGCGATCCGCAGTTTGAATGATGGCGAGGATGAGACCGGGCCTGGGGAGGGGTTTTTGCGACTGGGATTAAGGAAACACATGAAGCGCGTCCACGTCAGTGAACTCGCTCGCGGCCAACTGGGGATGTGCAATCGAACCGGGCATTCGGTGGCGGTCATCAATGGGCGGGAGGAGTTATGGGGCAGCCCGGGCTGGGCGCCAACCCACGGTGATGCTGTAGCGCTTATGTGACTGACGTGAATGGAAGAACGCAGCAGCCCTCTGGGGCGTACTCGATCAACGCTGGGGTGGTGTGCGTGCGTCCTGGCTGCGCGTTCTGCGGTTTAGATAAACATCAGGAATCCAGTGGATGAATATCTCGGTATTGGCTCGTCCGGTGACCCCGATGGGTGTGCAAGGCCAGGGCTTGTCGGAATCTTCTTCGAAGCATGCAGGGGAAAAGCCCGCCGACATCGCCCGGGCATTTAACGCGACGCAACGTCGGTTCGGTGAGCATTTTGATTGCAGCAGCCATGCGGCGGTCATCAAGTTGATGATGATGACCTTCGGACAACATCCTGCCGGGATGTTCAACGAGGTCAAGCGTTCAGGTGATGGCTATGAAGTCACGATGAAGGATGAATTCAAGGTTCGTCTTTCGCGCCAGGAAATGGAACAGGCGGCGCAGGCCTCACGCTTTGCCGGTGAGGACGACGGTGCGGTCAGGGATGCCAACTTTGTGTTCGCCGCCTTTGTGAAACGCAAGCAGATGACCCAAGGCTACTCGACGTTTGGCGCGGCCTTGTCAACGACCGTCGAGGGCGAGACGCTCAAGCGGTGTTTGCAGGGCATGGGGGTGTACGGCCTTTCGCAGTTTGTCTCGTCGAACGACATGAAGCTCAACGGGGCGGTGGGCGTCATGCAGACGCATGACTTTGGTGCCGTGTTAGTCAAAGAGGGGGGCAGGCATCAGGACTACGGGTATGTATTGTTTGACGATAGGAAACCGCTGCGCAGCGATGCCCAGGCGGTGTCCCATGAGGGCGAAAACCCGTCGCCTGGGCAAATCTGGGAGGGGTTCTATCAAGGTGCGGAAGGTAATTGCGTCACCGTTTCAGCGATCAAGGCGGCCCTGATGCGCTTCGGGCAGGACTCCCAGGGTATCTATAAGCACATTCACCTCACCCCGGATGGCTTTGACGTGACCATGCGGGATTCCTTCAGGCTGCAATTGAGCCATGATGAAGTCAGCCAGGCGACACAAGCCTCGAACTTTCGTGGCGCCCACCCGCAATTGCTGAGCTATGCGAACTTTTTGTACGCCGTCAGCGCCAAGCGCGCGCAATTGGAGAATAACGATTCGCGCGCCGGGCAGGGTTATGCGGTGGCTTTGGAAACCCTCAACGACGGGGAAACACCAGGGGAGGCGCTGCGGCGTCTCGGGCTGTTTGGCTATATGCGCGAAAGTACTGTTGAGGAGCTGGCGAACGGTGCGATCGGTACCCTGGCGGACCGTTTCCATTCGGTCGCGGTGGTCAACGGTGCGGTTGACTACTATGGGCAAAAACACCGCCTGGCGTCATCGCGATGGATGAATACCGGGTTGCGGGCCTTGAAGCTGGCGTGAGGGCTATTCCAGCAACCGTCTGAACGCTTCGATCGGCAATGGCCGGCTGTGCAAATACCCTTGGAACAAATGGCACCCCAGCTTTTGCAGGAACGCCAGTTGCTCCGCGGTCTCCACCCCTTCGGCGATGACTTCCAGGTTCAGGCTGCGGGCCATGGCCACGATGGCACGGATGATTTCCGCGTCGTTGGGGTCGTGGGTGGCATCGCGGACAAAGGACTGATCGATCTTCAGCGCATCCACCGGCAGGCGCTTGAGGTAGGTCAGGGAGGAATAGCCGGTGCCGAAATCGTCCATGGCAAAGCTGACGCCGAGTTTTTTCAGGCGGCGCATCTTGGCCACGGTGTCTTCCAGGTTCTGGATCACGATGCCTTCGGTGATTTCCAGTTTCAGCAGGCTGTGGGGCAGTTGATGTTGCTTGAGGCTGTGCTCCACCCGTTCGACAAAATCGGCCTGGCGAAACTGCCGGGGGCTGATGTTCACGCACAGGCTGAAGTTCAGCGGGTCTACCAGACCTTCGGTAATCAGTTGCTGAAACGCGGCGCAGGCTTCATCGAGGATCCAGGTGCCCACTTCGAGGATCAGGCCACTGTCTTCCAGGACCTTGATAAATTCCGATGGCGACTGTGCGCCCAGCTGCGGATGCTGCCAGCGCACCAGGGCCTCGGCACCGACAATCTTGTTGCCGCGCGCATCCACCTGGGGCTGGTAATGCACGCTGAATTCGCCGCGTGACAGGGCCAGGCGCAGGTCGGTTTCCATGCGCAGCCGCTCGCTGGCGGTCTTCTGCATGCTGTTGTGGAACATCTGCGTGGTGTTGCGCCCGGAATCCTTGGCGCGATACAGGGCGATGTCGGCACGCTTGAGCAGGTCCGCCGGGGTCGAGCCATGGTCGGGAATCAGCGCTACGCCAATGCTTGGCGTGACTTGCAGCCGATGGCCGTCGAGGAACATCGGTTCCGAGAGCAGTTCGCGCAGGGTATCGGCCAGTTCCTGTACCTGGGCGCTGACTGCCGTGCGGGTGCCGTCCAGGCCGCTGAGCAGCACCACGAATTCATCGCCTCCCAGGCGCGCCACGGTGTCTTCCATGCGCACGCTGGCTTCCAGGCGGGCAGTGACGATTTTCAACACGGTGTCGCCCACCGGATGGCCGAGGGAGTCGTTGATGTGCTTGAAGTGATCGAGATCGAGAAACAGCAGGGCGCCGCGCAAATTATGGCGCTTGAGCAAGGCAATCTGTTGGCTCAGCCGGTCCATCAGCAAGGCGCGGTTGGGCAGGTTGGTCAGCGGGTCGTGATAGGCCAGGTGGCGAATCTGAGCCTGCGCATTTTTCAGCAGGCTCACGTCCCGAGCGGTCAGCAGCAGGCACGGGGTTTCATTGAGGGTGATCGGTTCGACCGACACTTCCACCGCCAATACCTCGCCGCGCTTGTTGTGCCAGAGCATTTCCAGGTGATGGATGCGGCCCTTGAGCTGCAATTCGGCCAGCAGCGCGGCGCGTTGTTTTTCATCGGCCCAGATGCCGATCTGGTAGAGCGTCAGGCCGATGGCTTCTTCGGCGCGAAAACCGGTCAGGCGGCAGAAGCCATCGTTGACTTCCACATAGCGGCCGGTGTCGCGCTCGGTGATGGAAATCGCGTCGGGGCTGGAGTGGAATGCCTTGGCGAATTTTTCTTCGCTGGCCTTCAGCGCGGCTTCCGAGCGTTGCTGCTGGGTGATGTCCCGCAGCGTCGTGACGATGCACGGCTGGTCGCCGACCTTGATCAGTCGGCTGGAAATCACGCACGTCAGGCTTTGGCCGTCCTTGTGGTGCACCACGATGGCGACATTGTTCAGCGCCTGATCGCGTATGACTTGTTCGATTCGTTGCAGGCGCTTGCTCGACTCATCCCACAGGCCGATTTGTTCGGCGCTCTTGTCGATCACCTCGGCGGCCGTGAAGCCAAAGGTCTGGGTGAAGGCCGGGTTGATTTCGATAAACGCGCCACTTTCCAGGCACGTGACGCAAATCGGGTCGGGGCTGGCCTGGAACAGGCTGGCGAATTTTTCTTCGGAGGCGGTCAGCCGTTGTTCGCGCTCGACCTGGTCGGTGATATCCAGCAGGGTGCCGGCCATGCGCAGCGGAGCGCCTTTTTCGTCGCGGTACAGGCGTGCGCGGCTTTCCAGGTAGCGTGAGCTGCCGTCTTCCAGTTGCACGCGGTAAGTCAGTTGATAATTGCCGGCCGGGCCTTCGCGCAGGGTGCGGTAGGCGTTGCGCATGTTCTCGCGCTCTTCCTTGGGCATGCCCTCGAAAAATGCCTCGAAGGATTCATGGAAGGGCTCGGCCGGCAGGCCATGCAGCTGGGCGGCACGGGCTGAGCCGTAGAGCATGCCGCTGGGGATATGCCAATCCCAGGTGCCCAACTGGGCCGAGTCCAGCGCCAGGTCGAGGCGTTCCTGGCTGTCCTTGAGGGCCTGCTCGGCGTTTTTGCGTTCGGTGGTGTCGAGGAAGGTGCTGAGCAAATAGGCCTCGCCCTCCAGCTCGACCTTTTGCGCGCTGAGGGTGCCATCGTGGATCTGTCCACTGCTGGCGCAGAACTGTACTTCCATGGTGATGGGTTCACCTTTGCGCTGGGTCGCCTTGACCAGTTGCGCGCGTTGCTCGGGATGGCGCCACAGGCCCAGTTCCAGGGTGGTGCGGCCTATCGCTTCGGCCAATGGCCAGCCGAACAGCATCTGGAAATACTGGTTGGCCTCGCTGATCAGGCCATCCGACTGGCGGGTCAGCAGGACCATGTTCGGGCACAGGTGAAACAGCGTCGCGAAGCGTTTTTCGGAGTGGCTGAGGGCGTGTTCCCGTTCGCGTTGGCGGGTGGTCTCGCGGATCACCCCGATCATGCGGCGCCGGCCGGCCTTGTCCGGTGCCAGGCTGCCGTTGATCTCCAGCCAGTGGTGGCTGCCATCCGGCCATTGGATGTGGTGGTGCATGGCCTGTTCGAACGGCTCGCCGGCCAGCACCGCGTGGAAGGCCCGAACGACCCGGGCGCGATCCTGCGGTGCCAGCAGGTCAAGGTAATCCACGTCCCTGGGCAGCGGCTGGTGGGGGTCGAAGCCAAACAGCGCCTGGGTGCCTCGGGACCAACTGATCCGGCCGGTTTCGATTTCCCAGCACCACGCTCCCAGCCGTGCGGCGTTCAGAGCTGCCAGCAACTGCGGAGCGCTGTCCCAGCTTCGTTCCGCTTCTTGAGGGTCAAGGGCGTAGATGCGGGGGAGGGGTGGCACGGAATCGATGGGGTTGCGCATTATCAAAGGGCCTTGGCTCGATGGGCAAACAGCGCGGGTTTAGTCAGGCCTTGAGGCCGCACAGTGTCATGCCGATGCTCCTGGCAGATCGACTTGTGCATCCAGCAGGCTCATGAACGCCCGCGCAGCGTTCGACAGCGTCCTTTCAGTGTGCACGATATAGCCTAGCTGGCGACTGAGTTGTATGCCCGGCAAAGCGATACTTGCCACCTGGTCATCGAGCATTGTACGCGGCAGCACGCTCCAGGCCAGGCCAATGGAAACCATCATCTTGATGGTTTCCAGGTAGTTAGTGCTCATGGCGATGTTTGGCGTCAGGCCCTGGGCCTCGAACAAACGGCTGACAATATGATGGGTAAAGGTATTGCCGCCGGGAAAGACCGCCGGGTGCCCGGCGATATCGGCCAGGTTGACCGGGCCGTTGCTGATCAGGCTGTGCTCCGGTGCCACCACGAAATCCAGCGGGTCGTCCCACACAGGAGTGGCGCGCACCAGGTTGTGGGGGGCGGGCGCCAGGGTGATCACCGCCACTTCGGCGCGACCGTGCAGAATTTCATCGTAAGCGACCTCCGAATCGAGAAACTGGATGTCCAGTGCCACGTTCGGGTACGTGCGGGTGAACGTGCGCAATACCGGCGGCAGGCGGTGCAGGCCGATATGGTGGCTGGTGGCCAAGGTGAGGCGCCCGCTGACTTCGCCGGTGAGGTTGGTGAGGGCGCGGCGGGTGTCGTCCAGCACGTTGAGAATCTGATAAGCGCGCGGCAGCAGGGCGCGGCCGGCCTCGGTCAGGCCGACTTCACGGCCCAGGCGATCGAATAAACGCACCTTCAATTGCTGTTCCAGGCCGGCGATGCGCTTGCTGATGGCCGGTTGGGTCAGGTGCAGGCGTTCACCAGCGCCGGAGAAGCTGCCGGTCTCGGCGATGGCAATAAAGGCATTGAGGTTGGCCAGGTCCATTGTTGTATTCCAGTTGGTAATCCAAAGCATAAAAAATATGAATTTGAGTTATTTAATGTAGCGCCATACCATCAGCCTCACAAGCCAAAGGGTTATTGAATGTCTCAAGACCCGGGGCATAGAAATACCGCTGATGAGGACCGACTGATGGCCGGCAAAACGCTTTACGACAAGCTTTGGGATTCCCATGAAGTGAAACGGCGCGACGATGGCTCGTCGCTGATCTATATCGACCGTCACATCATCCATGAAGTGACCTCGCCCCAAGCGTTCGAAGGCCTGCGGCTGGCCGGGCGCAAGCCCTGGCGCGTCGACTCCATCATCGCCACCCCGGACCACAACGTGCCGACCACCCCGGAACGCAAGGGCGGGATCGACGCCATTGTCGACACGGTGTCGCGTTTGCAGGTACAGACCCTCGACGATTACTGCGACGAATATGGCATCACCGAATTCAAGATGAATGACGTGCGTCAAGGGATCGTTCACGTGATTGGCCCGGAGCAGGGCGCCACCTTGCCGGGCATGACCGTGGTCTGCGGCGACTCCCACACCTCGACCCACGGTGCGTTCGGCGCCTTGGCCCATGGCATCGGCACCTCCGAGGTGGAACATGTGTTCGCCACCCAGTGCCTGGTCGCCAAAAAAATGAAGAACATGTTGGTGAAGGTCGAAGGCAAGTTGCCGTTCGGCGTCACCGCCAAGGACATCGTGCTCGCGGTGATCGGCAAGATCGGCACCGCCGGCGGTAACGGCCATGCCATCGAGTTCGCCGGCAGCGCCATTCGCGACCTGTCCATCGAAGGCCGCATGACCATCTGCAATATGTCCATCGAAGCCGGTGCCCGTGTGGGGATGGTGGCGGCGGACGAAAAAACCATCGAATACGTCAAAGGTCGTCCATTCGCCCCGAAAGGCGCTGATTGGGACGCGGCTGTCGAAGCCTGGAAAGACCTGGTCTCCGATGCCGATGCGGTGTTCGACACCGTGGTCGAGTTGGACGCTGCCCAGATCAAGCCGCAAGTCAGCTGGGGCACCTCGCCGGAAATGGTCCTGGCCGTCGACCAGAACGTGCCGGACCCGGCGCAGGAAGCCGACCTGGTCAAGCGTGGCTCCATCGAGCGTGCATTGAAGTACATGGGCTTGAAAGCCAACCAGGCGATCACCGACATCCAGTTGGATCGCGTGTTTATCGGCTCCTGCACCAACTCGCGGATCGAAGACCTGCGCGCTGCGGCGGTGATCGCCAAGGGCCGTAAAGTCGCCTCGACCATCAAGCAAGCCATCGTGGTGCCGGGGTCGGGCCTGGTCAAGGCGCAAGCCGAAGCGGAAGGCTTGGACAAGATCTTCCTCGACGCCGGTTTTGAATGGCGTGAGCCGGGCTGCTCGATGTGCCTGGCGATGAACCCGGACCGCCTGGAGTCCGGCGAGCATTGCGCGTCCACCTCCAACCGTAACTTTGAAGGGCGCCAGGGCGCCGGTGGTCGTACCCACCTGGTCAGCCCGGCCATGGCCGCCGCGGCTGCCGTCAACGGTCGTTTCATCGACGTTCGCGAATTGATCTGAGGAATACCCGATGAGAGCTTTTACCCAACACACAGGCCTTGTCGCGCCGTTGGACCGTGCCAACGTGGACACCGACCAGATCATCCCCAAGCAGTTCTTGAAGTCGATCAAGCGCACCGGTTTCGGCCCTAACCTGTTCGACGAGTGGCGCTACCTGGACGTGGGCTACGCCTACCAGGACAACTCCAAGCGCCCGTTGAACAAGGACTTCGTGCTCAACGCCGAGCGCTACCAGGGCGCCAGCGTGCTGCTGGCCCGCGAGAACTTCGGCTGCGGCTCCAGCCGTGAGCACGCGCCGTGGGCCCTGGAAGAATATGGCTTTCGCAGCATCATCGCGCCGAGCTATGCCGACATCTTCTTCAACAACAGCTTCAAGAACGGCCTGTTGCCGATCATCTTGAGCGATGCGGAAGTGGATGAGCTGTTCAAAGCGGTGGAAGCCGATGTGGGTTATCAGTTGACCATTGACCTGGCCGCGCAAACCGTGACCCGCCCGGACGGCAAGGTGTATCACTTTGAAGTCGATGCGTTCCGCAAGCACTGCCTGCTCAACGGCCTGGACGATATCGGCCTGACCTTGCAGGACGGCGATGCGATTGCGGCGTTTGAAGCCAAGCACCGGGCGAGCCAGCCATGGTTGTTTCGTGACGCCTGAATTGATGTAGGCAGGACCGGCCTCATCGGGGGCAAGCCCTCTCCCACATTTGGAATGCGTTCCCCTGTGGGAGGGGGCTTGCCCCCGATAGGGCCGGTACTAGCAACACAACCCTTGAAGGATGCCACCATGACCAACACCGCCCACACCCAAGTCGTGCAAAAACAATTCGGCGAACAAGCCTCTGCCTACCTGAGCAGTGCCGTGCACGCCCAAGGCACCGAATTCGCGTTGCTCCAGGCCGAACTGGCCGGGCAGGGCGCTGCGCGACTGCTGGACCTGGGTTGCGGTGCCGGTCACGTGAGTTTCCATGTGGCCCAGCTGGTCAAGGAAGTGGTGGCCTACGACCTGTCCCAGCAGATGCTCGACGTGGTGGCAGCCGCTGCCAAGGATCGCGGCCTGGGCAACATCAGCACCGTGCACGGCGCTGTCGAGCGCCTGCCGTTTGCCGATGGCGAATTCGACTTCGTGTTCAGCCGCTATTCGGCGCACCATTGGAGTGACCTCGGCCTGGCCCTGCGCGAAGTCCGCCGGGTGCTCAAACCGGGCGGCGTGGCGGCGTTTGTCGACGTCTTGTCACCGGGCAGCCCGCTGTTGGACACTTACCTGCAAACCGTCGAAGTGCTGCGCGATACCAGCCACGTGCGCGATTATTCCGCCGCCGAGTGGATGCGCCAGCTCAGCGAAGCCGGCTTGCATGTGCGCAACAGCAGTCGCCAGCGCCTGCGCCTGGAATACAGCTCATGGGTCGAGCGCATGCGCACGCCACCGGCCTTGCGTGCTGCGATCCTGCAACTGCAGCAGGCAATGGGCCAGGAAGTGCGCGATTACTACGAAATTCAGGCCGACGGCACCTTCAGCACCGACGTACTGGTGGTCTGGGCCGAACGCTGATTATTTTTCCCGACCTGCCCACGGGCGGGTCGCTTGATGAAATGAGGAACGCATGAGCAAGCAGATTCTGATTCTCCCTGGCGACGGTATTGGCCCGGAAATCATGGCCGAAGCGGTCAAGGTCCTGGAACTGGCCAACACCAAGTACAGCCTGGGCTTCGAATTGAGCCACGACGTGATCGGCGGCGCGGCCATCGACAAGCACGGCGTGCCTCTGGCCGATGAAACCCTGGACCGCGCCCGTGCGGCCGACGCTGTGCTGCTCGGCGCCGTGGGTGGCCCGAAATGGGACAAGATCGAGCGTGATATCCGCCCTGAGCGCGGCCTGCTGAAGATCCGTGCGCAACTGGGCCTGTTCGGCAACCTGCGCCCGGCGATTCTCTACCCGCAACTGGCCGACGCTTCCAGCCTCAAGCCGGAAGTGGTGGCGGGCCTGGATATCCTGATCGTGCGTGAGCTGACCGGCGGTATCTACTTCGGCTCGCCACGTGGCGTGCGTGAGTTGGAAAATGGTGAGCGTCAGGCCTACGACACCCTGCCGTACAGCGAGAGTGAAATCCGCCGTATCGCCCGTGTCGGTTTCGACATGGCCCGTGTGCGCGGCAAGAAAATTTGCTCGGTGGACAAGGCCAACGTCCTGGCGTCCAGCCAACTGTGGCGCGAAATCGTTGAAGAAGTGGCCAAGGACTACCCGGACGTTGAACTGAGCCACATGTACGTCGACAACGCCGCCATGCAACTGGTGCGCGCGCCGAAGCAGTTTGACGTGATCGTTACCGACAACCTGTTCGGCGACATCCTGTCCGACCAGGCCTCGATGCTCACCGGTTCCATCGGCATGCTGCCGTCGGCGTCCCTGGACACCCACAACAAGGGCATGTACGAGCCATGCCACGGGTCGGCACCGGACATCGCCGGCCAGGGTATCGCCAACCCGTTGGCGACCATTTTGTCGGTGTCGATGATGCTGCGCTACAGCTTCAACCAGGGCATTGCGGCGGACGCGATCGAGAAGGCGGTGAGCCTGGTGCTGGACCAAGGCCTGCGCACGGGCGACATCTGGTCGCAGGGTTGCACCAAAGTCGGTACGCAAGAAATGGGCGACGCAGTAGTCGCCGCGTTGCGGAATCTGTAATCTCTCGGGCCCGCTTGCAGTTGTTGCTGCAAGGCGGCCCACTTTTTAACAAGGTGTAGTTGCGATGAAACGTGTAGGTCTGATCGGTTGGCGCGGTATGGTCGGTTCCGTGCTCATGCAGCGGATGCTGGAAGAGCAGGATTTCGATCTTATCGAGCCGGTGTTTTTCACCACCTCGAACGTGGGTGGCCAAGGGCCGTCCGTGGGCAAGGATATTGCCCCGCTCAAGGACGCCTACAGCATTGACGAGCTCAAAACCCTCGACGTGATCCTGACCTGCCAGGGTGGCGACTACACCAGCGAAGTCTTCCCCAAGCTGCGCGACGCCGGCTGGCAGGGTTATTGGATCGACGCCGCGTCGAGCCTGCGCATGCAGGACGACGCCGTGATCATCCTTGACCCGGTCAACCGCAAGGTCATCGACCAGCAGCTGGACGCAGGTACCAAGAACTACGTCGGTGGCAACTGCACTGTCAGCCTGATGCTGATGGGCCTGGGCGGCTTGTTCGAAGCCGGCCTGGTCGAGTGGATGAGCGCCATGACGTATCAGGCAGCCTCCGGTGCCGGCGCGCAGAACATGCGTGAGCTGATCAAGCAGATGGGCGCGACCCACGCGGCGGTCGCCGATCAACTGGCCGATCCGGCCAGCGCGATCCTCGACATCGACCGCCGCGTGGCCGAAGCCATGCGCAGCGACGCGTACCCGACCGAGAACTTCGGCGTGCCGTTGGCTGGCAGCCTGATCCCGTGGATCGACAAAGAGCTGCCGAACGGCCAGAGCCGTGAAGAGTGGAAGGCCCAGGCCGAAACCAACAAGATCCTCGGCCGCTTCAAGAGCCCGATCCCGGTGGATGGCATCTGCGTACGCATCGGCGCCATGCGCTGCCACAGCCAGGCGCTGACCATCAAGCTGAACAAAGACGTGCCGATCGCCGATATCGAAGGGCTGATCAGCCAGCACAACCCTTGGGTCAAGCTGGTGCCGAACAACCGCGACATCAGCATGCAGGAGCTGAGCCCGACCAAGGTCACCGGCACCCTGAATGTACCGGTGGGCCGTCTGCGCAAGTTGAACATGGGCACCCAGTACCTGGGCGCGTTTACCGTCGGCGACCAACTGCTGTGGGGCGCGGCCGAGCCGCTGCGTCGCATGCTGCGGATCCTGCTGGAGCGTTGATCGCCTGAGGCAATACAAGAAACCCGCGACTGGTGACAGGCGCGGGTTTTTTGTTGTTCTTTCGGGCGCTATCGGGGGCAAGCCCCCTCCCACATTCGACCGAATTCCAACGTTGAAATGCTGTTCACTGTGGGAGGGGGGCTTGCCCCCGATAGCATCATCAGCCCACCACCAGCCCCAGCTTAATTGCCTGCCCCCCCAAGCACCCGGTAAAGTGCCGCTCCCCCCGCAATGCCCGAGGCAGCCTCCATGACCCAGACCTTTGATATCGCCGTGATCGGCGCCACCGGCACCGTTGGCGAAACCCTGGTACAGATTCTCGAAGAGCTGAATTTCCCGGTCGGCGTCCTGCATCTGTTAGCGGGCAGCAATTCTGCCGGTGCGTCGGTGCCGTTTCGTGGCAAGAACGTGCGCGTGCGCGAAGTCGATGAGTTCGATTTCAGCAAGGCGCAACTGGCCTTCTTCGCGGCCGGTCCGGCGGCGACACTGAGCTTTGCGCCGCGTGCCACGGCGGCCGGATGTTCGGTGATCGACCTGTCGGGAGCCTTGCCCGCCGATCAGGCACCCCAGGTGGTGCCGGAGGCCAATGCCCACGTGCTCGAGGGTCTGAAAGCGCCATTCCAGCTGAGCAGCCCGAGCCCGTCCGCGACCAACCTCGCCGTCGTCCTGGCGCCGTTGCGCGGTTTGCTGGATATCCAGCGGGTCGCCGTCACCGCCAACCTGGCGGTCTCGGCCCAAGGCCGTGAAGCGGTCAGCGAACTGGCCCGGCAAACCGCCGAGCTGTTGAATGTGCGCCCGCTGGAGCCGCAGTTCTTTGATCGGCAGATGGCCTTCAACCTGCTGGCACAAGTCGGCAAGCCAGACGCCCAAGGTCATACGGCCTTGGAGAAACGTCTCGTACACGAACTGCGTGCCGTGCTGGAAACTCCTTTGCTAAAGATTTCCGCAACTTGCGTTCAAGCCCCGGTGTTTTTTGGCGATAGCCTGACTGTGTCCTTGCAATTGGGCGCGCCGGTCGATCTTGCCGCCGTTAACCGTGTGCTTGAAGCGGCACCGGGCATCGAGCTGGTGGAAGAGGGTGATTACCCGACTGCCGTGGGCGATGCGGTGGGTCAGGATGTGGTGTATGTAGGACGGGTTCGCGCCGGTGTGGACGATCCGGCGGAACTTAATTTGTGGCTGACGTCAGATAACGTACGCAAAGGCGCCGCCCTGAATGCCGTGCAACTGGCGCAGTTGTTGATAAAAGGCCTTGTGTAAAAGATACTTGGCGGCAATTTGTAGATTGATTCTAACCAGGCGCTATGCTTGGCCCCAAGCAGGAACAGAAGCGCGTCGGTGACCTATCGGCTCGCCATGCCTTATGGCAGCGGTTACCAACCTTCTCGCAGGCCGGGGAGTGTTCAAACAAAGGATGAGGCTATGGTTCAAGTTCGCAAACTGGTGTTAGCAATAGCGGCCGCCTCGGCGCTGTCCTCCGGTATGGCGCAGGCGCTGCAGCTGGGGGAGATGACCCTCAAGTCGAAGTTGAACCAGCCATTGTCGGTGGAAATCGAATTGCTCGATGTCGGCGGCCTCACAGCCTCCGAGATCACGCCGAGCCTGGCTTCATCCCAGGCGTTCGTGGATGCCGGCGTCGATCGCCAGGCATTCCTCAACGACCTGACGTTCACGCCGGTGATCAATCCCAACGGCCGCAGTGTGGTGCGTGTCACCTCCAGCAAGCCGCTGCCGGACTCCTATGTGCGCTTCCTGTTGCAGGTGCAATGGCCCAATGGTCGCCTCATGCGCGACTACAGCGTGCTGCTCGACCCGGCCAAGTTCGACCAGCAGGCGCCAGCCGCCGCAGCCCCTACAGCTCCAGCAGCCCCCGCGCCGCGCCTGAGTGCGCCGGCCAATACGGCGCCCGCCGTGAGCAAGCCCGCCCAGCATACGACTACCTCCCACGACACCCTGTGGGAAATTGCCGAGAAGTACCACAATGGCGGTTCGGTACAGCAGACGATGCTGGCCATCCAGGCACTGAACCCCGACGCCTTTATCGACGGCAATATCAACCGCTTGAAAACCGGCAAGGTACTGCGCCTGCCGGACACGGTACAAAGCACGGCACTCGCGCAACCCAAGGCGATCGCCGAAGTGTCGGCGCAGAACCTCGCCTGGCGCCAGGGGCGCCGTACGGCGAGCAATCAAGCCGCGGGCAAGCAGCAACTGGATGCCACCAGGCGCACCCAGGCAGGCAATGCGCCGTCGAGCACCAATGCCAAGGACAACTTGAGCCTGGTCTCGGCCGATGCGAAGAAGGGCGTCAAGGGCAAGGCGGGCGATAGCCAGGCCCTGAGCGACAAACTGGCGATGACCCAGGAACAACTGGACACCACCCGTCGCGACAACGAAGAACTGAAAAGCCGTGCTGCCGACCTGCAGAGCCAGTTGGACAAGCTGCAAAAGCTGATCCAGCTGAAAAATGATCAATTGGCCAGGCTGCAGGCGGATAAATCGGCTGCCCCGGCGACGGCGGCGATGCCTGCTCAGTTGGCGGTTGACCCGGCCGCCGCGGCGGCAGCACCGGCTGCAACGCCGGCCGCTCCGGCCCCTGCCGAGCCTTCGCCCGCCCCCATCAAGGCGGATGCCGCCCCGACCACTGCCGAAGGCAAATTCAACGACCTGCTGACCAACCCGATAGTCCTGGGGGTGGTCGGCGGTGCCGCTGGCTTGTTGGTGTTGTTGCTCCTGTTACTGTGGGCGCGCCATCGCAACGCGCGCCGCGAAGAGGAAAAGCACCTGCGCATGGCGCGGGCCCTGGCCGAAGAGCCGGAATTCACCTCGAATATCGATCAAGACCTGCCGCCGGACAGCTTCGAAGGCCTTGAGGTCACGCCGCCGAGCGTCAAGCTGGCAGCGGCTCCTGCGCCGGCTCCCGCTCCCGCTGCGGTCGTGGTGCCGAGCGTGGCGTCAGTGCTGTCGCCGCTGGCGGTCGCGGTCGCACCCGAGCACTCGTCCGATGCCTTGGCTCAGGCCCAGTCCCATATCGACCGTGGCCACCTGAATCAGGCCGCCGATGTTCTGGAGCAGGCGATCAAGCATGAACCCAAGCGCAGCGACCTGCGTTTGAAGCTGATGGAAGTCTACGGCCTGCAAAGTGACAAGGACGGCTTCGTGACCCAGGAGCGCCAGCTGGTGGCCAATGGTGAAAACCATGCCCAGGTCGAGCAGCTCAAGTCGCGCTTCCCGGCCATGGCCGTGTTGGCGGCGGGTGTAAGCGCTGCGGTAGCCGCTGCCGCGCTGGACGCTCAATACGTCAAGGACCTGCTGGAAGACAAGCCAGCGCCAACGCCCGCGCCAGCGCCGGTAGCTGAAGCCGATGCGCTCGACACTGACTTCGACCTCAGCCTGGATGACCTGGAAGCGGCCTCGCCAGCGAACCTGGAAGACGAATTGAGTTTCGAGTCGGTCCTGCAGCAGCAGACAGAAGCCAAGGCAAGCCAGGACGACTTGTCGGATTTTGACCTGGACCTGCAACTCGATGCGCCGTCTGCGCTGTCTGATGATGACTTCCTCTCCGGTCTTGAGGAGCAGATGAAGGATGCGCCGGCGGTCGAACCGCCGACACTGACGCCGGCCGCGTTGGACGACTTCGATCTGCCGGAAGACTTTGACCTGTCCCTGGCCGATGAGCCAGAGGCTCCGGCGACGGCCAAGCCTGATGGCTTCGCTTCCGAACTGAATGATGTCAACGCCGAGCTCGACCGCCTGTCCCAGAGCTTGGAGAACCCGCCGATCGAGCCTTCCTTCACGGCTGAAGATGCAGCGTTGGGTGACGATGAGCCGGAGTTCGATTTCCTTTCCGGGACCAATGAGGTCGCCACCAAGCTCGACCTGGCCCAGGCTTATATCGACATGGGGGATGCTGATGGCGCGCGGGATATCCTCTCCGAAGTGCTGACCGAAGGCGATGATGTCCAGCGCAGCGAAGCCAAGGAAATGCTCGGCAAAATCTGAAGTTCGACGCACGTCCAGTGTGGGAGGGGTCAATCCCTAACAAAAGCGCACGCCATGCAGCCGCCGCATTTATAATGGCCGCCTTTGCGCAACTCATCAGGCTCTCAGTTCTTGGCAAATATAGATAACGCGGCCGCCGAAATGGCGGCCGCAGGCTTTTACCGGATCGCCCTGGGCGTGGAATACAAAGGTTCGCGCTACCGCGGCTGGCAGCGCCAGGCCTCGGGTGTGCTGACGGTGCAGGAAACCTTGGAGAACGCGCTGTCGAAAGTCGCCGACTCACCGGTCTCGCTGATGTGCGCCGGGCGCACCGATGCGGGCGTACACGCGTGTGGCCAGGTGGTGCACTTCGACACTCAGGCTGAGCGTTCGATGAAGGCGTGGGTCATGGGCGCCAATATCAATTTGCCCCATGATGTCAGCGTCAGCTGGGCCAAGGTCATGCCCGCGCATTTTCATGCGCGCTTCAAGGCCATCGCCCGGCGCTATCGCTATGTGATCTACAACGACCAGATCCGTCCGGCGCACCTCAACGAAGAAATTACCTGGAACCACCGTCCGCTGGATGCCGAGCGCATGGCCGAAGCAGCGCAGCACTTGGTCGGTGTCCACGATTTCAGTGCGTTCCGCGCCGGTCAGTGCCAGGCCAAGTCGCCGATCAAGGAAGTCCACCACCTGCGGGTAACCCGCCATGGCAAGATGATTGTGCTGGATATCCGCGCGGGGGCGTTCCTGCACCATATGGTGCGCAATATCGCCGGCGTACTGATGACCATCGGCACCGGCGAGCGGCCGGTTGAGTGGGCCAAGGAAGTGCTGGAAAGCCGCATTCGCCGTACCGGCGGCGTCACGGCCCATCCGTTCGGCCTGTACCTGGTGGATGTGGAGTACCGCGACGAGTTCGAGCTGCCGCAGCGTTTCATCGGACCACACTTCCTCACAGGTTTCAGCGAACTTGGCGGCTGACGCCCGGAAAAGCTTTTGTTACCATCCGGGACTTTCTCGGTTTCCCCCTGAGGTTTCTACAATATGTCTGCCGTTCGCAGCAAGATTTGCGGGATTACCCGCATAGAAGACGCGCTGGCGGCCGTCGAGGCGGGGGCGGATGCCATTGGCTTGGTGTTTTATGCCAGGAGCCCACGGGCGGTGAATGTGTTGCAGGCGCGGGCTATCATCGCCGCGTTGCCGCCGTTCGTGACCACTGTCGGCTTGTTCGTCAACGCCAGCCGCTGCGAACTCAACGAAACCCTGGATGCCGTACCGCTGGACATGCTGCAGTTCCACGGCGACGAAACCCCTGATGAATGCGAAAGCTATCAACGCCCATATATCAAGGCGTTGCGGGTCAAGGCCGGTGACGATATCGCAGGTGCCTGTGCTGCTTATACTGGTGCACGCGGGATTTTGCTGGACACCTATGTCGAGGGGGTACCTGGCGGCACGGGCGAAGCGTTCGACTGGACGCTGATTCCCGAGGGGCTGAGCAAGCCGATCATCCTGGCGGGTGGGCTCAATTCCGCGAATGTCGGGGCGGCGATCGCGCAGGTTCGCCCGTATGCCGTGGATGTCAGCGGTGGCGTAGAGCAGGGCAAGGGCATCAAGGACCACAGCAAGATTCGCGCATTCATGCAGGCCGTGCGCAACAGCAGGGAGGCGATGTGACGGCGGGCAGTCTGCCGCCGTCCATAGTGACCACTGTGTAAAACAGCCCGGTGCCGCCTGCGGGAGGCCCGGAAATGAAGTGGCGACCGTGCATTGGCCGGTTGTCTGGAAGGCTGAGGATGCATGCGGGAAATGGCTGGTCGAACGCCTGACCCCGTCCAGCATGTGTCATCGCCACATATGAATTTAGCTCAAGGGCATACGCGGGGCTGTGTTCAAGCCACCGGTACTGGAGAAAGAAAGCATGAGCAACTGGTTAGTAGACAAACTGATCCCTTCGATCATGCGTTCCGAGGTGAAAAAAAGCTCGGTTCCTGAAGGTCTGTGGCACAAGTGCCCATCCTGCGACGCGGTGCTGTACCGCCCGGAACTGGAAAAGACCCTGGACGTTTGCCCTAAGTGCAACCATCACATGCGTATTGGCGCCCGCGCCCGCATCGACATCTTCCTCGACGCCGATGGCCGTAACGAGCTGGGTGCTGACCTTGAACCGGTTGACCGCCTCAAGTTCCGCGACGGCAAGAAGTACAAGGACCGTTTGACCGCTGCGCAGAAGCAGACCGGTGAGAAGGATGCGCTGATTTCCGTCAGCGGCAAGCTGCTGGGCATGCCGGTGGTGGTGTCTGCGTTTGAATTTTCCTTCATGGGCGGCTCCATGGGTGCCATCGTCGGTGAGCGTTTTGTACGTGCCGCCAACTACGCCCTGGAAAACCGTTGCCCGATGATCTGCTTCGCCGCCTCCGGTGGTGCGCGTATGCAGGAAGCGTTGATCTCCTTGATG
Source organism: Pseudomonas fluorescens (assembly GCF_001708445.1). Classification (NCBI taxonomy): domain Bacteria; kingdom Pseudomonadati; phylum Pseudomonadota; class Gammaproteobacteria; order Pseudomonadales; family Pseudomonadaceae; genus Pseudomonas; species Pseudomonas fluorescens. The sequence goes on from NZ_CP015637.1 coordinate 4,445,605, forward strand.
CAAATGGCCAAGACCTCCGCGGTATTGGCGCGTCTGCGCGAAGAAGGTATTCCGTTCATCTCCGTACTGACTGATCCGGTCTACGGCGGCGTTTCCGCCAGCCTGGCGATGCTGGGGGATGTGATCGTTGGCGAGCCAAAAGCCCTGATCGGCTTTGCCGGGCCGCGAGTGATCGAGCAGACCGTTCGCGAAAAACTGCCCGAAGGCTTCCAGCGCAGCGAGTTCTTGCTGGAGCACGGCGCGATCGACCTGATCATCCCGCGCGGTGAGCTGCGTCCACGCCTGGGTAGCCTGCTGGCGCAGATGATGGGCCTGCCGACGCCGGTCTACGTTGCTCCGAAGGTTGAGCCGATGGTCGTGCCGCCGGTGCCAGCAAACCTATGACCCAACGTACCCTGGGCGAATGGCTCGCCTACCTGGAGCAGTTGCATCCGTCCGCCATCGACATGGGCCTGGAGCGCTCGCAACAGGTAGCGGCCCGCCTTGGGTTGGGCCGCCCGGCACCGCGCGTGATCACGGTGACCGGCACCAACGGCAAGGGCTCTACTTGTGCCTTTGTCGCGGCGCTGCTGCAAGCTCAAGGGCTGAAAGTGGGCGTCTATAATTCCCCGCACCTGCTGCGTTACAACGAGCGGGTGCAACTCAATGGCGTCGAAGCCACTGACCAGCAACTCTGCGAAGCCTTCGCGGCCCTCGATGCAGGGCGTGGCGAGATCTCCCTGACCTACTTCGAAATGGGCACCCTGGCGGCGTTCTGGCTGTTCGAGCGTGCGCAACTGGACGTGGTTGTGCTGGAAGTCGGGCTGGGCGGGCGTCTGGACACGGTCAACGTGGTGGATGCCGACTTGGCGCTGGTCACCAGCATCGGTGTCGATCATGCCGATTACCTGGGTAATACCCGCGAGTCCGTGGCCTATGAAAAGGCCGGGATCTTTCGCCGGGGCAAGCCAGCGCTGTGCGGCGACCTGGATCCGCCTCATACCTTGCTCGACAAGGTGCGCGAGCTGGATTGTCCGTTCTTCCTGCGCGGGCATGAATTCAATCTTGAGATTGGCGCTGAGCATTGGCAGTGGCGCGGGCGTGATGCGCGTGGCCAAGTGGTCGAACTGCATGATTTGCCGCTGCTGAACCTGCCGATGGAAAATGCGGCGCTCGCGCTGCAAGCCTACCTGCTGCTGGACTTGCCATGGGACGCCGAGCAGATTGCCGCGACGTTGTTGGCGACCCGGGTGGTCGGGCGCCTGGACCGCCGGGTGTTCAACTGGGCAGGCAAGCGCTTGAACCTGCTGCTGGACGTGGGTCATAACCCGCATGCGGCCCAATACCTGGCGCAGCGCCTGTCGCGCACGCCGCCGGTGGGTCGTCGTCTGGCAGTCTTCGGTTTGTTGGCCGACAAGGACCTGGATGGCGTGGTTTCACCCTTGTTGGGCAGTGTCCAGGCATGGGCGGTGGCGCCGCTGGATACGCCGCGCAGCCGTCCGGCCGCCGAACTGGTAGTGGCCTTGCAGAACCTTGGCGCGTCCGTGACGTCTTATGCAAGCGTTACCGCTGCCCTTGAGGCTCAGTGTGCGGTAGCAACGGCCGAGGATGAAATTCTGTTGTTCGGATCATTTTATTGTGTTGCCGAGGCGCTTGAGTGGTTGGCCCGGCGCTCCACGGAGGAAGCTGCACATGGCATTACTGGATAGCGCATACAAGCAGCGAATGGTCGGAGCCTTGGTGCTGGTGGCATTGGCGGTGATTTTCCTGCCGATGCTCTTCTCTCGCCAGGATGAACAGCGCCAGGTTGTCGTGGACGTGCCCGCAGCGCCCCAGGCTTCGGCCGTGCCGCAGGTGCAGGTTGAGCCGGTGGTGGTGCCGGAGCCGCAGGCATTGCCTGAGGAGGAGCCGGTGCCGACCGATGATGAAGTGGCCGCCCAGCAAGCGCCTTCGATGCCGGTGCAGCCAAGTGTGCCGGTGGTCAAACCGACACCGGCTCCGGCTGTCGCCGCGAAGCCTGTTACGCCAGCCGCGGCGCCCAAGCCGGTCGCAACGCAACCGGCTGCACCGGGCAAGCCGGATGTGGGCCAGAGCCGTATCGACCCTAATGGCCTGCCGATCAGTTGGTCGATTCAGGTCGCTAGCCTTGGCAGTCGCGACGGCGCCGACGTCTTGCAGAAAAAACTGCGTAGCCAGGGGTATAACGCCTATATCCGCAGTGCCGATGGCAAGAATCGGGTGTTTATCGGGCCGCTGATCGAGCGCGCCGAGGCGGACCGCCTGCGGGATTTGCTGGATCGCCAGCAGAACCTGAAGGGTTTCGTCACCCGTTTCCAGCCAGAGCGCGGCTAAGTTCGCCTCGCGTTCAGCCTGGAATGCAGTCAAATGTGGGAGGGGGCTTGCTCCCGATAGCGATGGGTCAGTATCCGATGTGCTGACTGACCCACCGCCATCGGGAGCAAGCCCCCTCCCGCTTTGCTTTTGTGCGGGACTTGAAATGCGCTCAACTCGCCACAAACTATTGATTTGCAAAGCACCCGCAATCACAGCTTACCGATAGCCCGGAGCTCTGCTAAAATGCGCCGCCTCATCCGTCCGTAGGCTCAAACGTGCCATTTACCTGGGTTGATTGGGCGATTGTTGCAATCGTCGCCATCTCCGCTTTGATCAGTCTAAGCCGCGGCTTCGTCAAAGAAGCACTGTCGCTGCTGACCTGGATCATCGCAGGAGTCGTCGCCTGGATGTTCGGCGGTTCGCTGTCGGTCTACCTGAGCGGATACATCGAGACACCCTCGGCTCGCGTCATCGCGGGCTGCGCCATCATGTTCATCGCCACGCTGCTGGTGGGGGCAATGGTCAATTATCTTATTGGCGAGTTGATACGTGTCACCGGCCTCTCCGGGACCGATCGATTTCTCGGCATGGCCTTTGGCGCCGCGCGTGGCGCGTTGCTGGTGGTCGTGGCGGTCGGGCTGTTGAGCCTGGGGCCGGTACAGCAGGATGCATGGTGGCAGGAGTCGGTACTCGTGCCAAAATTTCTATTGGTTGCAGATTGGTCCAAGAACCTCATTCTGGGGTGGAGCAGTCAGTGGCTGGCCAGCGGAATCAGCGTACCCGCTGATCTTCCGTTCAAGGAACACCTCTTGCCGGCCAAAACGCCTCAGTAAGCAGTGTTCAGTCAAGATTCATTAAGTAGGGGTTGCGTCGCATGTGTGGCATCGTCGGTATCGTCGGTAAGTCGAACGTCAATCAGGCGCTGTATGACGCGCTAACCGTCCTCCAGCACCGCGGCCAGGACGCTGCCGGTATTGTGACCAGCCACGACGGCCGGTTATTCCTGCGCAAGGACAATGGGTTGGTACGTGACGTGTTCCATCAGCGTCACATGCAGCGCCTCGTCGGGCACATGGGCATTGGCCATGTGCGTTACCCGACTGCCGGTAGCTCGACCTCGGCCGAAGCTCAACCGTTCTACGTCAACTCGCCTTACGGCATCACCCTGGCGCACAACGGTAACCTGACCAACGTTGAACAACTGGCCAAGGAGATTTACGAATCTGACCTGCGCCACGTCAACACCAGTTCCGACTCGGAAGTGCTGCTCAACGTGTTCGCCCACGAGCTGGCCCAGCGCGGCAAGCTGCAACCGACCGAAGAAGATGTGTTCGCCGCCGTGACCGACGTGCACAACCGTTGCGTCGGTGGTTACGCGGTGGTGGCCATGGTCACCGGCTATGGCATCGTGGGTTTCCGCGACCCGCATGGCATCCGCCCGATCGTGTTCGGCCAGCGTCACACCGACGAAGGCGTCGAGTACATGATTGCCTCCGAAAGCGTGTCCCTGGACGTGCTGGGCTTCACCCTGATCCGTGACCTGGCGCCGGGCGAAGCGGTGTACATCACCGAAGATGGCAAGCTGCATACCCGTCAGTGCGCTGTCGCGCCGAAACTCACCCCGTGCATCTTCGAACACGTCTACCTGGCGCGTCCGGATTCGATCATCGACGGCGTCTCGGTCTACAAGGCGCGCCTGCGCATGGGCGAGAAGCTGGCCGAGAAGATCCTGCGCGAGCGTCCTGAGCACGATATCGACGTGGTGATCCCTATTCCGGACACCAGTCGTACCGCCGCGCTGGAGCTGGCCAACCACCTGGGCGTCAAGTTCCGCGAAGGCTTCGTCAAGAACCGCTACATCGGCCGCACCTTCATCATGCCTGGCCAGGCGGCGCGCAAGAAGTCGGTACGCCAGAAGCTCAACGCCATTGAGCTGGAGTTTCGCGGCAAGAACGTGATGCTGGTGGACGACTCCATCGTGCGGGGTACCACGTGCAAGCAGATCATCCAGATGGCCCGTGAAGCCGGTGCGAAGAACGTGTACTTCTGTTCCGCAGCGCCTGCCGTGCGCTACCCGAACGTATACGGCATCGACATGCCGAGCGCTCACGAACTGATCGCCCACAACCGTACGACCCAGGACGTCGCTGACCTGATTGGCGCCGACTGGTTGATCTACCAGGACCTGTCGGACCTGATCGAAGCGGTTGGCGGTGGCAAGATCAAGATCGACCAGTTCGACTGCGCCGTGTTCGACGGCAAGTACGTGACCGGGGATGTTGACGAGGCCTATCTGAACAAGATCGAGCAGGCGCGTAACGACTCGTCGAAGATCAAGACCCAGGCGGTCAGCGCGATCATCGACCTGTACAACAACTGAGTAGACACCGGCCCTGAGGGGCCGGTTTTGTATCTTAAATAAAGAATTGAGTAAGGAGTCGCAGCATGAGTCAGGAATGGGATGCCGGTCGGTTGGACAGCGACCTCGATGGCGTAGCTTTCGATACCCTGGCAGTGCGCGCTGGCCAGCACCGCACCCCCGAAGGTGAGCACGGTGACCCGATGTTCTTCACTTCCAGCTACGTGTTCCGCACTGCTGCCGACGCCGCCGCGCGTTTTGCCGGTGAAGTACCGGGCAATGTCTATTCGCGTTATACCAATCCGACTGTGCGAGCGTTCGAAGAGCGTATTGCTGCGCTGGAAGGTGCTGAGCAGGCGGTAGCCACGGCTACCGGCATGGCGGCGATCCTGGCGGTGGTGATGAGCCTGTGCAGCGCCGGCGACCACGTGTTGGTGTCGCGCAGCGTGTTCGGTTCGACCATCAGCCTGTTCGAGAAGTATTTCAAGCGCTTCGGTATCGAAGTGGACTACGTGCCCCTGGCGGACCTCTCGGGCTGGGATGCGGCGATCAAGGCCAACACCAAGTTGCTGTTCGTCGAGTCGCCGTCCAATCCGTTGGCCGAGTTGGTGGATATCGCCGCGCTGTCCGAAGTGGCCCACGCCAAAGGCGCGATGCTGGTGGTCGACAACTGCTTCTGCACGCCTGCCTTGCAGCAGCCGCTGAAGTTGGGCGCGGACATTGTGGTGCACTCGGCGACCAAGTTTATCGACGGCCAGGGTCGTTGCATGGGCGGTGTTGTTGCCGGTCGCAGCGAGCAGATGAAGGAAGTGGTGGGTTTCTTGCGCACTGCCGGTCCGACCCTGAGCCCGTTCAACGCCTGGATCTTCCTCAAGGGGTTGGAAACCCTCAGCCTGCGGATGAAGGCCCATTGTGCCAACGCCCAGGCCCTGGCCGAATGGCTGGAGCAGCAGGATGGTATCGAGAAGGTTCACTACGCCGGTCTCAAGAGCCATCCACAACATGAGTTGGCCCAGCGCCAGCAGCGCGGTTTTGGCGCCGTGGTGAGTTTTGAAGTGAAGGGCGGCAAAGAGGGCGCCTGGCGCTTTATCGATGCGACGCGCCTGATCTCCATCACCGCCAACCTCGGTGATAGCAAGACCACGATTACCCACCCGAGCACCACCTCCCACGGCCGTCTTGCGCCACAAGAGCGTGAAGCGGCGGGTATTCGTGACAGCCTGATCCGCATTGCGGTGGGCCTGGAAGACGTGGCTGACTTGCAGGCTGACCTGGCTCGTGGGCTGGCGGCCTTGTGATCGAGTGGTCCATGGAGGCTGCAACAGCCAGTAACGGGCGTGTCGCCTTGGTGACGGGCGCTGCACGGGGCATTGGCCTGGGGATTGCGGCGTGGTTGATCAGCGAAGGCTGGCAGGTGGTATTGACCGACCTGGACCGCGAGCGCGGGTCCAAGGTGTCCGGGGTGCTGGGCGACAACGCCTGGTTTATTACCATGGACGTGGCTGACGAAAAGCAGGTCGCCCAGGGCGTGGCCGAAGTGCTCGGGCAATTCGGGCGCCTGGACGCGCTGGTCTGCAACGCAGCAGTGGCCGACCCGCGCAATATCACCTTGGAAAGCCTCGACCTGGCCTACTGGAATCGCGTGCTGGCGGTGAACCTCAGCGGGCCGATGCTGCTGGCCAAGCACTGTGCGCCTTACCTGCGTGCCCATGGGGGAGCCATCGTCAACCTGGCGTCGACCCGCGCTCGTCAGTCGGAGCCAGACACCGAAGCCTACGCCGCGAGCAAGGGCGGCCTGTTGGCGCTCACGCACGCCCTGGCGATGAGCCTTGGGCCGGAAGTGCGGGTCAATGCGGTCAGCCCTGGCTGGATCGATGCGCGTGACCCCGCTGCGCGACGTGCAGAACCACTGACCGAAGCCGATCATGCCCAGCATCCGGCGGGGAGGGTTGGCACGGTGGAGGATGTGGCTGCGATGGTGGCATGGCTGCTGTCGCGTCAGGCCGGGTTTGTCACGGGGCAAGAGTTTGTGGTGGACGGTGGCATGAGCAAGAAGATGATTTACAGCGAGTAGGGCGGTTAGCGCTCTTGAAGCAATTTTGTCTTTTTCAGAAAAACTTCAAGCGGGCTATTGACTTAGGTCCTCTACCTGCGTAAATTTCGCGGCCTCAACGAAGCAAAGGGTGATTAGCTCAGCTGGGAGAGCATCTGCCTTACAAGCAGAGGGTCGGCGGTTCGATCCCGTCATCACCCACCATTCGCTTCAAGTGTTACGCGCAGCGGTAGTTCAGTCGGTTAGAATACCGGCCTGTCACGCCGGGGGTCGCGGGTTCGAGTCCCGTCCGCTGCGCCATATTTTCCAGGCCTGACTTGTCGGGCTTGAGATTGAACAGCCAAGGCTGATTGATCAGATGTTTAAAGACGGTTGAGGCATCACGCGCAGCCGGTCAAGCGATACGCAGCGGTAGTTCAGTCGGTTAGAATACCGGCCTGTCACGCCGGGGGTCGCGGGTTCGAGTCCCGTCCGCTGCGCCATATCTGCATCAAGGCCCACTGAACGCCTTGAAGCACAAAGAAAGCCACTGGCTACTTTGATCCGATAGCAAAGACCCTGGTCGAAAGACCGGGTTTTTTTGTGTCTGCAATTTGGTGCTGGTCAATGCGCCCGCGCAAGCCATCGCAACGCGATGGCGGCTGGCTTGCCTGCGATAGCAACGACTGGGTCTCAATGAGCCCGCATTGTCACATCCCAGGCAAACTTTCCAATCAGAACCCCAGCTTGTCTCGCAGCCCGTAATACCAGGCCCCCATCGCCGCAAACGGCGTGCGCAGCAGTTGCCCGCCCGGGAACGGGTAGTGCGGCAGGTCGGCAAACGCATCAAAGCGCTCGGCCTGGCCTCTCAGTGCCTCGGCCAATACCTTGCCCGCCAGGTGTGTGTACGTCACGCCGTGGCCACTGCAACCCTGGGAGTAATAGATGTTGTCGCCCAGGCGGCCGACTTGCGGCAAGCGCGACAGGGTCAGCAGGAAGTTGCCGGTCCAGGCGTAGTCGATCTTCACGTCCTTGAGCTGAGGGAAGGCTTTGAGCATTTTCGGGCGGATGATCGCTTCGATATTTGCCGGGTCGCGCGCGCCATACACTACGCCACCGCCGAAGATCAGTCGCTTGTCCCGGGTGAGTCGGTAGTAGTCGAGCAGGTAGTTGCAGTCCTCGACGCAGTAATCCTGCGGCAATAGCGACTGGGCCAGTTCATCCCCGAGTGGTGCGGTTGTGATCACCTGAGTGCCGCAGGGCATCGACTTGGCTGCTAACTCCGGCACCAGGTTGCCCAGGTAGGCATTGCCCGCCACGATGATGAACTTGGCCCTGACCTTGCCTTCGGTCGTGTGCACCACCGGGTTGGCGCCGCGCTCAATGCGCACGGCTGCTGACTGCTCATAGATCGTGCCACCGAGAGACTCCACGGCCGCCGCTTCACCCAGCGCCAGGTTGAGTGGGTGGATATGCCCGCCGCTCATGTCCAACAGGCCGCCGACATAGTTGTCACAGGCTACTACTTCGCGGATACGGCGCTCGTCGAGCAGCTCCAGTTGTGTGTGGCCATAACGTTCCCAGAGGCGCTTCTGCGATTCCAAGTGGCCCATGTGCTTGCTGTTGAGTGCGGCGAAGACACCGCCGTCCTTCAAGTCGCACTGGATCTGATACTTGGCCACCCGCTCGCGAATGATCCGGCCGCCTTCAAACGCCATGTCCCCCAGCAATTGCGCCTGCTTGGGCCCGACGCTGCGTTCGATCACATCGATATCGCGGCTGTAGCTGTTGACGATCTGCCCGCCATTGCGGCCCGACGCGCCAAAGCCGACCTTGGCGGCTTCCAGCACCGTCACGCGAAAACCGTTTTCCAGTAGAAACAGTGCGCTGGACAAGCCGGTATAGCCGGCACCAATCACGCACACATCGGTTTCCACTTCGCCTTGCAGTACCGGACGCGGAGGGACCGCGTTGGCGGACGCAGCGTAATACGACTGGGGGTAGGGGGTGTTCGCCATCCTGGAACCTCTGTTTTATATTTTTTACGAGTGCCCCGATCCTACCTGAGTTGAAAATTGCCTGCCAGCCACCCGAAAAATGCAAATGCACCAGCCGCAAATAAAAAATTCGCATATTCATAGGGTTAGCTGCAAAAAAGATGTTGACACCCCTCCGAAATTCCGTAGAATGCCGCCTCACAGCAGGCACGTAGCTCAGTTGGTTAGAGCACCACCTTGACATGGTGGGGGTCGTTGGTTCGAGTCCAATCGCGCCTACCAAACAAAATCCGCTCTGCTGGGCGGTCTAGAAGGGCTCACCGAAAGGTGGGCCCTTTTTTGTTGTCTGGAATTTGGGCACGGCGTCGCCTGGCCACTGACGCGGCTCGCTTTGAAAAGTGAGGGCGGATCGATCAGCAGAAAAGCTGAGCCACCGCGAGCAGGCAGATGATCTGGGCTATCATCTGGCAGCGTATTTCACCATTCGTTGTCGCCATACCCATTTGCCCGGCGTACATGTTGGCTACCTCTTTGTCGGCAATCATGCCGTAAACGATGCGCAGGAATGCGCACCGTATTGGTTGAGTATAGTTTCGGATTGGGATTCTTCACTGTCTAGCCTCAGGCCAGCTCTGATACAGGGCTGTCTTGAGGGCGCGCGATCGCAGGGCCAACCGAGAGGTTGGCCCTTTTTTGCAGGGTTGACGCCATACTGGGCACTGTTTGAATTCAACCGGGGAGGCAGCGATGGAGCAGTTAATGGAAGTGTCGTTCGACGTGACGGCACAGGAGCGTGAGGCAATCCTCAAACCGTTGAGGGCGTATAACCTCAGTCATACCGGCGATATGGCGTTCGAAACCGTAGGGATTTTGCTGCGGGATCCTGTCACTGAAGAGGTGGTCGGTGGGCTGTATGGGAAGATTTCATACGGATGGTTGTTCATTGAGTTGTTGAGTGTTCCCGATCAGTTACGCACCCAAGGTACTGGCTCCCGCCTGATGCGCGCCGCTGAAGAGTTGGCCAGGCAGCATGGCTGCACCGGGATCTGGCTGGATACCTTCAGTTTCCAGGCGCCCGGGTTTTATCGAAAGCTGGGGTTCACTGAGTTCGGGCATATTGCCGATTATCCACCGGGACACCAACGCCACTTTTTCCAGAAACGTTTGGCCTGAATCCTCCCAGGGCGCCGGTTTACCTGGCGCCCATTACCCACAAAATTTATTGGTTTACAGCAACAACTTTTCTTGTTGGACACCCCCCGCCCCAAGCGGCAAAGATGCCGCCACCGACGCTCGACCTTCCAGGTCAACAATAAAAAACCGAGCCGACTGCACGCCACTTTCTTGCTGTGAACCCTTTGTTCACATCCTGCTGTAATGGCGCCGCAGCGCGCACTTAAGGACCTCACCGCCATGCAAACTGTTGTGAATCTATGGCCGTTGATCGGCGTACTCGTCATCGTGGTTGGCTTTGTCTTGCGCTTCAATCCCCTGTTGGTGGTCACCGCCGCCGCTATCGCCACCGGGCTCGCTGCCCATTTCCCGCTGGAGAAAATCCTCGCCACCATGGGCGATGGTTTCCTTCAGACCCGCGCCCTGCAATTGATTCTGTTGCTGCCATTGGCTGTCATCGGGCTGTTGGAGCGCCATGGCTTGCGCCTGCATGCACAGAACTGGATCGCTCGTTTCGAACGCGCCACGGTCGGGCGTTTGTTGATCATCTACCTGTTTGTGCGTGAGTCGACCGCTGCCATGGGGCTGACCAGCCTTGGTGGGCATCCGCAGATGGTGCGCCCGCTGCTCGCGCCGATGGCCGAAGGTGCGGCGGAAAAGCGCTTTGGCAAATTGCCGGACAAACTGCGTCACAAGGTGCTGGCCATGTGCGCGGCGACCGATAACGTCGGACTGTTTTTCGGTGAGGACATCTTTGTCGCCTTTGGCGCAATCGCGCTGATGCACACCTTCTTGCTTGGTTCGGGGATAGATGTGGAACCGTTGCACATCGCGGTATGGGGCATTCCCACGGCGATTTGCGCCTTTATCATCCACGCGATTCGGTTGCATCGATTTGATCGACGGTTGACGCGGGAAATGACCGCCGTCGCCACGCCAGTGGAGGCCGCCCAATGATCATTTCCATTCAATACCTGTATTGGCTCGCCGGTGTGTTGCTGTTGATCACTGCCGGCATGATCCTGCTGGATCGTAGCCACCCGAAGCGCTGGTCCAGCACCCTGTTTTGGTTGCTGTTCGCTATTCCGTTTCTGGTGGGCGAGCGCCTGCCGTCGGTGGTGATCGGGGCGGGTGTGGTGGTGATGGCGTTGATCGCAGGGTTGGGCGGGGTTGGCCGTGGCGCCCATGCCGAATTGCACGACAAGGCTTCCCGCGCGAGTGCCGGCCGACTGGGCCACAAGTTGTTTATCCCGGCGCTGGCCATTCCGCTGACGACGGTGATTGGTTCGGTGTTGCTCAAGCACACCGAGATCGGCGGCGTACCGCTGCTGGACCCGAAGAACACCACCTTTGTGTCCCTCGGTATCGGCTGCCTGATCGCCCTCGGCCTGGCCTGCTGGTTGACTCGCGACACCCCGGTGCAAGCCTTGCGCGAATCCCGCCGCCTGACCGAAGCCCTTGGCTGGGCGATGGTGCTCCCGCAAATGTTGGCGATGCTCGGGCTGCTGTTCAATGAAGCCGGAGTGGGCACGGCCGTCGCCCACGTCACCACCACCTACATCAACCTGGATTACAAGTTGGTGGCAGTGATGGTTTATGTGCTGGGCATGGCCTTGTTTACGGTGATCATGGGCAACGGCTTTGCGGCTTTCCCGGTGATGACGGGTGGCGTCGGTGTGCCAGTGCTGGTGGGTATCTACGGTGGCAACCCGGCGGTGATGGCGGCGATCGGCATGTTTTCCGGCTACTGCGGTACGCTGATGACGCCGATGGCGGCCAACTTCAATATCGTCCCGGCCGCCTTGTTGGAGCTGCCGGACAAAAACGCGGTGATCAAGGCGCAGTTGCCGACCGCGTTGATGATGCTGGTGGTCAATATTGTCCTGCTTTACCTGTTGATGTGAGGCCAGGATGCGAATCGTTCTGCTGACGGGCTTCGAGCCCTTTGATCAAGACGCGATCAATCCATCCTGGGAGGCCGTGCGTCAGTTGGATGGCATGCCGTTGGGTGAAGATGTGCAAATTGTTGCGCGTCGTTTGCCCTGCGCCTTTGCCACTGCCGGCGAGTGCCTGGCCCAACTGATAGATGAGTTGCACCCGGCCCTGATCATCGCGACGGGCCTGGGGCCTGGGCGTGGCGAGATATCCATAGAGCGGGTGGCGATCAACCTGAATGACGCCCGTATTCCCGACAACCTGGGGGAGCAACCGATTGACACGGCTGTAGTGGTCGATGGGCCCGCAGCCTACTTCTCCACGTTGCCGATCAAGGCCATGGTCAAGGCCGTGCGCGAGGCGGGTATAGCAGCCTCAGTCTCGCAGACAGCGGGGACGTTCGTTTGCAACCAAGTGTTCTACCGTTTGCAGCACTCACTCGCAGGAACGGGTGTACGCAGTGGTTTCATTCACGTGCCGTACCTGCCGGAGCAGGTGGTTGTCTCGGGGCAGCCTTCAATGGCGTTGACCACGCTGGTCAAAGGGTTGCAGGTGGCTGTGCTGACGGCGTGGCAAACATCCGTGGATGTAACGGAAGCGGGCGGGCAGGTCAGCTGATCTGTCGGGTTGACTTCAGGTGGCAAGCAGTCGGGTAAGCCCGAAGGTGATCGCACAGGCCAGGCCTGTCATGGCGAACGCCGTTGCGACATACCATTTGATGAGATTCAGTTCAGTGGTTGCGAGGTCCGCCTTGGTAGCGAAATGCTTTTCCATGGAGTCTGCCCTGTTTGAAACGGTGAATAGCTTCTCTTTCATTTCAGCCAGCCTCTTTTCCAGTGAGCTCAATCGTTTTTCCACACCGGGACCTCCGTCATTTCCTCCGCCCGCTCTGCCTTGAGTCGGGGTATTCAGCGTATTCGTCGAGCCAAATCGATACTGTTTTTTCTGCAAAGCCTGACACCTGTTTTAAATCGTGTGAGAGAGCGCTTGGGAGAAAAGAATAGTGGGAGTCAGAGCAGAGGGTGACCGACAAATTTTTGCAAAATACCACCGAAGTTCTGGCCCGCGGCGCTCAGTGACCCCGTTGCGGAAAGAACAACTCAAAACACGTCACGCCGTCCTGGCTGCTGACGCTGTACCGGCCGTTATGCAACTGCATGATGGTGGCCACGATCGACAACCCTAGCCCATTGGACTGTGCCGACCGCTCCCGTGACTCATCCACCCGGTAGAACCGCTCGAACAGTCGCGGCAAATGTTCGGCAGCAATGGTGTCGCCCTGGTTGCTGACCCTCAGGTGGATGCCTTCTGCATTGGGAAGCGCCTGGATCAACAGATCGGAATCAGGAGCGCCATACTTGATGGCATTGGCGCACAGGTTGGCCAATGCGCGGCGCAGCAGCATCGGCTCGGCCCAGATCACGCCCGCGCCCTCGGCGATGATGTGCATATTTGCATCACTCGCCAATCCTTCGAAGTAATCAGCCATGCGTTCCACTTCGTCTGCTGCACTTAATTCCTGGCGCTGGCGCAATGCACTTGCCGGGTCGGTGCGGGCGAGGAATAACATGTTATCGAGCATGCGGGCCAGGCGTTCAAGCTCTTCTACATTAGACGCGAGCAACTGCTGGTAGCTTTCGACGTTGCGGCTCTGTTGCAAGGCGACCTGGGTTTCCCCCAGCAAGTTGTTGATCGGTGTACGTAGTTCGTGGGCCATGTCGGTGGATACCTGGCCCAGTTGCGTAAAGCCCTTGGCCAGGCGTTCAAGCATGGTATTGAACGAGTCGATCATCGGCAGCAACTCCTTGGGCGTGCCACGACTGTCGAGGCGTTCAGCCAGGTTGCCGACACCGATGCCCCGGGCATGCCGCGCCAGGCGTCGCAAGGGCAGCAGGCCACGGTGTACCAGCAGGTAGCCCACCAGGGCGAGGAAGATTGCCGCGATGCTGGCTAGGATATACACACTCAATCGGTAGCTGGCGAGCACGGCGGTGCGTTCAGTCATCAGGCGGCCGGTGGTGACTTGCAGGCTGCCCAGGTCGCCAGAGTCGATGGAGGCCGCAACGATGGCGAACGGTACGCCATTCACGCCGGGAAAATGGTGTACGTCAGTCAACGCCAGGGTATGGTTTTTCGGCACGGGGGGGACGGATGGCACCTCGATGTTGCCGGGGTTGACGACCAGCAGGGGGGGCTGGCCAGGCGCTGTGATGCTCAGCACCGACTCGCGATTGCCCAGCATGTTCTGGAACAGCTCCGGCTTGGTCTTGATCAGGTCCAGGGTGTTGCTGTCGTTGAGCAGGTTGCGCAACTGGTCGATACGGTAGATCAATGCGGCGTCGTCGCGCATGATCAGCTCACGCTCCAGCTCACGGTACAGCGCCACGCCCAGGGTGGCCAGCAGCACAAAGGCCAGCAAGGCGAAGATCAACGCCAGGCGCAAGGTCAAGGAGTAATGTCGATTTGGGCTCATGGCTGGGTATCGAAACGGTAGCCGATGCCCCGCACACTGTGGATCAGCTTGAGCTGGAACGGGTCATCGATTTTCAGGCGCAGGCGCCGCACGGCTACGTCCACCACATTGGTGTCGCTGTCGAAATTCATGTCCCAGACCCGCGAGGCAATCAACGAGCGGGACAACGGCTGGTCCTGATGCGTGGCAAACAGGTGCAGCAGGGCGAACTCTTTATTGGTCAGGGTGATGCGCGTACCGGCACGGGTGACACGGCGCTTGAGCACGTCGATGTGCAGGTCGGCGATGTTCAGGTGTTCTTCTTCGCGGCTCGGGCCGCGTCGGGTCAAGGTGCGCAGGCGCGCGACCAGTTCGGCAAAGGAGAAAGGTTTGATCAGGTAGTCATCAGCCCCCAGTTCCAAGCCCTTGATGCGATCGGCAATGTCATCGCGGGCGGTGAGGAACAGCACCGGCGTGTCGGCCTCCTTGCGCAAGCGCCGCAGCACTTCCCAGCCGTCCATTTTCGGCATCATCACGTCGAGTACGATCACATCGAATGGCGTTTCCAAGGCCTGGTGCAAGCCATCTACCCCGTCACGGGCGAGGCTTACGGAGTAGCCCAGCTCCTGCAGGCCGTTGAGCAGGTAATTGCCGGCCTTGGGCTCGTCTTCAACGACAAGGATGTTCATGGGAAGTGCCCTGGTTCAGTGCGTGGCGCAAGTGTAGCCCGATCAATTGTCATTGGCGCAGCCGATGCCTTGGACCTGATAGTCCAGCACATGTTCGCGGTCCTGGTGGTCCAGGTATTTGAGTTGTGCCGGGACGATTCCACATTGGCCGTAAGTGTCGGTACTCGACAGAACTTTGGCGACGTCCAGGTGTACGAAGAAGCCGGTTTTGTCGTGGATCACGTCCGTGGCAGCTGGAGTGTCGGCCGCGAATACCGAACCGGTGGCCAGTAAAGCGGCAAAACCAAGGGCAAACAGTTTCATGGAGGTATCTCTCGTTAAGGGCGGGTTGCCCGGTCGTTGGCAGTGAGTTCACAGTAACCAGGCGACACAAACAGCCAACCAACAGGATCATGACAAGTTCGTAATAAGAGGAAGGCGTCCTGGCTCAGGGTGAGGTAGCCGTCGTGCTTTTCCACTCCATTGCGCACGGGCAGCCACATACACCAATGCGCTGACCTTCGGGTTTACTCCCGAGTCGCTGACCACGCTGCCGGCGTAGGAATGGCCGACCAGTACGGTAGGGGCGGCTTGGAGTCGGGTGATCACTTCGGACCAGCTGGAGCCGTCAGCCCAGGAACCATGAAATCGCTGGAGTGCTTGTCCGCCGCGTTTACAACTGCAGAGCTGACCCGTAGATTGCAACGGGCTCATCATTTGTCACCGTCCAAGAGGAAGCCCAGCAGTGTCCATCCGCGTCTTTACCCGGCCTTACCGCGCCTTCCTGTTCGATATGGACGGGACCCTGCTCAACTCCATTGCTGCCGCCGAGCGGGTCTGGAGTATGTGGGCTGAACGTCACGGCTTGGACGTGAAGGCCTTCCTGACTACCATTCATGGCGCTCGGGCCATCGATACCATTACCCGCCAGGCGTTGCCTGGGGTTGATCCTGAGGTGGAGGCGCAATGGATTACCGAGGCGGAGTTGAATGATGTCGAAGGCGTCGTGGCGATTCCCGGTGCCGTTGAGTTTTTGAACCGTCTGCCTGGCGACCAATGGGCGCTGGTGACGTCTGCCCCCCGGGAGTTGGCGTTGCGCCGGCTACAAGCGGCCGGCATCACTCCGCCTGCGGTGCTGGTGACGGCTGAAGATGTGGCCAGTGGTAAGCCTGACCCTGCCTGTTATGTGCTGGGCGCACAGCGCCTGGGGGCGGCGGTACAGGACTGCCTGGTGTTCGAAGATGCGACGGTAGGTATTCGGGCAGGCGAGGCCGCTGGCGCGGATGTGATGGTCGTGACCTCGACTCACCTGACGACCATGCACACTGCGCATGCCACCACCGATGGGTATGAACACTTGCACGTCGAGCACGACGGTGGCGGTTTGCTGCGCTTGCGGCGCCTGGCAGGTTGATGCGAAAAAGCCGAGCCCGGTTTGGCGGTCTCGGTCCTATTCGCAGGATGTATGACCAGGCGGCACCTGTTGCAGTCGGCTGCTTCTCATGCCCTGGCGTGACAGCACCATTTCCCTGAGGATTTCATTGGCCAGGCGGGCAATCGCTTCAGTCCCGCGATAATGCGCGCGCACAATGCCGGTAATCGCGAAGTGGTCGGTTTCCGGGCCGCTGAGGATGGCGGAGAGGGTGCCGTCGGCATGCAACGTGCAATTGACGGTATAGCTGGGCAGGCGGCTTGCCAGGGCAGATTCGATTTGGGATTTGCTGAGGGTGTCCATCTGCGTAAGCACCTTTCACTGATCGTGCAAGCCCAAGCATAGATCCTGTTGGAAGACTGTAAACACCGGTGATCTATTAGCGAAACTGCGACCTATCAACCCGCGTTTTTTGGGTGGGCGCGGTGGGTGGCTCGCTGGCACAACTTGCGCTGGATGGCCTTCTGGATCGGTTTGAGACAGAACATGAACAGGTAGCCGCACAAAAACAAAGCCAGATCCAGCCATGAAGGGGCGTCGGTGGCGTCTGTCCTTTCAATTTCGAACCTCAAACCATATTCCAGGCCGGCAAAGGCCAACCCGATCAGCACGGCGATCGCCCAGGAATAGGTGATAAAGCGTTGTGTTGAGGTGCGCCTCATCGGCGTGCTCCTGAGTGTGCTCAGATGTCGGCAGAGTGAGTCAGGAGTTTCGGCTGCGAATCGCGCGACAAGTTCCAGGGATGAAGACAGTTTCATCTGCCAATGCAGATGCAAGGGCAGTGCGCGGGACAAGAATAAGGCGCGAGCAGGTCTAGGCAGTTTTCGCCAGCCGTTACAGAGCGAAAAGGCTGGCTACTGGAGTGCTTCAAGGAGTCTGGTTTTTGTCCGGAGCTGTCAGGCCAGCCTGGATGCGCTGGTAGATCTCCTCGCGATGCACGGCAACGTCCTTGGGTGCGTTGATGCCGATTCGTACTTGCTGGCCGCTGACGCCCAGGATGGTGATCGTAATGTCATCACCGATGTTTATGCTTTCACCAACTTTGCGGGTGAGTATCAGCATGGACTTCTCCTTGATTACTTTTAAGGACACATGTTTCAGACAGGGCAGGTGTCGGATGTGTGTAGCTTACTGCTAAGCGCTTCCCTGTGACTGCCTCTTTTTAGGACGCATAGAGGCAACATTAATTCCCATGGCGGCATCATACAGGTCTGCGATACATCATTCGCATTGTTTAAGCCAACGTTTATGACGGCCAGAATAGACAGCGAATGATAAAGTTGCCTCTTTATCCTTTAAGGAGCAGGGCAGTGCGTAAAGTAGCGATGGCAATTGCGGTGTTGGCATTGGCCGGTTGCGGTGAAGGCAAACCTGTCGAAGCGCCCAAGGCCAAGCCTGCCGTGACTGAAAACCAGCCACAGACCGGCGCGATTGCTGCCCAGGAATGGGACGTTTGGGTAGGCCCGCCTGACCACAAGCTACAGGCGATCACCGACCTGACCGCGTGGTTGCTGGAGCATGGTTTCAATTTTTATATCGTGAAGGAAAACGGCAAGGACGAAGTGTACTTGGGGCCATTCGCAACCAAGGCCGATGCGGAAGCCAAGCAGGCCCTGCTCACGGAAAAGCTGGCCCGCGCCAAGAAAAGCGACACCGAATCGCAGGTTGTCGAGCACAAGACTGCGCAGTAACCGGCAGGTAGGGCGAGAGCACGCCGAGTGCTCCCGCCCGCGTTCAACCGCAGGCCTTGAGGTTCACCGGGCCGACAAACTCATTTCCACGCCCCATCACACAGGCCACGGTCTGGTTGCGCTGACGCTCCCAATGCTGCACAGGGTAGGTCTTGTCCCAGGCTTCATAAAGTTGCCGGTCCTGTTTCGACAGGCGCAAGCCGTATTGTTTGCTCATATAGAAATACGTCCGGGCAATCATTCCGCGTATGGACGGGCGCGGCATCACCTTCTTGGCCTTGAAGTCGACCTGGGTCAAGCATGAGCCGTACTGCCCGCTTTGCACCGGCAGCCAGCCAAAACTGAAGTTGTTACGATCGCCGTTGACCTCACCGATACTCGGCACCAGGTTGTGCAGGTCCGCCTCGGCACGCTTGAACACCTCATCATGGCGTGTGCAGTTCTTGCGTCCGCCATTCTGCCAGCACTGGCGCTGGTGCCCGATCTGCCAGGCCGGAACAATGTGTTCCCATTCGATGCGTGCAGCGCGGCTGGCGTTTTTACGAGGGATATAACCGCAGGCTTTCAAGTCCACGCGGTTACCGGTGTATTTGCAGCCGCAGTAGAACTCAGTGGATTGTGGGGCGTAGAGTTTCCAGGCGATTTTTTTGGCTTCGCTGAACGTTCGGGGCGCTTGGGCATGGGCGGTGACGGCAAAAAACAAGCAAAGCACAGCAATAAAACGGACACTCATTGAATCAGTCTTCCTTCGGCACAACCCAGAAAATCTGCACGCCACCGTCGTCCCGATAGGCGAGGGTAACGTTGTCGTTTTCTGCGATCTCTTCAAGCAAACGCGCCCACTCGTCCTCCGGCTCATCCGGCAAACGGAAGATCAAGGCCGCCTTGTTTTTTTGGGCATTGGTCGAATTGATGACTTTTTGCACGCGAACGGCCAGGCGTTGATAGGCATCGGGCAGGGTTGGTGCTGCGGAAGAGGACGTTGCCACGGAATATTCCTTAGTTAGCTGTACGTGCATACAGTATTTAACTGTAGGCAGTTTCGCAACTGCTTAAAGTTAAACAAGGCCGTCTGACAGTGATTTGGGATTTTTGTGTAGCGGCGGGGCGGGGGGCGAAGAGTTGTAGGGGCGGGCGTGCTCGCGAAAGACTTGAAGGCAATAGGTTAAGCCAGACGGACCGCGTCATCGTTAACCACTTTCGCGAGCAAGCTCGTCCCTACGGGGTATGGCTAGTAATCAGTATTCCCAGAACATCCGTTGCAGTTCCTTGCTGTCCTGGGTCTTGGTCAGTGCAACCATTGCCAGGATCCGCGCTTTCTGCGGGTTCAGGTCGTGGGCGGCGACCCAGTCATACTTGTCGTCAGGCTGTTCGGCATTGCGTAGTACGAAACCGCCGGCATTCACGTGGGACGAGCGAATGATTTGCACACCTTGCTTGCGCAGCTCCTGCAGGGCAGGAACAACCTTGGACGACACTGAGCCGTTGCCGGTACCGGCATAGATGATGGCTTTGGCGCCGGCCTGGGCCAGGGCCTTGGCGGCAGTGTCGCCTACGTTGCCGTAGCCGTAGGCGATTTCGACGTCGGGCAGGCTCTTGATGGTCTTGATATCGAATTCCGAATCCATGGTGTGACGCTTGGCCGGCAGGCGGAACCAGTAGGATTTACCCTCGACCACCATGCCCAGCGGACCCCATGGGCTCTTGAAGGCTTCGGTCTTGATGTTGACCATCTTGCTGACGTCGCGACCCGACTGGATCTCGTCATTCATGGTTACCAGCACGCCTTTGCCGCGGGCATCTTTGCTACCGGCAACGGCGACAGCGTTGTACAGGTTGAGCATGCCATCGGCTGACATGGCGGTGCCTGGACGCATGGAGCCGACGACCACGATAGGCTTGTCGGTTTTTTCCACCAGGTTCAGGAAGTAGGCGGTTTCCTCGAGGGTGTCGGTCCCGTGGGTGATCACGATGCCATCCACGTCCTTGCTGTCGGCCAGTTCGGCGACGCGGCGGCCCAGTTGCAGCAGGTTTTCGTTGTTGATGCTTTCCGATGCGATTTGCATCACTTGTTCGCCACGCACATTGGCAAGCTGGCTCAGTTCAGGAACACCGGCAATCAACTGCTCGATGCCGACCTTGGCTGCCTGGTAAGTAGCGCTGTTGGCCGTGCTGGCACCAGCGCCAGCAATGGTGCCACCGGTAGCGAGGATCACTACGTTGGAGAGTTTGGCCTTGGTTTCAACTTCCTTTGCCTGGGCGGCAACGGGGAACAGCAGCAGGAGGGCTAATGCGCCCGGAACAATGTTCTTCAATGCAGATTTCATTATTTTTCTCTCTGGTTTTTGATGAGTGCGGTAGCAAGTTCATCTAGAACACCCGGGCGGTTCTGAACGCCGCGAGGTGTTAGGGAAGAGCAGGATCTGTACCAGTCTGATTGTGGCCTTGTATATAAATTAAGCTATTGATTTAAAACGATTTATTTTCACTGTTTCGGACCGGTTGGCTGGCCCGTTGTCCGGCTTTCCGAACAACAGAGTGGGTTCGCGTTCGGTTGTCCGAAAGCAGTGACGAACTCTCCGGACACTCTGCGCGACGGAGGCGTCATGGCCTGTCGTTTTAGAGAACGACTGGGCGCAGGTGATGTTTACTGATCGGTGCGATCGAGCGGCAAGGCAGGGGATAGAGGGCCTGGATGAAAGGTTGTTTTCCAGCGTTGACAAATCTCGACAAGGTTCTCATAGTTTGAATAACGCAAACGTTTGCGAGATATTTCACGGGTGGCTCCCTGAGTCTCGTGAAAGCTCGTTTCAGCCACCCAGGTGGGAGGGCTGCCGAAGCGCTTTTCGGTGCAAGCGTTGCTCACAATAATCATAAGATCGGAGTGAACCCATGAAGCTGCCATTTGCTGGACGTCTTCTTGCTGTCGCTGTGCTTGCTGCCGCATCCGTCGCTTTACCACTCTCCTCTGCATTCGCTGACGATACTGCCGCCAAACCCAAGGTCGGCCTGGTGATGAAGTCCCTTGCCAACGAGTTTTTCGTGACGATGCAGGAGGGGGCGAAAGATTACCAAAAGGCGCACTCCGCTGATTTCGACATGATCACCAACGGTATCAAGAACGAAACCGATACCAGCGCGCAGATCGATATCGTCAATCAAATGATCCTTGCCAAGGTCAACGCTATCGTCATCGCCCCAGCCGATTCCAAGGCGCTGGTCACCGTGCTGAAGAAAGCCTCCGACGCCGGTATCAAAGTCGTCAACATCGACAATCGATTGGACCCGGACGTACTGAAAAGCAAAAACCTCAATATCCCATTCGTAGGCCCCGACAACCGCAAAGGCTCCAAGCTGGTGGGCGACTACCTGGCCAAGAAACTGGCCTCGGGTGACAAGGTCGGCATCATTGAAGGTGTGCCGACCACTACCAATGCCCAGCAGCGCACCGCAGGCTTCAAGGATGCGATGGACGCTGCCGGTATGAAAATCGTCTCCACCCAATCCGGTAACTGGGAAATCGACCAGGGCCAGAAAGTGGCGTCTGCGATGTTGAGCGAATACCCGGACATCAAGGCTCTGCTGGCGGGTAATGACAATATGGCCTTGGGCGCAGTGTCTGCGGTACGTGCAGCAGGCAAGGCGGGGAAAGTGATGGTGGTGGGCTACGACAACATCGAGGCCATCAAGCCGATGCTGCAGGACGGCCGAGTCTTGGCGACTGCTGACCAGGCTGCCGCCCAGCAAGCCGTGTTCGGTATCCAGAATGCCCTGAAGCTGGTCAAGGGTGAAAAAGTCGACGCCAAAGACGGTGTGATCGAAACTCCGGTCGAACTCGTTACCAAGCAGTAATCCTGGCAGCACCAACAGCGTCCGCTCGTCCTGAGCGGGCGCCTGGAGATTTTCCTATGTCATCTTCCGCCCCGAACGCTGTCCTCTCGGTCAGCGGTATCGGCAAGACCTATGCCCAACCGGTTCTGTCCGACATCACCCTGACGCTCAATCGCGGGGAAGTGCTGGCGTTGACCGGTGAAAATGGCGCAGGCAAAAGTACCTTGTCGAAGATCATCGGCGGTTTGGTCACACCGACCACCGGGCATATGCAGTTCAATGGCGAGGACTTCCGTCCAGGCAGTCGCACCCAGGCCGAAGGGTTGGGCGTACGTATGGTTATGCAGGAACTCAACCTGCTGCCAACGCTGACCGTGGCCGAAAACCTGTTCCTGGACAACCTGCCCAGCCACTGTGGCTGGATCAGCCGCAAGCAACTGCGTAAAGCCGCGATCGACGCCATGGCTCAGGTCGGCCTGGATGCAATCGACCCTGACACCTTGGTTGGCAGCCTGGGCATCGGCCATCAACAAATGGTCGAAATCGCGCGCAACCTGATCGGCGACTGCCATGTGCTGATCCTCGACGAACCTACGGCCATGCTGACCGCCCGTGAAGTCGAGATGCTGTTTGAACAAATCACTCGCCTGCAGGCCCGGGGCGTGGCGATCATTTATATTTCGCACCGGCTCGAAGAGTTGGCCCGTGTAGCCCAGCGCATTGCGGTACTGCGCGACGGCAAGTTGGTCTGTGTCGAGCCGATGGCCAATTACAACAGTGAGCAACTGGTCACCTTGATGGTCGGTCGCGAGCTCGGCGAGCACATCGATCTGGGCCCGCGGACAATCGGCGGTCCCGCCTTGACGGTGAAAAACCTGACGCGTTCGGACAAGGTTCGTGATGTGTCCTTTGAAGTGCGTGCTGGCGAGATCTATGGCATCTCCGGCCTGATCGGCGCTGGTCGTACCGAGTTGCTACGCCTCATTTTCGGTGCCGACCTCGCCGACAGCGGCACCGTGGCGCTGGGCTCCCCAGCCCAGGTTGTCAGCATTCGTTCACCTGTGGACGCGGTAGGCCACGGCATTGCCCTGATCACCGAAGACCGTAAGGGCGAAGGCCTGCTGCTGACCCAGTCCATCAGCGCCAATATTGCCTTGGGCAACATGCCGGAAATTTCTGGCGGCGGTGTAGTGAATCGCCGCGATGAAACCGCCTTGGCCAAGCGCCAGATCGATGCCATGCGCATCCGCAGTTCCAGCCCGGCGCAGTTGGTGTCCGAGCTCTCCGGCGGCAACCAGCAAAAGGTGGTAATAGGCCGCTGGCTGGAGCGCGACTGCTCGGTGATGCTGTTCGATGAGCCGACCCGCGGTATCGATGTGGGGGCCAAGTTCGATATTTATGCCTTGCTCGGCGAGTTGACTCGCCAGGGTAAAGCGCTGGTGGTGGTGTCCAGTGACCTGCGTGAGCTGATGCTGATCTGCGACCGCATCGGCGTGCTGTCCGCCGGGCGCCTGATCGAGACCTTCGAACGTGACAGCTGGACCCAGGACGAATTGCTCGCCGCCGCGTTTGCCGGCTATCAGAAACGTGATGCGCTGCTCAATGACGCCGCGCTTAGGGATACCCCATGAAAACAACAACTTCCCCCGGTAAAGCAGCTGGCAACTTCTACGGCCTGGGCACCTACCTGGGGCTGGCAGGTGCGTTGCTGGCGATGATTGCGCTGTTTTCGGTGCTCAGTGATCACTTCCTGTCCTACGACACCTTCAGCACCCTGGCCAACCAGATTCCAGACCTGATGGTGCTGGCAGTGGGCATGACCTTCATCCTGATTATCGGCGGTATCGACCTGTCAGTGGGCTCGGTGCTGGCACTGGCGGCATCGGCCGTCAGCGTGGCGATTCTTGGCTGGGGCTGGAGCGTGTTGCCGGCAGCCTTGCTCGGCATGGGCTGCGCCGCATTGGCTGGCACGATTACGGGTTCGATCACGGTGGCCTGGCGCATTCCGTCGTTCATCGTGTCCCTTGGCGTGCTGGAAATGGCACGCGGTGTGGCGTACCAGATGACCGGCTCGCGCACCGCCTATATCGGTGATTCCTTCGCCTGGTTGTCCAACCCGATTGCCTTCGGCATTTCGCCGTCATTTATCATCGCCTTGCTGGTGATCATCGTTGCCCAACTGGTGTTGACCCGTACCGTGTTTGGTCGTTACCTGATCGGCATCGGCACGAACGAGGAAGCCGTGCGCCTGGCAGGGATCAATCCCAAGCCCTACAAGATCCTGGTGTTCAGCCTCATGGGCCTGCTGGCTGGCGTGGCGGCGTTGTTCCAGATATCACGCCTGGAAGCGGCAGACCCGAACGCCGGTTCCGGCCTGGAACTGCAAGTGATCGCTGCGGTGGTGATCGGCGGCACCAGCTTGATGGGTGGGCGCGGCTCGGTCATCAGTACGTTCTTTGGTGTGTTGATTATTTCGGTGCTGGCCGCTGGCTTGGCGCAGATCGGTGCCACGGAGCCCACCAAGCGCATCATCACCGGTGCTGTGATCGTGATTGCCGTGGTCCTCGATACTTACCGCAGCCAACGCGCCAGTCGGCGAGGCTGAGCCATGGCAACGATCAAGGATGTGGCAGCGCTTGCCGGTATTTCCTACACCACCGTGTCTCATGTGGTGAACAAGACGCGTCCGGTCAGCGAGCCGGTGCGCATCAAGGTGGAAGCCGCGATCAAGCAGTTGGACTACGTGCCCAGCGCCGTCGCGCGCTCGCTCAAGGCCAAGACCACGGCGACTATTGGCCTGCTGGTACCCAACAGCCTCAACCCGTATTTTGCCGAGCTGGCCCGAGGCATCGAGGATTACTGCGAGCGCAATGGCTATTGCGTGATCCTGTGTAATTCCGACGACAATGCTGAAAAGCAACGCAGCTACCTGCGGGTGTTGCTGGAAAAACGTGTCGATGGCTTGATCGTGACCTCCGTGGGCGGTGACGACAGCGGCCTCGCCGCGGGCTTGAGCGCGGTGCGCACGCCCATGGTCATCGTCGACCGGGCATTGGACGGCATTGACGTTGACCTGGTGCGTATCGACCACGAGGAGGGCGCTTACCTGGCCACCCGGCACTTGCTTGAACTGGGTCACCGGGACATCGCCTGTATTGGCGGCCCAGTCCATACCCGCGTGGCGCAGATGCGCCTGGCGGGGTATCACCGTGCGCTGCGCGAGGCGGGTGTGGAGGTGGCGGCTGATCGCACCCGGGAAAGCGACTTCACCAGTACCGGTGGTTATGCTGCGGCTGTGCAGTTATTGGCAGAAAACCCGCCCAGCGCAATCTTCGCCAGCAACGACATGATCGGCTTTGGTGTGCTGCGCGCGGCGGCTGAGCGTAATCTCCGCGTGCCCGGCGAGCTGTCGGTGATTGGTTTCGACGATATTCAAATGGGCCGTTACGTCTACCCGGCGCTGACCACGGTCGGGCAATCGATCGTGCAACTGGGCGAGACGGCTGCCGAACTTTTACTGCGACGGATTGCGACACCCCAACTGCCGATCGATCAACGCATCGTGACGCCGAGCATCGTGTTGCGTGAGTCGACGGCGCCAATTGCCGGTGTGTTCGCCCAATACCGCTGAACCGAATTGATGAGTATTGATGTATGCCAGCAAAAGTAGTGGTAGTAGGCAGCTTGAACATGGACCTGGTGACCCGTGCCAGTCGCTTGCCCCGTGCCGGTGAAACCTTGATCGGCCAATCGTTTTCCACCGTTCCCGGCGGCAAGGGCGCCAACCAGGCCATGGCTTCGGCGCGGCTGGGGGCCGAGGTTGCGATGATCGGTTGTGTCGGCACTGATGCCTACGGCAGCCAGCTGCGCGATGCGCTGCGGGTGGAAGGCATCGATTGCGGGGCTGTGAGCACCGTTGCCGGCTCCAGCGGCGTGGCGCTGATTGTCGTAGATGACAGCAGCCAGAACGCCATTGTGATCGTCGCGGGCAGTAACGGTGAACTCACGCCGGCTTCATTGCAGGCGTCTGACGCGGTGCTGCAGGCCGCCGATGTGATCGTCTGCCAGCTTGAAGTGCCAATGGAGACTGTGGGGCATGCGCTCAAGCGCGGTCGTGAGCTGGGTAAGACGGTTATTCTTAACCCTGCGCCGGTCAGCGGTCCTTTGCCGACCGAGTGGTATGCCTCGATCGACTACCTGATTCCCAATGAAAGCGAGGCGACCGCGCTGAGCGGTGTGGCGGTCGACTCCCTCGACAGCGCCAGGCTGGCTGCGACCGAATTGATCAAGGCGGGCGCGGGTAAAGTCATCATTACACTTGGTGCCCAGGGCGCATTGTTCGCCGATGGTCATGGCTTTGAACACCTGGTGGCGCCCAAGGTCAAGGCGGTGGATACCACGGCGGCCGGTGATACTTTTGTGGGTGGCTTTGCCGCGGCATTGGCCAGCGGCAAGAGCGAAGCCGAGGCTATTCGATTCGGCCAAGTGGCGGCGGCGCTGTCGGTGACCCGTGACGGCGCCCAGCCTTCCATCCCTACGCTGCACGACGTACAAGGTTTTGTGCCCTCATGAAAAAGACACCCCTGCTCAATATTGCTCTGTCGCGCGTGATCGCCTCCCTGGGGCACGGCGATATTCTGGTCATCGGCGATGCTGGTCTGCCAGTACCGCCGGGTGTCGAGTTGATCGACCTGGCGCTGACCCAGGGCATTCCCGATTTCATCAGTACCTTGCGCATCGTGCTCAGTGAAATGCAGGTGGAAAGCCATGTGCTGGCCGAAGAAATCCTGCTTAAGCAGCCACCGGCGCTGACTGAGCTGAACAGTCTGAACGCACAGGCCCATCTCGGCGAGCGTCGCCTGGTCAGCCATGAAGCGTTCAAGCAGCTCAGCCGTAACGCGCGCGCCATTGTTCGCACCGGTGAGTGCCAGCCTTATTGCAATATCGCGCTGGTGTCCGGCGTCACGTTCTAGCGTTTCCCAACGACAAGGAGTGTTCCATGCAACGTAGTCTTCCCAACCTGAGAAATCTGTTCCGGAGTGTCCTGCTTTTGTCCGCACTCACTGCAGCAAGCGCCCAAGCGGCGGAAAAAATCGACCTGATCATCGACACCGACCCGGGCGCTGACGACGTGGTGGCCTTGCTGTTTGCCATGGCTTCCCCAGAGGAGTTGAATATTCGCGCGCTGACCACCGTCGCAGGTAACGTGCGCCTGGACAAGACATCGCGCAATGCGCGCCTGGCCCGCGAGTGGGCAGGGCGTGAGGACATCCCGGTGTACGCCGGTGCGCCAAAACCGCTGCTGCGTACGCCTATCTATGCCGAGAATATCCATGGCAAGGAAGGCATTTCCGGTGTGACGGTGCATGAGCCGAAAAAAGGCCTGGCCGAAGGCAATGCTGTCGACTACCTGATCAAGACCCTCAGCACCGCCAAGCCCCACAGCATCACCATCGCCATGCTCGGCCCACAGACCAACCTGGCGCTGGCATTGACCCAGGCTCCTGAAATTACCCAAGGCATCAAGGAAGTGGTGGTAATGGGCGGCGCGCACTTCAATGGCGGCAATATCACGCCGGTGGCTGAGTTCAACCTGTTCGCCGACCCGATAGCGGCCGAGATCGTGCTCAAGAGTGGCGTCAAGCTGACCTACCTGCCGCTGGACGTGACCCACAAGGTGCTGACCAGCGAGGCGCGCCTGAAAAAGATCGCGGACATCAAGAACAACGCGAGCAAGGTCGTCGGCGATATTCTCAATGAATACGTCAAGGGTGACATGGAGCACTACGGCATCCCAGGTGGCCCAGTGCACGACGCCACCGTGATTGCCTACCTGCTCAAGCCTTCTCTGTTCAGTGGGCGTCAGGCCAATATGGTGGTGGACAGCCGCGAAGGACCGACCTTCGGCCAGACCATCGTCGACTGGTATGACGGCCTGAAGCAGGAAAAGAATGTGTTCTGGGTTGAGAACGGCGATGCCCAGGGCTTCTTCGATCTGTTGACCGAGCGCTTGGCACGCCTGAAGTAATGCAGTTGCCGGTTGGCGCTCGCCGGCCGGTTCTTAATCGCGCTCGGGGTCGTGTGCACCCCGGTAATCGGTCGGGTATTTCTCGAATATCTGGCCGATGAATGCCTGTGCGGCTTGGGTGCCGAGTTCCTTGACCAGCAGGTCGATGCCAATGATCGCCAATTCTTCCGGGCTTCCGGGGCTGTAGGAGCTCTGTCCTTGGTGCCATTTGGCTTTGATATCGGCTTGAAGGGTTACGGTACTCATGGGCGGCTCACGATCTGAAAAGTGCTGGGCAGTGCGCTGAAATGGGGTTCTTGCGGGGGGCAGTTAACCATTTTGCGTAGGGTTTGGCACTGCTACTTAGGCATGAGGGGAAGGCTGTGCGACACTGGTCGCCTGTTTAACTGCCGGGGAACACCAGGTGCAGATCGATTTGAACAACCCCGAGAGCCTGACGCTGGTGGCCGTGCGCCAATTGATCGCCAGTGCCAGCGACGATGAACATACCCAGTTGCGCGTGACCAAGAGCGGTATCGCCTATATCTCATCGGGCAAAGCGGTGGGTGGCGTTGATATTGATGGGTTGCTGTTTCGTCTGGAAACGTGGGCCAAGGGCTCTGGGTATGTAGGCAATGTGGCGGCCAGCGACGAAGTCTGGGTCATGCAGATTTTCAATGCGCTGAAGGAGAACTGGCCGACGCCACGGTTTGACTACATTGATATCTACTGAGTACGTTCATATCTGGTCACGATTGGCCGGGCGAATGCCCGCGCTGAGTCAGGCAGACTTGCCCGCAGGCGATTTACGTCTTGAAACCAATCCGTCTGACGGCTGTCGCACGATCTCTGTTCATTTTTTATCATAGGAGGCTTCATGCCTTGGAAGCTCGCATCATTCGGTACTTTGTTGGCAGCACTCGCGTTGTCGGGTTGCAGCACCCCAGGTGCCTCTGAGCCAGCCAAAGACGCCGCCACGGCCGACACCGGCCATAGCCGCTGTGAGTCGAAGGCCGCCGAGTTCGCGATTGGCCAGAAAGCCTCGCCCCAACTGCTGGAGCAGGCCCGCGCCCGCGCCGGTGCGCAGAATGCGCGGATCCTCAAGCCCAACGATATGATCACCCTGGAATACCGCTCCGACCGCCTGAACCTGAACACCGACGACAACCTGGTGATCACGCGGGTCAATTGCGGCTGACAGCCTCCGGGTTTTTGCGCCACCCATAAAAAACCCCGTCACATGGACGGGGTTTTTTTAGCTCAGCGGAGAATTACTCGCCGCGAACCTGTGCAGCTTGCATACCCTTTTGGCCTTTCTCAGCCACGAAGGAAACGGTTTGGCCTTCTTTCAGGCTTTTGAAACCGTCGCTTTCGATAGCTTTGAAGTGTACGAACAGGTCGTCACCGCCACCTTGAGGAGTGATGAAGCCGAAGCCTTTTTCATCGTTGAACCATTTAACGGTGCCGGTTTGGCGATTAGACATGGTGTATCTCCAAGAAACATATATTTTCAGTAGTGCTGTGCTGCTCAGGCCAACTGGGCACACCGGGCTATCATAGTCGAAATGTTCGACTTGGGAGCCCCCCCAAGGCATTGTTTGCGAGTCAATAGCGTTGCGTTTACTACCTGAATCGGCTGAAAGCCCCGATCTACGGGGCTTTTGTGCGAAATATAAGCTGGTAAAAAAAGCCGTAAAAGCTGCGTAATTTGTGAGAAATGGCAGTTTTCGAGGTGTTTTTCCAGCAAAACGGCCGTCTGATCAGGGGTGAATATTACTTTTTCTTCACGACCTTGCAGGACGAAATAGCCGCGACCGCCTTGTTTTTAAGGTCCGGGCTGGCGTTCTGGTTGGTCATCAGCTCTTTGATCTCGGCCGTGCTCAATTCGGCGTTGATTTTGTTCGCGCCACATTCGCAATGGTCTTTGGCGGTTTTGACGTCCACATTTTGGCTGGCGGCAGAGGTGCAGTCTTTAACGAAGCTGTCACGGGCACCGGCTGGCCAGTTGGAAGGCGCAGCTGCTTGTGCGCCGAGGGAAAGGAGGCTCAGGGTAGCGGCGAGAGCGAGGGTCGAGGTAAAACGCATCATGGGATGCTCCTTTGGGTCGAGGACGAACAGCGATTCTCAGTGGGTTTGAGGCGTGGCGTACAGCTCAAGTTCACTTTTACCGCTATAAAGGCTGGAATTTGTCTTTACGTCGGATGGCGCCGGCGCGATGACCGTTCATCTGTGCTAGCATCAGCCACCTGGCTATTCCCGGGCGCGCCATTTGCCGCCTTGCCATGTTCCTTTTGTTCACTCCAGTCACTCTGGTTCGATTATCGGTTTGCCGAAAGGCTCCTGCCGCTGTAAGGCAGGCGTTCGTTGCTGAACGGCCTGGTGTTGGATCTTGTACTGGCTCATCCCAACCCACGTGACCTTTGGTAGGGGTCACCACTAGGAGAGGAGGCGCCATGCCAACTATTACTCTTCCCGATGGCAGTCAACGTTCATTCGATCATTCGGTTTCCGTCGCCGAGGTCGCCGCATCCATTGGTGCCGGCCTGGCCAAGGCCACCGTGGCCGGCAAGGTCGACGGCAAGCTGGTCGACGCCAGCGACCTGATTACCTCCGACGCCAGCCTGCAGATCATCACGCCCAAGGACCAAGAGGGGCTGGAGATCATTCGTCACTCTTGCGCGCACCTGATTGGCCACGCGGTCAAGCAGTTGTACCCCACCGCGAAAATGGTGATCGGCCCGGTCATTGACGAAGGTTTCTATTACGACATCGCCTACGAGCGTCCTTTTACGCCGGACGACCTGGCCGCCATCGAACAGCGCATGCACGCGCTGATCGAAAAAGATTACGACGTCATCAAAAAAGTCACCCCACGCGCCGAAGTGATCGACGTGTTTACTGCGCGTGGCGAAGACTACAAGCTGCGCCTGGTAGAAGACATGCCGGACGAACAGGCCATGGGCCTGTATTACCATGAAGAATACGTCGACATGTGCCGTGGCCCGCACGTACCGAATACGCGTTTCCTCAAGTCGTTCAAGCTGACCAAGCTGTCCGGTGCCTACTGGCGCGGCGATGCCAAGAACGAGCAACTGCAGCGGATCTACGGCACCGCCTGGGCTGACAAGAAGCAGCTGGCGGCCTACATCCAGCGCATCGAAGAAGCCGAGAAACGCGACCACCGCAAGATCGGCAAGCGCCTGAACCTGTTTCACCTCCAGGAAGAAGCGCCGGGCATGGTGTTCTGGCACCCGAACGGCTGGACCCTGTACCAGGTGCTTGAACAGTACATGCGCAAGGTGCAGCGTGAGAACGGCTACCTGGAGATCAAGACTCCTCAGGTTGTTGACCGTAGCCTGTGGGAGAAATCCGGGCACTGGGCCAACTACGCCGACAATATGTTCACCACCCAGTCGGAAAACCGCGACTACGCCATCAAACCGATGAACTGCCCTTGCCACGTGCAGGTGTTCAACCAGGGCTTGAAGAGCTACCGCGAGTTGCCGATGCGCCTGGCCGAGTTCGGTGCCTGCCACCGTAACGAGCCATCGGGTGCATTGCACGGCATCATGCGCGTACGCGGCTTCACCCAGGACGACGCACACATCTTCTGCACCGAAGAACAGATGCAGGCGGAGTCCGCTGCATTTATCAAGCTGACTATGGACGTTTATCGCGATTTCGGTTTTACCGAAGTCGAAATGAAGCTGTCCACTCGTCCGGAAAAGCGCGTCGGTTCCGACGAGCTATGGGACCGCGCCGAAGCGGCACTCGCCGCTGCGCTAGACAGCGCGGGCCTTGCGTACGATCTGCAACCGGGTGAGGGCGCGTTCTACGGGCCTAAAATCGAGTTCTCGCTGAAAGATTGCCTTGGCCGTGTCTGGCAATGTGGTACCTTGCAGCTCGATTTTAACCTGCCGATCCGTCTGGGAGCCGAATACGTCTCCGAAGACAACAGCCGTAAACACCCGGTCATGTTGCACCGGGCGATCCTTGGCTCGTTCGAACGGTTCGTCGGGATCCTGATCGAGCACTACGAGGGTGCGTTCCCCGCGTGGCTGGCTCCGACCCAGGCAGTGATCATGAATATCACTGATAAACAGGCAGATTTTGCCGCTGAAGTTGAAAAAACTCTCAACGAAAGCGGATTTCGTGCCAAGTCCGACTTGAGAAATGAAAAGATCGGCTTTAAAATCCGCGAGCATACTTTGCTCAAGGTTCCCTATCTTTTGGTTATCGGAGATCGGGAAGTCGAGATGCAGACTGTCGCTGTGCGTACTCGTGAAGGTGCTGACCTGGGCTCGATGCCCGTCGCCCAGTTCGCTGAGTTCCTCGCGCAAGCGGTTTCCCGGCGTGGTCGCCCAGATTCGGAGTAATTATTATTAAGCGTGAAATGAGACAAGATAAACGAGCTGCACCGAAAGCCCCGATCAACGAGAATATCTCGGCACGCGAGGTTCGGTTAATTGGCGCTGACGGCGAGCAGATTGGCATCGTCTCGATTGATGAAGCGCTTCGTATCGCTGAAGAGTCCAAATTGGACCTGGTGGAAATTTCCGCCGACGCAGTCCCGCCTGTTTGCCGGGTGATGGACTACGGCAAGTCGATCTTCGAAAAGAAGAAGCAGATTGCTGCGGCGAAGAAGAACCAGAAGCAGATTCAAGTAAAAGAAATCAAGTTTCGTCCAGGGACGGAGGAAGGGGATTACCAGGTAAAACTGCGCAACCTGGTACGTTTCCTGAGTGATGGGGACAGGGCCAAGGTATCCTTGCGATTCCGCGGCCGTGAGATGGCCCACCAGGAGCTGGGGATGGAACTCCTCAAGCGGGTTGAAGCTGACCTGCTCGAGTACGGTTCGGTCGAACAGCATCCTAAGATGGAAGGACGCCAGCTGATCATGGTCATCGCCCCGAAAAAGAAGAAGTAATCAACAGGGCACGGCAGGCCTTCTGATTATGTTTATCAACTGAATGCGGAGTATCCGAACATGCCAAAGATGAAGACTAAAAGTGGTGCTGCTAAGCGGTTTCTGAAAACTGCTAACGGTATCAAGCACAAGCACGCTTTCAAGAGCCACATCCTGACCAAAATGTCGACCAAGCGTAAGCGTCAACTGCGCGGTAGCAGCTTGCTGCATCCGTCTGACGTGGCAAAAGTCGAGCGCATGCTGCGCCTTCGTTAATTTTTGGATCAAGACTAGAGGAAGTAACTCATGGCTCGTGTAAAGCGTGGCGTCATTGCCCGTAAACGTCACAAAAAAATTCTGAAACTTGCTAAAGGCTACTACGGCGCACGCTCACGCGTATTCCGTGTTGCCAAGCAAGCGGTAATCAAGGCAGGCCAATACGCCTACCGTGACCGTCGTCAGAAAAAACGTCAGTTCCGCGCTCTGTGGATCGCTCGTATCAACGCTGGTGCTCGTGTTAACGGTCTGTCCTACAGCCGTTTCATTGCTGGCCTGAAAAAAGCGTCCATCGAGATCGACCGTAAGGTTCTGGCTGATCTGGCAGTGAACGAAAAAGCGGCGTTTGCTGCGATTGTCGAGAAAGCTAAAGCCACCTTGGCTTAAGTACCCCCGACAGTCACCCTGGGTTACTCTGTAGCCCAAGGTGTTAAACGTCTTAAATAGGGGAAGAGCCTTCAAGCTCTTCCCCTATTTTGTATCTGGAGTCTGTACATGGAAAACCTGGACGCGCTCGTCGCTCAAGCTCTTGAGGCTGTGCAAAGCGCTGAAGATATCAATGCCCTGGAGCAAATCCGGGTTCACTACCTTGGCAAGAAGGGTGAATTGACTCAGGTGATGAAGACCCTGGGAAATTTGCCGGCTGAAGAGCGTCCGCAAGTCGGTGCGCTGATCAACGTTGCCAAGGAGCGTGTCACAGAGGTTCTCAATGCGCGCAAGGCGTCGCTCGAGGAGGCCGATCTTGCGGCCAAGCTCGCCGCCGAGTCCATTGACGTGACCCTGCCTGGCCGTGGCCAGGCTTCGGGCGGTCTGCATCCGATTACCCGGACTCTGGAACGTATCGAGCAGTTCTTCACTCACATCGGCTACGGCATCGCCGAAGGCCCTGAGGTCGAAGACGACTATCACAACTTCGAGGCGCTCAACATCCCCGGCCATCACCCGGCCCGGTCGATGCACGACACCTTCTATTTCAATGCGAACATGCTGTTGCGCACCCATACCTCGCCGGTACAGGTCCGCACCATGGAAGCGCAGAAGCCGCCGATCCGCATCGTCTGCCCAGGCCGTGTGTACCGCAGCGACTCCGATATCACCCACTCGCCGATGTTCCACCAGGTCGAAGGCCTGCTGGTTGATCGCGATATCAACTTCGCCGACCTCAAGGGCACCATCGAAGAGTTCCTGCGGGTGTTCTTCGAGAAAGAGTTGGCGGTGCGTTTCCGTCCATCGTTCTTCCCGTTCACCGAGCCGTCCGCTGAAGTCGACATGGAATGTGTGATGTGCAGCGGTAAAGGCTGCCGCGTCTGCAAGCAGACGGGTTGGTTGGAAGTGATGGGCTGCGGCATGGTTCACCCCAACGTGCTGCGCATGTCCGGGATCGACCCGGAAGAGTTCTCGGGCTTTGCCTTCGGCATGGGCGTTGAGCGTCTGGCCATGCTGCGTTACGGCGTGAACGACTTGCGTCTGTTCTTCGACAACGACTTGCGGTTCCTCGCGCAATTTCGCTAGTCGTAACGAATCTTTAGGAGAGCAGGATGAAATTCAGTGAACAATGGCTGCGTGGCTGGGTAAGCCCGCAGGTAAATCGCGACGAGCTGGTTGCTCGTCTGTCGATGGCCGGTCTTGAGGTCGATAGTGTTACCCCGGCTGCTGGCGTATTCAGTGGCGTGGTTGTGGGCGAGGTGCTGAGCACCGAGCAGCATCCTGACGCCGACAAGTTGCGTGTATGCCAGGTCAGCAATGGCACGGAAACCTTCCAGGTCGTGTGCGGAGCGCCCAATGTGCGTCCGGGCCTGAAGATCCCGTTCGCCATGATCGGCGCCGAACTGCCAGGTGACTTCAAGATCAAGAAAGCCAAGCTGCGCGGTGTCGAGTCCAACGGAATGCTGTGCTCCCAGGCTGAACTGCAGGTAGGCGAGGGCAACGATGGCCTGATGGAGCTGCCGGCCGACGCGCCAGTGGGCCAGGACATTCGTGCCTATTTGGAACTGGAAGACGCCAGCATCGAGGTTGACCTGACCCCGAACCGTGGCGACTGCCTGTCCCTGGCGGGCCTGGCGCGTGAAGTGGGCGCGCTGTACGACGTCCCGGTCACCCGGCCCGTGATTACCGCCGTCCCTGCGGTGCACGACGAAGTCCGCCCGATTGAGGTGCTGGCGCCAAACGCGTGTCCTCGTTACCTGGGCCGTGTGATCCGCAACGTCGACCTGTCCAAGCCCACCCCGCTATGGATGGTTGAGCGCCTGCGTCGCGCTGACGTGCGCAGCATCGACGCTGCCGTCGACATCACCAACTATGTGATGATCGAGCTGGGCCAACCACTGCACGCGTTCGATCTCGCCGAAATCAATGGCGGCATCCGTGTGCGCATGGCAGAAGAAGGCGAGAAGCTGGTATTGCTTGACGGCCAGGAAGTAACGCTACGGGCTGACACCCTGGTAATCGCCGACCATTCCCGCGCCCTGGCGATTGCTGGCGTGATGGGGGGTGAGCACAGCGGCGTGTCCTCGACCACGCGTGACATCTTCCTTGAGAGCGCATTCTTCGACCAGATCGCCATCGCTGGCAAGGCCCGTTCCTACGGCCTGCATACCGATGCGTCGCACCGTTATGAGCGTGGCGTAGACTGGCAGCTCGCCCGTGAAGCCATGGAGCGCGCCACTGGCCTGCTGCTGGACATCACCGGTGGCGAAGCCGGCCCGATTACCGAGGCCGTGAGCGAACAGCATCTGCCGTCCGTTGCACCTATCACCCTGCGCGCCAAGAGCGTCGAGCAAATGCTCGGCCTGGTGATTGAGCCTGCTGAGATTGAGCGACTTCTGTCGGCTCTCGGCCTGGGTATTTCCGCAGGCGGGGAAGGGCAGTGGCGCGTTGAAGTGCCAAGCCATCGTTTCGATATCAGCCTGGAAGTCGACCTGATCGAAGAACTTGCCCGCCTGTACGGCTACAACCGTCTACCGGTTCGTTACCCGCAAGCACGCCTGGCACCGCAACCCAAGGCGGAGGCGCGTGCACACCTGCCTGAGCTGCGTCGTCTGCTGGTTGCCCGTGGTTACCAGGAAGCCGTGACCTACAGCTTCATCGATCCGAAGCAGTTCGAACTGTTCAACCCCGGTGTCGAGCCGTTGTTGTTGGCCAATCCGATTTCTAACGACATGGCCGCCATGCGTTCGTCCCTGTGGCCAGGCCTGGTGAAAGCGCTTTCCCACAACCTGAATCGTCAGCAGGATCGCGTGCGCATGTTCGAAAGCGGCCTGCGCTTTGTCGGCCAACTGGACGGCTTGAAGCAGGAACCGATGCTGGCCGGTGTAGTGTGCGGTAGCCGTCTGCCGGAAGGCTGGGCACAAGGTCGTGATGCGGTGGACTTCTTCGACGTCAAGGCTGACGTGGAAGCCGTATTGGGTTTTGCCGGTGCATTGGGTGATTTCACCTTCGTTCCAGGCAACCACCCGGCGCTGCACCCTGGCCAGACCGCGCGTATCGAGCGCGAAGGTCGCCTGGTAGGCTTCGTCGGCGCCATTCACCCGGAACTGTCGAAAACCCTCGGCCTTGACCGTCCGGTCTTCGTCTTTGAGTTGGTCCTGGCGGAAGTCGCTTCGGGCAAGATGCCTAAATTCAGCGAGCTGTCGCGCTTCCCTGAAGTGCGTCGAGACCTGGCCCTGATCGCCGACCGCGAAGTCGCCGCCACTGCCGTCCTGGATGTAATCCGTGAAAATGCAGGGGAATGGCTGACAGACCTCAGGCTATTTGACGTCTATCAGGGTAAAGGCATTGATCCGCATAGAAAAAGCCTTGCAGTTGGCTTGACCTGGCAGCATCCATCGCGCACTCTTAATGACGATGAGGTGAACACCACGACACAAAATATCCTCACCTCGCTCGAACAAAGGTTAAACGCCACGTTAAGGAAGTGACGTATGGGGGCTTTGACGAAAGCTGAGATGGCGGAACGTCTGTACGAAGAGTTGGGTCTGAACAAGCGCGAGGCCAAGGAATTGGTTGAGCTGTTTTTTGAAGAAATCAGACACGCTCTGGAAGACAATGAACAGGTCAAATTGTCCGGTTTCGGCAATTTTGACCTGCGGGACAAACGCCAGCGGCCTGGCCGCAATCCAAAAACGGGAGAAGAAATCCCGATCACGGCTCGCCGTGTGGTCACCTTTCGTCCAGGGCAGAAGTTGAAGGCCCGAGTTGAGGCTTATGCTGGAACCAAGTCATAACGACGAGCTACCCGTCATCCCAGGCAAACGCTACTTCACCATTGGTGAAGTCAGCGAGCTATGTGCGGTAAAACCGCACGTGCTGCGCTACTGGGAGCAGGAGTTTCCTCAACTCAACCCCGTCAAGCGTACCGGGAACCGTCGGTATTATCAGCGCCAGGATGTGCTGATGATCCGACAGATCCGTGCGTTGCTGTATGACCAGGGGTTCACCATCAGCGGCGCCCGCCAGCGCATGTCCGGTGATGAAGCCAAAGACGACACCACCCAATACAAGCAACTGATCCGCCAGATGATCTCCGAACTCGAAGATGTGCTGGTGGTGTTGAAGAAATGATTCAAGCTTTTAAAATACTTCCACATTTCAAAAGCTTGCGGTATATTCCTGATCGCTTCGTTGCGAAGCGAACCCAGTAACACGCCTAGTCGGGGCGTAGCGCAGTCCGGTAGCGCACTAGCATGGGGTGCTAGGGGTCGAGTGTTCGAATCACTCCGTCCCGACCATTATTCCTGAGTAAAATCAGACAATTGAGCCGATCTAACAGATCGGCTTTTTTGTGCCTGCGCAAAATCAACGCAAAACTACCCGGTGATTTCACTGATATTCAGGTCCGGGATTGCTTCTGCCCAGATGATTTCATCGTGGTCCCGCTGGTAGTTTTTGGTCATGCCCTCGCTCGCATGACCAGTGATCTTTTGCTCATCCTTTCCGGCTTTCTCTTACAGGTGCACCGACAGAGCTCGCACTTCGTGGAAGCCTGGCATCTCCTCTTCCTTCCATCCCGCGTAGCCGCTCGCCGCCTCGCTGACCGCCTTGAACGCTCGCGTCAGATATGAGCCGGCCTAATGAATTTGGACATATCAATAGGGCGCTCTGATGGCGTCCAAACCTGATGTGTGCAGTTGCTGTTATCGACCCAGCCCGGGCATCTCTTGCGCACGACGCAACGCGACGTTGCGTCCCGGCCATATTCTCTCGAGGTGCACTGCCGCCTATGTTGTTGGCCTGGCAAACATGAATGCGAGTGACCTTCGTTGGAAGGTCACCGCTGTCGAACCTCAGGAGTCTATGGCATGGGCCTTTCTACACGTGATACAGCAGCGACGATACAAAAAGCATCAATGACAAAGGGGCTGGTGCTTCTATTTGCTTTTTGTTGCGGTGCCATCGTGGCCAACATCTATTACGCACAACCGATTATTAGCTTGATCGCCCCGGATATCGGCATGTCGAGTGGGAGCGCGAGTTTCATCGTTTCGCTGACCCAGATTGGTTATGCGCTCGGATTGTTTTTCCTGGTGCCCTTGGCGGACCTGGTAGAAAACCGTCGGCTGATGATCGCGACGATCGTGATTACGATCTTCAGCCTGGTCGCCGCCGGTTTATCCAAGCAGCCGAGTGTATTTCTAGTGGTGTCGGCACTCATCGGTTTCAGCTCAGTCTCCGTGCAGATGCTTATTCCGTTAGCGGCACATCTGGCATCAGAAGAGTCTCGCGGTCGGGTGGTTGGCGGGATTATGGGGGGCTTGCTGCTAGGGATTCTGCTGGCGCGGCCGCTGTCGAGCCTGGTTGCCGATCATTTGGGCTGGCGGGTGGTGTTTGTCGGGGCCGCCGCCTTGATGCTCGTTATCGCCATCGTGATTGGCATGACCCTGCCTAAATGGCAACCGACCCATCGTGCCTCGTACGGCCAATTGCTGATGTCCCTTGGCCAACTGTTTTGCCGCGAGCCCGTGCTGCGTCAGCGCGCGCTCTATCAAGGGCTGATGTTTGCGGCGTTCAGTTTGTTCTGGACCGCTGTGCCATTGATATTGAGTCGTGAGTTCGGCCTCACGCAAAGTCAGATTGCGATTTTCTCTCTGGTTGGCGCCATCGGTGCCATTGCTGCACCTATCAGTGGCCGTCTTGCCGATGCAGGCCATACTCGACGAGCGTCGCAGGTGGCCATGGTGCTGGGTGTATTGAGTTTCCTTCCGGCCTTCATCAATCCCTTTTACGGTGTGATTGGGTTGGCCGTCACCGGGATAGCACTGGATTTTGCAGTGCAAATGAACATGGTGCTTGGCCAGCGAGCTGTCTATGCATTGGGCACTGCCAACAGAGGCCGTCTGAATGCGTTGTACATGATCAGTATCTTTATTGGGGGGGCAATCGGTTCTTCGGTAGCCAGTTTGCTTTATGAACATGCCGGCTGGCTGGCAATTGCTGCGGTGGGAAGCGCATTGTCGCTGGTAGCTCTAGTCGTCTTCTCGGTGGTTTCTCGTCGGACCCGAACTGGCACAATGCTCAATATGAACAACGGGTGAGTCAAGGAGTGTCATGGACAAGCTGCTCGCATTGAAGATGTTCGTCCAGGCTGTGGATTCGAAGGGCTTTTCTTCTGCCGCTCGACAGTTAGGCCTGGCGACGTCTTCTGTGACTCGGATGATCGATGGGCTTGAGGCGGAACTGGGCGCTGTCTTGCTTAATCGATCCACGCGTCAAATCTCATTGTCAGATGCCGGGGCCGCCTACTACTTGAAAGCGCGGGAAGTGCTGAATGCTGTCGCCGAGGCGGATGCCTCGGTCAGTGACCGCGGGGAACTCCCTGCGGGCCATCTTCGTATTTCCGTGCCCGTAGCGCTGGGGCGTCGTCTGATTGCACCTCATATTGCCTCGCTGTTGAAGCGATACCCTCAACTTGTGTTGGACATGACGCTCTCCGATGACATCGTTGAATTACTGGGGGAGCGCGTCGATCTGGCGATTCGATTGGGATCGGCAGCCGCCATGGATGGTGTCGTCAGTCGTCCCGTCGGTCATTTCAAGCGCCGGGTGGTGGCCAGTGCCGAGTACCTGAATGCACATGGCTTTCCTGAACATCCCATGGACCTCATGCAGTACGAGTGCCTGCGTTTCAGTTACGGCCCAAAGCAACAGGTGTGGACTTTCCTGAAGGAAGGTGAGGAGACTCGAGTACCGATTGAGGGCCGCTTCAAAAGCAACAATGCCGAGGTTTTGCGTGAGGTTGCGTTGGCGGGCGGTGGAGTGGCTCTGTTACCTGACTGGCTCGTCAACGACGATATTGGCAGCGGTGATTTGACTTCATTGTTCGAGTCTTTCGTTATCAATCCGAACGATGCCAGTTCGGCCATTTCCGCACTGTATCTTCCCAATCATCGTGGCTCCAAGCGCGTCAATGCGTTTATCGATTTCATCAGCGAATTGCTAGGGCCTGAAGGCTCGTTTTCGAACGATGCTGTCAGGAGATAGCATTGAAATGCTCAAGCGCCTGCAAAACTCTATCGATATTTCCCCAGCAAAGAGGCACTGATAGACCGCGTGTACGACGAGGTATATCAGTGGGATTCCTCGTGTTCGCGTTAACGGGTTGCTGCATGAGCGCCAGGCGCTCATGAGCGTGCGCGTGGCTACCGATTCAGACGTTTCGCCGGCATCGGCTGGCTGACTTGTGGCCGAAGGGCATAAAGTCGACACCGCCCGGATCGGTCATGACTCCAGCGCCTCCTGCCAGCCACGTCGCGCCAGCGGCAGATCGAGCAAGCGCTTGCCGGTGGCATCGTTGATGGCATTGCCCAGTGCTGCGGCCATGGGGCCCTGGACGATTTCCGCCGCACCAAGAAATGGCTGATCCGGCTGATCAATCAGGTGGACCTCGACCTGTTGCGGCAAATCCGGAAAACGCATGATCGGATAGCCGCTCCAGTCGAAGCTGTGTATGCCACTGGCGTCATAGAGGATTCGCTCATAGAGCGTCCAACTGGCGGACTGCACGATGCCACCCTGGATCTGATTGAGCAGCCCGTCGGGGCTGACAATTTGCCCCACGTCGACGGCGGCGACAACGCGATCAATCGTCACCTGTCCAGTCTGGCGCTGCACATGCAACTGCACGGCGATTGCGCAGTAACCCATGATGTTTTTGTAGCGGGCAAAGGCAAAGCCGACTCCGCTGCCGGGGCCCGTTGCTTTTTGCGGCCAGCGGAACTCAGCGGCCACGCGCTCCACCACCGCCCGTGCTCGCGGATCGCTCAAGTGATTCAGGCGAAATTGTACCGGGTCGACGGTGGCCCTGGCCGCCAGTTCATCGACGGTGCTCTCGATGGCGAAGATGTTGATATGGGCACCGAGCGAACGCATGGCCGAGGTCCTGAATGGCATGGTCAGTACAAAGTTAAGATCGACCTTCAGGTTGGGGATCTCATACAACGGAACGGCATTGCGGTCGCCGTCGCCTTCGGGCTGAGCG
Source organism: Pseudomonas fluorescens (assembly GCF_001708445.1). NCBI lineage: Bacteria > Pseudomonadati > Pseudomonadota > Gammaproteobacteria > Pseudomonadales > Pseudomonadaceae > Pseudomonas > Pseudomonas fluorescens. The sequence continues at coordinate 4,487,150 of NZ_CP015637.1, forward strand.
ATCGGTACCGACGGTGCCGGGGTGAAGGGATTGGCCAACAGCCACGCCGGCAACAGGCGCCCGGCGTTGACGATACGTTCGTTGTGCGGCGTACTCCAGAGTTCGTATGTCCAGTCGCGAAGCCGCCCGCTGTCGTCCAGTCCTGCTTCCACTTCGGCAAGCATGGCCGAGCTGTAGGGCTCCCAGAGATTTTCCTGTTCGCGCATCCATTGCACCCGTATCGGCTTGCCGGGAATGGCCATGGCGATCAGCGCGGCGTCGGCGGCGGCGTCATCGGCGCCGTTGTGGCCATAGCAACCGGAGCCTTCAGCGTGGATGCACCGCACCTGAGCCACCGGCAGGCCGACCATCTCGGCGATACCCGCACGCAATGGATAGACACCTTGAGAGTGGGTCCACACGGTCAGTGTGCCATCCTTGAACCAGGCCACTGCGCAGGAGGGGCCGATGGAGCCGTGCATCAGGTATTGCTTGGTCACCCGGGCCTTGTAGGCGTGTGGTGTCGGTTGCGGGAGGTCACCCTTGGCACTCACCGGGTAGCGTCGCGCCGGCAATTCGGTGAGGAGTTGATGGATGTGTGTCGAGTCGGGCAGCGGGTTACCTGCTGTCCAGCGGGCCGTGGCATAGCCCTCGCGCATTGCTTTGACCGCCAGCCATTCATCGGTGGCGACCACGGCAAGGTAGCTGCCGTTGCGGATCAGTTTCACCTCGCCGGGCAGTTTCCCGAGGGCGGCCTCGTCAATCTCCAGAAGCTGACTGCCGCGCCGGGGTGGCCGTATCACGCGGGCATGCAGCATATCGGGCAGGCGCATATCCTGCACGTAGGCTGCACCGCCGCTGACTTTGGCCGGGATGTCCAGTCGAGGCAGTGATTGGCCGATCAGGGTGAAACGGCTGGCTGGCTTGAAGGGCGAGTTGGCCGATGCAAAACGATGCAGTTGGACCCCTGCCACGGCTTGTGCGTAGGTCATGCTGCGGCCTTGCGCATCGTAGATCACCGCGTCCCGCGTGGTCAGGCTGTCGACGTTGAGGTGCCATTGCCGTGCCGCGGACTCGAGCAATAATTGACGCACCTGGGCCGCGGCGTTGAACAGCGCGGTGCCGCTGTCGACGATCGTATGGCTGCCGGCGGTATACCCTTCATTGGGGGTCAGTGCGGTGTCGGCGGTGAGAAAACGGATGAGCGTGGGCGGTACTTCCAGCCGCTCGGCGGCGATCTGCAGGAGCGCAGTTTTGACGCCAGTGCCCAGTTCCACTTTGCCGGTGTAGACGGTGATGCCATCTTTCGCATCAATGCGGATCCAGGCGTCCAGGTGAGGAGTGGCGCGCAGGCTGCCCGGCAGGTCGGGGGCGAGGATCTCTGTCCCCAAGGTGTCTACTTCAGTGTCGGCGAAGGCGCGAGGAATGGCCGGGAGCAGTGCGAACCCCATCACCAATGCGCCATTTATCATGAAGGCGCGGCGGCTCAGATCGACTTTTTGCGTTGAGGTTTTCATACCTTGCCCCCTTGCGCGATGACCGACTTGATAGCGGCGAGGATTCGCACATGGGTGCCGCAGCGGCACAAGTTGGGTGCCATGTGGCGACGGATCGTTTCATCGTCCGGATGGGGGTTGGCTTCCAATAGCGCCTGTGCGCGGACGATCATTCCGGCGATGCAATAGCCGCACTGGGCCGCCTGTTCCTCGATAAAGGCTTTCTGCAAGGCACCCGGTTGGTCAGCGCTGCCGAGGCTCTCGACCGTGCGCACCGATTTGCCCGCCAGCGCACCGCAGGGCGTCAGGCAGGAAAACACCGGTTTGTCGTTCACTAGCACCGTGCAGGCGCCACATTGACCCAGACCGCAGCCGTATTTGGCGCCGTTGAGCCCCACTTGATTGCGCAAGGCATACAGCAGGGGCATGTCGTCCGCGATGTCCAGTTCGTGAGTCTTGCCGTTGATATCGAGTGTGATCACGGTTGCTGCTCCTGAGCCCGAATGCTTTTGATGGTCTTATCGAGATCCGTCCAGGGACGGTTCGCGCAACTTTGGTTGCGCAAGTACTCGGCAAGTGCAGCCACATGGGTGTCGTCCAGGCTAGGGGCGAAGGCAGGCATGTAGTGGCTGGAAGCGGCGCTGGACATGGGGATGCCCTGCAGGATGGTCTGGATCAAATTGCGTGGCGAGTCCTCCATCACCGCCGAGGTGTTCGCCAGCGCCGGCCGCGATTCAATGACGCGCATCGGCGCCGCGCCGCCGTGGCAACTCGCGCAGGCGCCGTCGAACAATGAGGCGCCCATAAGTGCTCTGGCGCTGGGCTTGACCCCAGAAGTGCAGGGCGGCGATGGGGCATCCGATGAGGTTTTCTTGAGGTCGAGAATGTACTGCGCGATGGCATGGGCATCTTCCGTCGGCAATTGCGCGATGCTCAGACTGACCGGCAACATCGGGCCCGCTGCTGCGCCGTGTCCTTCGGCGACCTCGCCCGTCAGATAGGCGACCAACTGGGCTTCGTTCCAGGGGTGTTGCGCCTCGGTCATTCCGCGCAGGGCAGGGGCTGTCCAGCCGTCGACGACACCACCGTTGAACCGTTCGCTGCTTTTTTCCCCGCCAATCAGATTCAGGGGCGAATGGCAGGATGAACAATGTCCCGCTCCCTCGACCAGGTAGCGTCCGCGGTTCCATTGTGCTGACTGGTTGGGAAGTGGCTCCAGCGGATCTCCATGCAGGAACAACAAGTTCCAGAAGGACACCAGCGGACGGAAGTTCATGGGGAAGACCATATGGTTCTGCGGCGCGGTGTATGTGATCGGGTCCACGCTCATCAGGTAGGCATAGGCGTCGGCGATATCGGCGTCGCTCATCTTTCGATAATGCACGTAGGGGAACGCCGGATAGAGGAAATGGCCGTCACGCGCGATGCCTTCACGCATGGCCCGTTCAAAGGCGTCCAGCGACCACTTTCCGATACCGGACTCCGGGTCCGGTGTAATGTTGGTGGTGAAGAGGGTTCCGAAAGGCGTTACCAGCGGCAAACCGCCGGCCATGTAGGCGCCTCCTGGCCGTGTGTGACAGACCGCACAGTCTCCGGCTTCGACGACGCGGCGGCCTCTGTCCAGGGTTTCGCGATCGGCATTCAGGGGCTGGCTGACCGTGGCAATTTCCGGCCTCCACATCATCCAGAACGCAAACCCTAACCCCACGACGCCGATCGCCAGAACGACACCGATGATCGTTTTGCGCTTCATCGCCTTACCTCTCGAGCTGAATTAACGACAGATTTTTCAATCCGCCGCGTGCGATGGGCGTACGGCGATTTTCCATGACGTGAGCTTAGAGAGGGCGCTTGTGATGGAGTACCCCATCAAGGCGCAACGCTACATTGCGCCAGGCGCAACGGTGACCGAATCAACAACCGTTAACTCGCGCAGCGTGCGCCTGTGTCCAAAGACAGGCGCTCAAGGACCGTGGCGCGCCGAAGGCGTGATCGGCGCATCGTTGCGTTTTGCGAAAAGCTACGTTGTGCAACCGACGGATTCTCTGGCGGCGCTCCGGCCCCTACCTTGGGGGGGGGAAACACTCAACCACGGAGACCGTCATGAGTTTGCACTCATCCACAATTCAAGTGACTTACGACTTCATCTGCCCATGGTGCTGGATCGGTGAGGAACATCTCGAACGCGCTCTGGCTGCTTCGGGTTTATCAACGGACCGCCCCATCGGCTTCCTGCCTTATCAGTTGAACCCTGACATGCCCGTTCAAGGCATGGATCGCAAAGTCTATCGCTCTGGCAAATTCGGCAGTTGGGCACGTAGCCAGGCGATGGACGCACAGGTCACCCACGCGGGTAAGGCGGTCGGGCTTGAGTTCGATTACGAGCGAGTCAAAAAAACGCCCAACACCCTGGCCGCGCATCGGTTGGTATGGCGCGAGCAACAGGCGGGTCGAGACGCGTCGACGCTGGTCAAGGCCATTTTCAAGGCGTACTTCGGCGAGGGGCGGGATATCGGCGACCTCACGATACTGGCCGACATCGCCGCCGAAACCGGGCAGGACCGAGCGGTTATTGTCGACTTTCTCAAGTCCGATGAAGGCACGGCTGAAGTCTTGAAGCTCGAAGCCCAAACCAAGGCATCCGGTGTGCGCTCGGTGCCCAGCATTCAGATCGCAGATGACGTGATCAGTGGCGCCCAGCCCGTCGAAATAATGACCCGGATACTGAAACGAAGCGAAGCCGCTTAAGGCGTTTTTCCAATCCCTATTCATTCAGGAAATCATCATGACTCATCACTTGTTCAGCCCGATCAAACTTGGCCAACTCACCCTCAAGCACCGCGTCGCCATGGCGCCTCTGACTCGTTCGCGGGCGGGGCAACCTGGCAACGTACCGACATCGATGAACGTCGAGTACTACCGTCAGCGTGCCAGTGCCGCATTGATCATTACCGAGGCTACGCAGATTTCGCAGCAGGGCCAGGGTTACGCCTGGACCCCCGGCATCCATAGCGACGAGCAGATCCAGGGCTGGAAGGCGGTCAGCGAGGCCGTGCACGCAGAAGGCGGGCGCATTTTCCTGCAGCTCTGGCATGTGGGGCGAGTGTCGCACCCGGTGTTCCAGCCCAACGGCGGCTTGCCGGTGGCGCCCACCGCGCAACCGGTACCCGGCAAGACCTTCATACTCAATGAAGAGGGCGAGGGCGTATGGGGTGATGTACCTGTCCCTCAAGCGCTGGACATTCCAGGAATCGAAGCGATCGTTGCCGACTTCCGCAAGGCCGCTCGCAACGCGATCCTGGCGGGTATGGACGGTGTGGAAATTCACGCCGGCAATGGTTACCTGCTCGACCAATTCATCAACAGCGCCAGCAATCAGCGAAGTGATCGCTACGGTGGAAGTATCGAAAACCGTGCCCGGTTGCTGCTTGAAGTCGTGGACGCCGTGACCGCGCAAGTAGGCGCCGAACGCGTAGCTGTCCGCCTGACACCGATGGGACGTTTCATGGGGATGGGCGATGACACCCCGGAACAAACCTTTGGCTACATCGCATCCCGGCTCAATCACTGGAATCTCGCGTACCTGCACCTGGTAGAACCGATGATGGTTGGCACAGTGCTCGATGAAAGTAACGACCCACGCTGGGACGCGATCATCAAGCAACTGCGTAATGACTTCCACGGCGTTCTGATGTTGGCGGGAGGCTACTCCGGCGAAACGGCCGAACAGGCCATTGCGCAGGGCCGTGCGGACCTCATCGCGTTTGGTCGCCCGTTCATTGCCAACCCCGACTTACCGGCTCGCTTGCGCGGTCGCAACGAACTCAACGTGGCTGACGGCAACAGCTTTTTTGGTGGCGACGCCAAGGGGTACATCGACTATCCGGTGTTGGCATAACGCAACGCTAAACCGCAGCCGGGGAAATCACCCGGCAACGAGGAGAAAGGTAATGAAGCGTTCAGGTGTTCCGAAGGCCTTGGTCATTGGTGGTTCCCTGGGAGGGCTGTTCGCCGCCACGGCGTTGCGCGCGATTGGTTGGCAGGTCGATATTTACGAGCGATCCCCTGCGGCGATGGACAGTCGTGGCGGGGGCATCGTTTTGCAGGCGGATGTCCTGCACCATTTTCGCTATGCGGGCATTCATCCGGCAGGTGCGCTCGGCGTCCGGTCCCATGATCGTCTCTATCTGGATCGAGTCGGTAGCATCGTGCATAAAGAGCCGATGCCGCAAACCCAGACGTCCTGGAATACGTTATACAGCGCATTATTTTCTGCGTTTCCTGCCGAGCATTATCACCGTGGCAAGACGTTGGTGGATCTGACCCAGAATGAGCACAGGGTGACTGCGACTTTTGCAGATGGCGGCAGTGCAGAGGGTGACCTGCTGATTGGTGCCGATGGCGCGGGTTCAACCGTACGAAGCATGGTGCTGCCTGGAGCGGTACCTACTTATTCGGGGTATGTGGTGTGGCGTGGGCTGGTCGATGAAGAGCAACTTCCAGACTTCGCCAAAACGCAGCTTTACGAGGACTTTGTTTTTCAACAGGACCCTGAATCGCTGATGCTGGAATACATGGTCCCGGGCGTGAATGGCTCCGTTAATCCTGGCGAGCGTCGGTTCAATTGGCTGTGGTATTTGAAAGCTGCACAAGGGCCGGAACTGGACGCTGTGCTCACTGACCGCAATGGCCATCGGCGTAGTCACTCCATTCCACCCGGGGCCTTGGCCACGGGGCAGGATGCTTACATTCGGGAAATGGGTGAGCGGCAGGCGAACCCGGCTTTTCGGGAACTGATTCGCCAGACCAAGGATATTTTTGTGCAGGCGATCCTTGATCTCAACGTCCCGCAAATGGTGTTTGGCCGTGTGCTGTTGACGGGGGATGCCGCTTTTGTGCCGCGTCCTCATACCGCCGGAAGCACGGCCAAGGCCGCCCGCAATGCACTGTCCCTGGCGCAAACAATCGATGACAGCGGCGACCTCGATCATGCACTGCTGGCCTGGCAGCGACAGCAACTTGCAGAAGGCAAGCGCATGGCGGATTGGGGAGTGAATATGGGCAATCGGATCATGGGCATCGCGCAAGCCTGATGGGTGCGGTTCACACCGGCCAACCTGTACCTGCCCCGGGATGCCACTCTATTGATCAATCGGTTATTTGTCGTTTTTTGATTGTCATCCGATCAATTGTAGGGTCGCAGGCCTCTTTAATCAGGCCATTGAGCACAGCCATGCAAGATTCCCATTGCCTGGTCATGCACAGTCGCCACCTTTACCTTTCGATTTCGGAGTCCGTTCATGGACAAGTTGCTTGCGCTGAAAATGTTTGTCGAAACGGTACGCTGTGGGGGGTACTCATCTGCAGCGCGTAAGCTCGGCATCTCCACGTCGTCGGTGACGCGGCAGGTCGCGGGGCTGGAAAGTGAGTTGGGCGCCAGCCTGCTCAACCGCACCACGCGCAATACGAGCGTCACAGTGGCGGGGCAGCACTATTTCGATAAGGCCGTGGCGATCCTGGAGGCCATCGATGAAGCGGATGCCGTCGTTGCCGATCGTGGCAGCGAAGCTCAGGGGCGTCTGCGGGTCAGTGTCCCGGTGGAGTTCGGCCGGCGAATCATCGCCCCGCACTTGGGGCGGCTGCTTGAACGCCATCCCGGTCTGGAAATCAGTCTCTTGCTGAGCGACGAGATCAGTGACCTGCTCAGCGAACAAATTGATGTGTCAGTACGTCTCGGTTCATCGGTTGTCAGTGACGACATCATCAGCAGGCAGTTGGGCGAGTTCCAGCGCTGGGTTGTGGCGAGTCCCGAATACCTGGCACGAACCGGACTGCCCCGACACCCTTGCGACTTGCTGGAGCACCAGTGCTTACGTTTCGATTACCGCATGGGCCACCACCAATGGACATTCCAGGGGGATGAGGACGTCATCCGCTTGAATGTGCAGGGACGGCTGCAAAGCAACAATGCCGACATTCTGCGCGAGGCTGCCTTGGCCGGTGGCGGGGTGACGCTGTTGGCCGATTGGCTGGTACGTGAGGATGTCAGTGCAGGTCGGCTGACGCGGGTGTTGGAGCAATATGAGGTCAACCCAGGCAGTGCAAGCACCTGCATCAATGCGCTGTATCTGCCCAACCATCGTGGCTCCAGTCGCATCAATGTATTCATAGCGTTTCTTCAGGAAATAATCACGCCCTAAGCGCGTCTCGTGCATCAGGCAAGACCGCGTTGCACATTTCCCCGCGTGCTTGAGTTCGTACAGTGGCATCCATCAACTGCCCCCGGTCGTCAACGCAGCATCCCGCGGCCACTGACAAAAAATTTCGTTTAGAACAGGACGTCAGCATGACGCAGTTGGCAGCTCAAACAGTCTTATCGGGGTGGGCAAGGGTGCTAGGGGGGCGAGTGTTCGAATCACTCCGTCCCGACCATATTTTTCAATGACTTAGGCCAATGTTCACAGCATTGGCCTTTTTCATGTGCGTGAGGCCTGCCAGCTTCCGTTCAGCCTCTGATCATGGCTAATCCTTTGACTTTTTGTGATTGAACAGGCGCGCGATGTTTTGATTTGGGGCAGAATGTCGGACTTCATCGGCTTGACAAAATACTTGGTGATCTCCTTGGTGTGTCTCTGGGCAGGATTTGCTTTCTTCCAAATCGCGCGTAAAGGTTTTGCAGATGTGTTCTGAGTTTTCAATACAGGTTAAAAGTGTTAGCAAGCATTTTCGAATATACGCCAGCCCGCGCGCGCGTCTGCTGCAGATGTTCAGTAGGGAAAAGCACTATAAGGAGTTTGTGGCGCTAGATGATGTTTCTTTTGTAATAAATAAAGGCGAGACAGTTGGCATTGTTGGTCGCAATGGGAGTGGAAAGTCTACGTTGTTGCAGATGATTTGCGGCACTCTGACCCCTACTTCCGGTGAGATAACTACACATGGCCGTATTGCCGCGCTGCTAGAGTTGGGGTCGGGTTTCAACCCCGAGTTCAGTGGGCGAGAGAATGTTTACATGAATGCTTCCATACTTGGACTTTCCAATGCGGAAACTGCAGCACGCTTTGAGTCCATACTCGCCTTTGCAGAGATTGAAGACTTCATAGATCAGCCGGTCAAGAATTACTCCAGTGGCATGATGGTGCGGCTGGCTTTTGCTGTGGCTATCAATGTCGACCCGCAGATCCTGATTGTCGATGAGGCGCTGGCTGTGGGGGATGAGCTCTTCCAGCGCAAATGCTATGCGCGGATCGAGGCTATCAAGGCCCAAGGTGCAACCATTTTGTTCGTTTCCCATGCAAGTAATACGGTTGTGAGCCTGTGTGACCGGGCGATTCTGCTGGATGGTGGTAAAAAGATTACTGAAGGCACGCCCAAATCAGTGGTTGGTAAGTATCAGCGGCTGCTGAACGCTCCTGCCGACAAAGCCAAGGTCATGCGCGAACAAATGTTGGCTGGTATCGAGGCGCCTCCGAGTCCCGAGTTGGCTGAGCCTGGAGAAGTGGATGAGCTATGTCAGGAAATGGCGGGATATTTCGATCCGCACCTTGTTTCCAAGACTGTGCTGTCTTATGAATCTCGTGGTGCATTGATCTCTGATCCTCAGTTACTCAACATCCAAGGGCAAAAGGTTAATTGTCTCAAGGCAGGAGAAACTTATCGCTATACCTACCGTGTGCGCTTTGATCGTGATGCTAGGAATGTCCGTTTTGGTATGCTGATCAAGACTCCCACTGGCGTGGAGTTGGGAGGGGCTACTTCAGCCAAGCAGATCGCAGAGGGAATCGTGGTTGTTTCATCCGGTTCCGTGCTGTCGGTGGAGTACAGTTTTGTCTGTCGCCTCAATGAAGGATTGTATTTTCTCAATGCTGGCGTATCCGGGGATTGTGGTGAGGGATTCCACCATCTTCATCGCGTCGTCGATGCGTTGTGCTTTCGCGTGAGTGCGGAAAGCAAGCAGTTCGGGCTTGGTCTCGTGGATTTCTCATGTGCGCCGGAATGGTCTTTGGTAGAGTGATTGGATGTTAAGGTTTATCGGAATTGGTGCCCAGAAAAGCGGCACTAGCTGGTTATACGAAGTGTTGAGCAAGCATCCAAGTGTAAGCTTTCCAGCTGGCAAGGAAGTTCACTTCTGGGATGCTCACTACCTGAATGGTGTTGGCTGGTACAGCAGTTTGTTCAGTGAGGAACGCTGCAATGGCGACATCACTCCTGCCTATGCAATTCTGCCACTCGACCGGATTCGTGAAGTGCACCAATACTTTCCCAGCTTACGTATCGTTTATCTGATGCGAAATCCGATTGAGCGAGCATGGTCTTCTGCCAGGATGGCACTGCGCCGAGCCGAAATGGAGTTTTGTGAAGCGTCTGATCAGTGGTTCATTGATCATTTCAAATCGCAGGGATCGTTGCAGCGTGGTGACTACGCCAACTGCTTGAGAAACTGGATGTCGGTCTATCCTCGTGAGAGCTTTTTGATTTCTCGCTACGAAACGATTGCGCACGACCCCGTTGGTTTCGCCAACAGGGTACTGAGTCACATTGGCTTGGGTGAGTTTTTCTCCGAGACTCATCGTCCCGAGTTATCTCGGCCGGTCTTCGAGGGCTACAAATCTGCTATCCGACCGGAATTGTTGCAAGTGTTGCATCGGCTCTATGCTGACAAGATCGACGCATTGAGCGAGCTGCTCGAGGCTGACTTCTCAGACTGGAAGAACAGGTGTTGGCGCTGACGGAAAGCTGACCCACCCAGCCGATTGATAATTGACCCAGGACGGATTGCTGATTTTTGCCCCAGCAATTGTGGATAAGTTTAGCAGCAGTGTTCTGGTTGACGACGCATCCAGCCCCACTGACCCGCTGATGTAGCGCACTATCGCTCCCGGATCAGCCGTCACTGGCATTCCATGCGCGCTGGATGCCTGGTTGGGTACTGGGTACAGTGCTTGGAGTCCAAGTTGCACTATCCGCCTGAATCGCAAGGATGCCCATGCGTAAAATCTTGATAGCGTTGTCGCTCGTTATTCCCTCGCTCCTGCTGCCTGGCTGCTCAGCTGTGTCGACTTTCGACAAGTATGCAACCTTGCGCTTTTATGAGTTCAGTCGAACGGACATTAAGTACAGTCACTTTGATGGTGAGTCAGGCATGCTGAGTTCTAATCCCAATTTTCGGAATACAATGCTGCCCGCACGGATAGCCGATAACAATCAATGGATCGACTTCACTGATGACATGGGGCAAGTTTGTAAGACGTTTGGAAATACCTTACATCGCGACACATTTCCAGCTGGGCTGGAGCCGATCAAAGAGTTTGTTGCCTGGAGTCAGCTTCCGCCAATGCAGCGCCTGATTATGCGCGATACGTTGAATGCCAAGCCTGAGTTCACATCTATTAACGCTCGACTGGTGCTTGAGCGCGGCACGAATGAGCCGCTGTTGGTTTTTACAGGCAGTTCGCTACCTTGGGAGACAGCCCCGCAGTATGCGATCGACAAAGTCAACGCAGTCAGAATGCTGGTGAATGCGCGGATCTGGTATGAGATTTTGAAGTAGCAGGCTTCCGAGAAGGCCAATGGCAGATCTGACAGCCCAGCCCCACGCTGGGCTTTTTGCATCTGGCGGGAAATATCGGTACTAATGAAAACCCAATCGAGCGTGATGTCGTTTTGCCTCTTCCCACTCGCGACCTATGGAATCAAGGCGGTCGATCTGGGTGGCAAGTATTCGAGCGAGGTATTCGCTCAGTTCGTCCCAGGCGCGCGGGTTGTCAAAGCCTTCAACCACCTTGATGTGGCAGTGCTGGCGGAGCCGGAAGTGGCGGGCGGCAAGCGCGTCTTGTTCTACTCAGGCGATGATGCAGCCGCAAAGGCAGACGTGCGTAAGATCATTGAAGAGACCGGCTTCTATCCCGTTGACCTGGGGTCGCTTGACGTTGGTGGGCATCTGGCATCGCTGCCTTTTGGCTCGCTGTCTGCGCAGAACTTCATCAAGATCTGATCGCACAACGCTGAATAACGCGCAGTATTTTCCCCGGGAGACCGGACTGCCGTTGACGAGTGATTCCCGGGACTGGCATCTGGCATTACGCGCGTGGGGTGTAGTGGTCATGCCCTCTCCCTATGGGCGTACTTATCTGTCTTCAGTTCTGGATGAGTTGGCCGAGGGTCTGCAGTTCGCCTTTTTCTACATCGGAAACAAGGACGTAGCGCATGTGCTTAGCTTGCCACGAGACGACGTTGAAGCCTCGGATTGATTGGGTTTGCTGAGGTTTGTCAGCTTCGGGGGTGGGCAGTATGAACACGTTGATAATGTGTTTCGCCCGGCCATAGCTCAGTGCTGCTATGGTCTGGTGTTGCAGATAATCAAGGCGTCCGCCCAGCAGCACAAACCCTTGCGCCGTGTAGTCGACCACCGGTGGCGAGAAGTCGAGTTTGCCGGCGAACCACGGTTTGACGGTGTGACGGTCGGAGGAAACGACGTCGTTGAGGTGTTCGCCCATCAGCGAGCGCACGTGGCTGGAGACGGCTTCGTCCATCAGCGGTTGTTCGCCGTCGGGCGTTGCGATGTAAAGCATCGCGGCCAGCGCCAACGTCGTCGCAGAGAACGCTGGGGCGAGCCATTTCCGCCAGCGTTCCATTAGGCCAATGGCAGGTGCTTCAGGCGCGAAGATACGGGTGGCTAACGCTGCCGGCGCCGGGTAATACGCAGCATGGCGCTTCACGCTGACCTTCAGCGCTTTTACTTCTTCACACACCCGCGCGCATTCCCTGCACAAAACCAGATGCGCAGACACATCCGCAGCCAAAGCAGGATCCAGTTCCTGATCCACATAACCTTGCAACCGAACCCGGCAAACCGGGCAATCAAGCTCATTCATGATCGTGCAACTTCAGTAATTCAATCTTGAGCATCGCGCGCGCCCGGGCCAGTCGCGACATGACGGTGCCCATCGGAATGTCGGCCACCAGGGCGATGTCTTTGTAGGGCAGGTCTTCGAGTTCTTTGAGCACGATCACCTCGCGATACGCTGGCGGCAGGGCGCTGAGGGCTTGCTGGAGCAACGCGACGTTTTCGGTGTGAATGGCCAGCAATTCCGGGGTCTGGCTGTGGCTGAGTGCGCCTTCATGCTCGCCGATGTCGTCTTCGATGGCCACCCAATGCCGCCCGGCCGAGGCTTTGAGCCAGGTGTAGCTTTCGTTGCGCACGATAGCCAGGAACCACGCCCTGGCATTGCCATCGGCAAAGCGCTGCAAAAACCTGAAGGCGCGCAACGCGCTTTCCTGCACAACGTCGCGCGCGGCGCTGTCGTTGCCGGTCAGCCAGCGCGCGAGGTTGTAGGCGGCGTCCAGATGGGGCGCTATCAGTTCCTCGAATTGCTTCATGGTCGGTTCCGCACCGTCACACCTCTATAACTGTGCTGCGCGGGCGTTTATTCCCGCAAAAGAATTTATTTTTTGGCTCGGAATAAACCGCCACCGCGCAAGGTTTCCCTCGTGTCAGCTACCTCACTGTAGTTCGCCCGCGAGGACACACCGATGGCCATGCACACAAAACCTCAACGCCGCACCGACGGCTTGCTCAACCCGGACCGGCGCACGCTGCTCAAGTGTTCGGCGTGGGCCGGGGCCGGCGTCATCTGGGCCTTGCATGGCGGCATTCCGAAAGCCTTTGCGCTGGATGCGGCGGGCAACGTTTCCGATCCCGAGGCGTTGGACAGCACCTTCCACTTCGTACAGATCAGCGACTCGCACATCGGCTTCAACAAGGAGGCCAATCCGGAGCCGGTGAAGACCCTGCAAGTGGCGATCGACAAAGTTATTGCGCTGCCGAAACGGCCTTCGCTGATCCTTCATACCGGCGACATTACCCACCTGTCCAAAGCCGAGGAATTCGACACGTCGGCGCAGTTGCTCAAGGCGCTGCCGTCCACCGTGCATTACGTGCCGGGCGAGCACGACACGCTCGATGCGGGCGGCGGCGCGCTCTATCTGGAGCGTTATGGCAAGGGCACCAAAGGCAATGGCTGGTATAGCTTCGACGATCACGGCGTGCATTTCATTGCGCTGGTGAATGTCTTCAATTTTCAAGCGGGGCGTGAGGCCAATCTCGGCGCCGATCAACTCGCCTGGCTGGCGGATGACTTGCGCGTGGTGTCGAGCAGTACACCCATCGTCGTCTTCACCCACATTCCGTTGTGGACGATTTATCAGCCATGGGGCTGGGGCACCGAGGACGGCGATCAGGCGATCGCGATGCTGCGCAAGTTTGGTTCGGTGACGGTGCTGAACGGGCATATTCACCAGGTCATTCAGAAGGTCGAAGGCAACATCACCTTCCACACCGCCCGTGGCACGGCGTATCCGCAACCTGCACCGGGTGCGGCACCTTCACCGGGGCCGATGACGGTGGCGGCGGATCAGTTGCGCAATTATCTGGGGGTTACCGAGGTGCGTGCCACGCAGGGCGATCACCCGTTGGCGCTGATTGACTCGACATTGGTTTAAGAGGGTGGACAAATGAAAACGCGACTGTTGGCGCTGCTGTGCCTGATGTTGTCGATGCCGGTGTGGGCGCAGGAAGTGAAGATCGACATCAAGCAATTCATGTTCGACCCCAAGGATCTGACCGTGGCCGTGGGCACCAAAGTGACGTGGGTGAACGACGATCAGGTCCCGCACACGGTCGCGGAAACCCACAAGGTGTTTCGCTCGGGAGCGCTGGATACGGACGATAGTTTTTCCTGGGTGTTCGATACCCCAGGGGAGTTTGAGTACTTCTGTGCGCTGCATCCGCAGATGATCGGGAGGATTATCGTGACTCAATAATCTAGCCGGAAAACGTCAGTACCGTTGTCTCTTCAGTTGCCGCGATGAAGGCCGCGACCTGCTCCTTCGGGGGCGGAGAGAGTTGGCAATATTCGTCTGCCAGGTATTCGATAACGGCTTGGTCATCCCAGGGGCCAAGCGATGTCAGGTAGTCAGGGTACTGATTCTGAATCTCTACCCATGAAGAGTAAGGTTTTTTGGAGAGCAGCATCTTTGTGTGGGTGTAAATAATGTGGATGTGCACGAGGCGGTTTTCCTTACGCTGCCTGGGGGTTGTGACTTCTTTCATGACTGTCCTTGCGCAAGGGCCGGCGCGGTGGAAGCGGGCGCGCCATCATCTACAAAGAGCTTGAGCAGCATCAGCACTCATTTGCGACGTACACGCGGTGCCACGCCGGTCAGATGCTCACGCACGCACGCCCAGGCTGTGTGAAGGCTGTTGCGCAGTGACACGGCATCAAGGGTCATGATGCGTAATGAAACCCCGCAATCGTTGGGCAACGCGCTGACACCCAGATAGCGGTCGGGGTGAGCGGGTAGGGCATTGCGCAAGGCTGTTTTCAACGCTTCGACAGGTAAGCCCTGGCCCACAAGCATAAATGTTGCCAGGGTCTGGAAGGCATGACTGACGCCCGGTAATTGCCGCAGCAGGTCTTGCCCGCTCAGCGCCAGGCGATCGCCGGCCAGTAAGCGGCCTGCCGGGCAGCGCACTTCCAGGTCGGCGCGGTAGAAATCGAAGAGGCCGGCACTGTCTTGAGGGGTGTGCAGGCAAAACGCGTCGCACAGCATCACCCTGGCGCCCGGGTGCAGATTCACCCTCACCTGGCTGTACAGGTTTGCCTGGGGAAACAGGATCGTCGCCATTGGCAGGTACTCCAGCAATGCTCCGCGTTCGGCGGTGAGGCTGACAGTCTGGCGTGCCGATTGCTCGAGCATGCTGTGCGCTACCGTCGCCGCGCCAGTGCTGACATGGACTTGAGTGTCCGGCCCGGCATGCAGGTGCATCCGCAAATCCTGCCCTGCGAAAATCCCGCCCGAGCACGACTGCACATACACGGCGGCCATGTCTTTCGGGTCGTCCGGCAGCTTCAGGGTGCGGCCCAGATGAAAGGGATAGCCCACGCGCTGCTCGCTGATATAACTGGCGCCGGACGGCGCTTTGCTGAAGGCGATCCGGGCCTGCACCGGTGACGATGCCTGGGGCGGGGCAATCAACGGGCGAAGCAGTTGCTGCGGCGCGTTCATGGTCGGTCAAACAATACGGCGCGGCTGATGGCTTCGACTACCGCGTCGACCCCGTCACCCGTCGCGCAGTTGGTGAACAGCACGGGCCGGCCGTTGCGGGCTTCGGCGGATTCGCGACGCATGCGTGGCAGATCAACGCCCACATAGGGCGCCAGATCATATTTGTTGACCACCAGCAGATCACAGCTCAACACGCCTGGCCCTCGTTTGCGCGGGATGTCATCGCCGCCAGCAACATCAATCACAAAGATCCAGTAATCCACCAAGTCCAACGAGAAGGTCGAGGCCAGGTTGTCGCCACCGGACTCAATCAGGATCAGGTCCAGGTTCTCGAATCGCGCTTCCAGTTCGTCGGCCATTTGCAGGTTCAGCGTCGGGTCTTCGCGGATCGCCGTGTGCGGGCAGGCGCCGGTTTCTACCGCGAGCACCCGTTGTGGGTCGATCAGGCCGCTGCGCTGCACCCGTTCGGCGTCCTCGCGGGTCGCCAGGTCGTTGGTGATGATGGCCAGTTCGGTGCCGCGCGCGATGAAGCGCGGAATCAGTTGCTCCAGCAGGCGAGTCTTGCCCGAACCGACCGGGCCGCCAATCCCGACTCGCGCGGCGCCGGGGTGGGCTTGCGGCTGCGGTACGGCGTGGAATGCAGTGCTCATTATCGGGTTCCTTTTATTGGCTGTGATCAGCGCAACATGTAGCGCTGGGCCAGGGGCACTTCGCTGACCGGCTCGCAGGTCAAGCGCTCACCGTCGGCGTACACATCGAAGGTCTGTGGGTCGACGCGAATGTCCGGGCAGGCGTCGTTGTGCAGCATGTCGGACTTGCGCAGGGTGCGGGTGCCGAAGGCCGGCAACAGGACTTTTTTCAGGCCCAGCTTCTCGGCGGTATTGGCCTCTACCGCGAGGCGGTTGACGAAATTCACCGACAGCGCCTGTTTGGCTTCACCGAAGGCACCCCATTGCGGGCGCATGATCAGCGGTTCGCAGGTGTACAGCGAGGCTGCCGAGTCGCCCATCACGCCGTGCACGATAAAACCGCCCTTGACCACCAGCTCCGGCTTGATGCCAAAAAAGGCAGGGCGCCACAGCACCAGGTCAGCGATCTTGCCCGGCTCCAGCGAGCCGATATAACTGTCGATTCCGAACACCCGCGCAGCATTGATCGTGTACTTGGCGATGTAACGCTTGATGCGTTCGTTGTCGCCCAATCCGGTTTTTTCTTCCGGCAAACGGCCGCGTTGGTCTTTCATCTTCGAGGCCAGTTGCCAGGTGCGACAGATCACCTCGTTGATGCGCCCCATGCCCTGGCTGTCGGAGCCCAGGATCGAAATCGCCCCGGTGTCGTGCAGGATGTCTTCGGCGGCGATGGTCTGCGGACGGACCCTGGACTCTGCGAATGCCACGTCTTCCGGCACGTCCGGATTGAGGTGATGGCAGACCATGATCATGTCCAGGTGCTCGTCGAAGGTGTTGACGGTGTACGGATTGGTCGGGTTGGTCGAGGAGGGGATGCAGTTGGATTTTCCTGCCACGCTGATGATGTCCGGGGCGTGGCCGCCGCCTGCACCTTCGGTGTGGTACATGTGGATCGTGCGGTCGCCGATGGCGGCCAGCGTGTCTTCGAGAAAGCCCGACTCATTCAGGGTGTCAGTGTGCAGTTGCACCTGAAAGTCGTATTCATCGGCCACCTTGAGGCAGGTATCGATCACGGCGGGCATCGCGCCCCAGTCCTCGTGGATCTTCAAACCCAGGCAGCCACCACGCAGTTGGCCGAGCAGCGATTCCGGCTTGCTGGAATTACCCCTGCCGAGAAAGCCGAAATTGATTGGCCAGGCTTCAGAGGCTTGCAGCATCTTGCCAACATTCCATTCGCCGCCGCAGTCGATCCCCACGGTAATCGGCCCAAGCGAGCCGCCGATCAGCGTCGTCAGGCCCGCGGCGAGCGCGTGGTCGCAGAGTTGCGCAGAATCGAAATGCACGTGCACGTCGATCCCGCCGGGCGTGACGATCAGGCCTTCAGCGTCGCGCACGGTGGTTGCGATGCCGCAGATCAGCAGCGGATGCACACCGTCCATGACCTGCGGATTGCCGGCCTTGCCGATGGCTACGATCTTGCCGTCCTTGATGCCGATGTCGCCTTTGACGATGCCGATCACCGGGTCGATGATCAGCGCGTTGCAGATCAGCATGTCCAGCGCGCCGTCTGCGCTGTCATGCCCCGGCATCAGGCCCATGCCGTCGCGCAGGGTCTTGCCGCCGCCGTGCAGGCATTCATCGCCGGGCACCGAGTGGTCGAATTCCACCTCGGCCAGCAGCGAAGTATCCCCCAGGCGCACGGCGTCGCCGGTGGTGGGGCCGTACATCGCGGCGTATTCCTTGCGAGTCATCGTTGCCATGGATCACGCCCCCTTGAACTGTTGAGCGCGCGCGCGATCGAGCGCGATGGCTTTGCAGGCCGGATCGTGCAGGTTGCCGTTGGTCAAACCGCTGAAACCGTGGATGTCACCCGTGCCGCCGAATTGCACCAGGTGCACTTCGCGCAGCTCCCCCGGCTCAAAACGCACGGCGGTGCCGGCGGGAATGTCCAGGTGCATGCCGAAGGCGGCGGCGCGGGGGAAATCCAGCGCCTTGTTGACTTCGAAAAAGTGGTAGTGACTGCCGATTTGCACCGGCCGGTCGCCGGTATTGATCGCCCGTACGGTGGTCGTGGGGCGACCGCTGTTGAGCTGTATATCGCACTCGGGCGAGATGATTTCGCCAGGCGTCGGCATGACGGCCAACGGCAACTGGCCGGGTCGAATCGGCTGATGCACGGTGACCAGTTTGGTGCCATCGGGGAACGTACCCTCCACTTGCAGCACCGGCAGCAGATCGGCCACGCCGGGCATGACATCGTCAGTGTTGAGGAGCGTTGAGCCGAAACTGATCAGCTCGGCCACGCTGCGCCCCTCACGGGCGCCTTCCAGTATTTCATCGGCAATCAGCGCCGAGGCTTCCGGAAAGTTCAGGCGCAGCCCTTTGGCGCGGCGTTTACGCGAGAGTTCGGCGGCGGTGTACAGCGTCAGCCGCTCAAGTTCGGTGGGCGTCAGCAGCATGTTCAAGCTCCTGTGTCGGCAGCAGGCGTTTTCGTGCCTGCCACCTCAATTGGCGAAAAGACGGAGGTCCTGGGTTTCGTGACGCATCACGGCAATCTCGGCCATGGGTGTGAAACCGCTGGCGTCGTCGGGGGCGAGCGGAGCCTCAGCCAGCAGTTGCAGGAGCAAGGGCTGGATATCGGTAAGCACCCGCTGCGCATCCACATGCCCCATTACGCCCAGGCGCACAGCGGCGCTGACCAGTCCGGTGCATAACCCATGGGCGGCAGCGAGTTGGCAGTGCTCGAGTGGCATGCCGAGACGTTTCCACAGCAGCCCTTGCAGCACCGGCAAATGCCCCGGCGTTGCTCGGGCGAGCACGTGTTGCTGGTAAGCGGCAGCGCCGGGTGTACCGAGCGCGACATGCACGCCCAGCAACGATTGGCCAACGCGACGTGAGCCTTGGCGCAGTTCCTCTGCCAGGGTCAGGGCCTCGATGTGACTGTCCAGGTCCATCAGGGTGGCGAGGTCAGCCGCCGCGTGCCAGGCGGCGCATAAAAACACCCGGTCAAAACTGTTCCAGCGATGGCGCAATTGCCCTTCGACGAAGGCCCGCACCTGAACGCTGCGATCATTCTGCAGCCCGCGCTGACGGCGCCTGACAGGGACGCGGTCGGTCATCGAGTCGTTCTGCCCCAGGCGTGCATCGGCCACCAGCGTTTCCAGCCCCCATGACCAGGCAACCGCGCCGCCGGGGAAAAAGCTGTCCGCCTGTTGCAGCGCCAGCAGGCTGCTGCGCAAATCGGCCGGTGCGGCGCTCATAGGCGCTGCACCCGGCCGTCCGCGAGCATCGGCGCCAGACGTTCGAGGTAATCGGCCTGCGGGCCATTCAGCGGGATCCGTAACGTCGTGCCTGCAAAGCGCACGGCCCAGTGCATGTTTCCGGCGAAATACCCCAGCTCCAGCGCTGCGGCAGCGTCCCTCGGTTGCAGGTCGAGAAACTGCACGTCCTGCATTTGCACGACGATGGCGCGCTGACCGTCGAGCATCAGCACCGAGCCGTTACGCAGTTGCTGATGGCGCTCCAGCCGAATCGCACAGTCGGTGCCGCGATCACTGGCCAGGCGCAGGCGATGACGCTGAATATCGCTGGCCGACAGGCTGAGGGTTTCGACCTGGCCTGCGTGGCTGAGGTCATGCAAACGGTCGGCGAGGGCAGGGTCGCTGGCCTGGCCCAGAATGCGGTCAAGGATCAACATGGTGTGCGCTCCCAGGTCCGGTTTCAGATGGTCAGGTAGCGCAGGATGCGCTCGCGGTCGACGGTTTCCCGGACCTCGCTGTGGACGAACTCGCCTTTCTCGATGATCAGGTAACGGTCGGCCACTGCCATCGCAAACGACAGCACCTGTTCGGAGACGATCAGCGAAAACCCCCGTTCTTTTTTCAGCAGGTTCAGGGCCCGGGCGATGTCCTTGATGATCGATGGCTGAATGCCCTCGGTCGGCTCATCCAGGATCAGCACTTTGGGGTTGGACACTAGCGCGCGGGCAATCGCCACGTGTTGTTGCTGGCCGCCGGAGAGGTTGCCGCCCTTGCGTCGACGCATCTCGAACAGCACCGGGAAGTACTCGTAGATGTAGTCGGGAATCGGCGCGGCTGGGGCGCCCTGCATGCCCGTGAGGATGTTTTCCTCAACCGTCAGGTACGGAAAAATCATCCGCCCCTGTGGCACGAAGCCCACCCCGGCGGCCACCCGCTCATAGCTCTTGCTGGCAGTGAGTTCCTGGCCCGCCAGCGTGATGCTGCCGCTACGTGTCGGCAGCATGCCCACCAGGCTTCTGAGCAGGGTGGTCTTGCCCATGCCGTTGCGACCCATGATCGCCAGGGACTCGGCGGGTGCGAGAGCCAGGTTGAGGTTGCGCAGCACATGGCTGTCGCCGTAATACACGTTCAGGTTATTGACGGTCAGCATGCTCAGTGCCCCAGATAGACGTCGATGACGCGAGGATCGTTTTGCACCTGATCCATCGAGCCGTAGGCCAGGGTTTTGCCCTGGTGCAGGACGGTGACTTTGTCAGCCACTGACTTCACGAACTCCATGTCGTGCTCGATGATCACCATGGCGCGGCCCTTGGCGATACGCTTGAGCAGGCCCGCGGTCTTTTCCCGTTCGCCTGCACTCATGCCGGCCACCGGCTCGTCCAGCAGCAACAGGTCCGGGCGCTGCATCAGCAACATGCCGATCTCCAGCCACTGCTTTTGCCCGTGGGACAACAGCCCGGCTTTGCGCCCCAGTTGGTCCTGGAGGAAAATCATCTCGGCGGTCTGCTCGATCTCTGCTTGCAGGGCCGCGTCTTTGCGGGCGAACAGGCAGTTAAAAATGCCGCGTTTGCCAGGCGATGAGATGTCGAGGTTCTCGCGCACGGTGAGGTCTTCATACACCGAAGGGTTCTGGAACTTGCGCCCAACGCCCGCGCGGGTGATCTGGTACTCGATCATGTTGGCCAGTTGCAGGTCCTTGAAACGGATGCTGCCGGCACTCGGGCGGGTTTTGCCGCAGATCATGTCAAGCAGGGTGGTCTTGCCCGCGCCGTTAGGGCCGATCACTACGTGCACCTGGTTTTCTTCGACATAGAAATTCAGGCTGTCCACTGCCTTGAACCCGTCGAACGACACCGTGAGGTCTTCGACACTCAGCAACAGGCCACTCATGACTGCACCTCCTGTTGGGCGTGGCCAAGGCGTTGCAGCAAACCGGCCAGCCCGGTCGGCAAGAACAGCACCACGCCCATGAACAGGAAACCGATGAAGTACTGCCAGAAGTTGACGAAATTTTCCGACAGGTAGGTTTTGGCCACGCCAATCAACAGCGTGCCGTACACCGCACCCACCAGCGACAGACGCCCGCCAAGGGCTGCGTAAATGACGATTTCGGTCGAGGGGATGATGCCCACCAGCGACGGCGACGCGAGGCCGACCTGCAGGGTGAACATCACTCCGCCGAGCGCCGAGATCAGTGCCGCCACGGCAAAGATGAACGCTTTGAACAGTGCTGTGTTGTAGCCGGAAAACCGCACGCGGTCCTCACGGTCACGGATCGCCACCACCACTTTGCCCAGTCGGCTGCGCAGGATGAACCCGCACAACGCCACGCAGCCCAGCAGCAACAGGGTGGTGATCAGGTACAGAATCCAGGGCGTTTGAGGCGTTTGCAGGCTCATGCCAAAGGCGGTCTTGAAGTCGGTCAGGCCATTGACGCCACCGGTGTAGCCTTGCTGGCCGATGATCATGATCGACATGATCGCCGCCAACGACAGGGTGATGATCGAAAAGTACACGCCGCCCACGCGCTTCTTGAAATACGCGTAGCTGAATACAAACGCGAGCAATGTCGGGAGGATGAGGATCGCCGCAAAGGTGAATGTCGCCGACTCGAAAGGCTTCCACCACCAGGGCAGCGCGTCGACGCTGTTCCAGATCATGAAGTCCGGCAACGCCGAGCCGTAGAAGGCGGCGAGTGCGCTCGCCGCTTCGTCGGTGGCCGTGGCTTCAAGTTTCAGGTACATCGCCATCATGTAGCTGCCAAGGCCAAAGAAGATGCCCTGGCCCAGGCTGAGTATCCCGCCGTACCCCCAGATCATCACCATGCCCACGGCGCAGAACGCCAGGCTCAAATATTTGCCGGCCAGGCCCAGGCGAAAGTCGCCCAGGCTCAGGGGCAATATCACCAGCAACAGCAGCGACAGCCAGGCCAGGCTGTGGCGCTCGAGCAACGGCAGCAACCCGGCGCGCAGCCAGCGCGTGGTCGGCGTCGAGGTGCTGGGGCGGGTGAGGGGCGTCTCAGTCATATCGTTCATCTCAGCGTCTCACTTTCGCGGCGAACAAGCCGTTGGGGCGGAAGAACAGCAGCACGATCACCACCAGCAGCGTGATGGCTTTGGCCATGGATCCGGTGGTGAGGTATTCCAGCGAAATCTGCGTCTGGCCGATGGCGAAGGCCGACAGGAAGGTGCCCAGCAAACTCTCCACCCCGCCAAACACCACGACGATGAAGGTGTCGACCAGGTACTGCTGGCCGCTCACCGGGCCGGTCGAGGCGAGCATGGTGAACGAGCTGCCGGCGATCCCGGCCAGCCCGCAGCCCAGGGCAAACGTGACCGCGTCGACGCGGGCGGTGTTGATGCCGGCCGCCCCGGCCATGGCGCGGTTCTGGGTCACCGCGCGAATGCGCAAACCCCAGCGGCTGCGGTACAAAAACAGAAACACGGCGCCGGCGATGACCAGTGTCAGGCCGATGATGAAAATCCGGTTGAGCGGCAGTTCCAGGCCATCGCTGATCTTCCAGGCGCCTTGCAGCCATTGCACGGTGGGCACGCTGACTTCCTTGGGCCCGAAGACTTGGCGGAACACCTGCTGCAGCACCAACGACAGGCCCCAGGTCGCCAGAAGCGTGTCGAGCGGGCGGTTGTACATGAAGCGAATAAAGCAGCGTTCGAGCAAGAAACCAAACGCGAAGGTCACGACGAAGGCCACGCCGATGCCGATCACGAAATACCAGCCCATGTAGTCGGGAAAGTAGCGCGCAAACACCACGGACGTGACGTAGGTCATGTAGGACCCCATCGCCATCAACTCGCCATGGGCCATGTTGATTACGCCCATCAGGCCGAACACGATGGTCAGCCCCAGGGCCATCAGTACCAACACCGAGAACAGCGAGAACCCGCTGAAGACCTGCATCACCAAAATATCGAAAGTCATTGCGTCGCTACCTGTCGCTGCACGTTGGCGGACCGCGTGGGCGGGAGAGGGCGCGAGTCAGATCGCGCCCGACCCTGCATCACAGTTTCGGGAAAGGGTTGGGCTCGATGGGCGCGGACTCGTAGATCACGTCAACCTGACCCTGGGCATTGAGGGTGCCGATACGCGCGCGCTTCCACAGGTGGTGGTTGTCCTTGTGGACTTTGACCTCGCCTTCAGGCGCGTCGAGGGTCAGTTCCGAGGACGCGGCGATCACGGCCGGGACGTCGAAACTGCCGGCTTTTTCCACGGCTTTCTTCCACAGGTACACGGCGGTGTACGCGGCAGCCATTGGGTCGCCGACCACGCGTTTGTCGCCATAGCGGGCCTTGAAGGCGGCGACGAATTTCTCGTTGACCGGGTTTTTCAGGCTCTGGAAGTAGCTCATGCAGGTGAGAAAACCGGTGAGGTTTTCGGCGCCGATGCCGGTGACTTCTTCTTCGGTGACGGCCAGCGCCATCAGCGTCTGGTTGCTGCTGTCGATGCCGGCGGCCTTGAGCTGTTTGTAGAACGCCACGTTTGAGCCACCGACGATGGTGGACAGCACGATGTCGGGCTTGGCGGCCTTGATTTTGTTGATCACCGAGGAGAACTCGATGTTGCCCAGGGGCAGGTAATCCTCACCGACGATGGATCCGCCCTGCTTGGTCACCGACGCCCGTGCCAGCTTATTGGTGGTGCGCGGCCAGATGTAGTCCGACCCCACGAGGTAGACGGTCTTGCCTTTGTTGGCCATCAACCAGCTGACGGCTGCCAGGGTTTGCTGCGACGCTTCGGCGCCGGTGTAGATGATGGCCGGGGATTTTTCCAGGCCTTCATAGAACGTCGGGTAATACAGCAACGCCTTGTTGCGTTCGAACACCGGCAACACCGCTTTACGCGACGCCGAGGTGAAGGCGCCGAACGTAGCGACAACGTGATCGTTTTCCAACAGCTTGCGCGCCTTCTCGGCGAAGGTCGGCCAATCGCTGGCACCGTCCTCGACGATCGGTTCGATGGTCTTGCCGAGCACGCCACCGCTGGCGTTGATTTCGTCGATGGCGAGTTTTTCCGCATCCACCACCGAGGCCTCACTGATGGCCATGGTGCCGGTCAGCGAGTGGATGATGCCGACCTTCACGGTCTCGGCTGCCTGCACCTGGCTGACCAGGGAAAACGGCAACAGGCTGAAGGCGCCCAGCAACAGGGCATGCTTGATCAAACGGCGTTTGTCGTTGTGCATTCACTTCTCTCCAGGAATAAAAAAAGCCCGACATCCCGGCTAAATCAATAGTCGGGAAATCAGGCTTCTTGTGCCGAATCTGGCGGGACAGCTGTGTCCGATCCAGTCGTACGCGAGGTGCTTCCCTACTTGCCAAGGGGGCGTAGGGCAAACAGCTGGCGCGATGTCTCTGGAGAGTTATAGCAAGGGCAGTGCCAATTGCGACCAGGGCGTTTTCCGGGCAGTTGAGGGGAGGGGGCGAGTGACTCCTGCATCTATTGCCGCGTGTCACTGGCCTGCGCTGCTTTGGCGCGAATGCATGATAAATGCACCAATACCGTGAGCATGTGGGCGGCATGGGTTGGCTCCAAGGCAAGGATTGAAACCGGCTGGCGCCAGGCGAGCAGGTTGCCCGTTGTGTGTGGCCCACTATCTGCATGAGTGACAGGCAACACCCTCGCAGGGTCCCTTGTCACACGCCCATCCTCGGCAGGTGTGGAAGGCCCCTCGCATGACTGGCCCTGACAGCGTTGTCGCGCCAGCCCCAGGCACAACCCGCCTGAGAGCAGCCGTTGCGTTTACACGGCGTCTCGTTCAATCATTTTTTTGCACAGGCCTCCAGACCCCCATCCACGAGCGGGTGTCTTTTCTCACGTTGAACAAGGTTTATAGGCATGGTTGACCAGTCGATCCGCATAGGCGGTCTGTTTTCCGATACCGGTGTCACGGCGGCTGCCGAGGGCTCGACGATGCGCGGCGCGCAGTTCGCGATTGCGCAGATCAATGCGGCCGGCGGGGTCGATGGTCGCCCGCTGCAGTTGATCACCCGCAACCCCGATTCAACGCCTGCGCTGTACGCCATGCACATCGAATCGCTGATCCGCGAAGAACACCTGCGGTTTTTCTTTGGTTGCTACACCTCGGCTGCACGCAAGGCGGCACTGCCGATTGTCGAGCGCTACGACGCCCTGTTGCTGTACCCGGTGTATTACGAAGGTTTCGAGTATTCGCGCAACATCATCTACACCGGCGCCACACCGAATCACAATGCCTTGCCGCTGGGTAATTACATGCTGGACAACTTCGGCAATCGCGTGTTGATGATCGGTTCCGAATACGTCTACCCGTACGAAACCAATCGCTTGATGAGCGACCTGTTGTACGAGCGTGGCGGCACCAAGCTGGGCGAGTATTACCTGCCGCTGAAAAATGCGCGGCCGGAAGATTTCGCCAAGCTGATGGTCAAGGCCAAGGAACTCAAGCCCTCGTTTATTTTCTCGACAGTCGTCGGTGAAACCATGGGGCATTTGTACCAGGCCTACGCCGACGCAGGCTTTGATCCGGCAGTGATGCCGATTGCCAGCCTGACGACCAGCGAAACCGACATTCAGCAAATGGGTGTTCACCTGGGCGCGGGGCATATTTCGGCGGCTACGTATTTTCAGTCGGTGGACACGCCGACCAACCGCCAATGCATTGCCCAATACCGCGAGCTGTTTGGTCAGCATCAGGTCACTGACCGTTGCTGGGAGGCGGCCTACTTCCAGGTGCATTTGCTGGCCAAGGCGATCGTTCGAGCGGGCAGCACTGAAGTGGAGGCTGTGCTGCAGGCCATGCGCGGGCTGGAATTCGAAGCGCCACAAGGACGCATTCGGATCGATGCCAACAATCACCATACGTACCTGTTTTCGCGGATCGGCCGGGCCAATGTCGAGGGTCAATTCGACATCCTTTACGAAAGCCAGCGTGCACTCAAGCCTGACCCATATGCCATTGCACCCAATTTCAATGAATGGTCCGGCTCGGTGGGGAGACGTCTATGACCGTGCGCGCCGCCAAGAAACGCCTGCGCAACGACGGTGCCGGTGGCATCAAGGACCTGCGCGACGTCAGCGTATTGGTGATGCACCCGGATGACGAGGATGGACGCAACCTGATCGAACAGTTGCAGCGCATCGGTTGTCAGGTGCGTGTGCAATGGCCGATTCCGGAGCGCTTGAGCGCTGAGGCGGACGTGATCGTGTTGGCGGTGTCGCCGGAAAGCCTGTCGACCAACACACCATGGCTGCTGCACGCCAGCACGCCGCCGATCATTCCGGTGATTGCCTATGAGAACCCGATCATTGTCGAGGCATTGGTGCAATTGAACGCTTGCTCTGTCATTCCTTCGCCCGTGAAGTCGTTCGGTTTGCTGACCGCGTTGGCGATCACGCTCAGTCAGTCACGCAAGGCCCGCGAACGGGAAAGGCACGTCAAGCGCCTGGAAGGGCGCATGGCGGTCATGCGCACCGTGCAGCAGGCGAAAATAATCCTCATCGAAACCAAGGGCATGTCGGAGACCGATGCCTACAACGCCTTGCGAGATCAAGCCATGGCCAAACGCGAACCGGTGGAAAAAATCGCCGAAGCACTGGTCAAGGCCCACGAGTTGTTCCGACAAGCCTGTTCCTGAACAGTCTTTGAGCATCAAGCTTGTGAAGGCTTGATCCTCTTCTGCGTGGACGTTTGCCATACGCCTCACTTGGCAGGTATGGATCACCGCGTGGCGACCGGCATGGACAATGGAGTCCTCCGGAGCGAGCCGTAACCTGTGCATTGGGCACGGCCGGTTCGAGTCAATGATCACCCGATATCGGGTGGTTCTTAACGTCACTTGGAGAACACCATGTCCGTAAAACGCCCCAGCAAAGCCGATTTTCTGATGGCCGCCGAAGACCACGGTTATCACCTGACAGATAGCCAGATGGAGGCCTTCCTCAATCTGGCCGACGAAACGTTGAACGCCTATGAAGCCATCGATGCGCTGTACGCCGCCAACGTCGCGCAGCAACCGCCTGAACGCGAATACAACAAAGCCGCCGAGGCAGACAACCTGCACGGCGCCTGGTACGTGAAAACCCGCATCGTTGGAGCGGCGCAAGGGCCATTGGCCGGCAGGACTGTGGTCATCAAGGACAACGTGTCGGTGGCTGGCGTCCCCATGGCTAACGGTTCATTGAGCCTGGACGGGTATATCCCGTCCGAAGACGCCACTGTGGTCAAACGCTTGCTGGCGGCCGGGGCCACGGTGGTCGGCAAGTCGGTGTGTGAAGACTTGTGTTTCTCCGGGGCCAGTTTCACCTCCGCCAGCGGCCCGGTTAAAAACCCGTGGGACCTGACGCGCAATGCAGGCGGCTCGTCCAGCGGAAGCGCGGTGCTGGTGGCGCTTGGCCAAGTAGACATGGCCATCGGCGGCGATCAGGGCGGTTCGATCCGGATGCCGTCGGCCTGGAGCGGCATCGTCGGGCACAAACCGACTTACGGCCTGGTGCCTTACACCGGGGCGTTCCCGATTGAGCGAACCATCGATCACGTGGGCCCGATGGCCAATAACGTGCGCGATGTGGCAGTGATGCTCGATGTCATTGCGGGAGCCGATGGGCTTGATTCCAGGCAAAAGAGTCCACCCGCGGTCAACTGCCTCGCGACGCTGGACCAGGGCGTTGCCGGCTTGAAGATCGGCTTGCTGCGAGAGGGGTTTGCGATCCCGGGGATGTCCGAGCCGCAGGTGGATGCGCTGGTCAAGGCGGCGGTTGCCCAGCTTGAAAGCCTGGGCGCCAGTGTCGGCGAAGCGAGTGCTCCGTGGCACACGGGCGTGGCATTGGATCTGTGGAACGTGATTGCCACTGACGGCGCGGCGTATCAGATGTTGCAGGGCAATGGTTACGGCATGAACGTCGACGGTTATTACGACCCGGACATCATGAGTTACTTCGGCGAAAAACGCCGTGAACACGCGGATGCGTTGTCCAGTAGCGTGCGAGCGGTCGCGTTGACCGGTCACTACAGCCTGAAAAACCTGCATGGCGCCTACTACGCCAAGGCGCGGATGCTGGTACCGGAGCTGACGCGCCAGTACGACGAGGCATTCAAGGATTTTGATGTATTGGTGCTGCCCACCATGCCCTTCGTAGCCACGCCGTTGACCGCCGCGGATGCGCCCGTCGAGGAGTACGTGCACAGTGCACTGGACATGCTCGCCAATACCGCGCCGTTTGACCTCACGGGGCACCCCGCGACGTCGATCCCGGCGGGGCTTGCGGACGGCTTGCCGGTAGCCATGATGATCGTTGCCCCGCGTTTCCAGGACGCCCTCGCATTACGCGTTGCCCAGGCCTACGAACACGCCCGTGGCGCATTCCCTAAACCCCCGGCGCTGTAAACCGATTGCCTGCCCTGGCGCTGGCGAATACGTTCGCTGGCGCCTGGGCTACTTTGCCTGCCAGCCCAATTGTCTGGAAATCTGCTGGGTGGCTTCCATCAGCCGATTAACGTAATCCTGCTTGAGTTCTTCGCGAAAACGAAAGCAGGGGAAGGACACGCTCATGCCCGCTATCACGTGGCCGAAACGGTCACGGATCGGTGCGGCCAGGCAGCGCATATTGTCTTCGAACTCTTCATGGTCTTCGGCATAACCCTGGGCGCGTACCACTTCCAGTTCTTGTAGATAGGCCTCGATGCTGGTCAAGGTGTTGGCGGTACGGCGCTCGAAACTTTCTTCCTGCAAATGAGCGATCAGCTCGGGCTGCTCCAGCCAGGGCCTTTAGGATGGTCAAGGGGGGCGTTGCCAGGGTGCAGACTGCCTTGGCCTCGACAAAACCTCAGCCCCCGGAAAGCTGAAACCGATAGCCCACCCCATACAACGACTCGATGGGCGTTTCCCCAGGGCATGCCTGCTCCAGCTTACGCCGCAGGTTACGGATATGGCTGTCCACCGTGCGGTCGGTGACCACACGGTGGTCGGAGTAGATGTTGTCGAGCAGTTGGTCACGGGAAAACACCCGCCCGGCGGAACGTGCAAAGGTGCTGAGCAAGCGCAGTTCCAGCGGCGTGAGGTCCAGTTCGATACCGTCGAGTGACGCACGGTATTGCGCTTCGTCGATCAGCAGGCGCGGCGGTGTGCTGGTCAGCAGTTGGGGGCCGCGACGCAGGATGGCCTTGACTCGCGCTACTACCTCGCGCGGGCTGAACGGCTTGCAGATGTAGTCGTCGGCGCCCAGGTCCAGGCCCTGCAGGCGGTCCACCTCTTCGACTCGGGCGGTGATCATGATGATCGGTACGGCGCTGAACCCGCGCAGGTCCTGGCACACTTGCATACCGTCGCGCCCGGGTAGCATCAGGTCGAGCAAGATCAGGCGCGGTGCCTGGGCGCGCACGCTCGGCACCACCTGCAAGCCGTTGTCCAGGCAGCGCGTCGGGTAGCCCGCGGCGACCAGGTAATCGCGCATCAGTGCGGCCAGCTTCGGTTCGTCTTCGACGATCAGGATCGGGCTTTCGTCGCTCATGAGTCAGGTATTCCGTGGCAGGCGCAGGGTCAGCCAAAGACCGCCGAGGGGGGAGTGAGCGGCGCTGAGGCTGCCGCCGTGGGCGAGGGCGATGCTGTGACAAATCGCCAGCCCCAGGCCGGCCCCGCCACTGGCGCGGTTGCGCGACGATTCACCGCGATAGAAACGCTCGAACAGGCGCGGCAGTTGTTCGGCTGAAACGCCTGGGCCGGAGTCTAGAACATCAATGCACACGTCGGTGCGATCCAGGCCGGCGCGGATGCGTATGAGCCCCTGCGGGTCGGTGTAGCGCACGGCGTTTTCCAACAGGTTGGAAAACAATTGCTGTAAGCGATTGGCGTCGGCCAGCAGTTCTAGGGGTTGGGATGGCAAGTCCAGTTCGATGCGCAGGTGCTGGGCGTGCAAGCGCTCCTGGAACATCGCCACACTGTTGCGCAGCAGCGGCTCCAGTGCGCAAGCGCTCTTGCGATAGGTCAGTGCGCCCACATCCGCCAGGGACAGTTCATACAGATCATCCACCAGCTTGCTGAGCATGCCGACCTCACCTTGCAAGGATTTCATCGAGCCTTGGTCCAGGGTGCGCACGCCATCCTCGATGGCCTCCAGCTCGCCGCGCAACACCGACAGCGGGGTACGCAATTCGTGGGACACATCGGCCATGAACTCACGACGCATCTGTTCATTGCGCTCCAGGGTATAGGCGAGCTGATTGAAGTCCCGGGCCAATTGGCCCACTTCGTCATTGGAGGCCACCGCCACGCGGCCGCTGTAGTCGCCGCTGGCCAGGCGATGGGTCGCTGCGGCCACCCGTTTGACCGGCTCTAACAACGTGCGGGCGATCCACCAGGCAATCAGCATCGCCAGTAGCAGCGAAAAGGCGCCCATCACCAGGCTGGTGCGTAACTGGTATTGCTGGAACCGTTCGCCGCCGGCCTCGGTCACGCTCTGGAACGGGGTCACGGCCAGCCAGCCGACGGTTTCATCGGCCACCACGATCGGGCGCAACAAGGCGTCGTTGCCGATATCCGGGTAGCCGTTCACGCGTTTTTTGTGTTTATCCAGCAATGCAATGCGAAACAGCGCGCCCGTCAGGTCCGAGGCCATGGGGGTACGCAAGTCGTTCTTCGCCGGATCTTCGCCGAGTTCGGGCCGCATAATGTCAAACCAGCGGTCCGGCTGGTTGCGCAGGAACTCCCAATTCCCCTCACGCGCATAGGCACTGGCCAGGCGTGGCAGCACGGGTGCCATGCGGTCCAGCGCCTGCTCATTGAGATACCCGAGAAAGCCGCGCCCAAAACTCCAGCTCGTCGCCAAGCCCATGCTCAGGATGACCAGCAGCACACCGGCCAGTACCGCGATAAACAGCTTGGTGGAGATACTCAACTTCATGCAGGTGGGCCGTTAAGAATGGATGGACCATTTAGGCCCTGGCGACGGAAAGATTCAACCCGGTCGGGCAATCTTCAATTTTCCTGCACATTTGCCTCGCAGGATGGCGCTGACTCAAGCCATTCCGTCTTGCAGAGGCAGCTATGTCCACGAAAATAATCGCCAAATTCCTGGTAACCGCCGCGGTTTTCCTGTCGTTGATCATTCTGGTCATGTTGGGTGGCTGCTCCGGTGGCGAGCCGGCGCCTGAAGCGGTCACCCCCAAAGTCTCGGTGATCAGCATAAAGCCCCAGAGCCAGGTGCTGACCACTGAGTTGGCGGGGCGCACCCAGGCGTTCATGGTGGCGCAGATCCGTCCGCAGGTGGGCGGCATCGTCCAGCGGCGACTGTTTGTCGAGGGCGCGGATGTCAAGGTCGGGCAGGCCCTGTACCAATTGGATGCTGCGTCCTATACCGCCGCGCTGGCGCAGTCCCAGGCGAGCCTGGCCAAGGCTCGCGCCACGCTTAAATCGGCGCAGAGCACCGCCAGGCGCGACGCGGAACTGGTGAAGATCAATGCCATCAGCCAGCAGGATAACGAGGACGCCCAGGCGACCTTGCTGACGGCTGCCGCCGATGTGCAAGTCGCTGAGGCGGAAGTCGAAACTGCCCGGATCAACCTGGCGTACACACGTATCACCTCGCCGGTCAGCGGGCGCATCGAAACGTCCACCGTGACCCCTGGTGCGCTGGTGGTGGCCAATCAGGACAGTGCATTGACCACGGTGCAGCAACTCGATCCGATCTATGTGGACGTTACCCAATCGACCACGCAATTGCTGCGGCTCAAGCGGGACCTGGCCAGCGGCGTGTTGCAGTCCAACGGTGACGGCCAGGCGCGGGTCAGCCTGAAGCTGGACGATGGCAGCACTTACAACCAGCAAGGGCGGCTCAAGGTCAGCGGCGTCAGTGTCAACGAGGGGACGGGCACCGTCACCCTGCGCGCGGAGTTCGCCAATCCAGACCACCTGCTGCTACCGGGCATGTATGTCCGCGCGGTGCTGGAGCAGGCCCGCAATGACCAGGCCATTCTGGTTCCGCAAAAAGCAGTGACCCGCAGCGCCAGCGGTGTGACCACGGCGCTACTGGTGGTCGACGGCAAGGTGGAACAACGTCAGCTGAGCATTGATCGCGCGGTGGGCAATCAATGGTGGGTCACGGCAGGCCTCAAGGCGGGTGACCAGTTGATTGTCGAAGGCGGACAAAAAGTCCGTGCCGGTGCCGCAGTCCAGGCGCAGGACGCCAGCGCGCAAGCGGCCACGCCACCCACCCCTGTGAAGGAGGGTTAAGCGTGGCGCACTTTTTTATTGATCGACCGATTTTCGCCTGGGTCATCGCCATCGTGATCATGCTCGGTGGCAGCCTCTCCATCAGCCAGTTGCCGTTGGAGCAATACCCGGACATCGCGCCACCCACGGTGAAGATTTCCGCGACCTACACCGGGGCCTCGGCCAAGACCGTGGAAGACTCGGTGACCCAGGTCATCGAACAGCAGATGAAAGGCCTGGATAACCTGACCTACATGTCGGCCACCAGCAGTTCGGCGGGCAGTGCCAGCATCAGTTTGACGTTCACCGCCGGCACCGACCCGGATGTCGCCCAAATGCAGGTACAGAACAAGCTGCAACAAGCCGAGTCGAGACTGCCGCAATCGGTACAAAGCGAAGGCCTGACCGTGACCAAGGGCGGCTCGGACTTCCTGATGATTGTCGCCCTGGCATCGGATGACCCCAGCGTGACCGGCACCCAGATCGGCGACTACATTTCCACCACCTTGCTGGACTCCATCAGCCGCATAGACGGGGTCGGCGATGTGCAGACATTGGGGGCAGGCTATGCCATGCGTATCTGGCTGGACCCGGCCCTGTTGGAAAAGTACGCGCTGATGCCTTCGGACGTCAGCAGTGCCCTGGAGGCGCAGAACACCGAAGTCTCCGCCGGGCAACTGGGGGCATTGCCGGCGATCAAGGGGCAGCAGTTGAACGCCACGATCAGTGCCCGCAGCAAACTGCAGACCGTCGAAGCGTTTCGTGATGTGGTGGTCAAGTCCAGCAGCGACGGTGCCGTGGTGTTGCTGGGCGATATCGCGACCCTGGAACTGGGCAGCGAAAGCTACGACATCAGCACCGCCCTCAACGGCAAGCCCGCGGCGGCCATGGGGGTGCAACTGGCGGCAGGCGCGAATGCGCTGAACGTCGGCAAGGCGGTCAAGGCCAAGCTCAAGGAGATGGAGCCGTTCTACCCGACTGAAATGCAGCTTAAAAACGTGATTGCCTACGACACCACGCCGTTTGTCAGTCTGTCCATCGAGGAAGTGGTCAAGGCCTTGGGCGAGGCCATCGTGCTGGTGGTGTTGATCATGTTCCTGTTCCTGCAAAACCTGCGCGCGACGCTGATCCCGGCGATTACCGTGCCGGTGGTGTTGCTGGGCACGTTCGGCGTGTTGGCGATGTTTGGCTATTCGATCAACACCTTGACGATGTTTGCCATGGTCCTGGCGATTGGCTTGCTGGTGGACGACGCCATTGTGGTGGTCGAAAACGTAGAGCGGCTGATGGGGGAGGGGCTATCGCCTGTGGCGGCCACGCGTCAATCGATGCGCGAAATCAGCGGCGCACTGGTCGGCATCACGCTGGTGCTGAGCGCGGTGTTTATCCCCATGGCGTTTTTCGGCGGTTCCACCGGGATTATCTATCGGCAGTTTTCGGTGACCATTGTCTCGGCCATGGTCCTCTCGGTGTTGGTGGCGATGACGCTGACCCCCGCGCTGTGCGCTTCGTTGCTCAAAACCCACGATGGCCAGGGGCATGCGGCCCAGCGCGGGTTCTTCGGCGGGTTCAACCGCACCTTTGAACGTGCCAGCGCCGCTTACGAGCGTTGGGTGGGTGTGGTGTTGCGGCGTTGGGTGCGCAGCCTGCTGCTCTATGGCGGGGTGCTGGTGGTCATGGCGGTGGGCTACATGAGCCTGGCCACGTCGTTTCTGCCGGACGAAGACCAAGGGATCCTCCTGGCACAGATCCAGTTGCCGGTCGGCGCGACGGACAGCCGCACCCAGGCGGTGATCAAGCAGTTCGAGGACTACATCCTCAAACAGCCCGAAGTCGAAGCGATGATCAGCATCAGCGGGCTGGGCATGGGGGGGAACAGCCAGAACACCGCGCGCGCGTTTATCCGCCTCAAGGACTGGGACGAACGCGGTGGGCCCGGCCAGGGTGCGGCGGCCATTGCCCAACGGGCGACCCTGGCACTGGCCAGCATCGGGGATGCCGACGCGTTCGTCATGCAACCGCCGACCGTACGCGGCCTGGGCCAAAGCTCGGGGTTCGACCTGCAACTCAAGGACCTCGCTGGCCTGGGCCACGATGCACTGGTGGCGGCCCGCGAACAGTTTCTTGAGCTGGCCAGAAAGGATCCACGTTTGCTCGGGGTTCGCAGCAACGGCCTGGACGATGCGCCGCAGCTCAAGGTCAGCATCGACGACCGCAAGGCCGGGGCCCTGAGCCTGAGTACCAGCGACATCAACACCACCTTGTCGACGGCGTTGGGCGGTACTTATGTGAATGACTTTCTCAACCAGGGCCGGGTGAAAAAAGTCTACGTGCAGGGCCAGGCATCCGCGCGCATGCAGGCCGCGGACCTTGATCATTGGTTCGTGCGCAACAGCAACAATGAAATGGTGCCGTTCTCATCGTTTGCCAGCAGCACCTGGAGTTACGGCTCACCCTTGCTGGAACGCTACAACGGTAACGCCTCCCTGGAAATCGTCGGTGACCCCGCGCCAGGGGTGAGCTCCGGCGACGCGATGGACGCGGTGGAAGCCATTGTCCGGCAATTGCCCCAGGGCATCGGCTACGAATGGACCGGGCAGTCCTATCAGTTGCGGCTATCCGGCTCCCAGGCCCCGCTGCTCTATGCCCTCTCCGTATTGTTTGTGTTCCTGTGCCTGGCCGCACTCTACGAGAGTTGGTCGGTGCCGTTCTCGGTGATTCTGGTGGTGCCCCTGGGGGTGATTGGCGCAGTGTTGGCGACCCGCGTCGCGGGGTTGAGCAACGACGTGTATTTTCAGGTGGGGCTGTTGACCACCGTGGGCCTGGCGGCGAAAAACGCGATCCTGATCGTTGAGTTCGCCAAGCACCTGCAAGAGCAGGGCAACAGCCTGATCGACGCGACGCTGATCGCGGTGCGCCAGCGCCTGCGGCCGATCCTGATGACGTCCCTGGCCTTCATGTTCGGCGTGTTGCCGCTGGCCTTGAGTACCGGCGCAGGTTCCGCCGGACGTCAGGCCATCGGTACCGGCGTACTGGGCGGGATGTTCAGCGCCACGGTGCTGGGGATTTTCTTTGTACCGCTGTTTTTTGTGCTGATCCGCCGCCGTTTCGGCCGCGAGCGCAGTGCTCGTCAATCTGCCCCGACAGGTGATGCATGATCAAGTCACATTGGCCTTTGCTGGCCGCCAT
Organism: Pseudomonas fluorescens; assembly: GCF_001708445.1. Taxonomy (NCBI): domain Bacteria; kingdom Pseudomonadati; phylum Pseudomonadota; class Gammaproteobacteria; order Pseudomonadales; family Pseudomonadaceae; genus Pseudomonas; species Pseudomonas fluorescens. The sequence goes on from NZ_CP015637.1 coordinate 4,522,966, forward strand.
GGTCCTGGGCGGCTGCGTCAACCTGGCGCCCCAGTATGAGCGGCCTGAAGCGCCCGTCTCCGGGCAATGGCTGCCGGCGGCCAGCCTGCCGAAAGGGCAGGTGGGCGCCGACGTCAAATGGCAGCAGTTCTTCACCGACAGCCGCCTGGCGCAGTTGCAGGCGTTGGCGCTGGCCAATAACCGCGACTTGCGCCTGGCCAACCTGAACGTGGAGAAGGCCCAGGCGCAGTACCGCATCAAGCGCGCGGACCTGTTTCCCACCCTTGACGCGAGCGTCAGCGGCACCCATAGCCGTACGCCGGGGTCGTTGTCCAATACCGGCACGGCGGCCACCACCCACGATTACAGCGCGCAATTGGGGCTGAGCAGCTATGAACTGGACGTGTTTGGCCGGGTACGCAACCTTCGGGACGAGGCCCTGGAAGACTACCTGGCGCTGACGGAAACCCGGCGCAGCACGCAAATCAGCCTGGTGGCCGAAGTGGCCACCGCCTGGCTGACCCTGGCGGCCGACAACGAACGGCTGCTGCTGGCCCAGGAAACCCTGACCAGCCAGTTGGCCACCTACGACCTGACCCAGCGCAGCTATGCCCTGGGCGGCTCCTCCGCGCTGTCCGTGGCCCAAGCCCAGACCACGGTCGAGTCGGCGCGGGGCGATGTGGCGTCCTACGAGAGCCAGATTCTGCAGGACCGCAATGCCTTGCGCCTGTTGGTCGGCAGTGACGTGCCCGAGGCCCTGTTGCCGGGCACGCACCTGGAGTCAGCGGCCGTGCTGGTGCAGATACCCGCGGGCCTGCCTTCCAGCCTGCTGCAACAACGCCCGGATGTGCTGTCGGCCGAACACACCCTCAAGTCCGCCAATATCGATATCGGCGCGGCGCGCGCGGCGTTTTACCCCAGCATCAGCCTGACCACCAATGCCGGCTCCTCCAGCGCGGCGTTGGCCGGCCTGTTCAAATCCGGCAGCGGTGCCTGGACCTTTGCCCCGAGCATCAGCGTGCCGATTTTTGACGCGGGCAGTAACCGCGCGACCCTGGACTCGGCCAAGGTCGAACGTGATATCCAGGTGCAGACCTACCAGCAAACCCTGCAGACCGCGTTCCGTGAAGTGGCCGACGCGCTGGCGGTGCGCAGCACCCTGGATCGCCGGATCGCCGCGCAACAGGCGCTGACCGACGCCAGCCGCAAAAGCTTCGAACTCTCCGATGCCCTCTATCGTGGCGGGTTGAAAAGCTACCTCGAAGCCCTGGATGCGCAACGCTCCCTCTACAGCGCACAGCAAGACCTGATCACCCTGCGCCTGACCGAGCAGAGCAACCGCATCACGCTCTACAAAGTGTTAGGCGGCGGCTGGAACTGAAGGCCCAGGCGAAAAGACTCTGCCGCATACACACACATAACCGCAGCGATGGAACGGCTTGCGTGGATCAAATCGGGTGACTTCATTCATTGGGGAATAAACATGCGTGCCTTTCGTTTCACCTTAAGCCGTCGCGCCCAGGCACTGGCCTGCGCCTGTTTCATCACGCTGTCACCGCTGTGCCGTGCGGATTCCGACGAGGACCCATGGGAGGGGTTCAACCGATCGATCTTTGCATTCAATGACACGTTGGATACGTATGCACTCAAACCGCTCGCCCAAGGCTATCAATTCATCACCCCCCGTAGGGTCCAGGACGGTATTCATAACGTCTTCAACAATCTGGGGGAGGTGAAAAACCTGGCTAACAATGTACTTCAAGCCAAATTTCACAGTGCCGGCGTAGATACCAGTCGCTTTTTGCTCAACAGCACGCTGGGCCTGGTGGGGATGATCGACGTCGCGACGCCGATGGGGCTGCAACGCAGTGACCAAGACTTTGGCCAAACCCTGGGGCACTGGGGCGTCAACAGCGGCCCTTACCTGGTACTGCCATTCCTGGGGCCAAGCACGCTTCGCGATGCACCCGCGATCCTGCCCGATGCCTACGCCAACCCGGTCCGTTACATCGGCGACGTTCCGACGCGCAATAGCCTGTACGGCGTGAGCATGATCGACGGGCGTGCCCAATACCTGAAATCTGAAAAGCTCATCACTGGCGATAAATACAACTTTATCCGCAGTGTTTATCTGCAAAACCGAGCGTTCAAGATCCAGGGCGCAAACGTCAAGGATGACTTTTGAGCCGTGTGACGACCTACACGAGGTGACCTGCATGCGTTGCCAGGCCCGTCCACCCTGACCTCGGTGTGGATGGGCGGTGCCTGGGGTTACGCCGCGGTGGAGTTGGCGCGGGCGTCGCTGGCGGTCTCACGAAACAGCCGGGGCGACATGCCGAATGTCGACTTGAAGTGCCGGCTGAAGTGCGAGCTGCTGCCATAACCCCAGGCGTAGGCTATTTCGGTGAGGGAGCGATGGGCCTGGTCGTGGTTGCGCAGGTCTTCGGCGCAGCGGGACAACCGACGCTGCCAGATGTACTCGCTGACGCTGCACCCCAGTTCGTCCTGGAATGCCCGATGCAAACTGCGCACCGAACACTGCTCGGCGTTGGCGATGCGTTCGATGCTCAGGTCGCGGTCGGCCAGGTGGCGCTCAATGTAGGCCTTGAGGCGGTTCTGCTTGAAGAAGCGGAAGTCATGGTCGAGCTGCTTTTCATCTTGCTTGTTCTTCAGCGCATTGTTCAGCAGCCCGGCGATACTGTCGCCGATCAGCCCCGCCGACTGGCTGTTGAGCAAGGGGTATTGGTGGTAGGCGTCGCTGATCAAGTGCATCAGCATGCGCCCCAGCCCGTTGCGGCCGCTCAAGTGCATGTCGCCGGTCTGGGTCAGTTGCCCGGCAGCCCCCTGGAACAGCAGGATAAAGTGCTCGCAGCCCTGGGTACTGGTGACGCTGAAGGGTTTGCCGCAGTCGACCAGGAGCATCTCGTCCGGCGCGACGGCGCTGCTTTTCTGGCCTTGCTCGAAGTGACTGACACCGGCGATTTGCAATATCAGCATACGCGGGGTGTCGAGCACATCGAGCGCCTGGCTCAGGTGACGTGAATAGCGATGGGCACTGGCGGTCATGCGGCAGAAACGCAACTGGCCCAGGTCGCCGTATTCCAGTCGCCCCTGGAAATTACCGTTGTGCAGCGGGTCGATGTGGGTGGATTCCAGGCGCTTTATATACTCCGGCGTGCGGCCCAGATGATCGCTCATGAATTCTTTCCACTTCATCAGCCGATCGGAGCGCATGACCTGTTCGGTGGACACACAGGCTAGATTACTCATTGGTTTCGCCTTTTGTTTTTTGTTTTGGGCAGACGGGGCAGGGCTGGACCCTGCCCGATCCTCGCAGACGATCAGAACGGGTAGTGATGGCTCCCGGCTTGCCAGGTCACCCAATGGGCCCGGGTGAATTCATCCAAGGCATAGTGACCATTGAAGCGGCCAAGGCCGGAGTTCTTTTCGCCGCCGAACGGCGCATTGGGCTGATCATCGACCGTGATGTCGTTGATATGGGTCATGCCCGCCACGATGCCACGGGCAAAGCTCAGGCCGCGCGCCATGTCGCGGGTAAACACCGCACTGGACAGACCGTACTCGCTGGCGTTGGCCAACTCCAGGGCATGGGCCTGGTTTTGCGCGATCATCAACGGCAGCAGCGGCCCGAAGGTTTCATCGCGAGCCAGGGCCTGGTCGGGGCCCACTTCGCCAAAGACATGGGCCGGCAGCACCAGCCCGCGCGCCTGGCCGCCACACAACTGCTTGAGACCGGCGCGCTCGGCGGCGGCGATCTTCCCCAGCAGACCGTCGAGCTGACTTTGGTTGACCACCGGCCCGATCACCGTATCGGCCTGGGCCGGGTCACCGGTCTTGAGATTGCGCACGCGCTCGACCACCAGCGCTGCGAAATCGGCATACAGCGAGCGATCCACAATGACCCGGTTGACGCTCATGCAAATCTGGCCCTGATGCAGGAAGCGCCCGACCACGGCGGCATGCGCCGCTATCTCGATGTCCGCATCCTCCAGCACCACCAGCGGCGCGTTGCCGCCCAGCTCCAGCGCCACCCGCTTGATGTGCTTGCCACCGGTGGCGATGCGTCCGACATTGCGTCCCACATCGGTGGAACCGGTGAAAGAGATCAGGCTCGGTATCGGGTGTTCGACGAAGGCATCGCCAATCTCCGAACCCGCGCCGACCACCACATTCAACGAACCGGCCGGGAACCCGGCTTCTTCGAACAGGTGGGCAATCAGCAGGCCGCCGGTCACTGCCGTGTCGCTGGCCGGCTTGAGTACCACGGTATTGCCCAGCGCAAGTGCCGGCACCACGGAACGCATGCTCAGGTACAGCGGGAAGTTCCACGGGCTGATCACACCGACCACCCCCAGTGGTTCGCGAAACACGAAGCTCTGCTCACCAGGCTTGTAGCTGGTCAGGATCCGTCCCTCAACCTGCATCGGCAGGGTGGTGCACTCGCGAACCAGGTTGAGGGTGAACTGCCACTCCATGCCCGCCTTGATGCGGGTACTGCCGGACTCACGGATCAGCCAGTCGATGATTTCTTCGCGGCGGTTCTGGATGACCTGGGCGAGTTTTTCCAGCTGTGCGCCGCGCTCGGTCGGGTGCAGCGCGGCCCAGTCGGTCTGCGCGCGCTGGGCGGCCTGGTAGGCGTCATCCAGGTCGGCCACCGAGGCCAGGGGCATTTCCAGCAAGGGTTCGCCGTTGAAGGGGTTGCGGTCGTCCAGGCGTCGTGTCGAACCACCGGCGCGCCAGGTGCCGTTGATGTATTGGTCGCCGTTGATGGCGTAGGCCGCGAGTATTGGAGTTGTCATTGTCTTACCTTTGAGGCAGGTAGCCGCGTCGATTGAGGGTGGGTGAGGGCAGACCCTTTAGGTTGTGCGTATTCAGCTTCGGATCCAGGCGCGTCCCCAGGAGTTGAGGGTGTATTCCTCCTGCGGCCAGACGCCAGGCGGGCGCGTGGGCTCGGTGATCTCCAGCTCGGCCGAGAACTCCAGGCGGTTGCGATCGGCATCGACCACCATGAAGAACAGGTTGTTGCCTGGGCCATGTCGTCCCGGGCCGAAGAACAAGGTGATGCGTTCCTTGGCGAAGCGGTCGCCCCAGTCGCGAATGTCGTTCCATTCGTTGGTTTCGTAACAGTGGTGATCCCACTCGTTTTTCGATCCGCGGAAGAACGCCAGCGAATGGTGCTCATCGTCCGAACGCAGGAAGCAGGTGGTGAGCTGGCCGCTCTGGTCGTCGACGACGTTGTCCGAGACGGTGAAGCCCACCGTGTTGACGTAGAAGTCGATCATCGCTTCCAGCTCCGTGGTCTGGAACACCACGTGCTGCAGGCGGCCCGGCATGCCCTTGCGGTCGAGCGTGGACGCGCCGCGAGACACCCCAAATACGGTTTGTCGACCCTGGGGGTCACGGATTTGAAAGGCGCCCGCTTCCAGCAACGGCGAGTCGAGCGCCTCGACGTTACAACCGTTGCCGACCAGGCGCGTGCGCAGCTCGTTCAAGTGTACTTGGCTGCCCAGGTCGTACGCCGCCGCGAGCAGGCCGCTATGGTCGGCGGGCGAGATCAGCATGGCCCGTTGAGGCCCCTGGAGCAGCCAGCTGCCGTCGGCTTGCGCCAGGCTGTCCATGTCCAGCAGGCGCCGATAGAAATCGACTTGCTGCTGGGGCGCTTTGCTCGCCAGGTGCAGGTAACACAGGCGTGCGGGAGTGGAAGTCTGCAAGGTTTGCATAAACACCTCTGGGGCTGAAGGTTCAGGGGTAGACGGGCGCCATCGCCGGCTGATCCACGCGATGGTTCGTCAGGGTGATGCCGAACAACGACTGCAATGCGCCAGCGGCCTGGTCTTGTGTGGCCAGGTCGAAGATGGCGGCCACATAGCGATCCGGGCGCAGCAGCACAAACGTGTGGCTGTCGCCGAGCAGGTCCTTGAGCGCATCCTCGCGGTCGTGCAGCACGGTGCAGCCGGGCAGTGATGGCAGGGCCTGCACGTGCGCGGGCAGGATCAGGATGCGCTTGGCTTCCAGGTGGTCCCAAAGGCCGTGGCGCAGTTCATCCAGGCGCTGGAGAGCGGGGTCGCCATATTGGATCAGGGCAAAACCGGCACCGATGGTCGTGTCCAGCAGTTGTGTGTGGCCTTGGGCATCGGTCAGCAATGGCTGAGGAAACATTTGCCCGCAGGCCAGCTTCCCGGCCTTGCCTTCGGGCAATACCAGGCCTTTGGTAAAACGTGGTTTGGGCTTGAAGCGCATTTGCAGGAAATAATCGCGCAGCGGCGGCACCAGGCCGATTAACGCGAAGGCCGCGCTGATCAGGCGAGCCCGCAGCACGGTGGCCGGCGCCATGACCACGCCAAGGTTCAGGGCCAGCTTGATCAAGGCCCAGGCATGGTCGCGCCGCTCGCTTTCGTAGGACAGCAGGGCGGTTGCGGCCATTTGGCCCTTGAGCACAGCGATCAGCTTCCAGCCCAGATTGTGCGCGTCGCGAACGCCGCTGTTCATCCCTTGCCCGGCGTAGGGCGGGGTCAAGTGCGCGGCATCGCCGGCAAGAAATACGCGGCCGACCTGCCAACGCTCGGCGACGCGGGCATGAAAGGTGTAGACCGTCTTGCGCACGATAGACACCGGGGCATCGCCCTTGAACGGACGAAGCAGCGTGTGCAGGCATTCGGGGCTGAGCACCTGCGCATCGGTTTCGCCCGACTTGAGCTGGAACTCAAAGCGCCGAGTATGGTGCGGGCCGGGCACTTCCACCACCGGGCGCCGGGCATCGCAATACACGCGGGTCTGCCAGAAGGGGTCGTCGTCCTGGTCGGTGTCGACCACCAGCCAGCGTGAGGAAAAACTCGACCCTACCATCTCGATCCCCAGTTGCTTGCGCACCGGGCTGCGACCGCCGTCGCAGGCGATCAGGTAGCTGGCCTTGACGTCGAGCAGTTGGCCATCGGCATCCTTGATCAACGCGCGCACGCCGTGCTGGTCTTGAGTGAACTCGAGCAGTTCGTGATTGAAGCGCGCTGTCAGGTTGGCAAAACGTTCAAGGCCGACCTTCAGCGTGCTTTCGAACAGCGGCTGGCGAAACGCATTACGCTTGGGGAACCCATATAACCTGCCGGTGGGCTCGACCTTGCCAAAGCAACGGCCGCCTGCGCGGGTGAAGTAATGCACACCGTAGCCGGGCACGACGTCGCGTAACACGGCGTCATCCAGCCCGATCGCCTGCATGGTGCGCAAGGATTCATCATCGATCGAAACGGCGCGGGGTTCGGTCACGGTGCCGGGTTTGCGGTCGATGATCAGGGTGTCCACATTGGCCTGGCCGAGCAGGTTGGCCAGGGTCAGCCCGGTGGGGCCGGCGCCGACGATCAGGACTTGAGTGCTGAAGCTGTTGAGGGTTGTCATTGTTATTCCCTTCCAAAGGTTTCAGTCCGGCTGCGGCGGGCGATGGGTCAGCGCCGCCATGCGTTGCGACAGCGTCTGCGCGAGGGCCAGCATCTGTGCCCCTTGTTGCGCTTCCTGGGCGTTGTCGCGCTGCTGGATCGGGCGCACGCAACTGATGCTGCCGACCACCTTGCCGTCGCTGTCGAAGATCGGCGCCGCCAGGCCGTAGACGCCGGGATCGATTTCCGCCGCGCTGGCGACATAGCCCTGGCGGCGCAGTTGCTGCAGCGAGCGGCGGAACTGTTCCCAGGTCTGGCCCAGGTGGCTGGCGCGCACTTCATCAGGGTTTTCCAGGAACAGTTGGTTGTGCTGGCGCGAGGTCATGTTGGCGAGGATCGCCTTCGACGTTGCGCCGAGAAACAGCGGCCTGGGTGAGCCCCTGGAGTAGCTGACCTCACTGAACAACTCGCCATGCTGGTGGATACACACCACCTGGTCCTTGAACAGCCGGCAGATCAGCCAGACCTGTTGTTCGCTCCAGCGTGGCAGGTCGTGTTCCAGCGACTGTGCGGCGCGCACCAGGGGGTCGCTCAGGCGCAGTTGGCGGTCCCAGGTGATAATCCGCGCGCCGAGTGCGTAGCGTCCGGCTTCGACCTGAAACAACAGGCTCGCCTCGGCCAGTTCGCGCACATAGCGATAGATGGTCGAGCGCGTATAGCCCAGTGCGGCGCCCATTTCGTCGACCGCCCAGATCGGGCTGGCTTCGGTGAATAAATCCAGCACCCGCAGCATGCGTTCAAGGCTCGAACCTTTGCTATCGACGTCCTGTTCGGACAGCTGTTCTGTTTCAGACAATGGCTGCATGGCTTACTGCTCGTCGGCGATGTTGTTGCGCAGAATGCCGATGCCGGCTATCTCGACTTCGACGGTATCGCCGGGCTTCATCCAGACAGCTGGTTCGCGGAAGGCGCCGACGCCGCCGGTGGTGCCGCTGACAATCACATCGCCGGGCGCCAGTTCGGTGAAGGTGGAGCAGTACTCGATCAACTGGCGCACACTGAAAATCATGTCGCTGGTGCAGGTGTGTTGCATCACTTCGCCGTTCAGGCGCGTGGTCAATTCCAGGTCCTGCGGGTCGCCGATCTCATCGCGCGTTACCAGCCAGGGACCGAAGCCGCCGGTGTTGGGGAAATTCTTACCCGGCACGAACTGAATGGTGTGCTTCTGCCAGTCGCGGACGCTGCCATCGTTGTAGCAGGCATAACCGGCCACATAGTCCAATGCATCCGCTGCCTTGACGTGCCGCGCGGTTTTGCCGATGACCACCGCGAGCTCGCCTTCGAAGTCCAGTTTGTGCGAAGCCTTCGGACGAATGATCGGTTGCAGGTGCGCCACCTGGCTGTCGGCGAAGCGCGTGAAAATCATCGGGTAGGTTGGCATGTCACGCCCGGTTTCACGCACGTGGGTGGCGTAGTTGATGCCGATGCACAGCACTTTGCCGGGGTTTGCGATCACTGGCAGGAACGTCACGTCCGCGATTGCGACGCGGGGCAATGACGCCAGCACGGCTGGGGTCAGTTCCCCGAGGCGATGGGCGGTGATGGCTTGCTTGAGGTCCGTGCCAACGGTGGGCTTGACCGATTCCAGGTCAATCAACTGGTCACCGTCGACCACACCGTAGGTCGTACGGCCGTGAACAATGAAGCTTGCGAGTTTCATGAAGTGTCCTCTCGTAAAGGGCAGCGGGAGATGGCGGCAATGGGGTCAATCTAGTCCTGCACATTTATCCTGTAAAGTGGGATTTATGCATAAATCCTGCAATATGAAATAAATGCGATTTTTCTGTTCGATCATCGGATCGAGGCCGGCAATGCCAGGCAGCCCGTGCCATTCCAGCAAGTGGATGGCCACGGGCGTGACGCGCGAAAGGGGGAACGCTGGGACGATTTAGCGCGGTGCCCAGCAGCCATGCAGTGACATGCGCAGGCGGAACGGGATTTTGATGCGTGCGATGGGGCCGGCGGCCATGGCGGAGGCGTCCAGCACCACCAGTTCGCTGCGGCCTTCGGCGATCAGGTTGAGCAGGCAGACCACGTAGCCATCGCCTTCCGCGGCGTCAGCGGAGCGTGGAATGAAAATGGGTTCCTGGAAGCAGCCGCTGTCACCGGGAAACCAGGCATCGGTGACACCGGTGGTGAGGTTGAGGTGAGCCAGCAGGTTAAAGAACTGGAACGGCATCGGCCCGTTCGACGGGTTGTAGGGGCGCTCTGGATCGAAGGCGAGCAGGAATCCATGTTCATATTTGCGCCCGATGTAGCGGTCATCACAGCGGGGAAACTCGCAGGGGTAGTCGGTCAGCGCCTGGGGTTGCAGTTCATCTTGCGCACTGTTGAGGTCGAACACCCAGCGCATCAGGCTGGCGGCCAGGGTTTCCGGTGGCGGTACAAAACCGTCCGCCTGGGGGAAGAAGTAAAAGATGTTGCCGCCGGTGACCGGCATGTCCAGATAGACTTTGCCGCCTTCGTCGAACGCATTCAGGGTGTGGCCCTGGAAGCCGTCCTTGGGCCCTTTGAACCAGCGCACGTCCCGCGCGTGCCCATGGCGGGGCAGCACGGCAAACAGCTGGTGCAGCTCGGGCTGCCACTGGAAATGCTGGCCGCCGTTTTTCATGCGCTCGACGTCTACCGTCAGCGGGATCAGCGGGAACACCACATAATGTTCGGTGACCGCGAAGTCGTGGACCATCGCTGCATAGGGAGCCTGGAACCAGATTTCATGCAGCAGTTTTCCCTGCGGCGAAATCTCGAAATAGGCCATGTCGGGTGTGCCGTCGCCTTTGGCTTCGTAGCTGAAGGCCAGGAGGTTGCCGGTGACGGGGTCGAGCTTGGGGTGGGCAGTGAACGTTGCAGAGTTGATCTGCCCGTCGAAATTCCACTCGCCGAGGGTTTCCAGCGTCTGTGGGTCCAGGGCCCAGGGCATGGCATCTTCCTTGAGCGCCAGCAGGACGTTGTTGTGCGGGATCACCGAGGTGTTGGCGGTGGTGTTGTTTTTGGCCGCGAGCGGGTCGTTGGTGTAGACGTTGCGGTACACGCCGTTGAGCGAACGCCCTTCACGGCGTTGAGCGACCAGGCGATCGGTCAGCACATAGCGTCGACGCAGCGAGACCTTGCCGCCTTCAAAGTAAAAACCGCTGACCAGGGCGTCGCCGTTGAAGAAAATATCGCTGCCGAGCATCGGCGGGTACTGCGGGTCCGGCGACACCTGATAAAAAGTGCCACGGATCGACTCGGGAAGGGTGCCTTCGACTTCAAGGTCGTACACCTCGCCCTCGACGCGGCTGGGTGTATACAGCGCCCCGGAAAATTCGGGGGTATTGGGGAATGGCGTATTCATTGCGTGATCTCATTGAGCGGTTTGGTTGACGTCGTTCAGGCGGATTGGGTTGCCAGGGCCTGCCCACAAGGCTTCACGCCTCGACGGAAACGGGCCACCACCAGGCACGAGATGATCAAGGCCAGCATATAAGCGCAGGCGGCGAGCCAACCCACCGCGCGAAAGTGCCCTTCGCCGACTACCAGCGCGGCGCCAAAGGGGCCAAGGCCCTGACCGACGAAAATCGCTGCGTTGCCAAGGCCGGCCAATCGACCGGAGGGGTCGAGTTCGGCGGCCATGGACAGCAGGTACGGCAAGCTGAAAAACCACACCATATGAATCAGGCAAGCCGTGGTGGCGAATGCCACGGTGCTGTCGCCGTAGACCATGATCAGGGTGGCCAGTAACGCAGTGCCGAAGCTCAACAGTTGCGGGAACAACAGCCCCAGACGCCGCCCGATCAGCCCGGAAAGGCCGGCACCCAGGGCGCCCGCCAGGATGCTGCCGCCGAGGATGGCGCCGATCTGCTGGGGCTCCAGGCCCAGGCTTTTGCCGATGCGTTCCTGATACACCCACAGGGCGGAGTGCCCGAAGAACAGTAGCGCAAACAGCGCGATCAGCAGCATCGACGTCAGCCCGAACGGCCGGGCTGCGCCATGGGCGATGCGTTGGGCGTCCGGGTAGTGCCTGGGTATTCTCCAGCAACCCAGTGCGGCGAGCAGGCTGGTGATGGCCAGCAGGCAAAAGGCACCCTGTACGCCAAACCCCCGCAACAGCAGGGGCATGGAGGTGACCAGCAGCATGCCCCATAACAGGTTGCCGATATTGATCACCGCAAAGGTCGCATCTTTGGACCTGCGCAGTGCCGCGGTCGCATACACCACCGCCATGACCGCGCCACCGCTGGCGCCGCAGATGATTCTGAAGACCACCAGCCATGCCTGGCTGTGAAGCTGGGTGCTGACCAGGTTGCCAGCGGCCAGGATCAACAACGCTACCAGGGCAAAGCGGCGGCGGTCGACACGCGCCATCAGCAGCGCACAGGCGCCGCAGGCGATGGCCATCGCGATCAGCTCGGCGGCGAAAATCGCGCCGATGGCATTGAGCGGCACACCCAGTTGATCAATCAACGCGCCGCCCAGAATCGGCTGGATCTGCAGCGTTCCCAGGGAAATGACCATCATCAGGCAGATAGCGCCCAGTGATTGCTTGCTGTCGATGGAGTCGAGCGCATTCATCACACATCACCTCAGTCAGAACTTATGGACGTAGCGAACTTGCACGGCGTAATCGGTTTTGCTGCGGTTCTCTACGCCGGTTTCTTTATAGGTATTGAGCCAGAACGCCTTGTCCTCAGTGATCTTCCAGAACAGGCCAGGGCCAATGCCGAGGACTTTCTCGCGGGAATTACTCAAGCGGTCGCCGTTGACCTGGTCATCCGAAATCTGCCGGAAGTAATAGCCGTTGATCCCGACCGAGACCTTCGGGAACACCTCGTACGAGGCCGTAAAGTTGGCCCAGGCCGATTGCCCTGCTTGGGTGTCGCGCACCGGTCGCCCTTCAAAGAACTGCGCCGAGCTGCTGGCTGGATCGTCGTTCTTGAAGTTGTACAGGTAGTTCAGGCGCCAGCTCACTTCCCAGCGCGGTGCCGGCATCAAGGTCGCGGCCCAGTAGGGGTTGAAGGAGAAGTAGTTGGAGCCGGTATTCAAGTCCTTGTGTTTGTCGTACTTGCCGGTGGGCAGGATCGTATCGAAGGCCACGCGCTGCACAAACACCGGCCGGCCTTCGGCATTGACGATCGGATCGAACTGGATCTGCGGGCCGACCGTGACGTCGCCCAGGCCAACGCCGTTGTCCTTGAGTTTGGCGCCGTTGTCGCCAAAGTCGCCGTCCAGTGAGATCACGGGTACCAACAGGCTCCAACCCAGGTGCGCGCCACCGCCGATGGTGTCGGGTGAGTAATAGCTGAATTGGTTGATCAAGCTGATGACATTGATCTTCGGGTTATCGAAGTTGCGGTTGTCCTTGCCGCCATTGTCACGAATGCTGCTGGCCGTACTGAATTTCAGATAGGTCTGATGCGTCAGCCCGGGTGGCCCGGCGAACCCGTCGTAGAAGCTGGTGCCGCCCAGGTTGATACCGCTGGGTTGGCTGACGGAGGGCGGAGGAGGGCCCTCGGCAGCATAGGTGGCAAGTGATACGAAGCTCAGAGCCAGGCACGCTGGCAAGGATGGTGTCAGTCTCATTGACGTCGCTCTATTATTGGAGTTGTGAGCTGGGGTAGCTTCCCCTGGCGCTTCAACTCTAATTCCTGAGCTTTTGCGTTACTTGTACACAGCGGTCAGAGTTGACTGAGAGCGTCATGTTGCCGGCGTTAGGCGCTTGAGCGGCAAGGTTGTGCAATCAGCCCACCCCTCGCGCCCCTAGACCTTGAAGCGCTCCACCAACCTTTCCAGTTCATGCCCCAGCCGTGCCAGCTCGTTACTCGACGCTGCGGTTTCTTCGCAGGTGTTGGCCGTCTGCTCGGAAATGTCGCGGACGTTGATCACGCTGCGATTGATCTCCTCGGTGACAGCGCTCTGTTGTTCGGCTGCCGTGGCAATCTGCTGGTTCATTGACTGAATGATCGAGACCTTGCCCGTGATGTTCTCCAGCGCATTGACCGCTCGATGGGTGCATTCCACGCTGCTTTCACTCAGCAGCAGGCTGCTTTCCATACCGGAAGCCACGGCGTGGGTGCCGCTTTGGACGCCGGCGACCAGGGTTTCAATTTCTTCGGTGGAGCGCTGGGTGCGCAGGGCGAGGTTGCGGACCTCGTCCGCGACCACCGCAAACCCGCGACCAGCCTCTCCGGCGCGGGCCGCTTCGATGGCCGCGTTCAGCGCCAGCAGGTTGGTTTGCTGGGCCACGGCCTTGATCACATCCAGTACGCCGCCGATTTTGTCGCTTTGTTCCTGGAGATGGCGCACCGCGTCCGCCGACTGGTTGAGTTCTGCCGCCAATCGCTGGATTTGCGCGATGGCTTCGCCCACGATCCGTTCCCCTTCGCTGGCCTGCTGATCGGCGATGGATGCCGCCGCAGAAGCTTCTTCGGCATTGCGTGCGACGTTGTGCACGGTGGCGGTCATCTCGTTCATTGCCGTGGCCACATGATCCGTTTCGGCTTTCTGGTTGCTGATGCCGGAATTGGTGTGCTCGGTGACCGCCGACAGCTGCTCGGCCGCGCTGGCCACCTGGATAACACCGGAGCGAATGCCGTCGATCAGTTCGTGGAGGTTGAGCATCATCTGCTGAAGGCCTGATTGCAGCTGGCCCAGTTCGTCACGCCGGTTGACCTGCAGATGCTCGGTCAAATCACCCTGGGCAATGCGGTTCACCGCCCGGAGCGTGTGTTGCAGTGGGTTCACGATTTGACGGGTGATGACCCACGCAGCGAGGGCGCCCAGCAACAGCGCCAAGGCCGCGACGAGCCCCAGCAGGGTCTTGGTGGAAGCGGCGTCGGCATCGCGTTTGGCATTTTGCGATTGAATGAGTTTTTGCGTGGTATCGAGCAGCAGGTCACCCAACTGGCCCATTCGTTTAAATAACGACGCTTGGTCAATGCCGGGGGTGGACAGGTCGTGCAGCAGCCCTCCGTACGCGGTGACCGCATTTTCCTGCTGTTGGATCAGGTCGGCATCCAGTGGGTCAATGAACAGTGCCCGAATACTGTGCAGGTGGGCTGCGAGCTGATCCAGGGTTTGCTGCAACGGTTGATAGGCATTCGGCTGCGCGTTCGTACCGATGCGTAGACGAATGATTCGCAAGTCTTTGGTGTAATCGCTGACCTGCGCAATTTTTTCAACTTTCAGCCCACGGTCCGTCAACGTCACCACGGCGTACCAGCCGGTCGCGGCCAGTAACAACGCAAGCCCCAGTACCAGACCGAACCCCCAACTTAATTTAGCACTGACTCGGATATTGCTGATCCAGCCGAACATATGGACTCCCGGTAGTAACGCAGGTTGATAAGTGAGTTCTGAGTGTCGACCTTGAATCGCAATGCTTTAGCGTGAGTGTGACGGCGACACTATTACTCCGGCTGGTTTTGAGCACTGCATGAAAAAATATCGAGAGGCGGAATGAAGGGCGGTAGTGCCACTGAAAGGTTAAAGCACCTTGTTTTTCGGGGGGGTGGAAAGATTGGCCAATTAACCAAGTGCGTTTTCAGAAGGCTCATAGTGTGATCTTGTGCTTTAGTCGAATATTCAGGAAGGCCAGGTTCTGGTGAGCCCGAATAGAGAGCGACAACTTCCTGAAAGGGCCACGATCGTCATCATGAATTTAATGGTTGATGGCTTTTTTCAGGTAGGAAAACAGCTGGTCCTGGCAAGCCCTGTAGTGATTTTCAAGGTTCTCGACCTCCCACATGCGGGCGAGCCAGACCTCATCGCAGGCCTCTTCTAAATGGTTTACGGTTGTCATCCAACTGGTTTGGGCGTTCAGCGTCGCCTGCATTAATTGCAAGAACTCCTCATTAATGGGAAGGGTATTGGGTGTGGATTGTTTGAGGGGCATTAAAAGTACCAGGCAACAATTTTAATCAGGGTGGGGGTTTGTGCTGCCCACTATAAAACGCTGCTCGCAAAGGGCCATATTCGACGAATGGCTAACAAGTCGGGCACTCATAGTTGAATTTTTTAGGTGCGGGTATTCATCCGCTGGATAATATCGTTGTGGTGATAATCATTATTTGTTGCATTAAACCGATGATTCGATTCAGCCGATAAGTTGAGCGCTTAAATAAACGCTCTTGAATGATCGGCTGCAACGCTATTGCTGTTGAGAGTGCAAACGCAATCAACGACCGTGGCGGTTTTCCAGGGCCGTAAATAACAACATGCCACCCAGCATGGCCACCATGAACACCAACGCTTGCCAGTGCCCGGTCAGCAGGATGGCCACGGCCGGCCCAGGACAAATTCCGGCGATCCCCCAACCGATGCCAAATAACAGGCTGCCGCCGATCAGGCGCCGGTCCACTCACGCTTGGCAGGGAACTGCATGGGCGCGCCCAGGAGCGAACGGGCGTGTCGGCGTGCCCAGGTCAGCGGCCCAATCGCGACGGCAATGGCGCCGCCCATGACCAGCGCCAGGGACGGGTCCCAGGCCCCAGCCAAATCCAGGAACGCGAGCACTTTGCTCGGGTTGGCCATGCCGGCCAGCAGCAGGCCCAGGCCGAACAGCAGGCCGGCGATGAATGCCGTGACTTTGAGCATGTTCAAACCCCCAGTAGATGACGCAGCACAAACACCGTCAGGAATCCGCTGGCCATGAAACAAACCGTGGCGACCATTGAGCGCGGCGAAAGGCGTGATAAGCCACACACCCCATGGCCACTGGTGCAACCTGAGCCATACCGCGTACCAACCCCCACCAGCACACCGGCGACGATCAGCCCGAGCCCGCCGCTCTGGAACTCAATCGCCGGCAGCGCGGCAAACAAGCCCCATAGCAGCGGCGCGACCAGCAGGCCCAGCAGAAACAGCGCTTTTTCACTTACGCCTTCGCCACCGCGCTGCAGCAGGCTGCCGATCAGGCCGCTGATGCCGGCGATGCGGCCGTTGCCGACGGCGAACAGGCTGGCCGCCAGGCCAATCAATGCGCCGCCTGCCAGGGACGACCAGGGGGTGAAGTTGAGCCAGTCGACAGTCATGGGGTTTCTCCTGTGCACATCTTGGGGGACTGGCGCGGTTCAGGCGCGCCTGAAAGTCGCTCGTTCAGGTTCATGTATTAATCGCCTTGACCAGCAGGGCCACCGCCACCAGCATCGACACGGCGGCAAACCCTCGTTGCAGGTGGGGCCCCGCCAGCCGAGCCGCGATCAGGCGTCCGCCGGCCATGCCAGACAATGCGCCCAGAGAGAACGGCAGCGCAATTGCCCACTGCAAATGCCCGGCCGCCGAACTGGCCGCAACGCCGGAAATGGACACCAGCGCTATCACCGCCAGGGACGTTGCCAGCACCGACTGCGTGGTCAAATTCGTGTATCGCTGCAGCGCCGGCACCATCACAAAGCCGCCCCCCACGCCGAGCAGGCCCGACAGCCCGCCCGCGACTATGCCAGACACGGCGAGCGCCCAGGCGCACGGCGCCGTCCAGTTCAGCTTTCCGCGCTGGGGGTTCAATACGCAAGGCGGCGGCTTGGGCGCGACGGCGGTCTTCGAGGCCGGGGAGGGCGGCAACGAGCGCTTGAATACCCGGAACGCCACGTACATCAGCACGCAGGCAAACAGGACCGTTAACGGACGATTCGGTGTGCGTTGTGCCAACCAAAGGCCCAGGGGCGAACAGACGATCCCCGCGGCCGCGATCAACAACGCGGCCTTGTAGCGGACGGTGCCGTTCTTGAGGCCCATCACCGCACCCAGGGTCGCGGCCAGCCCGACCGCCAGCAGGCCAATAGGCCCGGCCTCGGCCATGCTCAAGCCCGCCCCGAATACCAGTAACGGCACCGCGAGTATGCCGCCGCCGGCACCGGTCAGGGCCAGAATCACGCCCACCGTGAGCCCCAGCAGTAAGACGATGATCATCTGAGTGTCCTTGCCTTCTGCGCGGCATTCATTGGTCGGTCAACTCGGGTTTCGCCAGCCACTCCCGCCCCTTGAGCATGCCCTTCCAGTACAGCGGTGGAAGAATCCGCTCTTTGAGCAGCCAGGCCAGCCTGGAAGGTCGAGTGCCGTCGATCAGCCATGACGGGAAGCTGGGGGCCACCTTGCCGCCGTAGGTGAACTCCGCCAATACAATCTTGCCGCGCTCCACTGTCAGCGGGCAGGAGCCGTAACCGTCGTACTGGGCGACGCCGGTTGCCTTACCGAGTGCCGCCAACACGTTATGGGCCACCACCGGTGCCTGCTTGCGCGCGGCGGCGGCCGTCTTGGCGTTACTGGTGTTGGCTGCGTCGCCCAGGGCATGAATGTTGGCCCAGGTTTTATGGCGCAGCGTGGCGGGCTCGACATCTACCCAACCCGCCGCGTCTGCCAGGGGGCTGACCCGAATGAAATCCGGCGCGATCTGCGGCGGCACCACATGCAGCAAATCAAACTCGCGCGTCACCCGGCGAGCGCTGCCATCGGCGTGTACGCTGCTGAACGTGGCGGTGCGTGCCGGGCCATCGACGTGGGTGAGGGTATTGCCGAAATTCAGGTCGATCCCATACGCCGTGACATATTCCATCAACGCCGGCACATAGTCGGCCACCCCGAACAGCACCGCGCCGGCGCTGTGGAACTCGATGTCGACGGCATCCAGCACACCGCTGCGTTTCCAATGATCGGCCGACAAGTACATGGCTTTTTGCGGTGCCCCGGCACATTTGATCGGCATGGGCGGCTGCGTGAAAATCGCCCGGCCACCGCGCAAGTGTTGCACCTGTTCCCAGGTATAAGGCGCCAGGTGATACAGGTAATTGGAGGTCACGCCGTTGCGCCCCAGGGTCTCTGACAAGCCCTCGATGGCATGCCAATCGAGCTTCAGGCCAGGGCAGACGATCAGTTGCTCGTATTTGACCACCCGGCAGCCATCCAGAATGACCGCGTTTCTCTCGGGTTCGAAGGCCGCCACCGCGGCCTTGATCCAATGCACGCCGCGGGGCAGGGTGGCGCCCATGGTGTGGGCCGTTTGACGCGCATCGAACACACCGCCGCCGACCAGCGTCCAGCCAGGTTGGTAGTAATGCACATCGGCCGGGTCGACGATCGCGATGTCGAGCCCCGGCGCGCGGGCCAGCAGGCTGGAGGCGGTGGCGATACCCGCCGCGCCAGCGCCGATGATCACCACGGTGTGCTGCGCCTCAGCCACTTCGACCGGCGTGCGGCCCTGGTTCGCAATCCGCCGAATCACGCCTTTCATGTCGAAGCCGGCTTTTTTGGCGCTTTCGACGATGTGCGGCAGGTCGTGCTGACCTGCTTGTGACAGCGCCCACATCGTGGTCGAGCGCATACCGGAGCGGCAATAGGCCAACACCGGCTTGGGCAGCGTTTCCAACAGTTGGCCGAAGGCAATCCCTTGCTCGTCGGTGACTTTGCCCGATTCGGCGGGGAGGTAGTGCGCCTCGATGCCGACCGCGTCGGCGGCGCGTTTGATTTCGGCAAACAACGGTTGGTCAGCGCCCTCACCATCGGGGCGGTTACACACGATGGCACGAAAGCCGGCGGCTTTCAGTTCGGCCAGTTGGCTGGGGAAAATCTGTTCTGATACTGATAGAGCAGGTGCAAGGCTGCGGATATCCATACGTGTCTCCGTGATGGGGATTTTTCTTATGTGTTTTTTTGGGTAGGAAATGTCAGACGACGTTGAGGGGGATTTTCAGGTAGCGGGTACCGTTGGCTTCAGGCGCAGGCAAATGCCCGGCGCGTATGTTGACCTGGACTGAGGGCAGAATCAGGGTCGGCATGTCCAGCGCTGCATCGCGCTTGGTGCGCATTGCTACGAACGCCTCCTCGCTGATGCCATTACGCACATGCACGTTGAGTTCGCGCTGTTCGGCAACGGTGCTGACGAATTGCACCTCGCGCCCGCCGGGCTGGTAGTCGTGGCACATGTACAGCAACGTCTGCGCGGGCAGGCTCAGGACTTTGTTGATGGACTGGAACAGCGTGCGCGCGTTACCGCCGGGGAAGTCACAGCGGGCGGTGCCGTAGTCGGGCATGAACAGGGTATCGCCGACAAACGCCGCCGTTTCGCTGCCATTACTGATCAGGTAGGTCATGCAGGCCGGCGTATGGCCGGGGGTATGCAACGTAGAGCAGTGCAGCGTGCCGATGCGGAACGTTTCCTCGTTGGCGAACAGGTGATCGAACTGGCTGCCGTCGCGGGGCATATCGCTGCCGGCATTGAACAGCGTGCCGAACACCTTTTGCACCGTCGAAATCTGGCTGCCGATGCCTATTTTTCCACCGAGCTTTTCCTTCAGGTAGGGCGCGGCGGTCAGGTGGTCGGCGTGGACGTGGGTCTCCAGAATCCACTCGACCTGCGCATTCAGCGCGTTCACCCGGGCTATCAGGCGGTCGGCAGAGGTGGTGGCGGTGTGGCCTGATTTGGGGTCGTAATCCAAAACGCTGTCGATGATCGCGCAGTGGCGGGTGGCTTCATCCAGCACCAGATAGCTGACGGTATGGGTAGCAGGATCGAAGAAGCCTTCGACGTGAAGTTTGGCGCGCATGAACGGTCTCCTTGAGGGGGCTTTTTTACCGAGCCACTTAGACTAAGGACTGACAGTGCAATAAGTTTGCCAGGCGATGGCGATCACCAAATCGTCTGATATCCAATTGATTTTATTGGGCTTTGTATTTGTGTATGGGCGTGTTCGGGCGTCTGTCGGATGGGGGTTTCTGCCATTGGCAGTGCCTGTTGACAGAGGTGGCAGTGCCACAACAGGATAGAAGAATGGATTCCAGGAGCCATGATGAAGACTTTCCAGCCGACCCCCGCCAACGCCGTGCCCCCTCCGGATCAAGTGCAGTCGCTTGTTTCGTTTTTGGAGCACGAACCCAACCCCATGATCGTGCTTGATCCGGACTACAACATCCTGGCGGCCAACACGGCCTATCAGCGTCAGTTCGGCAGCGCCGACAAGCCCTTCATCGGGCATAAGTGCTATCAGATCTCCCACCATTACGACGTCCCGTGTGATCAGGCGGGTGAGAATTGCCCGATGAAAAAAGCCCAGGAAATGCGTGGGCCGGATCGTGTCTTGCACATCCACCACACGCCTCGGGGGCCTGAGCATGTCGACGTGGAATTGCGCCCGATCCTTGACGAGCACGGGGTGATTACCGCCTATGTGGAGCGCCTGACACTGGTACGCAGCGCCTCGGCGCGCCCCAGCGACGAAGGGTTGGTCGGCTGTTCACCGGCTTTCAACCTCGCCCTGTCGGAGTTGCAACGGGTGGCGCCCTCCATGCTGCCGGTGCTGCTGCTGGGGGAATCGGGCACCGGTAAAGAGCTGTTCGCGCGCGCCGTCCATGAAACCAGCGAGCGGGCCGCCGGGCCGTTTGTGGTGGTGGATTGCTCGGGCTTGACCGAAACGCTGTTCGAGAGCGAGCTGTTCGGCCATGAAAAAGGCGCCTTTACCGGCGCCGTCACGCGCAAGCCCGGCTTGGTCGAAACCGCCCAGGGCGGCACATTATTCCTGGATGAAATTGGCGATGTGCCGCTGGCCATGCAGGTGAAACTGTTGCGCCTGATCGAATCCTCGACTTATCGCCGGGTCGGCAGTGTCGAGACCTGTCACGCCAATTTCAGATTGATTGCCGCCACCCACAAACCGCTGGAAAAGATGATGGAAAAAGGCGAGTTCAGGCAGGACCTGTACTATCGCATCAGCGCCTTCCCGATTCACTTGCCACCCTTGCGTAACCGGGTCGAAGACATCGGCTTGCTGGCCAATTCCTTTCTGCAGCGTGGCGGTGCCGGCAAGCGCCGCCTGACCCTCGACCCTGAAGCCTTGGCAAGGCTCCAGCAGTACCCCTGGCCTGGCAATATCCGTGAGTTACGCAATGCGCTGGAAAGAGCCAGCCTGTTCGCTGACGACGGTGTCATCCGTGCCGTCCATTTACCCCAGGCATGCGTGGCGCTGCCGCCTCAGGCTGTGGCTTCGACCCCGTTCGACAGCAACACGCTGGCGCAGGCCCTGGCGACATTCAAAGGCACCCGCAGCGAGTTGGCCAGGCACCTGGGCATCAGTGACAGGACCTTGTACCGACGCCTGAAAGAACAGGGCCTGGCCTAGGCAGTCTCCGACTGCCAGCGCGCTGCCAACCTGGCAGATTGGCAGCGCGCTGGTCTGCCAATTCCCGCTTAATTCAACCCGATCAAATCGTAACTATCTGTTTTATAAGCATATAAATACAGAATCAGGCCTTGGCATGCCCTGTGCTAATTGCCTGGCATGACCATTTCCGACAAACGCCTGCTACGCCATCTGCTCACCGCGGTGCTGATCAAGCTCGTGCTGCTGAGCGTGCTGTGGTGGCTGTTCGTCCGGGATTCGCACGTCACTGTCGACCCGAACACGGTCGGCAACCGATTCGGTGTACCCACCTCGACTCAAGGGGCAAGCAAGTGATCTCAGAACAACTGGTGGATTTGTCACGGCTGCAGTTCGCGGCGACTGCGCTATACCACTTTCTTTTCGTGCCGCTGACGGTGGGCATGGTGTGGCTGCTGGTCATCATGGAGAGCGTCTATGTGATGACCGGGAATGTCATCTGGAAAGATATGACGCGCTTTTGGGGCAAGTTATTCGGCATCAACTTCGCCTTGGGGGTGACCACCGGCATCACCTTGGAATTTCAATTCGGCACCAACTGGGCCTACTACTCCCACTACGTGGGCGACATCTTCGGCGCCCCGCTGGCCATTGAGGGGTTGATGGCGTTTTTCCTCGAATCGACCATGATCGGGCTGTTCTTTTTTGGCTGGGATCGCCTGAAGAAAGAGCATCACTTGCTGGTCACGCTGCTGATGGCCGTCGGTACCAACCTGTCGGCGTTGTGGATATTGATCGCCAATGGCTGGATGCAGAACCCGGTGGGCTCGGAGTTCAGCTACATCACCATGCGCATGGAGATGGTGGATTTCTGGGCGGTGGTGTTCAACCCGGTGGCCCAGGCCAAGTTTGTCCACACGGTATCTGCCGGTTATGTCACCGGCTCGATGTTTGTGTTGTCGATTTCCAGTTGGTACTTGCTCAAGGGGCGTGACATCGAGTTCGCCAAGCGCAGCTTTCGGGTGGCGGCTGCCTTCGGCCTGGCCTCGGTGCTGAGCGTCATCGTGCTGGGGGATGAATCGGGTTACACGGTGGGCGAGGCGCAGCAAACCAAGCTCGCGGCCATGGAGGCCATGTGGGAAACCAAGCCGGCGCCGGCGGGGCTGACCTTGCTGGCCAGCATCAATGAAGCCGAATCCCGGAACAACTGGGAAGTCGACGTGCCGTGGGTGATGGGCTTGATCGGCACGCGCTCGGTGAGCAAACAGATTCCCGGCATTCATGACATCAAAGAGAAAAACCGTGCGCGCATCCTGCGTGGCATTACCGCGGTCAATGCGCTGGAAGCCCTGCGCGCCGATCGCACCGATAAGGCGGCGTTCGAGACCTTCGAAGCGTACAAGGCCGACCTCGGCTTTGGCCTGCTGCTTAAAAAGTACGTCGCGGATGTCAACCAGGCCACCCCGGCCATTATCGACAAGGCGGTGAACGATACCGTACCGCGCGTAACCCCGATGTTCTGGGCGTTCCGGGCCATGGTCGCGCTGGGTTTCGCCATGCTCCTGCTGTTCGGGCTGGCCTTCTGGAGCACCTTGAAGTCGGCCTGCACACGCCGCCGCTGGCTGCTGCGTTGGGCGCTCTGCATGCTCCCCGCGCCCTGGCTGGCCTGCGAGCTGGGCTGGTTCGTCGCTGAATACGGTCGTCAACCCTGGACCATCTACGGCGTGCTGCCCACCCACATGAGCGTCTCCACGCTGAGCATCAACAACCTCTATGGCTCGCTGGCAGGATTCGTCGCTTTCTACACCGTGCTGCTGGTGGTTGAAATGTTCCTGATGGTCAAGTTCGCCCGCCAAGGGCCCGGCAGCCTCGGAACCGGCCGTTATGCCCACGATGCCAACCTGAAGGAACTCCACCATGCTTGATTACGTCACCCTGAAAATTATCTGGTGGGCACTGGTCGGCGTACTGCTGATCGGCTTCGCCATCATGGACGGCCACGACATGGGGGTCGGCACCCTGCTGCCCTTTGTGGGCCGCACGGACCTGGAGCGCCGCGTCGCGATCAACACGGTGGGGCCGCACTGGGACGGCAACCAGGTGTGGTTCATCACGGCGGGCGGCGCGTTGTTCGCGGCGTGGCCGGTGGTGTATACCACTGCGTTCAGCGGGTTTTACTGGGCGATGATCCTGGTCCTGTGGGCGTTGTTTTTCCGCCCCGTGGGGTTCGACTATCGCAGCAAGATCCACAACGCCAGATGGCGCAGCACCTGGGACTGGGGGCTGTTTGTCGGCGGGGCCGTGCCGCCGCTGGTGTTCGGCATCGCCTTCGGCAACCTGTTGCAAGGTGTGCCGTTCCATTTCAGCGACCTGCTCGTATCGACGTACACCGGGAGTTTCTGGCAACTGCTGAACCCCTTCGCGCTGCTGACCGGGGTGGTGAGCAGTGCAATGATCACGCTGCAAGGCGGTACGTACCTGGCGCACCGCACTGAAGGGGCGATCCAGGCCCGGGCGATCAAAGGCGGGGTGGGCGCGGCGTTGGTGCTGCTCTGCACATTTGTGATCGCTGGCATCTGGTTGCAATGGATCGACGGCTATCGCATTACCTCGGTGGTGGATACCGCCGGGCTGCCGGACATTCTCAACAAGACGGTGGTGCGCGAAGCCGGTGCCTGGATGGCCAATTACGGCCATTACCCTTGGCTGTGGCTGCTGCCCGTGCTGGGCTTGGGCGGCGCAGCCGCTGCCGCGTTGTTGCTGATGATGCGGCGGACCCTGGCCGCGTTCGTCGCGTCGTCGCTCGCGGTGATCGGCGTGATCAGCACGGCCGGTGTCTCGATGTTTCCCTTCGTCATGCCGTCGTCATCGGTACCGGCGGCCAGCCTGACCGTGTGGGACAGCGTTGCCAGTCATCTGAGCCTGGCGATTATGTTCTGGGCCACGCTGATTTTCATGCCGCTGATCGTGATCTACACCTCATGGGCCTATCGCGTCATGCGCGGCAAGGTCACCGTGGCGCAGATCAAAGCCAACGAACATTCAGCCTACTAGCGTCATCGGAGGAGCAACGACTATGTGGTATTTCGCCTGGATGCTGGGAGTCGGCTTTGCACTGCTGCTGGCCATATTAAATGCGATGTGGGGCGAGAACGAAGCCGGCCGCGCCCTGAACGATCGCGACGAGACGCGGCCATGACGCCGCGTGCCGCCGACGCACCGGCGCCCTCACAGCTACACCTGCTGAGCTTGCTGCTTGCCGTCGCGATGATGCTGGCGTGTACGCTCTATCCGCCGATGATGACCGCGCCAGATGGCCGCGCTGATCATGGGCTGGCAACGGCGTTGTTCACCGCGATGAGCGTGGCCTTTGTCAGGGGCGTGGGGTTTGTGCCACGCAGGCGTGTGTGGCGCGGGTTGTTCTCGGGCTGGACCTGCCTGGCCGCTCTGGCCCTGGCGGGCGCGCTGAAGTTCCTGCGCTGAAGGAGCGACGATCCCGACGCTACGGTGGCATCTCTTTGCCGTAGCGGGATCGTCAAGCCTTGCGCACAGTGCGGCGCCGGAATGCTGGAAGCGTCAGAACGTCTGGCCCATGGAAAACTGGAAGATCTGCTTATCCGCGTTCTCCGGCGTGCGGATCGGATACGCCAGGTTGACACTCAAGGGCCCCAGCGGGCTGTACCACGTCACGCCCACCCCCACTGAGCTGGCCATCTGGCTCAGGTCCACACTGCCGCAGCCTTGGGTGGTGCTCAGGTAGCATTTGTCCGAATACACCGAGCCCATGTCCCAGAACAGCGAGGTGCGCACGGATTTGTTGTCCTTGATGAACGGCACCGGGAACAAGTACTCCGCGCCCCCGGTAATCAGGATATTGCCGCCCAACGCATCGGTATCGCGGTCTGAATAGTACGCCTGACCGGCGCTGGCATAGGTGCCGGTCGCCGGGGTGCTGCGCGGGCCGAGGGTGCCACTTTTAAAACCGCGCACCGTGCCTTCGCCGCCCGCGGTATAGCTTTCATAGAAGGGCAGCCCGTCCGTGGCGCCATAACCGTTGCCGTAACCGAGCTTGGTATGCAAGCGCAGGGCCGTGGTGTTGCTGACGGGCAGGAAGGTTTGCCCCGTGTAGTCGACTTTGTAGAAGCTCAGGTCACTGCCGGGCACCGTCACGGTCAGGTTGAGGTTTTGCGAGTGCCCGCGCGTGGCCAATACGCCCTTGTTCAAGGTCGACTCCGACCAGCCCAGGTTGGCCTTGAAGTTGGTGAACTGCTTGCCTTCGCGCTCGATGAAATCGTAGATCTCGTCGGCGCTGTAAGTGCCTGGCTCGATGCTGTCGTGTTGGGCGGTCAGGCCGAAACTCAGGCGTGAGGTCTCATTGATCGGGTAACCGAGGGTGGCGCCCAGGCCAAAACTGTTGATGGCGTAATAAGACACCCCATCATCGTAGTATTTGTTGTAGTCGGTCTTGTTGTAGAACGCGTTGTAACCCAGGCTCACCCCGTCGGCCGTGAAGTAAGGGTCGGTGAAACCGATGTTGTACTTGCTCTGGTAGGACGAACGGGTCAGCCCCAGGCTGGCGTAATTACCCGTGCCGAGAAAGTTGTTCTGGGTAATCGAGCCGCCGAGGATCAGCCCCGAACTCTGGGCGAAGCCGACGCTGGCGGTAATCGAGCCGGAGGCTTGTTCTTCCACGGCGTAGTTCACATCCAGCTGGTCATCCACGCCGGCGACTGCCGGCGTCTCGACATTCACCTCCTTGAAGAACCCCAGGCGCTCCAGGCGGACCTTGGATTGGTCGATCAGGTAGGTCGACGCCCAGCCACCCTCCATCTGGCGCATTTCGCGGCGCAACACCTGGTCGTCGGTCTTGGTATTGCCCCGGAAGTTGATGCGATTGACGTAAGCCCGCTTGCCGGGGTCGACGCTGAAGAGGATGTCGACCGTATGGTCGGCGTCATGGACCTGGGGCGTACCGTTGACGTTGGCGAACGTATAGCCTTCGTTGCCCAGACGGCGGGTAATCAACTCCGAGGTGGTGGTCATCAATTTGCGCGAGAACACCTGGCCCTTTTGCACCAGCAGCAATGATTGGAGCTGGTCTTGCGGGACTTTCAGCTCGCCGCTCAACTTGACGTCGCGCACCGTGTATTTCTGGCCTTCCTGGATGTTCACGGTGATGTAGACGTGCTTTTTGTCCGGGGTCATGGACACCTGGGTCGAGCTGATGTCCATGTTGATGTAGCCACGGTCCAGGTAATAGGAGCGCAGCCGTTCGAGGTCGCCGGAGAGTTTCTCCCGCGCGTATTTATCGTCGTTCTTGAAAAATGACAGCCAGTTGCTGGTCTTGAGCGTGAAGGTATCGGTCAAGGCGTCGTCGGGGAATACCGTATTGCCCACCACGTTGATGTGCTGGATCGACGCCACTTCACCTTCATCGATCTTGATCTTCACGCCGACCCGGTTGCGCGGCTGGGCGATGACCTCGGTGTCGACCGACGCCGAATAGCGGCCCTGGGCAACGTACTGACGCTGCAACTCATTGCGCACACCCTCCAGGGTGGCACGCTGGAATATCTCACCTTCGGCAAGCCCGCTCTGCTTCATGCCCTTCATCAAGTCCTCGGTGGAGATCGCCTTGTTGCCTTCGAATTCGATACTGGCAACCGAAGGACGCTCGACTACATTGATAATCAGCACGTCGCCTTCGCGGCTCAACTGGATGTCCTGGAAGAACCCGGTCTTGAACAACGCACGCGTGGAGTCCACCAGGCGCCGGTCATCCGCTTCGTCGCCGACATTCAGCGGCAGTGCGCCGAACACGCTGCCCGCCGAGACCCGTTGCAGGCCATTGATTCGAATATCCGAGATTTTGAAGCCTTGGGCGAGTGCCAGTGAGGCATTGAGCAGCAGCGCAACCGAGCAGAGCAGGCGCGAAAAATTCATCAAGATCTTTTCCAGAACACATCGACAAGCAGCGCCGGCGCGCTTGGATCACTCGCCGACCGGTGAAGGGCGAGCATACGAGCGCGGGGCGTTTGGTGCGGTTAACCGAATGTCAAGTTAGGTAAAGGTTGGCCCGAATCGCTGCTGCAAGGCTGATAATGCGCACCCACCCCACAGACGAGCCGGCAATGATCTCCGTACTGTTAGTCGACGACGACCAGGAATTGACTGGAATGCTGAGCCAGTACCTGGCGTGTGAAGGCTTCGAAGCCACGGCCGTGCACACGGGCGAGGAGGGCGAGGCCGAAGCGCTGTCGGGCCGCTACAGCATTGTGGTGCTGGATGTCATGCTGCCCCAGCGCTCGGGCATCGAGGTGCTGCGGCGTATCCGCACGGTCAGCCAGGTGCCCGTGGTGCTGCTGACCGCCCGTGGCGACAACATCGATCGCATCACCGGCCTGGAGCTGGGCGCCGACGATTATGTGCCCAAGCCCAGTTCCCCAGGCGAGCTGGTGGCACGCCTGCGCGCCATCATGCGCAGGGTGCAGGCGGCAGGCCAGCCGACCACCGAGGTGATCAAGACCGGCTCGCTGGTGTTGTGGCCAGGCAAGCGTGAGGCCCTGTGGAACGGCGCCGAGCTGGGTGTGACCAGCACCGAGTTCAGCCTGCTCGAAGAGCTGGCCCGCAGCGCCGGCCAGGTGGTAAGCAAAAAAGACCTGTCGCTCAACGCCCTGGGCTGCCCGCTGACCCGCTACGATCGGCGCATTGACGTGCACATCAGCAGCATCCGGCAAAAGCTGGGGCCGCGCCCGGATGCCAAGGCCTGGATCCAGAGCGTGCGCGGGCTTGGCTACCTGTTGATTGCCGAATGAGCAAGCCCGGCCTGCTGTTCTGGAAGCTGTTCCTGGCTTTCTGGCTGGCGACCACCTTGACGTTCCTGGTGGGCGTCGGTGTGCTTGAGGTGGGCCGCTTCCGCCCGGGCGACCCGCATGTGGAGGCGATCCTCGCCAGCGAAAAGAGGCTGCTGCAACAGTTTGGTGTCCAAGCCGCCGGCCAGCTTCTGACGGTATGGGAGCGGCCGCCGGATGAGGCCATTGGGGTCTATGACAGCACCGGCCAGTTGCTGGTTGGCGCTCCCGTTGCACAGCCGGCCTATGAGCAAGCGGTCACCAGCCGGGAGGGCCTGGCGCTGTCTCTGCGGTCGACCCATGCGCCGGGTAATGACGCAGGCAGGCCGTGGCCCCAGATCCCGCTGATCATCGGTACGCTGATGAGTGCGCTGTTCAGCGGTTACATGGCGTACTACCTGGCCTGGCCCTTGGCGCACTTGCGTCGGGCAATGAGCGATGTGGCCCAGGGGCGTTTCGAAACCCGGGTCAAGCCGTCCATGGGCAAGCGCCGCGATGAAATCGTCGACCTGGCCGAAGACTGCGACCGCATGGCCAACCAGTTGAAGGTATTGGTGCAAGCCCAGCAGCACCTGTTGCACGACATCTCCCATGAGCTGCGCTCGCCGCTGACGCGCATGCAAGCGGCCATCGGCCTGTTGCGCCAGGACGCCGCGCGCCTGGAAATGCTCGAACGTATCGAGCGCGAATCCGAACGCATGGACACCCTGATCGAAGCGTTGCTGACCCTGGCTCGCCTGCAGGGCCGGCCCGAAAGCATCGAGCGCGAGCCGGTGGATATCGTCGAATTGCTGGCGATGATTGTCGAAGATGCGCAGTTCGAAGCCGGTATCAAGGGCTGCCGCGTTCATTTGCAGGCTTGCCCGCCGTTTATCGCCTGTGTCAGCGGCGAGTTGCTGTACCGCTGCTTTGAGAATGTGATCCGCAACGCTGTGCGCTATACCCGGCCGGGTACTACCGTGCGGGTCTCGGCGCACGTCAATGCCGAGGCGAATCGCTTGAGCGTGCGCATCAGCGACCAAGGCCCGGGGGTGCAGCATGACCGGCTGCACAGCATCTTCCAGCCGTTCGAGCGCGGCGTGGGCGATGCCACTGTCGGCTTTGGCCTGGGCCTGGCCATCGCCGCGCGGGCAGTGCAGATGCACGGCGGCACTATCGAGGCGCGCAATGAGATGGGGGGAGGGCTGACCGTGGAGGTCAACCTGCACAGCGCGCGATCTTTACACGACATTACATTGGCTTGACCGCCCTGTACGTCGCCGCTCATTAGACTGGTCGCCAGTGATCGAGCGGAGATGGCAATGTTTCAGGTGCATAAAAAGGGCTTTGTGCCCGGCAGGAAAATGGTCGACGGCCTGGTCCCGTATGATTTCTTTTGCGAAGACAGCCCGGCGATCAATCTCTTCGTGTTTACCGGCGCGGCCACCCCAGGCGCAAGCGTCGAAGAGCAGACGCTGTGGGGCTTCACCCGGCTGGAGCGGTTCGAGGCGATGACCAGCGTGCTGGTGGGCAACAAGCAACAGGCCGGCTGGTTTCAAAGCGTCAATGTGCTGACCGGGCCTGACCTGAACGGTACGCAAAGCGTGAAATTCCAGCGCGTGCTGAAAATCATCAAGCACGCGAGCGCCACGCGCAAAGTCGACTACGAGATCCTGACCGACGAAGGCGACACCTACTTCACCCGGCCGACCGTCGCGCCGAACTGTGCGCAAACCGTCATCTATTCGGCCGACACCTCCGCTCAGCGTGGGTAAACACGCCATCAAGGCTGCGTAAGGAGTACTCGAACTTTTTTTGTGAATGATTTTCGTCGAAGCCTGTCCCTTTTTTTCACCTCACCGGTCATTCCAGGTAAGTGAACAAAATCGAGAGCTTCTTCCAATGCCCGCAGTCCTCCCCTTGCGCTTGCGCCCGTTGCTCAAGCTGAGCCTGGTGCTGAGCCTCAGCGCCAGCCCGCTGTTTGTCCCGCTCAGCTATGCCGAAGACACCGCCGCCCGCCGCAGCTACCAGGTGCCCGCCGGGAGCCTGAGTGCCGCGTTGACCCGTTTTGCCGGGTTGTCAGGCGTCAACCTGTCGGTGGACCCGGCGCTGGTCAGCGGGCGCAGCAGCGCTGGGTTGTCCGGTGAGTACGGCGTGGAGGAGGGCTTTGCGCGTTTGCTGCAAGGCTCGGGCCTGCAACTGCAATCGATGGGCGAGCAGGCCTACATGCTGGTGCCGGTACCGGATGGCAGCAGCCTGGAGCTGGCGCCGACGTCCATCCTCGGCACCACGGGCCTGTATGACGGCGATACCTACGCTGGCGGCCAGGTGGCGCGCCGTGGCTCGCAAGGCTTGCTGGGCACGCGGGACTTCATGGAAACGCCGTTCAGCATGACCACCTACACCCAGGACACGGTCAAGAACCAGCAGGCGCGCACCCTCGGCGACCTGATCGCCAGCGACCCCTCGGTACGCGCCACTAACCCGGCCGGCGGGCGGTATGAACAGTTCACCATTCGCGGCTTCAGCCTGTTCAACAGTGATGTGGCCTACAACGGCCTGTACGGCGTGCTGCCCACTTACACCATCGACATGGAAATGGCCGACCGCGTCGACATCTTCAAAGGCCCCACCCAGTTGATCAACGGCATCTCGCCGCGCGGCAGCGTGGGCGGCGGCATCAACGTGGTGCCCAAGCGCGCCACCGACAAGGACATCACTTCGTTTACCGGTACCTGGGCCTCCGACAGCCAGGCGGGCGGGGCGGTGGATGTGGGGCGGCGCTTTGGCGAGGACAACAAGTTCGGCCTGCGTTTCAATGGCGTGAAGCAATCTGGCGATACCACCTGGGACCACCAGAGCGTCGACCGCGAAATGGCGGTGCTGGGCCTGGATTTCCGTGGCGAACGCCTGCGCCTTTCCACCGATATCGGCCACACCGAACGCGATACCGATGCGCCACAGGAACGTGTGCAAGTGGCCGCCGCCGCGCCAGTGCCGAGCGCCAACGATGTGCGCCACAACTACGCGCAATCCTGGAGCAAGGCCAGCACCAACGACACCTTCGGTACCGTGAATGCCGAATATGACCTCAGCGATTCGGTGATGCTCTACGGCGGTGTGGGCGCGCGTAAAAGCAACCACGACTTCCTGCGCCATGCGGTGTCCGTGACCAATGCGGCCGGCGATTTCACGGTGCAGCCCCGTGATTTCACCCGTGATGAAAATGTGCGCACCTACAACGCGGGTGTGCGCAACTGGTTTCACACCGGGCCGGTGAGCCATGAGGTCAACCTGGCCGCCAGCTACTTCTATATGGACTTCACCAACGGCGGCGCGCGTTATGCGAACGCGTCGAGCAATCTCTACAACCCCGTGCAAACTGCGACGCCGTCCGTGGCCACGCGCCAGGATGCGAAGGTCTACACCGAGAACAAGTTCAGTGGCGTGGCCTTGTCCGACACCCTCGGCTTCTTCGATGATCGCCTGCTGTTGACCCTTGGCGCGCGCTGGCAGCGGGTCAAGGTGGATGACTGGAACAATGGGGTCAAAGGCCTCACCGGCTACGACGAAGAAAAGATCTCGCCATCCGGCGGCTTGCTGTTCAAAGCCACCGACAAACTGTCGCTGTACGCCAACTACATGGAGGGCTTGAGCCAGGGCAAGATCGCGCCGTCCACGTCGAGGAATGAAGACGAGATCTTCCCGCCGTTTATCAGCCGCCAGGTCGAAGTCGGCGCCAAATACGACGCCGGAGCCTTCGCCGTGACCGCCGCCGTGTTCCGCATCAAGCAACCGGCCTATGAAACCAACGCCACCTCGCGGTTATTCGGCCCCAACGGCAAACGCCAGAACCAAGGGGCGGAAGTCAGCGTGTTCGGTGAACCGCTCAAGGGCGTCCGCCTGCTCGGTGGGGTGATGTACATCGACAGCGAACTGACGCACACCACCAACGGTACCTACGACGGCAACCGCGCGCCGGCCACGCCCAAGTACAACGTCAACCTCGGCGCCGAGTGGGACGTACCGACCCTCGAAGGCTTGACCCTGACCAGCCGCGGCATCTACTCCAGCTCGCAGTACCTGGACCCGTCCAACGTCAAGGAAATCGACGCCTGGAACCGCATCGACGTCGGCGCACGCTATGCCTTCAAGGTGGATGACAAGCACATCACCCTGCGGGCCAATGTCGAGAACGTCGCCGATAAGCGCTATTGGAGCTCGGCGGGTGCGTCGGATGACAGCGAGCCGGGGCTGACCCTGTCGACCCCACGCACCTACCTGCTGTCTGCCACCGTCGACTTCTAATACCCGCGCCCCTGTATGGATTGATGGCTTGTTGTGGCGAGCGGGCTTGCCCCGCGTTGGGCTGCGAAGCAGCCCCAGGACACCGTCCCGGAGCTGCCTGACACACTGCAGCGCTCTTATTGGGGCCGCTTCGCGACCCAACGCGGGGCAAGCCCTAATGCCGTTCAGTTAAGGCTTTTTTGTAGGAGCGAGGGGGACGCCTAGTTCTTGCTCGCGAAGAACTTACAGGCGCCGCGTTCATTCAGGAAACACGCGTTATCGTTGACGTTTTTCGCGAGCAAGACCCTGCCGGTTTACCCCCCAAATCACTATCGAATTGCGGCCAGCGTGGTTTAACGGGGCGCCTGAGATCAAGATCAAAAGCAAGATCAAGGGCGGCTCGCTTCGCATCGTGGTTAGCGTTGGCTAATACAACATTGTGTAGATACCCATGGCTATCGGGGGCAAGCCCCCTCCCACAGTGGATGTGGGGTGTTTTCAACAGTGGGGGAGGCGCTGCGTAGGTTCTGCCTACCCAGTGGACCGGCTTTTACGAATTGACCCCAAGTGCCTCTCGCCACGACTCTGAATCCATTGATGCAGATCAACGTTTTGCACGTTCGATCGGCCATTTCTTTTTTCTGCAGGGCACAGCGACGATGACATTTGACTGGAACTACATGTTGGGTTTGCTGGGTGACGCCGAGTTCTGGCGAGCGACGTGGACGGTGATCAAGCTCAGCACCCTGACCTGGGTCTTGAGCATCGGTTTTGGCTTTCTGCTGGCGCTGGCCAAGCAATCCAGGCACGCGCTGCTCAGCGTGCCGGCGGGGGGTTATATCTGGTTGTTCCGCAGCCTGCCGCTGCTGGTGCTGCTGATCTTTATCTACAACCTGCCCCAGGCGCTGCCCGCCACCTCGGTGGTGTTGGCCGACCCGTTCTGGTCCGGCCTGCTGGCCCTGGTGATCTGTGAAACGGCATACGTGGCCGAGATCCATCGCGGCGGTTTGCTCTCGATTCCCAAGGGCCAGGGCGAAGCGGCGCGGGCGTTGGGCCTGAAGTTTTTCGGCACCCAATGGCGCGTGGTGATCCCCCAGGCGCTGCGAGTGGCATTGCCGTCCCTGGCCAACGAATACATCTCCATCGTCAAGCTGACTTCGCTGGTGTCGGTGATCTCGCTGACGGAAATCCTGATGGTCGGTCAGCGCCTGTATTCGCAGAATTTCCTGGTGATCGAAACCATGGCCGCGGTGGCGTTCTTCTACGTGTTTATCGTCACGGTGTTCGACTTCCTGCTCAAACGCCTGGAGCGCCTTCTCGACGTCAACCAGCGCAATGTCTCGCGCGTTCCCGATGCGGCGGTGCTGGCCCTGGCCACACAACAGCGCAGCGCGTTGCAGCGCCCGGTGAGTACCGGTGTGTCGGCGCTGCAGGCCACGCGACTGCACAAGGCCTACAACGACATCGAGGTACTGGGCTCGGTCAACCTGCAAATCCAGCCGGGTGAAGTGGTGTCGGTGATCGGGCCGTCCGGCTCGGGCAAAACCACGTTGATCCGCCTGCTCAACGGCCTGGAGCCATTGGACAACGGCGAGATCCAGATCAACGGCCAGCCTTTCATTCACCTCAGCAAGGTCGGCGCGCAGAAACCCCAGTACACCGAGCACGCCGAGCACCGCCTGAACATCGGCATGGTGTTCCAGAGCTTCAACCTGTTCCCGCACTTGAACGTGCTCGACAACCTGCTGATGGCGCCCAAATACCACCGCCTGGGGCGTACCGACGAGCTCAAGCAACAGGCCTACGCGCTGCTGCACAAGGTCGGCATGCTCGACCATGCCTGGAAGTACCCGCACCAACTCTCCGGCGGCCAACAGCAGCGCGTGGCCATTGCCCGCGCCCTGATGATGCGCCCGCAGATCATGTTGTTCGACGAGCCCACCTCGGCGCTGGACCCGGAGAAAGTCAACGAAGTGCTGCAAGTCATCGAGGCCTTGGCCGAGGAGGGCATCACCATGGTGATCGTCACCCACGAGATGAATTTCGCGTTCAAGGTCTCCGACCGGATCGTGTTCATGGAGAAGGGGCGGGTGGTCTGCGACGACACGCCCGCGGTATTGCGCAGCGGCCAGAACCCACGCGTGGAGGCGTTCCTCAAGGACGTCTCGCTGGCGTGATCGCTTTAACGTTCAGGAAAAAGACAATGATCGAGCAAGCACAAATCGAGCAGTTCCAGCGCGACGGATACCTGGTGGTGGAAGGTGTGTTGTCGATGGACGAAGTGGCCGCGCTGCAGCACGACTTCGACCAGTGGGTCGAAGAGAGCCGGCGCCATGACCAGGGGTGGGGCGCTACGGTGGATGGCCGCGCGCGCTTCGACCTGGAAGGCGACCACCGGCCTGACCACCCCTCGTTGCGCCGGGTCAGCTCGCCCACCGAGATTTCCACGGTGTATGAACGCGTGGCCTTGCACTCGCGCATGGCCGAGATTTCCGCGCAGTTGATTGGTGGCGGCGGCGCGCGTTTCCACCACAGCAAGATCAACTCGAAACTTCCCCACACCGCGACCCAGGTGAAGTGGCACCAGGACTTTTTGTTCACGCCCCACAGCAACGACGACATCGTCACTGCGTTGCTGATGGTCAGTGAAGTCACCCCGCAAAATGGCCCGCTGAATGTGATCCCCGGCAGCCACAAAGGCCCGCTGTGGTCGCACTGGCAGAACCAGCGCTTCACCGGCGCGGTGGACGATGCGGTGGTGCAGGAACACTGCCAGCAACCGGTGGCCTGCTACGGCCCGGCCGGCTCCGTGTGCTTCATGCACACGCGGCTTTTACATGCTTCCAGCCCTAACGAGACCGAACTGCCGCGCACCCTCTTCATCAGCGTCTACGCCGCTGAAGACGCGCTGCCATTCGGCGAAAACCCACTGCCCAGCGCACATGCCGGCCTGCTGGTGGCCGGTGAAGAAAGTGGCATGGTGCGTTCTACGGATAACCAACTGCGCTTGCCGCAGAAACCCCGTGGCGCCTCGTTCTTCGTGCAACAGGCCGGACAAGATTCTGCCACTGCCTAACCTCCCAACCCCCTTGCAGGTATTGACCATGACAGCGTTTCGTAAAAGTGTTCGCCCCCTTGCCGTGTGCCTGCTGGGCGCTGCGGTTGCGATGACTTCGTTGGCGGCTTCGGCGTTCCAGCAGGAAGGCAAGATCGTCGCCGGTTCCGATGTGACGTTCTTCCCCTACGAGTACATGGATAACAACAAGCCGGCGGGCTTTGATATCGAGTTCATGGACGGCCTGGGCAAGGTCATGGGGCGCAAGGTCGAGACCCTCGATACGCGCTTTCCCAACCTGATCACCGGCCTGCAAGCCGGGCGTTTCGATGTGACCAATTCGTCGATGTACATCACTGCCGAGCGGGTCAAAGTCATCGACATGATCCCCTACCTCAAGAGCGGCGAGTCGATCCTCACCCTCAAGGACAGTGCGTTCCAGCCCAAGACCCCGGAAGAATTCTGCGGCCACAAGATCGGCTCCATGGGCGCCACCTCGTGGCTGGCGCAGATGAACAAACTGTCGGCCGAGTACTGCGTGGCCAAAGGCTTGAAGCCGATCCTGATCAGCGAATACAGCACCGACCCGCAAACCACCCAGGCGCTGCTTGCGCATGCGGTGGAGGCGCAGATCACCGACGCGGCCGTGGCCCGTGGTGTGATCGACAAGCTGGGCAACCGCGTGGTGATTTCATCCGACACGTTGATCTACCCGGTGCTCAACGGCTTCGGCGTGAAGAAGGGCAATGACACGGTGAAAAAAGCCCTGCTCGACGGGCTGGACAAATACCGCGCCACGCCTGAGTACGCGGCCTTGCTCAAGAAATACAACTTCGAGGCGCCGACCGATGCCGACATTGCGGCGTTGATGCCCAAGTAACCTGACCCGCGCGCCGCAGTCCGCTGCGGCCGCGCCCTGCGGAGACCGATCCATGGCGTTATCCCTCGAAGAACAAACGCGCATCGACCTGGCGGCGACCTTTCGCATCATTGCCCACCTGGGCATGCACGAGGCCGTGGCCAACCACTTCAGTGCCGCCGTGTCGGCCGATGGCAAACAGTTTTTGCTCAACCCGAAGTGGAAGCACTTCTCCAGGATCCGGGCCAGCGATCTGTTGCTGCTCAACGCTGATGATTCATCCTGGGCCGAGCACCCGAACGTGGACGCCACTGCCTGGTCGATCCACGGGCAGATCCACCGCCTGCTGCCGCACACCCGTGCTGTGCTGCACTTGCACCCGGTCTACACCACGGCGGTGGCGTGCCTGGCCACACCGCATATCCCGCCGATCGACCAGAACACCGCGCGCTATTTCAACCGTGTCGCGATGGATGAACTCTACGGCGGCATGGCCGACACCGAGGCCGAAGGCGCGCGCCTGGCCGGCTTGCTCGACGGCAAGCGCCGCCTGCTGATGGGCAACCACGGCGTGATGGTGACGGCCTCGTCCATCGGTGAAGCCTTCGACGATATCTGGACCCTGGAGCGTGCCTGCCAGATCCTCGTCACAGCGTGGTCCACGGGGCAGCCGCTGCGAGTGTTGTCCGATGACGTCGCGGAGAAAACCGCACGAAGTTGGGAAGGCATTGCGGATTTCTCACGCCGGCACTTTGAAGAAATGAAGCAGATGATGATCGACGCCGACCCCTCGGTACTCGATTGAGGAGCGCTCAATGACTTTTTCCGTTGTCGCCCGCTGCGCCGAAACGGGCCAGTTGGGTATAGCAATCAGCTCGTCGAGCATTGCGGTGGGCGCCCGTTGCCCATGGCTGCGGCCCGGGGTGGGCGCGGTGGCCTCGCAGAACATTACCTTGCCGAGCCTGGGGCCGCAGGTGCTGGACGTGTTGGAGCAGGGCATGGCAGCCAGTGAGGCGCTTGGCGCGGTGCTTGCCGGCCAGGAGCACCGTGAATATCGTCAAGTAACGGTGATCGATAGCCAGGGGCGCACCGCGCATTACAGCGGTGCCCAGACCCTGGGCATTCACGACGCGGTCAGCGGGGAACAGTGTGTTGCCGCCGGAAATATGCTGGCCAATCGCGCAGTGATCAGCGCCATGGTACGCGCCTTTGAGCACGCCAGCGGGCACCTGGCCGAGCGCCTGCTTGCCGCGATGCACGCCGGCCAGGCCGAGGGCGGCGAAGCCGGGCCGGTGCATTCGGCGGCCCTGGTGGTGGTCGATGACCTGCCGTGGCCTATCGTCAACTTGCGTGTGGACTGGGCCGATACAGACCCGATTGGCGGCCTCGACCAACTCTGGCAGGCCTATCGCCCGCAACTGCAGGACTACCTCGACCGCGCCCTCAACCCGCACCTTGCACCGGGCTATGCGGTGCCGGGAGACGACCGATGAACCACAGCCGTGACCTGCTGGCGCAACTGGTGCGCTTTGACACCACCAGCCGCGAATCCAACCTGGCGCTGATCGACTTCGTGCGCACCTATTTGCAGGGCCACGGCGTTGCCTGTGAACTGTTATTCAACGAACACAAGAGCAAGGCCAACCTGCTGGCGACCATTGGCCCGGCGGATGTGCCGGGCATCGTGTTGTCCGGGCACACCGATGTGGTGCCGGTGGACGGCCAACGCTGGAGCGTGGCGCCGTTCGAGCTGACGGAACAGGACGGCAGGTTATACGGGCGTGGCACGGCTGACATGAAGGGCTATATCGCCTGCGTACTGGCCTGCGTGCCAACGCTGGTACAGGCGCCGTTGCGCATGCCGGTGCACATTGCGCTGTCCTATGACGAAGAAGTGGGCTGCCTGGGTGTGCGGGCGTTGATCGAAAGGTTTCAGGCCCAACCGGTCAAGCCGCTGCTATGCGTGATCGGCGAGCCCACCGAGCTCAAGCCGGTGCTGGGGCACAAGGGCAAATTGGCCATGCGTTGCGACGTACACGGCGCGGCGTGTCATTCGGCGTATGCGCCGTCGGGCGTCAACGCCATCGAATACGCGGCGCGCTTGATCAGTGAACTGGTACGGCTTGGCGAAACACTCAAGGCGCCGGCGCAGCTGGATCCGCGTTTTGAACCGCCATTCTCCACGGTGCAGACCGGTGTGATCAGCGGCGGCAAGGCACTGAATATCGTCCCGCAGCAGTGCACGTTTGACTTTGAAGTGCGCTCGCTGCCGGCCCATGACCCTTGGCAGGTGGCCAACCAACTGCGTGAGTACGCCGAGCACACCCTGCTACCGGCGATGCAGGCGGTGAGTGCGCAGTGCGCGATCGGCTTCAGCGAGTTGTCGAGCTACCCCGGCCTGGTGACCTCCCTGGAAAGCCAGGCCGCCGAGTGGGTCGCGCAATTTTGCGGCTCTCGAGACTACGGCACCGTCGCCTTTGGCACCGAGGGCGGCCTGTTTGACCAGGTGGGGATTCCCACGGTGGTGTGCGGGCCGGGGAGCATGGAGCAGGGGCACAAGGCCGATGAATTTATCAGCCTGGCGCAACTGGAGGCGTGTGATCGGATGTTGGCGCGGGTAGTGGGGTTTGTGCGCCATTGAATGGCAAGGCCGGCCGTGTTTTCAGGTGCCAGCCTTTACCTCATCTTCTTCACCCAGCATGATGCGCCGCTCGCACTGACATTCGCGGTGAAGAAGGAACCTCAGTTGAACGAACACACACTCTCCACCCGCCTGGAACGCGTGGCGGCGCATGTGCCGCCTGGGGCGCGGTTGGCGGATATCGGCTCGGACCACGCCTACCTGCCGGTGGCGTTGATGCGTCGCGGTGTGATCGCAGCAGCGGTGGCGGGGGAGGTGGCGGCGACGCCCTTCCACGC
The DNA here is from genome assembly GCF_001708445.1 of Pseudomonas fluorescens. NCBI lineage: Bacteria > Pseudomonadati > Pseudomonadota > Gammaproteobacteria > Pseudomonadales > Pseudomonadaceae > Pseudomonas > Pseudomonas fluorescens. Next base: position 4,562,406 of record NZ_CP015637.1, read on the forward strand.
GGCGGAACGGACCGTGCGCGACAATGGCCTGGAGCAGCAAGTCAGCGTGCGCCTGGCCGATGGCTTGGCGGCCATCACGCCGGCAGATGCGATCACCGCCATCAGCCTGTGCGGCATGGGCGGCGAGACGATCCGTGACATCCTCGCCAGCGGCACGGCGTACCTCAACGGCCAGGAGCGTCTGATCCTGCAACCCAACGGCGGCGAGCAACCGCTGCGCCACTGGCTGATGGACAATGGCTACCGCATCCTGGTCGAGGAGCTGTTGCAGGAAAACCGTTTCTACTACGAAATCATCGTCGCCGAACGTGCCGAACCAGTGGTGTACAGTGCCGAGGCGTTGTACTTCGGCCCGCTGCTGATGCAGGCGCGCAGCCCGGTGTTCCTGGCCAAATGGCAACGCCTGCTGCGCCAGAAACACAAGACCCTGGCCAGTTTCCAGCAAGCGCGGCAGGCGGTGCCGCAGGCCAAGGTGCAGGAACTTGTCCAGCAGGTGCAGTGGATTACCGCGTTGCTGGCTTGAACTCAATTCAACGATTCATCAAGGAAGCCCACCATGGCAGACGCCACCGACTCAGCCTTCTACGACCGCGCCGACGCCCATATCGAGCTGTCGAACGAGCAACTCAAGACCCTTGAAAACATCGGCCAGGTCAGCGCCTCGATGACCTTCGGGACCACGCGTTTCAATGCCTGGGCCAGCGCGCGCAGTTTCAAGTCCGGGGCGGAGATGGCCGACGCACGCGAAGCGCTGTTGAAGTATTTCACCGAGCAATACCGACTGATGCTTGAGGACAATCTGGATGACCACATCAACAATTTCAGCCAGTACATGCAGGTAAATGCGTCGCCCGCCGGCGAATAAGCGAAAGGGGCGTAAAGAGCGGTTACAGTTTGCCCAGCGCACCTGAGTGCTTTTGCCCCATTTTCGTGCGCACCGCGCCCGTTATTCAGCCGCACCCTGCCTATCTGCGGGCCCCATGCCGACGGCCCGTATCTTGCTTGAGCCTTCCCAATCAATGACATGGCATTTTGCCGTTAGTCATTTCATGGTTTCGCCCTGCGTTGTACCACGTGGGTTGTTTTGGGGAGTGGTCGGCCATGCACAGTCTTTTATCACCCGGTATCCGCCTGCTCGGACGTTTTGGTTTTGCGCGCAAGTTCCAGATTCTATTCATTCTGTTCATGCTGCCCCTGGCCGGGAGCCTGTGGCTGATCGGGTTGGACTATCGCGATAAATTAGCGGTGATTTCCAGCGAAACGTCCGGCGTTCACCAACTGCTGGCTCTGGATTCGCTGGATGGCCAATTGACCGCCCAGCGCAACCTGGCGTCGCGCTGGAAAGCCCTGGACCTGCTGCGTGAACCGACGCCTGCGGCCAAGGTGGCGATGGACAAGGTGGATGCCAATAACCCGCTGATCCTGCAAAGCCTGCAAGCCCTGGGCGATGCGCTCAAGGCTCGGGGCGTCAGCGCCGACACCCTGGCCCGCTTCGAGGCGTTGCAGGCAACGGTCAAGGGCATGGACGTGCAATCCCTGCGCACGGTGGGCTGGTGGCCGGACGGTTACGACCGCTTCACCTCGGCCCTGACCGCCCTGCAAACCCTGCGCGAGCAGATCGCCCTCGACACCGGCCTGATCCTCGATCCCTGGCTGGAAACTTACCTGCTGATGCAGGTTTCCACCCAGCAAACGCCAGACCTGATCGAGCGTATCGGGCGCATGGCCAGTGTGGGTCAGTCGTCCGTCGCCTCGGGGCAGTTCACCTTGCAAAGCCGTTTGCAGATGCGTGACCTGCGCAGCCGCATCGGTGATGCGCGGGAGCAACTGGTCAAGGCGACGGCGTCGCTCAAGGCCAAGCAATACCCTGGCCTGGAACCCTGGATCGCCCAGTACGACAACAGCCTGCAATTGCTGGATAGCGAGCTCAAAGTGCTTGACGATGGCGTGTTCGGCGGCAGCATCAAGCTCGATCCCGCCGGTTTCGAGCGCAGTGTCGACGCCATGCTCGGTAGCCTGGGCGCGCTGCGCAACCAGTCGCTGGGCTCACTGGAAGCGCGCCTGAGCTATTACCACGACCGTTCCCTTCAGCAGTTCATCCCTGTAGTGGCGACGTTCAGCCTGCTGGCCTTGGCGGCGCTGTACCTGTTCATGTGCCTGCAAGCCTCGATCCGCCGCAGTGCCAGCGGTATCACCACCTTGGCCGAGTCCCTGCGTGACGGCAACCTGTGCGTGGAAGTGGCGGTGGAAGGGCGCGACGAACTGGCGGTCATCAGCACCGCGCTCAACGTGGCGGTGGTGCAGTTGCGCACCAGCCTGCTCGGGGTCAACCACGAGACCCAGCAGCTCGGTTCTGCCGTGCTCACCCTCAATACGCAATCGAGCAGCACCCTCGGCGACGTCGAAGACCAGCAACACCAGATCAGCCAGATCGCCGCCGCCGCCACGCAGTTGGCCGCCACCTCCATGGGCGTCGCCAAGAGCTGTGAACAAGCCTCCGGCAGCGCCCAGCAGACCCGGCGCATCGCCGAAGACAGCAGCCGCGACAGCCTGCGCACCACGGCGAGCATCCAGCAGCTCAACCAGCGCCTGACCGACACGGCCAACGCCCTGGAGCAAGTGAGCCAGCAGGGCCAGCAGATTCAATCGGTGGTCGACACCATTCGCGGCATCGCCGAACAAACCAACCTGCTGGCGCTCAACGCCGCCATCGAAGCCGCTCGCGCCGGCGAGCAGGGCAGGGGCTTTGCCGTGGTGGCCGATGAAGTGCGCAGCCTGTCACAACGCACCCAGGCCTCCACCGCGCAGATCGCCAGCACGGTGGACAGCCTGCGCGCCACGGTCAGCCAGGCCGTCACGCTGATGGGCGCCGCCTGCGAACAGGCGCTGACCGATGCCGAGTCCGTCACCGGGCTGGGCACGCGGCTGGGCGAGATCGCCGGGGCTGTGCAGAATGTCACCGACACCCTGGCGCAGATTGCGGCGGCGGTGGAAGAACAAGCCACCACGGCGGATGAAGTGAGCGGCAATATCCAACAGGTCGACCAGGCGGCAGGGCGCTTGCTCGACGGCGCGCGGGCGGTGAATCAGGCGGCGGATACGCTGAGTAAGGGCAGCCGTGCCCTGAGCGACAACACCGCGCGTTTTCGCCTGAGCTGAACGCTCACCGCGTTTGCTGTGGCGAGCTAGCTGTTGTGGAGTGGGCCGTTGTGGCGAGCGGGGTTGTTGTTGTGGCGAGCGGGCTTGCCCCGCGTTGGGCTGCGAAGCAGCCCCTTTACAGGCGATGTGTTTTTAACTGACACACCGCGGTGCCTGGTTTTGGGGCTGCTGCGCAGCCCAACGCGGGGCAAGCCCGCTCGGGGGTGTCAGAAATTTTGTGTTCGGGCATAACATGAGTAAGAGGTGCATGTATGCCAACCAAAAAGAAACCCGCGTTGCGAGAGCTGCCGAAAATCCCGAAAGAGCTGCTCGAGCAATTCACCGATGGACCGATGACCGCTGAAGCTATCGAGGACGCGTCTGCGGCGTTCAAGAAGGCTTTGATCGAGCGAGCGCTGAGTGCAGAGCTAGGTCACCACTTGGGCTATCCGCCGGGCGCGCAGCGCCCAGAGGATGAAACCAACCAGCGCAATGGCAAAAGCGGCAAGACGGTTCTAACCGGCGACGGTCCGCTCCGACTGGATATTCCCCGCGACCGGGACGGCAGTTTTTCGCCCATTTTGATCCCCAAGCACGAACGCCGCTACACCGGTTTCGACGACAAGATCATCGCCATGTATGCCCGTGGAATGACGGTCAGAGAGATCCGAGCGTTTCTTTCCGAGCAGTACGGTACTGACGTTTCTCCCGACTTCATCAGCTCTGTAACCGACGAGGTCATGGCAGAGATCGGTGCATGGCAACAGCGGCCTTTGGAGCCGATGTATCCGGTTATTTTCTTCGATGCTCTACGGGTCAAAATTCGCGAAGAGGGGCTGGTTCGCAACAAGGCGATTTACTTGGCCCTGGGCGTTTTGCCTGACGGAACACGCGATATTCTCGGCATCTGGGTAGAAAATACCGAGGGCGCCAAGTTCTGGATGAAAGTTTTCAACGACCTCAAGACACGCGGCGTCGAAGACGTGTTGATTGCTGTGACCGATGGACTGAAAGGCATGCCAGAGGCTCTCAACGCCGTATTTCCAGACACGACACTGCAAACATGCATTGTTCATCTGATCCGCAACAGTCTTGATTACGCGGCCTGGGACAAGCGTCGCGAACTGGCCAAGGCGCTCAAACCGATCTATCAGGCGGTGACCGCCGAAGCGGCCGAGCAGGCGCTGGATGCGTTTGAAAGCGGGCCATGGGGCAAGCAGTATCCGACGGTAGTGGCTGCCTGGCGCCGCGCTTGGGATCGTGTGATCCCATTTTTCGTGTTCCCGCCGGCGATTCGAAAAGTGATCTACACGACCAACGCCATTGAGAGCATCAACGCTCAGTTGCGCAAGATCATCAAGACCCGAGGTCACTTCCCGACCGACGATGCGGCGACAAAACTGATCTGGCTTGGACTGCGCAATATCACCGCAAACTGGGGCTCCGCGGCCCATGACTGGAAAAGTGCGATGAATCAATTTGCGATTCTGTACGGAGATCGATTTATCAGGCCGACCTGGTAAAAGCACGGCCTGCCTGACGGCAGGCCGTTACCGGCCCGCACACAAAATATCTGACAGTCCCAGCCCGCTCGCCACAACAAGCCCTCTCCCCCTACAACAAGCCCTCTGACCACTTCAAGCCCTCTCCCCCACAACAGGCCTACTCCCCACAACAAGCCCTCTCCCCCACAACAAACCCTCCGGCCACTTCAAGCCCTCTCCCTCGCAACAGCCCCGCTCGCCACGAGTCAGTTACCCAGCCACTTATTTCTTTTTCTTTTTATCGTGCTTGTCGGACTTGGCGAACGCTTCTTCCAAGGCCAGGTTGATGGTGCGTAGCACCTTGACCCGCGCCCAACGCTTGTCATTGGCCTCCACCAGGGTCCACGGCGAGACCTCGGTGCTGGTGCGGTCGACCATATCGCCCACCGCCGCGCGGTAGTCGTCCCACTTGTCGCGGTTGCGCCAGTCGTCCTCGGTGATCTTGAAGCGCTTGAACGGGATCGCCTCACGGGCCTGGAAACGCTCCAGTTGGGTCTGCTTATCGATAGCCAGCCAGAACTTGACCACAATCACCCCCGCATCGCGCAGTTGCTCCTCGAAGTCGTTGATCTCGCCATAGGCACGCAACCAGTCGGCCGGGGTGCAGAAGCCTTCGATGCGCTCCACCAACACTCGGCCATACCACGACCGGTCGAATACCGTGAACATGCCGCGTGCCGGGATCTGCCGCCAGAAACGCCAGAGGTAAGGCTGAGCCCGTTCGTCTTCGGTGGGTGCGGCGATCGGGATGATGCGGTACTGGCGCGGGTCGAGGGCCGCGGCGACACGGCGGATCGCCCCCCCCTTCCCGGCGGCATCGTTGCCTTCGAACACAGTGACCAGGGCGTGCTTGCGCATGCGTTTGTCGCGCATCAGGCCAGAGAGGCGCGCCTGCTCGGTAATCAGTTGTTCTTCGTAATCGTCCTTGTCCAGGCTCAAGGTCATGTCGAGGCTGTTCAGCAGGCTCACCTGGTCCACCGCGGCAGGCAAAGGCGCCGGGTTCATGCCGCTGGCCTTGCCCCTGGCTTGCTTCAAGGCGTTTTGCAGGCCTTCGAGCAGGATCTTGCCCACGGTCAGGCCACGGTAATAGGGGTCGACACCTTCGATCACATGCCACGGCGCATAGTCACGGCTGGTGCGGCGCAGCACGCGCTCGCCAAAATGCACGAACTTGTCGTAGGTCTGCGATTGCTGCCAGTCCAGCGGGCTGATGCGCCAGCTGTGCAGCGGGTCATCGGCCAGGGCCTTGAGTCGCGCCTTCATCTGTTTCTTGGACAGGTGGAACCAGAACTTGAAGATCACCGCGCCCTCATCGCAGAACATCTTCTCCAGGCGCTCGGCACCGGCGATGGCCTGGTCGAGCCGCGCATCCTTGATCTCGCCGTGCACGCGGCTTTGCAGCATCTGGCTGTACCAATTGCCAAAAAACACGCCCATGCGGCCCTTGGCGGGCAGTTGGCGCCAGTAGCGCCAGGCCGGGGGGCGCGCCAGTTCCTCGTCGGTCTGCTGGTCGAAGGTGCGCACTTCGATCAGGCGCGGGTCCATCCATTCATTGAGCAGCTTGACCGTCTCGCCCTTGCCCGCACCTTCAACCCCGTTGATCAGGATGATCACCGGAAAACGCTTCTGCTGCTGCAACTCGTATTGCACTTCGAGCAAGGCTTCGCGCAGGGCGGGCACCTCGGTGTCGTAGGTGTCTTTGTCGATGGCGTGACCGATTTCGGCGGATTCGAACATAGGCTGCTCCGTTTCAAGATGGATCAAGACTAGCGGATTGGGCAACGCCATGCGGGAGGAAATTCCACGTGCGCTTGCCGTGGGTCAATTCAAAGGCTGTTGATCGGCTAGAATGGCGGCCTTGCCTTTGCCGAGTCGCCCATGAACCCCGTAACCCACGCCCAGCTCGACTGGGATGACCAAGGTCGCCCGCACTCACGGGTATTCGACGACGTGTACTTTTCCGACAAATCGGGCCTGGAAGAAACCCGTTATGTGTTCCTCGAACAGAACCGTTTGCAGGAGCGTTTTGCTGCCTTGCCGGTGAATGGATGCCTGGTGATCGGCGAGACCGGTTTCGGCACTGGCCTGAATTTTCTCTGCGCCTGGCAGTTGTTTGAACAGCAGGCCGTAGCCGGTGCGCGCTTGCACTTTGTCAGCGTTGAGAAATACCCGCTGAGCCACGCCGACCTGCAACGCGCACTCGCCCTGTGGCCCGAGCTGCAACCCTTCGCCGAATCCTTACTGGCGCAGTACGTCGCGATCCACCAAGGCTTCCAGCGCCTGGTGCTGGCCAACGGCCGTGTGACCTTGACGCTGTTGATCGGTGACGCCCTGGAGCAATTACCGCAACTGGATGCGCAAGTCGATGCATGGTTTCTCGATGGCTTCGCCCCCGCCAAAAACCCCGACATGTGGACCGCCGAGCTGTTCGCCGAACTGGCACGCCTGGCGGCCCCTGGAGCGACCATCAGCACGTTTACCAGCACCGGTTGGGTGCGGCGGCTGATCAATGCCGCCGGGTTCAAGATGAAACGCACGCCGGGTATTGGCCACAAATGGGAGATCCTGCGGGGTGAATACCTTGGGTGGCCGGCCGACACCCCGCCGCCGCCCCCGGACAAACCGTGGTTCGCCCGTCCAACGCCGCTGCACGGTGAGCGCAGCGCCCTGGTGATCGGGGGTGGCCTGGCCGGCTGCGCTACGGCAGCCAGCCTCGCGGCACGCGGCTGGCGCGTCAAGCTGCTGGAACGACATGCGGGCCTGGCGCAGGAAGCCTCAGGCAACCCGCAAGGCGTGCTTTACCTCAAGCTGTCAGCGCACGGCACGGCACTTTCGCAGTTGATCCTCAGCGGTTTCGGCCATACCCGACGCCTGTTGGAACACCTGCACCGAGGCGTCGACTGGGACGGTTGCGGCGTGCTTCAACTGGCCTTCAACGCCAAGGAAGCCGAGCGCCAGGCACAGTTGGCCGGCGCATTCGCCCCTGGCCTGCTGCATCGGCTCGATCAGGCCCAGGCCCAGGCTCGTGCCGGTGTGGCGCTGGAGCATGGCGGGCTGTTCTACCCCGAAGGCGGTTGGGTGCACCCGCCAGCGTTATGCGAATGGCAAGCCCGGCACCCTCTGATCACCGTGCTGACGCATCACGAAGCCCTTGAGTTGCAACGCGTCGACGGTCAATGGCGCGCCCTGGCCGGCGACACCTTGCTGGCCAGCGCCAGTGTGGTGGTGCTGGCCAACGCAGCGCAGATCAAGCACTTCGCGTTCAGCGCCGACCTGCCCCTCAAGCGCATTCGCGGGCAAATCACCCGCTTGGCGCAAACCCCGGCGAGCCAGGCGTTGGCCACGGTGGTGTGCGCCGAGGGCTATGTGGCCCCGGCGCGCCTGGGGGAGCACACGCTGGGCGCCAGCTTCGATTTCAAGAGCGATGACCTGACCCCCACGGTCGCCGAGCATGTCGGCAACCTGGACATGCTGCGGGAAATATCCGTCGACCTGCTGCACCGCCTGGGCGCCGACCACCTTGCCGGCGAGGACCTGCAAGGTCGCGCCGCGTTTCGCTGCACCAGCCCGGACTACCTGCCGATTGTCGGGCCACTGGCCGATCGCGCGGCCTTTGACCACGCCTATGCGGCACTGCGCAAGGACGCCCGACAGGTACCCGAGGCCGCCTGCCCATGGCTCGACGGCCTGTATATCAACAGCGGCCATGGCTCCCGTGGGCTGGTGACCGCCCCCCTGTGCGCGGAACTGTTGGCGGCATGGCTGGACGATGAACCCTTGCCGGTGCCTAAAAGCGTGGCCGACGCCTGCCATCCGAATCGGTTCGCCTTGCGCGCATTGATTCGCGGCACGGGCGGCTCCTCTGCGCAGTAACGGGCCACTCGCCGCGCAGGATCGCACCGGAGCAGCCAAGGCTCTTGGCCTTATAACAGATTGTTCTAAAACTCCAATCATAGGGGCGTGTCAGTTTCTGGGTACGCGCCCTTTAGGCGCATTGAGTATTTACCCCTCCCCAACGGAAAAACCGGTAAGGAACTTATGTGCGGATTAGCTGGAGAACTACGTTTTGATGCCCAACCTGCCGACCTGGCAGCGATTGAACGCATCACCCATCACTTGGCCCCCCGTGGCCCCGACGCCTGGGGCTTTCATGCCCAAGGGCCGATTGCCCTGGGCCATCGACGCCTGAAAATCATGGACCTGTCGGATGGCTCGGCCCAACCGATGGTTGACGCCCAACTGGGGCTGTCCCTGGCGTTCAACGGTGCAATCTATAACTTCCCGGAACTGCGCCAGGAGCTCGAAGCCCTGGGCTATGCCTTCTATTCCGGCGGCGACACCGAAGTGCTGCTCAAGGGCTATCACGCCTGGGGCGAGGCTCTGCTGCCCAAGCTCAACGGCATGTTCGCGTTTGCCATCTGGGAGCGCGACGCCCAGCGCCTGTTTATCGCCCGCGACCGCCTGGGCGTGAAGCCGTTGTACCTCTCACGTACCGGCCAGCGTTTGCGCTTTGCCTCAACCCTGCCAGCCCTGCTCAAGGGCGGCGATATCAACCCGATCCTCGACCCCGTCGCACTCAACCATTACCTGAACTTCCATGCCGTGGTGCCTGCACCGCGCACGCTGCTGGCAGGCATCGAAAAACTGCCGCCCGCCACCTGGATGCGCGTCGACGCCAAGGGCAACACCGAGCAAAAAACCTGGTGGAGCCTGCCCTACGGCCCGCGAGAGGATGAGCGCAACCTCACGCTGGAAGACTGGACCGACCGCGTGCTCGACAGCACCCGCGAGGCCGTGGCGATTCGCCAACGCGCCGCCGTGGATGTCGGCGTGCTGCTCTCCGGTGGCGTCGATTCGAGCCTGCTCGTCGGCTTGTTGCGGGAAGTCGGCGTGCAGGACCTGTCGACCTTCTCCATCGGTTTTGAAGACGCTGGCGGCGAGCGCGGCGATGAATTCCAGTATTCAGACCTGATCGCCAAGCACTACGGCACCCGCCACCATCAATTGCGCATCGCCGAAAGCGAGATCATCGAGCAACTGCCGGCCGCGTTCCGCGCCATGAGCGAGCCGATGGTCAGTCATGACTGCATTGCCTTCTACCTCTTGTCCCGGGAAGTGGCCAAGCATTGCAAGGTGGTGCAAAGCGGCCAGGGCGCCGACGAACTGTTTGCCGGTTACCACTGGTACCCGCAGGTGGACGGTGCCAGCGATCCGTATGCCGCGTACCGCGAGGCGTTTTTCGACCGCAGCTACGACGACTACGCCGCCACCGTCGCTCCAAAATGGCTGACCGCCAACGATGCCGCTGGCGATTTCGTGCGTGAGCATTTCGCGATGCCCGGCGCCGATGCCGCCGTGGACAAGGCCCTGCGCCTGGACAGCACGGTGATGCTGGTGGACGACCCGGTCAAACGCGTCGACAACATGACCATGGCCTGGGGCCTGGAGGCACGCACGCCGTTCCTCGACTACCGCCTGGTGGAGCTGTCGGCACGCGTCCCCGGTCAATTCAAGTTGCCCGACGGCGGCAAGCAGGTACTCAAGGAAGCGGCGCGCCGGGTGATCCCGAGCGAAGTCATCGACCGCAAGAAAGGCTACTTCCCGGTGCCAGGGCTCAAGCATTTGCAGGGCGACACCTTGAACTGGGTGCGTGAACTGCTGCTCGACCCCAGCCAGGATCGCGGCCTGTTCAACCCGGCCATGCTCGATCGCCTGCTGACTGACCCGCAGGGCCAACTGACGCCGTTGCGCGGCTCCAAGCTGTGGCAACTGGCAGCGCTGAACCTGTGGCTCAGCGAACAAGGAATCTGATCCATGAAACCGAATGCCGCGGCTTACAGCCAACGCTTGCTCAAGGGCCAGGCGCCGACCTATGAACGCCTGCAGGCGCGCCTCGCCGAAGATGGCAGCCCACTGGCCGCCGAGCCGATTGCGGTGCATTGCGGCTGGGGCCGGCTGTTGATCGGCCACACCTTTCCCGACCCGGCCAGCCTGGCCCAGGAACTGCTCAACGAGCAGCCCGGCGAGCGCGACATCGCGCTGTACGTGGCCGCGCCCCAACAGATACTCGGGATCGATCCGCAGCAGTTGTTCCTGGATCCGTCCGATACCCTGCGCCTGTGGTTCAGCGACTATCGCCCTGCCACCCGGGTGTTTCGCGGCTTCCGGATTCGCCGGGTCCAGACCGAGGCCGATTGGCTCGCGGTCAACCAGCTCTACCAGGGCCGCGGCATGTTGCCCGTCGACGCCGAGCGCCTCACGCCGCGCCATGAAGGAGGCCCGGTGTACTGGTTGGCCGAGGATGAGGACAGCGGCGCAGTGATCGGCAGCGTCATGGGCCTGAATCACCCAAAAGCCTTCCACGACCCGGAAAACGGATGCAGCCTGTGGTGCCTGGCCGTCGACCCGCAATGCACGCGACCCGGCGTGGGCGAAGTGCTGGTGCGCCACCTGGTGGAACACTTTATGAGCCGTGGCCTGAGCTACCTCGACCTGTCGGTGCTGCACGACAACCGCCAAGCCAAGAGCCTGTACGCCAAGCTGGGCTTCCGCGCGCTGACCACCTTTGCGATCAAGCGCAAGAACGGTATCAACCAGCCGCTGTTCCTCGGCCCCGGCCCGCAGGCGGGGTTCAACCCCTATGCGCGGATCATCGTCGAAGAAGCCCATCGGCGCGGCATCGACGTGCAGGTGGACGACGCCGATGCGGGGCTGTTCACCCTCAGCCATGGCGGGCGTCGCGTGCGTTGCCGGGAGTCATTGAGCGACCTGACCAGCGCCATCAGCATGACCCTGTGCCAGGACAAGAGCCTTACGCACAAGGTATTGAAGGCCGCCGGTTTGAAACTGCCTTCCCAGCAACTGGCGGGCAGCGCCGATGACAACCTGGAGTTCCTCGACGAACACCAGCGCATCGTGGTCAAGCCGTTGGACGGCGAGCAAGGCCAGGGTGTAGCGGTGGACCTGCAAGAGATTGACGAGGTGCAACAGGCCATCGAAGCGGCGCGGCAGTTCGACAGCCGCGTATTGCTCGAGAGCTTCCACGAGGGTCTCGACCTGCGCATCCTGGTGATCGGCTTCGAAGTCGTGGCCGCCGCGATTCGCCGCCCGGCCGAAGTAATCGGCGACGGCCAGCACTCCATCCGCGCGCTGATCGAGGCGCAAAGCCGGCGCCGTCAGGCCGCTACCGATGGCGAAAGCAAAATCCCCCTGGATGCCGAAACCGAACGCACCTTGAAAGCCGCTGGCTACGACTACAACAGCATCCTGCCCCGTGGTGTGCAATTGGCTGTGCGCCGTACTGCCAACCTGCACACGGGTGGGTGCCTGGAAGATGTGACGGGCATCCTGCATCCCACCCTGGTCGACGCCGCCGTACGCGCCGCCCGCGCGCTGGATATCCCCGTGGTGGGCCTGGACCTGCTGGTGCCCGCGGCCGATCAACCGGATTACGTGTTTATCGAAGCCAACGAACGGGCCGGGCTGGCCAACCATGAACCGCAGCCGACGGCAGAGAAGTTTGTGGATTTGTTGTTTCCACACAGTCAGCCGACCGCTCAATAAACCCTGTGGCGAGGGGGCCTGTGGTGGCGAGCGGGCTTGTTGTGGCGCCACAGAGGTTCACTGCTTACTTCGAAACTTTACCCAGCACACGCAGGCGGCTTACGCCCCCATCCGGGAACACGTTCAAGCGGATATGGGTGATTGGCCCCAGCGCCTTGATCTGCTCAGCGAAGGTGTGTTCGGCGTGCATTTCCAGCTTTTGCGCCGGCAGCAGTTCGCGCCAGAACAGCGATTGGGTTTCGATCTGGCTGTCGGTACCGCCCTTGACGAACGCGCCCTGGATCGAACAGGTGTCCGGGTAGTTGCCCTTGAAGTGCAGGGTGTCGACGATGATCTTCTCGATCTCGCCGGGGTGGCCCAGCGCGACGATCACCCAGTCATTGCCTGGCGTGCGACGACGCGCGGTTTCCCAACCATCGCCCATGTTGATGCCACGGCCCGGGTTGAGGATGTTGCTCATGCGGCCGAAGTGTTCGTCGGAGCAGGCCAGGGCGCGACCACCATTCAAGGCGGCAGCCAGGTCGACCTGTTCGTTATCGCCCACTGCGGACCAGTCGCGGAACGGCACGCCGTACACACGCAGGCGGGCCACGCCGCCATCCGGGTAGATGTTGAAACGCAGGTGGCTGAACGCCTGGTCGTTGCTGATTTCGTGGTAGTGGTGGCTGTTGCCTTGCAGCTCGACGGCCGACAGTACTTCTACCCACTGGGTGTTGTCGTCAGGCTCGCCCGAGGCCAGGAAGCAGGCTTCCAGGGACGCCGACGGCGGGTAGTTGCCGGTGAAGAATGAAGTGTCGATGTCCACGCCCTTGATCGAACCCGGTACGCCCAGGCGGATCACTGCGCTGTCGTAGCCTTCGAAGCGCTTGCGGCGCGACTCCCAGCCGTCCATCCACTTGCCGTTGTCATCGAAAACGCCCTCCTTCCACACGGCCGGGGTCGGCTGGAACAGGCGGTTGGCGTCGGCGAACCAGTCATCGGTGACGGAGATGATCTTGGTGCCCAGGCGGGCGTCGGCCAGGTTGACGAACTTCTCGAAAGGTACAGCGTAAGCTTTCATTCTTCTTGTCTGCCTTAGATAGAGTGGCTGGGGATGGTCGTTTAGAGGGTCAGTAAACGGAACAGCGCGATCTTGTTGATCTCGGCCAGTGCGCAGTTGAACTCGGTGTCTGCCGAGTGGTGGATGCGCGTTTCGAACGCGGCCAGGATCTGGTGCCGGTTGCTGCCTTTTACCGCCATGATGAAGGGAAACTTGAACTTGGCCTTGTAGGCATCGTTCAGCTCGGTGAAGCGCGAGAACTCTTCGGCCGTGCATTGGTGAATACCGGCGCCAGCTTGTTCATTCGTGCTGGCTTCGGTCAACTGGCCCTGGACGGCCGCACGGCCTGCCAGGTCCGGGTGAGCGTTGATCAACGCCAATTGGCTCTGGTGATCAGCACTCAACAGGATATCGCTCATGCGCTGGTGCAGGGTTTCGATCTGGTCGATCGACGCATCCAGGCCCAGGTCATAGGCTTTTTCGGCCACCCATGGCGAGTGTTCGTAGATATCGGCGAAGGCTTTGACGAATGTGTCGCGGCTCAAGGTCGAGGGTTTCAGGGTCTGGAACGTGGTCATTTCGCCACTCCCGTATAGGGGTGGGTTTCCTGCCAGTGATGGGCAATGTCGACACGGCGGGCGAACCACACCTGCTCATGACCCTTGGCGTATTCGAGAAAACGCTTCAAGGCGGCCAGACGGGCAGGGCGGCCGATCAGGCGGCAATGCAGGCCGATGGAAAGCATCTTCGGCGCGTCGGCACCTTCGGCATACAGCACGTCGAAGGCGTCCTTGAGGTACTCGAAAAAGTCATCGCCCTTGTTGAACCCCTGCACCTGGGTGAAGCGCATGTCGTTGGTGTCCAGGGTATAGGGGATCACCAGGTGCGGCTTGCCGGTGGGGTTGTTCGGTTCCCAGTAGGGCAGGTCGTCGTCGTAGGTGTCGCAGTCGTACAGGAAGCCGCCTTCCTCCATCACCAGCCGCCGTGTGTTCGGGCCGGTGCGCCCGGTGTACCAGCCCAGGGGGCGTTCGCCGGTCAGTTCGGTGAGGATGCGGATGGCTTCGAGCATATGCTCGCGTTCCTGGGCCTCGTCCATGTACTGGTAGTCGATCCAGCGGTAGCCGTGGCTGCAGATCTCGTGGCCGGCTTCGACCATGGCGCGGATCACATCCGGGTGGCGCTGGGCGGCCATGGCCACGGCGAAGATGGTCAGCGGAATGTCGAACGCCTTGAACAGCTTGAGGATGCGCCACACGCCGGCACGGCTGCCGTATTCGTACAGCGACTCCATGCTCATGTTGCGCTCGCCTTGCAGCGGCTGGGCCGAGACCATTTCCGAGAGGAAGGCTTCTGACTCTTTGTCGCCATGCAAGATGTTGCGCTCGCCGCCTTCTTCGTAGTTGAGTACGAAAGACAACGCAATGCGTGCCTTGCCCGGCCAGTGGGGGTGAGGAGGGTTACTGCCGTAACCGATCAGGTCGCGTGGGTAGTCAGCGCTCACTGCAGTCTTCCTTCTTGTTCGTGGTAGCAATAGGTGTGGCGGCCGGGCAGTGAAAAGACTGGGTGGCGTCACAGCGATGAGTGATTGTATACAACTTATTGCCAACTTTGTAAGCCTGCATTTCTGCATTTTTTCCGCATCGCTCTCCTTCAAGGGTGTAGCAAGAAACTTGCCTGACTGGTCAGCTAATGGACAAAAGGTCGTTTAAAAGCAAGGATTACTGACGAATCGACTCGTCGAGCAATGTCGGCGGGGGGATCAAAAGCGTTGTGATATTTATTGTGTACAATTTTTTTAAAAAGTGTCTTAATCAGCCATCGCCGACTTTTTTGATGCCCTGAAAAAGTGCGGTTTCCTCTTCTACTGACTTCGGGAGGCGCACAAACGCCATGGGACGCTTGACCACACACGTTTTGGACGCCGCACATGGCTGCCCCGGCAGCGCAATCAAGGTTGAGCTGTACCGCGTCGAGGGCGAGAAGCTTGAACGGCTCGCCACCGCCCTGACCAACAGCGACGGTCGTTGCGACGCGCCGCTGCTGCAAGGTGATGACTACCGCAGCGGCGTGTACCAGCTGCAATTCAGTGCCGGCGATTATTACCGCGCCCGGGGTGTGCAACTGCCGGAGCCGGCTTTCCTCGACGTGGTGGTGTTGCGCTTCGGCATCAACGCCGAACAGGATCACTACCATGTGCCCTTGTTGATTTCGCCTTACAGCTACTCCACCTATCGCGGTAGCTGAGCGTCACCTCGCCTAACGCTCTTCGTTGGTTTTTCGCCCGCCCACACTGCGGGCTTTTTTTTGCGTGTCGTGCGTTCAACTATCTAGCGCCAGGGGCACCTCGGCGATACCTAGGATGGGTGTTTTCCTCCTAGAAAAGAAAACACCATGACCTCGTCCACCGATCACCCAAGCGCTGCGCCCCCTTCCAGTTCCCCATCCGTTGCAGACGACAGCGATGCGCCACAGGCCATTCGTGAGCGGTTAACGCGGCGGATCAACGCCCATCCCCATCCAAGCCGCCTGATCAATCAGATCGGCCTTGCAGATCGGCGCTGCACAGAGTTGACGCAGGAACTTGCACGCTTGATAGGACGCTCTCCCAAAGTCTTGACGGTTATCCGTGCCGAGCTGCGCAAAGCATTCGGCATGGACCCGGACAGCTTGCTGTTCACCGAATCCAAGCGGCCAAGCGAACCGCGCAAAGTCGACAGTTTGACCGATCGGGCGTTGATGTTGCTGGCGTTGCCCGTGGTGATGGCCAACGTTAACCAGTTCACCGCGCTGAGCGTCAAGGGAGATCCGGGTTGCCGCTTACCGTATACGCCGCTGGAAGCGTTGCAGCGTGTCAATGCGCTGAGGCTCTTTGAGCGATTGGATCACGCGGTTTCTGAATACTGGGGCACGCTGGCGCAGGGCTCCTGGCTCACCCGCCAGGAACGTTGGGTCGAGTTGCAAAAGACGCTCTTCGCTGACCGTGCGTTCATGGCGCGGCAACTTGAGGAGCTATCGAGCGCGGGCATGGCCCTGGTTCAAGCCCTGATCGACGCCCCTGCCGCAGAAGCACGCGAGCGGGCAGGCGGGGAGTGGGCCAGCGTCAAAGTGAGCCAATTGATGTGGCCGGGCACTCCTGCCGTCGCGATGCCCGGGGCCTTGCATCTTTACCGTGAGGGGGAGGCCAGTGATACGCCTCATGTGATTTACCTGCCAGGCACCGCCCGCAATTTCTACGAGGCCCCATCCTTCCTTGCCCTTCAGTGCGACCTGCTGGCGTTGAACCGCTCGCTGTTCCACGACCTCTGGCATTGCTTGCCGTTAAGTCGCCGCAAAACCTTGTACCGGCCGGCGGACCTGTCGCCGGCCACCGGCTTCACGCGTGGCTTGGAGGTGAGGGACGATGCGCTGGCGCATGGCGCCCAGGCGTTGCTGGCCGGGCAATGGAGCAATGAGCTGGGGTGTGCGGTGAAGGTGTATTTTGCCCATGTGTTTTCTGACGTGCGGTCTCAGCCGCCACCGCTGGATGCCGTGCTTTTTTTCGCGCAGGTGGAGAGCGCCAGGCGCCAACTGGTCGGCGCTGCCCGGCTCGGGGTCATTGGCGATCAATTGCTCAAATGGGACCAGCAACGACGACGCGAAGAAATCATGTTCACCGGTGTGGCGCCGGGTTTGCCCATGCGTACCGTAGAACAGCAGGTCAAACGCTATGAAAAGGGCCTGGTCGCCTTATTGGCCGCGGATGACCCCTGCGCAGAGACTCCAGCCTATCTGGAGATCATGTCCCAGGTGGGGCGACTCAACGTCCATACCCATGTGCTGAAAACCTTGATGCAAAGCGCGCGGCATCGGCTGCTTGAGTTGGCGTTCTGGGCAGAGCGCCCCCATGGGAAGGGAACGGCCAGACGTGTTTCCCTGTTTATGCAAGCCCAGACCGAAGCCTTGCGTTGCGAAGCGCAGTTGCTGCACGGGCTCAAGTTGATCAGTGCGGCCCATCGAGACCTGGTGGTCGAAGTGGTGGCCCAGCCCCTGGCAACCAAACGCCCGGGCAGCGATACCCGGGTGCTGTCGATCGCGGTGGGCAGCGAACCGGACGCCTTCTACCCACTCCATAATGTTTGGGTGATGACCACGGCGGCTGCGGTGCGGGTTCCGGCCCGCCAGCATCCGGTGGTGCTGTACGCGTTCGGCGTGGAGGGGGGGATTCAGGCGTTTGCCGGTTTGGACGCCTTGACCCGAAGCCTCAAGACGAGCCTGAGCAGCCCGGATGGCTCTGTGCTGTGGGGCACCGTCGAGCGGGATAAACGCTCCGATCTGCGGGGGCATGCGGCACGTGAAACGCTCGCTGTTCGCTACCTTGAGATCCCGGGCAAGCCAGCGCTGGCCTCGCTCAAGAAACTGCTGGGTAGTTACTCTCGCTTGCACAACAGCAACGAGGACATCACGCGTATTTTCAGTGAGGTGACGGATCCCGGGCTGAGCCGCTCGCTGTTGATGGTCGAGCTGGAAGATCAACTGAGTATTCCCCTCAATAACCTCCTGAGCCGGGCTCTGGCCAATGTCGAGCTGCTGCGCAAAGCGGTATCCGAAGCGAAGAAACTGCCCACGTGGTTGGCGCGCGCAAGCCGTGCCCAGCGTAAAAAATTCCAACACTTGGAGCGTGTGTACTTGGGCAGTACCTTTGCCTTTCATGATCGGATCGAGCACTACCTGCCTGACCTGAACACGTTCGCCCGCCAAGCCTTGATCGACCGTTTACGCCAGGATGGTTTTTCCCCGCTGCCGGATATCGACGAGCCTTTGATTGAGCTGCCCGATGATGTGCGCGGCTCTTTCTGTGGCTGGAGCAGCACCTGTACCGTGGGTGATCGCAACATAGTGTTGACGCCAACCACCACGCGCACGACGTTCAGTCTGCTGCAATTGGCGCTGCATAACCTGGACCCACTGGCGCCCTGGACGCAGTGGCGACTCGATCGCGCCCGCTATCTGCAAGCTGACTGGAAGCAACAGCTCAATGCCGGTTACCTGATCCGCCTGGTGTCTTCACTGGATATCGGTGGGCAATACGACGCGTTGATCAACCGGGCTTTTTACCCACTCATTGGTCCTGGCCGGACGCTCAGCGAAGGACGTATCCCCGCGTTGCTGAATCGCGCCCTGCGTGCGGGCGTTGAACATCATCTGTTCTCGGCGATTCAACGGGGTCTGACAGCCAATGCACAAAACCTGTTCATCGCCGCGATGGCGGCGATAACCCCGCAAGACTTGTGGAAGAGCCCGTACCAGTTGCAATTGCATGTGGTGCATGTGGTGGGGCACACCCTGCAGCATGATCGCTATATCGCGGGGATAGTGGTCGTGCAGGACAAGCTTTCCGGGCTCTGCGTGGTCTACTGGCCCGATGCGCCCCACGGCTTGGCGCTCACTGAGTACAGCAGCCTGCAAGTGGCTCAGGATGAACTCAATCGCATCGGTGCCTTGCCCGATAACGTCAAGGCACTCTCGCGGCAGGTCGCCCCCGGTTGGGCATTCGAGGCGATCACCCATTATCCGGAGGCGGTTGGCGAGCGCGCTGTGGGGCCGCGCACTTGATTGTCGCGCCGGCTTTTTTCTTCATGAAAGGGGTCTGGAAAGGTATCGGCTTTGTTCGCTCATTCAAGATCAAGCATTTGGAGCCGACGCCGCTGCCGGAAGAAATTGAAAAACTGATCCTCGAGCAGATCGCTTGCGAGCCGCGGGAATGGTTGGCGATCGTCGGAACATCCCACAGCAACGCCCAGGCATTGCTCTACCGTGCCAGCCTGCTTGACCTGCAGCGCCGGACGCAGGCGGCGAGTCAATCCGGCAAGGCGCTGCAAGACTATCGAATTCGGCGCCTTGGTGAGCAGGGCGATACCCGTGCGCGGGCGTTGGTGGCGTTTTTCTCTCCGGCCTTCGGGGTGTTGAACGAAGCCTATGAGTTGTTGCTTTCGGCACGGCGTTATCACCGTTCTGGCGACCCTCGGGATGCCGTCGAAGTCGGTTTCAGGAGCGCCTATCTGGCGATTGACCTGTTGATGAGCTTTATCCCCGGCCCCAAGAGCACCGGCATGGCGCGCCCCGCGCTGGGTAATGGGCTGAGAAAAATACACCGCTTGCGCATGACACCGTATGACGGGCTTTCACGCCCGGAACCGCCCAAGGTGACCCAACTCAAAGCCCTGGAACGCTTCAAAGCCAAGGGTGTGCCCGAGGGCGCGGTGGCGCTTAAAGGGCCTGGGGCGTCCGGCGTCTACGTGAAAAACGGCGAGCTCTTCGTGGCGGATGAAACCCACCATTACCCACTTTACCGGCGCGACAACGAACGGGTATTGCGCCTGAAAAACCAGCAGGCGCCGGGGCAGGACGAACTGATTATCAACGTCCACCAACCTGGGGAGTGGTTACTGGGCGCTGATGCGCCCCAGCCGGTGGCGGGGACGAGTACCGCTGGGCTTGACCCCTGGCGTGCGCCAATGCCGGTAGTGTCGGATTGGCGGCCAACCAGTGTGCGCGCAGCGACAGAACATCGTATTTACCAGTCACCCGCCACAGCCAACGAATGGTTCGATTGGAGGGTTCAGGTTCCTCTCGAGCAGATGTCTGCCGCCACGGAGTTCGGGACGTTTCATGTGAGCCAGGACGCCCGAGGGTTTTCCTACGACGCTATCTACATCGGGGCGCAATATGACACGCCGACCGTGTCGGGGATCGGGTATTACCGGTTGCTTCATGAGGGTAGCAATGCGCCAAGGAGCGGTATTGCGTTTATTGTCCCGGACGAGCCGCTGGTTTCACGCGCCTACGTGGATATCGAACGTTGGACAAGCACTGCGCCAGGCGAACAGCCGATACCGGTATCGCGCAATGCGACGGGTGACTGGCAAGTGCATACGCGTTTGTTCGACCGGCCGTTGGAGCACTATGTCGGCACGGCCTTCCCCACCATGACCCTGCACAGCCAGAGAATGGCAGCCAGAAGGCTGATCGAGTTGGCCGACACTGCCTACTCGGTCTCGACCACTCACCTGCTCAATATCCGGGCGACGCTGGACAATTGGCTGGCCTCCAATGCCAGGGGCTCGAGCCAGACCGATGACTTGCTGAGAATGTTACGCCGCACCGAACGAGCGCACGGATCAATCCGCATCGGTAACGAGAGTAACGCGCCGGGCTTCACTCGCGTCGACTTCAGGGCTCCCCACTTGGATCCTGTGTTGCGATATAGCGGTCCAGGGAGAACGGCTCAGCGCAACACTGCACAACGCGCCGCCATCCGGAATGTCCTGGAGCAGCAGGGCTTCAACGTGTATGACGTCGAGGTAAGAAGAAACAGGTACCTGAGCAATGAATTTATCGCGACGCACCGTTCTTCCGCGTCAGGCAATGTGTACTACATCAGCGCCCTGTGGGTTGAGCGAGCCAGTGTTCAGTTGAAAGAAAGGCTGACCGATCACTGGTTGAATGTCGCCATCAGAGCCAACCCGGGTTCGCTTCCCGTTGTGAGTGTCCAGCGCGCCATGCAGGAAAATCGATTGGTCCGGATCGTGGCAGGTATTCAATGGCCTGTCTTTCAGGCGGATCCACCCAGTGTTTATTTTGTGAAGGTGTGAGCGCCTCGCCGCGATCGACTCGACAGTGTGCAGGCTGAAGCGTCTGCCAGTGACTTCATCGACTCAACAGAGACGCTGCCCCGGCCCCGCTGAATAATACGGCGCTGACGCGGTTGAACCCGACCTGGCCCTTGCCGCTGCGCAGGTAGCGTGCCGCTCCCTGTGCGCCGAGCCCGTAGGTCAACTTGCACAGCAGGTCGAGCACCGTCCAGGTGGCGATCATGACCAGCAGTTGCGGCAGGAAGGATTGCCCGCTGTCGAGAAACTGTGGCAGGAAGGCGGCAAAGAACAGAATGTCCTTGGGGTTGCTGGCGCCCAGTACAAACGCGCGGCCAAACAAGCTGCGAAAACGCGGCGTGGCGATGGCCTGTGGTACGTGCACGGCGAGGCTCGGCTGGCGCGATTGCTGCCAGCTTTGCCAGGCGAGGTAGAACAGGTACAGCGCGCCGAGCAGTTTCAATACCCCGAACAGTTGCTCACTGGCCAGCAGCAGGGCGCCCAGCCCCAGTGCCGATGCACTCAAAAGGCAGACCGAGGCAAACACGCCACCCAGGAATGCGGGGTACGAACCGCGCAGACCATAGTTGAGGCTGTTACTGATCATGAGCAAGGACAGTGGGCCGGGGATCAGGATCACGATCAATGCAGCGCCGCTGAACAGCAGCCAGGTTTCCAGGGTCATGCCTTACTCCTTTTTATAGAAATATGAATTTAGCGATGAAAATCGCGCACAGCACCCACAGGCTGAGGGAAATTTCGCGGTACTTGCCGGTACCTGCTTTCAG
Organism: Pseudomonas fluorescens; assembly: GCF_001708445.1. Lineage (NCBI taxonomy): Bacteria > Pseudomonadati > Pseudomonadota > Gammaproteobacteria > Pseudomonadales > Pseudomonadaceae > Pseudomonas > Pseudomonas fluorescens. The sequence continues at coordinate 4,584,106 of NZ_CP015637.1, forward strand.
CGCCACATAGGTGATAAAGCCCAGGGCGATACCGTCGGCGACCGAGAAGGTCAGCGGCATCATGATCGCGGTCACGATTGCCGGGATGCTGTCGGTGGCTTCATCCCAATGGATATGGGCCATGCTCGCCATCATCAGCATCGCCACATAAATCAGTGCACCGGCCGTCGCATAGGCCGGGATCATGCCGGCCAGCGGTGCGAAAAACATCGCCGTCACAAACAGCACGCCCACGGTCACGGCGGTCAGCCCGGTGCGACCACCGGCCGCGACGCCGGCAGCGCTTTCCACATAGCTGGTCACCGGCGGCACGCCGACCATGGCGCCAAACACGCTGGAGGCACTGTCGGCCTTCAGCGCCCTGGACAGGTTATGGATCTTGCCATCGTCGCCCACCAGCCCGGCGCGTTGTGCCACGCCCATCAGTGTACCTGCGGTGTCGAACATGTGCACAAAAAGGAAAGCAAATACCACGCTGATCATGCTGATATTGAATACACCTTTGATGTCCATGGCCATCCAGGTCGGTGCCAGGCTCGGTGGGGTGGAGAGAATGCCGTTGTAGTGCACCAGGCCCAGGCCCCAGCCGGCCAGGGTCACGGCGATGATGCTGATCAGGATCGCGCCAAACACGCGGTGATAGCTGAGGATCGCGATCAATAGAAAACAGATGGCCGCCAGCAGCGGGGCGGGTTCGTGCAGGGACCCGAGTTTGATCAGGGTGGCGGGGCTATCGACGATGATGCCCGCGGTTTTCAGGCCGATCACCCCGAGAAACAGCCCGACACCGGCGCCCATGGCATGGCGCAGGCTGACCGGGATGCTGTTGAGCAGCCATTCACGCACGCGCGACAGTGTCAGGAGCATGAACAGCACGCCAGAGATGAATACCGCACCCAGTGCAGTCTGCCAGGTGTAGCCCATGGTGCCGACCACGGTGTAGGTGAAAAACGCATTCAAGCCCATGCCCGGCGCCAGGCCCACCGGCCAGTTGGCATACAGGCCCATCAACAGGCACCCCAGGGCGGCGGCGATGCAGGTGGCGACGAACGCCGCACCGTGGTCGATACCGGCGTCGGCCATGATGTTCGGGTTGACGAAGATGATGTAGGCCATGGTGATGAAGGTGGTGAGGCCGGCGATCAGCTCGGTCTTCACTGTGGTGCCATGCAAGCGCAGTTTGAACAGGCGTTCGAGCCAGCCGTGGTTCGTGTGGGTGAGGTTCGGCGGGGCGAGGTCCAGCGGGGCTTCGGATTTGCGGCTATCCACAGCGAGTACTCCTCAAGCATTTTATTGTTATGTCCAGCGCGCACGCGCTGTGAGGTACTGGCGGGTTTGTTGACCAATAGGTCAGGAACTCGCACGAAGCGAATTATGCTTTTGTATACAAAGAAAGCAAATAATGTTTTCTATTTCTTGTGCGAAATAGATGAAAGGCACATCCCGGTGGGGGTTGTGGCAAGCGGGCTGGCCTGTGGCGAGCGGGCGTGTTGTGGCGAGCGGGCTTGCCCCGCGTTGGGGCGCGAAGCGGCCCCATGGCAGGCGTGTGTTTTTAACTGACACACCGAGGTGTCTGGTTTTGGGGCCGCTTCGCAGCCCAACGCGGGGCAAGCCCGCTCGCCACAACAAGCCCGCTCGCCACAGTAATTCCGCTTGCCACGGCGATCACGGCGGCCCTGCAAGGGCCTGGTTCACCGCCAACCAGCCGGTTACCGCTTCTTCGCCTGCTTCGGCGAAGGCGCGCTGCAACAATTTCACCTGTTCGCGGCGCAGTGACTGCTCGAAACGCCGGCCGTCCTCGGTCAACGCCAGCAAGCGTTTACGCTTGTCGGCCTCGGACGCGACACTGTCCACCAAGTGCATTTCCTGCAATTGGCGCAACGGCATGTTCAGCGCCTGCTTGCTCACGCCCAGCAATTCCAGGAGTTCCTTCACGCTCAGGCCCGGGTAGCGCGCGATAAAAAACACGATGCGTTGGTGCACCCGGCTCAAGCCGCGGCGCTCGAGCATTTCGTCGGCCTTGGCGGTAAACGCCTGGTAGCCGAAGAAGAACGCTTCCATGGCGGCTTGCTGACTGTTCTGGTTTTTAAGGTCAAGCATATTGACGTATCTACTCAAGTCGTCGTAATTTCGGTCAACTAGTTTGACGTATTTCCCACAGGCTTCGCTAGCGGTGACCTTATGGCCTTCTCTGAACGTGTTACGCGCCTCAAAAGCTCCTTGATTCGTGAAATCCTCGCGGCGGCCCAGCGCCCGGAAGTGATGTCGTTCGCCGGAGGCTTGCCCGCCGAAGCGATGTTGCCGGCGTTGAACTGGGATGGCATGCCGCTGAATATCGGCCAGTACGGCATGAGCGAAGGCGAGCCGCAACTGCGTGAATTGCTCGCTGCCCAGGCCCGCGCCCTTGGCGTGCCGTGCCAGGCCAGCCAAGTGCTGGTGGTCAGCGGCTCCCAGCAGGCCCTGGACCTGGCGGCCAAGCTGTATATCGATAAAGGCACCCAGATCCTACTGGAAGGCCCGACCTACCTGGCCGCCTTGCAGATCTTCCAACTGTTCGGCGCCGAATGCCTCACCGTGCAACTGGAAACCGACGGCCCGAACCTGGCCGCCCTGCGTGCCAGCCTTGAACGCCATCGGCCGGCGTTCATTTACCTGATCCCGACGTTCCAGAACCCGTCGGCGGTGCGCTACAGCGAAGCCAAGCGCGAGGCTGTCGCGGCTTTGCTCGACGAGTTCGGCGTGACCCTGATCGAGGACGAACCCTACCGCGAGCTGACCTTCGATGGCGGCAGCGCGCAGCCCATTGCCGGCCGCCTGGAAAAGGCCAGCTGGATCTACACTGGAACGGTGTCCAAGACCTTGTTGCCCGGCCTGCGCGTCGGCTACCTGATCGCCAGCCCCGACCTGTTCCCGCATTTGCTCAAGCTCAAGCAATCGGCTGACCTGCACACCAACCGCGTCGGCCAGTGGCAAGCGATGCAGTGGTTGGGTACCGACAACTATCAACAGCACCTGGTCGAGCTGCGCGGTTTTTATCGCGAGCGACGCGATGCTTTTCAGGCTGCATTGGCGCGTCACTTCAGCGAGTTGGCCGACTGGCAAGTGCCCCAGGGCGGATTATTCTTCTGGCTGACCTTGAAACAGCCGCTCGATACCCGCACCTTGTTGGCTCCTGCACTCGATCAGGACGTCGCGTTCATGCCCGGTGAACCGTTCTTTTCCGAGCCGGACCAGCACCTGGGTTCACTGCGGCTCAATTTCAGCCATATCGACCCGTCCCGCCTGGACGAAGGTCTCAAGCGCCTGGCCGCAGTGGTCCGTCAAGCACAGCACGCGCAAGCGGCATAAGGGGAGCCCCATGTATAAGGTTTATGGCGATTACAAATCGGGCAACTGCTACAAGGTCAAATTGATGCTCAACCTGTTGGGCATCCCGTACCAGTGGGTGGATGTCGACATCCTCAACGGCGACACCGAGACCCCGGAATTCCTGGCCAAGAACCCCAACGGCAAGATCCCGGTGCTGGAACTCGAAGACGGCACCTGCCTGTGGGAATCCAACGCGATCCTCAACTTCCTGGCCGATGGCAGCCAGTTCCTGCCCACCGAGCCGCGCCTGCGCACGCAAGTGCTGCAATGGCAGTTCTTCGAACAGTACAGCCATGAGCCGTACATTGCGGTGGCGCGGTTTATCCAGCTTTACCTGGGGCTACCGGAAGATCGCCAGGAGGAATACAAGAAGCTGCACAAGGGTGGCTACAAGGCGCTCAAGGTCATGGAGCGCCAGTTGCAACTCACGCCCTACCTGGTCGGCGACCAGTTCTCCATTGCCGACGTGGCGTTGTATGCCTACACCCATGTGGCCGAGGAAGGCGGTTTTGATCTGGCGCCGTACCCGGCCGTGCGGGCTTGGTTGGAGCGTGTGGCCAGCCATCCCAGACATATCGCGATGCTCGACTGACTGACGCGGTCAAAAACTCTGGGAGGGTGTGTCGGACAGTTCCTCATTCAGCAGGTCGAAACAACGTTGTGCCGCCGGGCTCAGCCCCATCCCGCTACGACTGATCAACCCGATCTCCCGGTTCACGCCGGGATGATCGATGTGGATACGTTTCAACCCCTCCAGGCTGTCCGCCGCCGACTCCGGCAGCACACTGATTCCCAGGCCCTGGCGCACCAGCGCCAACACCGTCGACATGTAGTTGGCTTCCATGCCGGCGTGCATCGTCAGCCGCGTCTCATCGAACAGCCCATCCACCTGCTCACGCACGCTGCTGTCGCGGCCGGTGAGGATGATCGGCTGGTCGGCCAGTTGTTGCAGCGTCAGCTGGCGATGGTGGGCGAGGGGGTGATCCAGCGGTACAAACGCGCACAAACGATCATTAAGCACCGGCACGAATTCCAGGCCATGGCTCAACCGCGCGCGTACGCCGATACCAAAATCCACCTCGCCTGCGCGCACCTGGGCGTGAATGCGGTGGGCCACCAGGTCCTGCAAGCGCACTTCGATCCCGGCAAAACGCTCGCGAAACAGGCGCAACGCCGGGGGCAGGGCGCCTGCGCAGACCGAGGGCAGGGCGGCGATGGTGACCACGCCCCGGCGCAGGGCGGCCAAGTCGCGGGAGCCAGTGACGATGTTGTCCAGGTCCAGCAGCAGCTTTTCCATCGGCCCACGGGCTTCCTGGCCGGCGGCGGTGATGCTCACATGGCGCGGGCTACGGTCCAGCAGGGTGACGCCGAGCCAGTCCTCCAGTTGTTGCACCTGGACTGTCAGTGCCGAAGGAGACAGGTGCAGTTCATTGGCGGCCTTGGTGAAACTTCCGGTACGGGCCACCGCGAGAAACGCTTGAATATGCTGGATTGAGTTCTTCATTTTGTTTTTCCGAACATACGGGGCTGAATATTCCAATTTACAAAGACTAACCCGCTTCCAATACTCCAGGGAAAACAATAACCGGCCACCAAGGCCGCTCTGGAGTAACCCATGCTCGCTACCCTGGGTGTCATCACCATCCTGTGCCTGCTCGCTGCCGTCATGAGCAAACGCCTTTCGCCGCTGGTGGCCCTGATTGCCTTGCCGATCATCGCCGCGCTGCTCGGCGGTTTCGGCCTGCAGACCAGCGCTTTCATCATTACCGGTATCAAGAACGTCGCCCCCGTGGTGGGTATGTTTGTGTTCGCGATCCTGTTTTTCGGGATCATGACCGATGCCGGCATGCTTGATCCCATCATTGATCGCATCCTGCGTACGGTAGGGACGCGTCCTACACGAATTGTGGTGGGTACCGCGACCCTGGCCTTGCTGGTCCACCTGGACGGTTCCGGCGCGGTGACCTTTCTGGTGACGGTGCCGGCGATGCTGCCGCTGTATACACGGCTGGGCATCGACAAGCGCATCCTTGCCTGTGTCTGCGCGATGGCCGCCGGGGTCAACTTCCTGCCTTGGACCGGCCCGGTGTTGCGCTCGTCGGCAGCCTTGCACGTGCCAGTGGCGGACTTGTTCCAGCCGCTGATCCCGGTGCAGATCGTCGGCCTGATCTTCGTTTTCGCCTGCGCCTGGTGGCTTGGTCGTCGCGAGGAAAAACGCCTGGGCCTGGGCGCCGGTTCCACAGTGGATGCCGTGCCGCAACGGGTGCTCAGCGATGATGACATCCGGCTGCGCCGCCCACGCCTGTTCTGGGTCAACCTGATCCTGACGGTGCTGGTGATGGTGGTGATGATTGCCGGTTGGGTCGATCCCGTGGTGATGTTCATGCTCGGCACTGTGGTCGCGCTGTGCATCAATTACCCGAATGTCGACGCCCAGCGTGCGCGCATCGATGCCCACGCCAAAACCGCCCTGACCATGGCCAGTATCCTGCTCGCTGCCGGGGTGTTCACCGGCATCATGCAGGGCACCGGCATGCTCAAGGCCATTGCCGAAGTGGCGGTCGCGCAGATTCCAGCGGGCCACGGCAAGCTGATCCCCGCAGTGGTGGGCTTCATTTCCATGCCCCTGAGCATGCTGTTCGACCCCGATTCCTACTATTTCGGCGTCATGCCGGTGATCGCCGAAGTCGGCAAGGCCCTGGGCGTCGACCCGCTGCAAGTGGCCCAGGCCTCGCTGCTCGGCGTACACACCACCGGCTTCCCGGTCAGCCCGCTGACCCCCGCGACATTCCTGTTGGTGGGCCTGTGCAAGATCGAATTGGCCGATCACCAGCGCTTTACCATCCCTTTTCTGTTTGCTGCGTCGGTGTTGATGACCCTGACGGCGTTGCTCCTGGGAGTGATTTGAGATGAACACCTTGCGCATCGGTTCCGGTGCCGGCTATTCCGGCGACCGCATCGAACCTGCCGTAGAACTGGCCGAACACGGCGACCTGGATTACCTGGTCTTCGAATGCCTGGCCGAACGCACCATCGCCCTGGCGCAACAGGCGCGCATCAGCGATCCGCAGGGCGGGTATGACCCGCTGCTGAGCGAGCGCATGCGCCGCGTGCTGCCGTTTGTCGGCCGCCGCGAGGGGCACCGACGTCTGCGAGTGATCACCAATATGGGCGCGGCCAATCCGGTGGCGGCGGCCCTTGAAGTGCGCCGCATCGCCAATGAGTTGGGCCTGGGCCTCAAGGTGGTGGCGGTGCTGGGTGACGATGTGCTCGACATCCTGCGCCCCGAGCAGGTGCTGGATAACGGCCAGACCTTGGGCTCACTGGGCGCGCGGTTGATTTCTGCGAACGCCTACCTGGGGGTCGATGGCATTCTCGAGGCCCTGGGTGCCGAGGCTGATGTGGTGATCACCGGGCGCGTGGCCGATCCGTCGCTGTTCCTGGCGCCGCAGATGTTTGAGTTTGGCTGGGCGATGGACGATTGGCCGCGTCTGGGGCGCGGCACACTGGTGGGGCATTTGCTCGAATGCGCGGGGCAGGTCAGCGGTGGGTATTTCGCCGATCCCGGCTTCAAGGACGTGAATGACCTGGCGCGCCTGGGGTTTCCGTTGGCCGAGATCAATGCCGACGGTGATGCGGTGATTACCAAGGTCGCAGGTTCCGGTGGACGGGTCAGTCGAGCGACCTGTACCGAGCAATTGATCTATGAAGTGCATGACCCTACGGCGTACCTGACCCCTGATGTCACCGCCGACTTTTCCCAGGTGACCTTTATCGACGACGCTACTGACCGGGTGCGGGCCCAGGGCGCCAATGGTCGAGCACGGCCGGAACAGTTGAAGGTCAGCGTGGGTTACCTGGACGGTTGGATCGGCGAGGGGCAGATGTCCTACGGTGGCCCGGGTGCGGTCGCACGGGCGCAACTGGCGCGAGATGTTGTGCTCAAGCGCCTGGAGTTGATGGGGGTGAAGATGCAGGAGGTGCGCGCCGAGTTGATCGGCTTGGACTCATTGCATGGCCCACGCGGCAGTGTCGAGCCTTGGGAAGTGCGTCTGCGCGTGGCCGCGCGCTGTGAAGAGCGCAGCGAGGCGGTACGTGTCGGCAATGAAGTGGAAACCCTCTACACCAACGGCCCGTCTGGCGGTGGCGGCGCCAGCAAGAGTGTGCGGCAGGTGGTGGCGGTGGCGTCGTTGCTGCTGCCGCGTAACGCGGTCAACCCGAGGATCGAAGCATGAAGCTGCACACCCTGGCCCATTCCCGCACCGGGGATAAGGGCGACACCTCGAATATTTCGATCATTGCCTATCGCGCCGAGGACTATCCCTTGCTTTGCGAACAGCTCACGGCCGAGCGCGTGAGCGAATTTTTTGCGGGCCTCCTGGAACCGGGTGCTGCGCCGATACGGCGTTATGAGTTGCCCAACGTGCAGGCGCTGAACTTCGTGCTGCCTGGGATCCTGCGCGGCGGGGTGACCCGTTCGCTGGCGCTGGATGCCCACGGAAAATGCCTGGGCTCCGCATTACTGGACATGGAAATCCTGTAGGAGCGAGCTAGCTCGCGAAAATCGTCAACGATAACGAGGGGAACCTGACACCCCGCGGCGTCCTCAGGTTTTTCGCGAGCAAGCTCGCTCCTACAGAGGAGACGGCGTCTGTCAGACCGCAGCGAAGCGCTTGTCCAGGTAATCGATGATCACCTTGGAATCGTACATCCACGTGGTCTGGCCATTCTCTTCGATGCGCAGGCACGGCACCTTGATCTTGCCGCCTTGCTCCAGCAGGGTCTGGCGATCTTGCTCGTTGTTCTTTGCATCCTTCAACGCCACCGGAACATTCAGGCGATGCAGGGTACGACGGGTCTTCACGCAGAACGGGCAGGCGTGGAACTGGTACAGGCTCAGGCCCTTGGCCGCCGCGTTCACCTGTGCCTGCTGCTCGGCGGGGCGCTGCTTTTTGCGTGGGCGGGTAATGAAGTCGCCCGCGATGATGACGTGGCCGAGGCCCACTCGAAGTGCTTTGACGAACATGGCTGAAACCTCTTGCCCATGACAGAAGGGGCCGCAGCTTACCTGAATTTTGCGGGCGAAAAAAAACCGGCGATGGACGCCGGCCTTTTCCTACGCAGCCTGTTACTTGATCAGGCTGAGGAATTCGCTACGGGTCGCCGCGTTTTCGCGGAACTCACCCAGCATCACCGAGGTGATCATCGACGAATTCTGTTTTTCCACACCGCGCATCATCATGCACATGTGCTTGGCTTCGATCACCACCGCCACGCCCAGGGCGCCGGTGACCTGCTGGACAGCATCGGCGATCTGGCGGCTGAGGTTTTCCTGGATCTGCAGGCGGCGCGCATACATGTCGACGATCCGCGCGACCTTGGACAGGCCCAGCACCTTGCCGCTTGGGATGTAGGCGACGTGAGCCTTGCCGATAAACGGCAGCAGGTGGTGTTCGCACAGCGAGTACAACTCGATGTCCTTGACCAGCACCATTTCGCTGTTGTCGGAGCTGAACAAGGCACCATTGGTGACTTCTTCAAGTGTCTGTTCATAGCCGCGGCAAAGGTACTGCATCGCCTTGGCGGCACGCTTTGGCGTGTCGAGCAGGCCCTCGCGGGAGACGTCCTCGCCAAGTTGGCCGAGGATCTCGGTGTAATTCTGTTCCAGGGACATGAAACTACCTGTTGGATTTTCGCAAAGCGCAAGGTTACGGTGGCCGACACATGGCTGCAAGCCTGACGATGGCACTTGTTACTCGTCGCGCCCTTCCATCATGGTGCGCTTGAGCATCACGTACACCGCGCCGGCGCCACCATGACGGGCCTGGCAGGAGGTAAAGCCGAGCACCTGGGCATGCTGGCGCAGCCAGGTGTTGACATGGCTCTTGATCATTGGCCGCTTGCCGTCCAGGCGCACGGCCTTGCCGTGGGTGACGCGCACGCAGCGGATTTCGAATTTGGTGGCTTCGGCCAGGAAGGCCCAGAGGGTTTCCCGGGCTTTTTCCACGGTCATGCCATGCAGGTCGAGGCTGCCTTCGAACGGGATCTGGCCTGCCTTGAGCTTGCGCATCTGGCTTTCCTGCACACCGTCGCGGGCCCACATCAGTTCGTCTTCGGGGCCGACGTCGATCACGAACTGGTCCGACAGGCCGTCTACGGTGGTGGCATCCGTGCGCACGGTCGCAGCCTGGCGCAACTTGGCGATCTGCGCCCGGTCAGTCTTGGGTTTGCCGGTGTCGGCGCGGTCGTGCTTGATCGGCTTGACGCCGCGCAGCTCGTTCTTGAACAGGGAAAAATCGTCGTCTTGCATGTCAGCCTCCGCGAAGGGCGGGCAGTTTACCTAAATCGCGGCGGCCAGGGCGCAGGAAACGCTATCCAAGCGCCATCAGTTGTGTTTTTTCATCAGGTGCGAGGCGATGTTCAGTGACAACGGCTGGCGCATCCGCCGCCGGCTGCGCCGCCACAACCACACGCCGAACCACAGCACCAACAGGCCGACCACCACCAGGATCGCCGAGCCGCCAGGGCTGGCATTCAATTCGCCCAGTGCCGGGGAGTGCCCCGACAAGCCTGCGCCACCGGCCACCGCCAGCAGCACACCTACAACCGCCAGCAGCGCGGCAATGCCGGCCACCAGGCGCAGGCGCCAGTTGCTCGGGCCCTTGGGGCGCAAGCGACGAGCATCAAAACCATCGGATATCTTCATTCCGACCTTTCCTCCAGGGTATCGGCCCTTCGACCGGAAGATACACAGGTTGTTCCTGTGCCAGAGGCAATTGCAGCAAATGACAGGCATTTGCAGATGAGCGGGGCCCGCACGCGGCCGCTCCGCTCATCGCGCGGCTGTCAGATCAGGTCTTTGGTCAAGGCAAGGGTGGCAAAGTTGTCGGCCATGATGGCCATTTCGGTTTGCTGCACGTGTTCGGCAGTGAGGACGCCGCCCTTGTAAGGCAGGTCGCGGGTGGCGCAGGCGTCCTCCACCAGGGTGCAGCGAAAGCCCAGGTTCTTGGCGGCGCGCACGGTGGTGCTGACGCTGGAGTGGCTCATGAAACCGCAGACGATCAGGTCCAGCGAACCCAGGTCCTGCAGGTGTTTTTCCAGGCCGGTGCCGTGGAAAGCGCTGGGCAGCAGCTTGCCGATGATGGTTTCGTCGCCGGCCGGTTCCAGGCCAGGGATGAATTCGCCACGCTCGCCCTGCGGGTCGAACAGGCCGCCCACGGTGCCCAGGTGGCGCACATGCACGATCGGGCGCCCGGCGCTGCGCGCGGCTGCGACCAATTGCTTGATATTGGCGACCGCCGCGTCCATGCCCGTGAGGGCGAGCGGGCCGCTGAGGTATTCCTTCTGGGCATCGATGATCACAAGGGTCGCATGGCTGAGATTGGCAGCTGCATAACCACGACCGCTGAGTTGAAACATCGTCTTTGGAACGGACATTCTGGGGCTCCTGTGAGTGGGGCTTTTGTGACATTGTCCACTGGCTGAGCGGTTCTGTGAATCGCTACGATCATAAGGTACGCCGTTGCTGGCGTGCAGCCATGTCAAGAGGCCGGCTTGTTCCAGCCAATGATGGCAAACTGGATGAAATCCGACGTACGGCGAGGGCGTTACGTACATCGTCGCTACGGGCGAAGGCTGTTAGAATCGCCAGTCGTTTTTTCCAGGAGCTTGCCCCCGTGATCACTTCTCGCCTGCGCACCTTGCGCGACCATATCCGTTGGGCTGTCAGCCGTTTCCATGGGGAAGACCTGTTTTTTGGCCACGGTACCGACAATGCCTGGGACGAAGCCCGGCAATTGGTGCTCGGCGCCTTGCACTTGCCGTGGGAAATCGCCGACAGCTACCTGGACTGCAACCTGGAAGAAGAGGAAATCTCCCATGTGCAGCGTTTGCTGCATCGCCGTATCCACGAGCGGGTACCCACCGCCTATCTGTTGAAGGAAGCCTGGTTTTGCGGCATGTCGTTCATTGTCGATGAGCGTGTGCTGATCCCACGCTCACCGATCGGCGAACTGATCGAAAACCGCTTCGAGCCCTGGCTGGCCCAGCCACCGGCGCGCATTCTCGACCTGTGCACGGGTTCCGGTTGCATTGGCATCGCGTGTGCCTATGAGTTCCCGGACGCCGAAGTGGTGTTGGGCGACCTGTCCTTCGAAGCGCTGGAAGTGGCCAACCAGAATATCGAGCGCCATGGCGTCGATGAACGCGTGTACACCGTGCAGGGGGACGGCTTTGATGGCTTGCCGGGCCAGCGCTTTGACCTGATCGTGTCCAACCCGCCGTATGTGGATGCCGAGGATTTTGCCGACATGCCGGACGAATACCAGCATGAGCCAGAGCTGGGCCTGGCGTGCGGCGACGATGGCCTGAACCTGGTGCGGCGCATGCTCGCCGAAGCGGCCGATCACCTGACCGAGAAGGGCTTGCTGATTGTCGAGGTGGGCAACAGCCAGGTCCACGTCGAGGCGCTGTACCCGGAAGTCGATTTTGCCTGGCTGGAGTTCCAGCGCGGTGGGCATGGCGTGTTCATGTTGACGGCTGAACAGTGCCGGGCGCATCAGGCAATCTTCGCCGCCAGGATCTAACTGAAGAAGAACCGGCTGTCGTGGCAAGCGGGTTGTTGTGGAAGGCGGGCTGTTGTTGCGAGCGGGCTTGTCTGTGGCGAGCGGGCTTGCCCCGCGTTGGGCTGCGCAGCAGCCCCAAATCCCGCACCGCGTTTTGTCTGAAAAAACGCGGTGATCTTACTGGGGCTGCTGCGCAGCCCAACGCGGGGCAAGCCCGCTCGCCACAGGGTTCCGGTTTGCTGCGCCACGGCGCCCAGTCGGATAGTCGGATAGTTGGCGCACCTTCCACCTGTGTATCCCGTGCAACCCGGTCACTCGCGATTTACCGGTGCGTAGCGATCCAGATCAACAACCCCGCCTGAAACACGGTGAACGCTACCAGGCAGGTGATGGTAAACCGTAGCCCGCTGTCCTCACGCTTGAACTTGGTGACTTTTTCCTCTTCCTTGCGCAGCTTCACTTCCTGCTCCGCCAGGTTCTGTTCGGCCTGTTGCAGCATTTGCGCGGCTTCGAGGATCTCCACGAACTGCACCTTCTCGGTGTTCCAGCTGTCCAGCACATCGCCGACCTTGCCGGGCTGCACGTTGCCTTTCAAATGCTGCACATCGGCGTAGGCCACGTCAAAGCCTTGGACACGCAGGAAGTGATCGCGACGCAGGCGCGTGGCTTCATTGAGCGCGTCCTTGTTGGCCAGGTCTACGCCGTCAACGCGGTAGTGGGCCCACTTCTTCTTCGCCCACGCGGCGCCTTGGGCGACCAGGAATCGGCCGATGCCACGGTTGGCCGGTTCGATTTCCAGGCTGTTGCCTGGGCCGAAGTGCACGCGGTGCTTGTCGTGATCGACCCAGATGTCCAGGTGATTCTGCTCGCGACGCACCCGTTGGCCCGGTAACTGGATGACCATGCGCAGCAGGCTGTGGTGTTTGTCGTTGCGTTCGGCGTAACCGAACTGCACGAAACGCAAAGGCCTCACCCCCGTGGCGCGGTCAGTGGCCAGGGGCGCCAGGCGCAGCATCTTGAAATGTTCCGCCTGCACGTCTGCCCACGGCAGGGGCGCCGCGTCGACGACCTCGGTTTTTTCCGTGGCGGTTTCAGCGGTAGGTTCTGGTGTTGCTTCGGTGATAGTCATGCGGCGCGATCCTGTCCAAGCCCAGCCAGTCGACAGGCTTTTTGCTGTCGACCCTGGGCTTATCGGCCGCTTTTCCCAGTACTGGAGGCAATTAGTCGGTCAACGGGGTTGAAGTCCGTCGATAAAGCGCACCAGGCGTGTGCCCAGCTCGGCGGCCAGGGGCAATTGAGGGTTGTTATAGGAGGCCAGTTGCTGCTTCACGTCGTTGGGCACGATGCGCATCACGTGGTTCATGCCCTCGATTATCGTCAATTCGGCGTCGGGCTTGGCGTTCTTCAATTGCTGCGCATCGCCCACCCCCACCTGGATATCGTGGGTGCCCTGGATGATCAGCGCCGGCATGCGTAGCTTGGCAAAAGCTGCCGAGGGGTCGGCACGAAACAGGCTGATCAGATAGGGCTGAACGCTGGGTCGGAAAATCCCTTCCAGAGGGGCCGGCACATCGGGGTCCACCTGGCCGGCCTTGAGGTGGTCAAGGATTTCATTACTGCGCAGCAGCAGGGCAGGGGGCAGGTGGTCAGCCAACTGTTGGCGTATCACCTGGTCCACCGGACGGGCGCTGCCGGACAAGGAGACCACCCCCGCCGGATCGAGTTGCGGCGCGGCCAGGGCGGCCACCAGCGCACCTTCGCTATGGCCCAGCACAATCAGCGGGCCCATGCGCTTGTCGGCCTTGAGCAGCTTGCCCCAGGCCACGGCGTCGGCCACGTAGGCGTCCAGGGTCAGGTTGCGCTCATCGGGCGTGGCGGCCAGGCTGGCGGCAACGCCGCGCTTGTCGTAGCGCACGCTGGCGATGTTATGCCGGGCCAGTACCCAGGCCAGGCGCTTGAGGCTGTCGTTGCGCGCGCCGTCGGCGCTGTTGCCGTTGCGGTCGGTGGGGCCGGAGCCGGCAATGATCAGCACCACCGGCACCGGTTTGTCGGACTGGGGCAGCAGCAGCGAGCCAAACAGCTCGCCGCTGCCGGTGTCGAGGCTGATGGGCCGTTGCAACACCACGGGGGACGCGGCACAGGCCACGCCAGTAAACAGGGTCAGGGTCAGTAGCAAAACTCGAAGCATCATCACGCCATCATCAGGAAGGTGCCGGTTCGACCAACGTCTACCGGTAAGGTTTCGAGGATGAACTAGTCGGTTGGCCCGCGTATACTGGCGCGCTTGGTTATCACCTCTGAGTGATTACAACTGATTTCACGGAGCGCCCTGCATGTCCGGCAATACCTTCGGCAAGCTGTTCACTGTCACCACCGCAGGCGAAAGCCATGGCCCGGCGTTGGTCGCCATTGTCGACGGCTGCCCGCCCGGCCTCGAGCTGTCCCTGGAAGACCTGCAGCGCGACCTCGACCGCCGCAAGCCCGGCACCAGCCGCCACACCACCCAGCGTCAGGAGCCTGACCAGGTCGAAATCCTCTCTGGCGTGTTCGAAGGCCGCACCACTGGCTGTGCCATCGGCCTGCTGATCCGCAACACCGACCAGAAGTCCAAGGACTACTCGGCGATCAAGGACCTGTTCCGCCCGGCTCATGCCGACTACACCTACCATCACAAATACGGCGAACGCGACTACCGTGGCGGCGGCCGCAGCTCGGCCCGCGAGACCGCAATGCGCGTGGCGGCCGGTGCGATTGCCAAGAAGTACCTGGCCACCCAGGGTATCGTCATCCGTGGCTATATGAGCCAGTTGGGCCCGATCGAAATCCCGTTCAAGACCTGGGACAGCGTGGAAGACAACGCCTTCTTCTGCCCCGACCCGGACAAAGTGCCGGAACTGGAAGCCTACATGGACCAGTTGCGCCGCGACCAGGACTCCGTGGGCGCCAAGATCACCGTGGTCGCCGAAGGCGTCAAGCCGGGCCTGGGCGAGCCGATCTTCGACCGCCTGGACGCCGAACTGGCCCACGCGCTGATGAGCATCAACGCGGTGAAAGGCGTGGAAATCGGCGCGGGCTTCGCATGTGTCGCCCAGCGCGGTACCGAACATCGCGACGAACTGACCCCACAAGGTTTCCTCAGCAATAACGCGGGCGGCATCCTCGGCGGTATTTCCTCCGGGCAGCCGATCATTGCGCACCTGGCCCTCAAGGCCACATCGAGCATCACCACCCCGGGGCGTTCGATCGATGTGCACGGCAATCCGGTGGACGTCATCACCAAGGGCCGCCATGACCCGTGCGTCGGCATCCGTGCCACACCGATTGCCGAAGCGATGATGGCGATCGTGTTGATGGACCACCTGCTGCGCAACCGTGGGCAAAATGCCGATGTACGCGTGAGTACCCCGGTACTGGGCCAACTGTGACGGATTGTGGTGGCGAGCGATGTGGCTCGCGCGGGGCTGTGAAGCAGCCCCTTGCGGCAACATGACACCCCCCGTCCCGTACTGGCGCCTCTCCAGCTTCTACCTGTTCTACTTCGCCCTGCTGGGGGCGACAGCGCCATTCCTGGCGCTTTACTTCGATCATCTGGGGTTCTCCAGCGCGCGCATCGGCGAACTGGTGGCCATCCCCATGCTGATGCGCTGCGTGGCGCCCAACCTGTGGGGCTGGCTCGGCGACTATACCGGTCGGCGCCTGGCCATCGTGCGTTTTGGCGCGGTGTGCACCCTGGCGAGCTTTTGCCTGATTTTCATCAGCAAGACTTACGCCTGGCTGGCGCTGGTGATGGCCTTGCACGCATTCTTCTGGCATGCGGTGCTGCCGCAGTTTGAAGTCATCACCCTGGCCCACCTGCACACACAAACCTCGCGCTACAGCCAGGTCCGCCTGTGGGGCTCCATCGGCTTTATCCTCACCGTCGTGATCATGGGTCGCCTGTTCGACTGGCTGAGCCTGGATATTTACCCGGTGGTGGTCGTGGTGATCATGGCCGGCATCATCGGCGCCAGCCTGTGGGTACCGAACGCGCAGCCTGCCACCCAGGGCAATCGCCTGGCTGCCGAGGGTTTCCTCACGCAATTGCGCAGCCCCGGGGTCCTTGCGTTTTATGCCTGTGTGGCGCTGATGCAAATGAGCCATGGGCCGTACTACACCTTCCTGACCCTGCACCTGGAGCACTTGGGCTACAGCCGAGGCGTGATCGGTATGCTCTGGGCCCTGGCGGTGGTCGCGGAAGTGCTGATGTTCCTGGCCATGAGTCGCATCCTTACGCGCTTTTCCGTGCGTCGTGTGTTACTGGCCAGTTTCCTGCTGGCGGCGCTGCGTTGGTTGCTGCTGGGCTCGTTTGCCGAGTTTTTCTGGGTGTTGCTGTTGGCGCAAGTGATGCACGCGGCAACGTTCGGCAGTTTTCATGCGGCGGCGATTGCCTTTGTGCAACGCAGCTTCGGCGACCGCCAGCAGGGCCAGGGCCAGGCGTTGTATGCAGCTTTGGCCGGCACCGGCGGCGCACTTGGCGCTTTGTATGCCGGCTATAGCTGGAACCTGTTGGGGCCGACCCTCACGTTCAGCATCGCCAGCGTCGCGGCCCTGGCCGCCGCCCTTATCATCGGCTTTCGATTGCAAGAGCAGAACCAAGGAACCGTCCAATGAGTTATGTAGCCGTTTACTCCGTCACCACCCCGGATACCCCGAACAAGGTCCTGACCCATTTCGACGACATCGTCTCGACCCTGGCCGAGCACGGTGTGCGGTTTGAGCGCTGGCAACCAGGCCCACTGGCAAAAGGTGCCAGCGAGGCTGAAATGATTGCCGCGTGCCAGCCCCGGATCGACGCCCTCGGTTACGGCTGCATTGAGGTGTTCAGCGTCACCGGCGACCACCCGCAACGCACTGAGCTGCGCGCCGGCCTCCTCGATGAGCGCCGCTACAGCTCGGACCAGGCCAGGTTCTTTATCGCCGGCCAGGGGCTGTTCAGCTTGCACATCGGTGACTATGTGTACGGCGTACGCTGTGAGAAAAATGACCTGCTGGTGATCCCGGCCGGCTTGCCGCATTGGTTCGATATGGGAGAGCACCCGCACTGCGTGATCTTGCAGTTATCCCACCAGCCTGGGCACGCGGTCGCTGAATTTATCGGGAGTGAGCTTGCCGCTGGGTTTCCAGGATTGGACGACTAGTCGCTGGTTCGCGATTGTTCAACCCGCCTATGCGGAAAAGTATTGTGGGAAGAACCTTATTGGAGTGTAAGACTTGGCTGTTTTTGCAGGTCTTGCTCTTTAATTCCGTTCGTTATGTAAATCTCTCCAAACCTCGATGTTTATGCTGTCTGTCAATAGGAGAAATCCGAAGGTTAGGACAGCGTCCGCAAATAAAAGGAGAGAGATGAATGAGCGCGCAACAGGAGCAGGATCGATCGTCACCGACGCAGGACGAAGTGTCCACAGCGGTGAGAAAGCGCCTGAGCTTGTCCGGCAAGCCCCTGACCCCCGCGGAACAGGAAATCCTGCGCTGGGCCCTGGAGGGCAAGACTGTCTGGGAGATCAGCCAGATTCGAGCCAGTTCCGAAGCCACGGTGAAATTTCACCTGCGTAACATCTATGGCAAGTTGCAGGTCACCAACCGCGTGCAGGCAATGAATGAAGCGGTTCGGCAAGGCCTGTACTGAACGCATAAAAAAGGGCCGCGACGCTTGATGGCGTCGCGGCCCTCTTTATTGCTGGATAGCTCAGGCCGAATGGTAGGTCGGCAAGGCAAAGCGGTTCTGGCTTTGCAGCATCGAAATCTGCGGCAGCTCACTGGCTTGTTCGGCCAGGTCGCGGCGAATCGCGCTGATCACCCACGTCAGTTGATCGGCAGTGTGCAACTGCTGGTAAGAGATCGAACGCTTGACCTGCTTGCCTTCGCTGTTGCGCAGGGTCAACAGGATACCGCCGTCGGGACGTGGCTGGGTGGTGACGTCGTAGTTGGAGAATACTGAGGCGAATTTATCTTGGATCAGGCTCATGTCTATCAGCTCCGTTGGCTCAAGTTGGCAAGCATGGAGTGATAGGTGCAGTGATTGTGCCAGCTAGTGAATTTATAAAAAGTCTTTATAAATCAACAGGTTAAAAATATTCAGAATTTTCGGTTTCGTGCAATTTGCATGAATGGCCATCATGCATCCTGCATTTTGCGCTATTCGATAGGCCCGTCGCGGCGGGTGCTCAAGGGTAAAGACTGTCAGTACGTGACTAAATTCCCTTTTTCAGCCAACGAGGGGCAGGGGATACAAAACTTTTCAAATCCCGCGTGTACAGCTGAAGAATCGCTGGCGTATTTTCCTGCAAGGCATTCGGCCTCCTGCCTTCGCAAGGCGCCGGTGTTTCCGGATCAGATAAAGAATAAGAAAAAGGATGTTCCGTCATGAGCCATCAGCCAAACGACATGATCACCTGGGGCATGATGCTGCGTAAGGTGCCAGCCATCGTGCGGGCCTTGCCCCGAGTGGTGCGCGGCATGCGCGCTGCGAATGTCACCGACCCGGCGCAGCCTTGCGGCCTGGGCTGGCACTTCGAACAAGCCACCCTGCGTAACCCTGATGGCGCCGCCTTGCTCTACGGCGACAGCGTGCTCAGCTACCGCGACGCTAACCAGCGTGCCAACCGCATCGCTCATCATCTGGCCTCCCAAGGCATCGGCAAGGGTGACGTCGTCGCGCTGTTTATCGAAAACCGTACCGAGTTGCTGCTGAACGTGCTGGCGGTGGCCAAGCTTGGCGGCATCTGCGCCATGCTCAATACCGCACAAACCCAGGCGGCGTTGGTGCACAGCCTGAACCTGGTCAACCCGGTGGCAATCGTGGTCGGCGCGGAATTGGTGGATGCCTATACGGTGGTGCGCGATCAAGTGTCGATCCCGGCGGAGCGCACCTGGTTCGTCGCGGATCAGCATGCCAGCGCGGTCCCCGAGGGGTATGTCGACCTGATGGCCGCCAGTGCCGACTGTTCGCCAGACAACCCCGCCAGCAGTGCCCGGATCTTCTTCAGCGACCCCTGCTTCTATATCTACACCTCCGGCACCACCGGCCTGCCCAAGGCCGGCATCATGAAACATGGTCGCTGGACCAGGACCGCCGTCAGTTTCGGCAGCATCGCCCTGGACATGGGCCCGGACGATGTCATGTATTGCACCTTGCCGCTGTACCACGCCACCGGTCTGTGCGTGTGCTGGGGGGCGGCGATCATTGGTGCGTCGGGATTCGCCATTCGGCGCAAATTCAGCGCCAGCCAGTTCTGGGACGATGTGCGCAAATTCAACGCCACTACCCTCGGGTATGTTGGCGAATTGTGCCGCTACCTGCTTGACCAGCCCACCAGTACCCAGGATCGTGATAACCAGGTGACCAAGATGGTCGGCAACGGCCTGCGCCCCGGTGTTTGGGCACAATTCAAACAGCGCTTTGGCGTCGAGCATATCTGCGAACTGTATGCCGCCAGCGATGGCAATATCGGCTTTACCAACGTGCTGAACTTCGACAACACCATCGGCTTTTGCCTGCAACATTGGGCGCTGGTGGATTACGTCCCGGAGAGCGGCGAACCGCTGCGGGGCAGTGATGGCTTCATGCGCAAGGTGCAAACGGGCGGCCAGGGCCTGTTGCTGGCCAGGATCGATGAAAAGTCGCCGTTCGATGGCTACACCGACCCGGAAAAGAACCGCAAGGTGGTGCTGACCGATGTGTTCGAAAAGGGCGATCGCTACTTCAATACCGGCGACTTGTTACGCAGCATCGGCTTTGGCCATGCGCAGTTTGTCGATCGCCTGGGGGATACCTATCGCTGGAAGGGCGAGAACGTTTCCACCACCGAAGTCGAGAACATCCTGCTGCAACACCCGCAGATCGCGGAGGTCGTGGCCTATGGTGTCGAGATCGAAAACACCAACGGCCGCGCAGGCATGGTCGCCATCACTCCCAGTGAATCCCTGGCGGCCTTGGATATGCGCGAACTGCTGCAATTCGCCCATGGTCAATTGCCGCACTATGCGGTGCCGTTATTCCTGCGGATCAAGGTGAAGATGGAGACCACTGGCACCTTCAAGTACCAGAAGGTACGGCTCAAGGAAGAAGCCTTCGACCCGGACAAGGCGGGCAACGATCCGGTCTACGCGTGGTTGCCGGGCTCGGACAGCTACGTGCCGGTCACGGGGCAATTATTGGCGCAGATCCAGGGCGGTGAGTTTCGCTATTGATTGTGTCTATGAAGGCTTTTGACAAAAAAGCCATGACAGTGGGGAACTCCATCGCGACACTGGGCGCCATATAAAGCACCAGAACAGGAGCCTCCCCATGTCAGACCACGCCAAACGAATGACCGAAGACGAAGCCGCCGAATTTGCCGAGCAGGTCTTCGACGTGGCCCGCAAAGGCGACGCGGCCATGCTCGCCGCGCTGCTGGCCAAAGGCTTGCCGGCCAACCTGCGCAACCACAACGGCGACACCTTGCTGATGCTCGCGGCCTACCATGGCCACGCCGAGGCGGTAAAAGTGCTGCTGGAATTCAAGGCTGACCCGCTGATCGCCAATGACAAGAACCAACTGCCGATCGCTGGCGCGGCGTTCAAGGGCAACCTGCCCGTGGTCAAGGCCCTGATCGAGGGTGGCGCACCGGTTGACGCAGCATCCTCGGACGGCCGCACGGCATTGATGATGGCAGCGATGTTCAACCGCGTTGAGATGGTGGACTACCTGCTGGGCCAGGGCGCGAACCCCAGGGCGTTCGATGCCCAGGGTGCGACGGTGCTGGCAGCGGCGCAGACCATGGGCGCGATGGATACGGCGGCGCAGTTGCAGAAACTGGTGTAGGCTACGCGCCCTCGAAAACCAGCCCGTCACAGGATCGCCCCATGAAAACCGCCCTCGTCGAACTCATCAGCAACATCAGCACCGGCCTCATGAGCGACGACGAGGTGGCGCGCATCGCCGAAGAGGCCGCCCAGGCCTACGCAGACCCTGCGGCCTTCCTGGCGGCCAATCCGGACATCAACTACGACGACACCTTCCCGATCCCGCTGGGGGAGTGGGTGGTGGTCGGCAGCCTGCCGGACACCGTGCTGTTCCAGGCCGATACTTACAGTGATCTGTTTGCCCAGATCGTCGCGTCGTTCGGCCCGGGCGTGGCATTCAACCTCAAGCCCAAGCAACTGGCCAAGACCGAAGCGCTGACCGCCCTCAACCGCATCCAGATCCAGATGAGCGCCCTGAGCCCGGAAGACGGCGGCTATGTGTTGATGAACTTCAGCCAACCGCTGGATGACGAGATCCAGGCGGTGCTGGTGTACGGCAACGACCTGGCGCGCGTGTTGGCGCTGTGTGCCGAAGTCGGCATCAAGGGCGAGCCTTCCCTGGAAGCGTTGAAGGTGGCCGTTCACGTCTGAAATAAAACGGAACCCCCGCCAGGGCTGACTATCCTACAAGGGCATGCCCTCACTTAGGAGCGACACCATGGGTTCTACTTTCAACGGTCTGATCGGGTTGATCATCCTGGCGCTGGATATCTGGGCGATCATCAATGTGTTCCAAAGCGGCGCAAGCACCGGGGCCAAGGTGCTCTGGATCCTGTTGATCCTGTTGCTGCCAGTGTTGGGCCTGATCATCTGGGCGATCGCCGGGCCGCGCGGTAATGTGCGGATCTGACCCCTCACTCCCTTTGGCGTGTGAGCAATAAGTGTGGGAGGGGGCTTGCTCCCGATAGCGGTGTGGCAGTGCCAGATGAGTTGGCTGACCCACCGCTATCGGGAGCAAGCACCCTCCCACAGTGGTCTTCAGCGCACTCCAGAGATTTGTGTGTCGAAATATTCGCTGCACGAAATTTTCACATCCCATCCAAGACAATTCGCCCGCTTTGAATCGCCGCCCCAAGGCTCTATCTCCAGTGCCGTTAACGGCAGAAGGGGGGCGCACATTCAGTAATTAATAGCGTTGCTCGCATTGATCGGGCACCATTTGCGCCACCGCGCAAACCGCCTACCCCCAGCCAGCCTGGGCGAGGCCGAGCGCCATTGCTTTATTTCGCAACTTAAACTTCCAATGGGTCCTGAAACGACATGGCAAACCCGGACGCCCTGAGTCAGCAGCGAGCTTCTAATCGCCTGCTGCAACCGACCGTCAAATCCCATCTGGCGTACACGCTGCTTTGCGCACTGGTCATGATGGTGATGTTTTCCCTGCTGCGCCTGGCGCTGCTGGCCTACAACCGCGAGATGATCCTCGACACCCCGGCCTCGACCTTCCTGGAAGCGTTCGCCAACGGCCTGCGCCTGGATATTCGCCTGGTGGTGTACGTGCTGATCCCGCTGCTGCTGGCCCTGTTCAGCGTACGGGCCATGGCCGCGCGTGGGTTCTTCCGTTTGTGGCTGACCGTTGCGTCCAGCATCGCCCTGTTCCTGGGCTTGATGGAGATGGACTTCTACCGCGAATTCCACCAGCGCCTCAACGGCCTGGTCTTCCAATATGTCAAGGAAGACCCGAAGACCGTGATGAGCATGCTCTGGTACGGTTTCCCAGTGGTGCGCTACCTGCTGGCCTGGGCCGTGGGCACGCTGATCCTGAGCATCGCCTTCAAGGGTGCCGACCGTGCCACGCGCCCGCGCGGCCCGTTCAGCGGTGGCAGCATCGGTACCCGCCAGGTGGCGCCGTGGTACTCGCGCATCGCGGTGTTCGTGGTTTGCCTGCTGGTCGCGGTCGTCGCTGCTCGTGGCACCCTGCGCCAGGGCCCGCCGCTGCGTTGGGGTGACGTCTACACCACCGAGTCGAACTTCGCCAACCAGTTGGGCCTCAATGGCACCTTGTCGCTGATCGCCGCGGCCAAGTCGCGCTTCTCCGAAGAACGCTCCAACATCTGGAAAGCCACCCTGGATCAACCGCTGGCCACCCAGACCGTGCGCAACATGCTGGTCTTGCCGCAAGAGAAACTGGTGGATACCGACACCGCCGCCGTGCGCCGTGACTACACGCCGCCGGCCGAAAAAACCCTGCCGATCAAGAACGTCGTCGTGATCCTGATGGAAAGCTTCGCCGGTCACTCGGTGGGCGCCTTGGGTCGCCCGGGTAATATCACGCCGTACTTCGACAAGTTGTCCAAGGAAGGCCTGCTGTTCGACCGCTTCTTCTCCAATGGCACTCACACCCACCAGGGTATGTTCGCCACCATGGCCTGCTTCCCGAACCTGCCGGGCTTCGAATACCTGATGCAGACCCCCGAAGGCAGTCACAAGCTGTCGGGCCTGCCGCAGTTGCTCAGTGCGCGCCAGTTTGACGACGTGTATGTCTACAACGGCGACTTCGCCTGGGACAACCAGTCCGGTTTCTTCAGCAACCAGGGCATGACCAACTTCATTGGCCGCAATGACTTCGTCAACCCGGTGTTCTCCGACCCGACCTGGGGCGTGTCCGACCAGGACATGTTCAACCGTGGCCTGGAAGAGTTGAAGGCCCGCGAAGGCGGCAAGCCGTTCTACGCATTGCTGCAAACCCTGTCCAACCACACGCCGTACGCGCTGCCCAACCCGTTGCCGGTGGATAAAGTGACCGGCCGCGGCAGCCTCGACGAGCATTTGACGGCCATGCGCTACTCCGACTGGGCCCTGGGCCAGTTCTTTGAAAAGGCCCGCAAAGAGCCGTACTTCAAGGAAACCCTGTTCGTGATCGTGGGTGACCACGGCTTTGGCAATGAACAGCAGATCACCGAAATGGACCTGGGCCGCTTCAATGTGCCGATGCTGATGATCGCACCGGGTATCCAGGAGAAGTTCGGCGAGCGTGACCACACCGTGGGCACCCAGATCGACATCGTCCCGACTATCATGGGGCGCCTTGGCGGCGACACCCTGCACCAGTGCTGGGGGCGTGACCTGCTGAACCTGCCGGAAGGCGACAAGGGTTTCGGCGTGATCAAGCCTTCGGGCAGCGACCAGACCGTGGCGTTGCTCACTGGCGACCGCGTGCTGGTGTTGCCTAAGGAAATGCCACCGAAGTTGTGGGAATACGAATTGGGCGCCGAGCCAACCGGTAAGGTCATTCCTGATTCGCCGGACGAAGCTGCACTGAAGCAGAAGCTTGAATCGTTCCTGCAGACCGCAACCAAGAGCCTGTTGGATAACACCGCAGGGGTGGTTGATGGCAAGCCGGACTAATTGACCGGCAATAAAAAAGAGGCCTTCAAGAAGGCCTCTTTTTTTGCCCGGCTTTTATATCTTGCCGAGCAGCAACAACACCAACAGCACGACCAGGACCACACCGAGAATACCCGACGGACCATAACCCCAGCTACGGGAGTGCGGGAACACTGGAAGGCCACCGACCAGTAGAAGGATCAGGATAATGATCAGAATGAGGCTCATAGTTTTTTTCCTTGTAGGCCTTCTGTAAAGACCGGTTATTTAACGATAGGCCCGACAGTTGAATACGGACGCCTTAATAACTCCGACTGTGCGCCTGCGTGGAAAATTCCATGTTTTTTTAAAGCGTTTTGCAGCGTCGCTTATTTCTTTTAATACCCTCGCCAATGCACCTGCTTAGTTGAAAAAGATTGAACTTAGCCTGTGGGCAGGTATCCGACCGAGCCCGCGGTTTGCCTGGGGCATTCATCACTCTGATGGTGCGTGGGTGTAGGAAAAACCTTCGCTACACTGCCGATCACTTCTTCTGTGAACCACAAGGCTACTTTCTATGCAAAATCGCATGATGATCACTGGCGCCGGGTCCGGCCTGGGTCGTGAAATCGCTCTGCGCTGGGCCCGCGAGGGTTGGCAACTGGCCTTGTCGGATGTCAGTGAGCCGGGCCTGCAGGAAACCTTGAAGCGGGTACGCGAGGCCGGTGGCGACGGTTTTATCCAGCGCTGCGACGTGCGCGACTACAGTCAGCTCACGGCCTTTGCCCAGGCCTGCGAGGAGAAGCTGGGTGGCATAGATGTGATCGTCAACAATGCCGGCGTGGCCTCCGGTGGGTTCTTCGCCGAACTGTCCCTGGAGGATTGGGACTGGCAGATCGCGATCAACCTGATGGGCGTGGTCAAGGGCTGCAAGGCGTTCCTGCCGCTGCTGGAAAAGAGCAAGGGCCGCATCATCAACATTGCTTCGATGGCAGCACTGATGCAGGGCCCGGCCATGAGCAACTACAACGTGGCCAAGGCCGGCGTAGTGGCGCTATCGGAAAGCCTGTTGGTGGAGCTCAAGCAGCAGGAAGTGGGGGTACACGTGGTCTGCCCGTCGTTTTTCCAGACCAACCTGTTGGACTCGTTCCGTGGACCGACCCCGGCAATGAAAGCGCAGGTGGGCAAGTTGCTCGAGAGCTCACCGATTTCGGCGGCGGATATCGCCGATTACATTTACCAGCGGGTGGCCCAGGGCGAGTTCATGATCCTGCCCCATGAGCAGGGCCGGATGGCGTGGGCGTTGAAGCAGAAGAACCCGCAGTTGCTGTATGACGAGATGACCGTGATGGCGGATAAGATGCGCGCGAAGGCCCAGGCTGTCAGGGGGTGATTGGGATGGTGTGCATATCCGTTTCCTTGGTAACGGATATGCCCCGCTAAACCCGCCACAACCAAGCCTCTGTCTGTCAGGCAATTTACCCGCCTATGTAGGCGCTGCCTGATTTAGCCGCAAGCCATTGCTGCCACAAATCCAAGCGCGCAAGGTCAAGGTCCTGTCACTCGAAAAGGACAACCGCCATGCTGGTCTTAAGCCGCGCCGTAGGCGAAATCATCTCCATTGGCGATGACATCGCCTTGCACATCCTCGAACTGAACGGTACCCAGGTTAAATTCGGCATCCAAGCGCCGGTGGGCGTCAATGTGCACCGCGCCGAGGTGTTTGAGAAGATCGTCGAACGCCAGGGTGCCGGCGCCCATCCGCAACCCAACGCCTGAAACCGCGCTCAGTCGAACAGATGCTTGGGCACGTCGTGCTTGAGCATCAACTGGCATTGTTCGCTGTCGGGGTCGAATACGATCAATGCCTGGCCCTTGGTCAGCGCCTGGCGCACGCGCAATACCCGGGTTTCCAGGGGCGTGTCGTCGCCATTGTCGGTACCGTCGCGGGTGACGAAGTCTTCGATCAGGCGGGTCAGGGTGTCGACTTCAAGTGCGTCGTAGGGAATCAGCATACAAGCCTCAACTAGAGAATCCCGGCGATGCTACTGCGCCGGGACCATTGTTGCCAGCGTCAGGACTTCTGACCGACCAGGCTGTCTACCGGCGGCACACGCGTGTCGCTCTCCATCTGCGTTTCGTGCTCGATCTGATGGCTGAACCTGTCCAGTGAACCCTGGGCCGGTTGCGCATCGCTGGCAAACACGGGGGGGCTGAGGATATACGCGCTCAGCAGGCGACTCAGGGCCGCGAGGCTGTCGATATGGGTGCGCTCGTAGCCGTGGGTCGCATCGCAACCAAACGCCAGCAGCGCGGTGCGGATATCGTGGCCAGCGGTCACCGCCGAATGGGCATCGCTGAAGTAATAACGAAACAGGTCGCGACGCACCGGCAGTTCATTGTCCGAAGCCAGGCGCAGCAGGTGGCGGGACAGGTGATAGTCATACGGCCCGCCGGAGTCCTGCATCGCCACGCTCACCGCGTGCTCGCTGGAGTGCTGGCCAGGGGCGACCGGTGCGATATCGATGCCGACAAACTCACTCACATCCCAGGGCAGGGCAGCCGCTGCGCCGCTGCCGGTTTCCTCGGTGATGGTGAACAGCGGGTGGCAGTCGATCAGCAAGGGTTCGCCGCTGTCGACGATGGCCTTGAGCGCGGCGAGCAGGGCGGCGACACCGGCCTTGTCGTCCAAGTGGCGCGCGCTGATATGGCCGCTTTCGGTGAACTCGGGCAGGGGGTCGAACGCCACGTAGTCACCGATGCCGATTCCCAGGGAGTCGCAGTCGGCACGGGTCGCGCAGTAGGCGTCCAGGCGCAGCTCCACATGGTCCCAGCTCACCGGCATTTCATCCACGGCGGTATTGAATGCGTGCCCTGAGGCCATCAATGGCAGGACGCTGCCACGGATCACGCCGTTGTCAGTGAACAGGCTGACGCGGCTGCCCTCGGCAAAGCGGCTTGACCAGCAACCGACGGGGGCCAGGGTCAGGCGTCCGTTATCCTTGATCGCGCGGACGGCGGCGCCGATGGTGTCCAAGTGCGCCGATACTGCGCGGTCGGGGCTGTTCTTCTGGCCCTTGAGGGTGGCGCGAATGGTGCCGCGGCGGGTCATTTCAAACGGGATGCCCAGCTCTTCCAGGCGTTCGGCGACATAGCGCACGATGGTATCGGTAAACCCGGTGGGGCTGGGGATGGCGAGCATTTCCAGCAGCACTTTTTGCAGGTAGTTGAGATCCGGTTCGGGGATGGTTCGGGTCATAAAGACTCCTGACTGGATAAGATAAGGGCGGTTTTGTGGCGAGCTGGCTTGTTGTGGAGAGCTGGCTTGTTGTGGCAAACGGACTTGTTGTGGCGAGCGGGCTTGTTGTGGCGAGCGGGCTTGCCCTAATGCCGTTCAGTTAAGGCTTTTTTGTAGGAGCGAGCTTGCTCGACGCCGCGTTCATTCAGGAAACACGCGTTATCGTTGACGTTTTTCGCGAGCAAGCTCGCTCCTACAGAAGGCGATGTCCGCTTAACTGAACGGCATTAGGGCAAGCCCGCTCGCCACATGAACTGAATGACACAACACAGAATCCGGATAAGAAGACAGCCATGCGCACACTGATGATCGAACCGCTGACCAAAGAAGCCTTCGCCCCTTTCGGAGACGTTATCGAAACCGACGGCAGCGATCACTTCATGATCAACAACGGCTCGACCATGCGCTTTCACAAGCTGGCAACGGTAGAAACCGCACAGCCTGAAGACCACGCAATCATCAGCATCTTCCGCGCCGACGCGCTGGATATGCCGCTGACCGTGTGCATGCTGGAGAGACACCCGCTGGGCAGCCAGGCCTTCATTCCGCTGCTCGGCAACCCCTTTCTGATCGTGGTCGCGCCACTTGGCGATGCACCTGTATCAGGCTTGGTCCGCGCCTTCGTCACCAACGGCAGGCAGGGCATTAATTACCATCGCGGCGTCTGGCACCACCCGGTGCTGACGATCGAAAAGCGGGATGACTTCCTGGTGGTTGATCGCAGTGGCACAGGCAATAACTGCGATGAGCATTTTTTCAAAGAGGATGAGCGGTTGATCCTCGCCCCCCACCAATAAGAGAAGGCCGGATCACCCGACAACAAGGGTGACAGGCGAGAGGTAAAGACTGTGGAAGCACATCTGTTGGAATGGCTGAACCTTAGCGTGCGCTGGGTTCACATGATCACTGGCGTCGCCTGGATCGGCGCTTCGTTCTACTTTGTCTGGCTGGAAAACAACCTCAACCGCGTCAACCCCAAGAGCGGCCTGGCCGGCGACTTGTGGGCGATCCACGGTGGCGGTATCTACCACCTGGAAAAATACAAACTGGCCCCGCCAACCATGCCGGACAACCTGCACTGGTTCAAATGGGAAGCCTATTTCACCTGGATGTCGGGCGTCGCGCTGTTGTGCGTGGTGTTCTACCTCAACCCGACGCTGTACCTGCTCGCCCCCGGCAGCAGCCTGAGCGGCACCGAAGGCGTATTGCTGGGCATTGGCTCGCTGTTCGCCGGCTGGTTCATCTACTCCTTCCTCTGCGACTCGGCCCTGGGCAAGCGCCCTGCCCTGCTCGGTTTCATCCTGTTCGTGCTGTTGATTGGCGCCGCGTACGGTTTCAGCAAAGTGTTCAGCGGCCGTGGCGCGTACCTGCACGTGGGTGCGGTGATCGGCACCATCATGGTCGGTAACGTGTTCCGCATCATCATGCCGGCCCAGCGTGCGCTGGTGGCAGCGATCGCGGAGAACCGCACGCCCGACCCGGCCCTGCCGGCCAAGGGTTTGCTGCGCTCACGGCACAACAACTACTTCACCCTGCCGGTGCTGTTCATCATGATCAGCAACCACTTCCCGAGCACCTACGGCAGCCAATACAACTGGCTGATCCTCGCGGGTATCGCGGTGGCAGCGGTGTTGGTGCGGCACTATTTCAACACCCGGCATAACAGCCAGAAGTATGCCTGGACCTTGCCGGTGGGGGCGTTGGCGATGATCTCCCTGGCCTACGTGACCGGGCCCAAGCCCGTGGCAGAAGTGGCCAAGGCACCCGCCGCGATCGAGTACCAACCGTTGCCGGAAACCGCCTTGGGCGGCGGCGTGAAATCCGCAGCGCCAGCCGCCCCCGTCGCGGCACCTGCCCCCGCCCAGGCGACGATTGATTTCGACAAGGTGCATGGGGTGATCCAGGAACGCTGTGCGGTATGCCATTCGGCCAAGCCCACCAGCCCGCTGTTCAGCACCGCACCGGCAGGCGTGATGTTCGATACACCGGCGCAGATCCAGCAACAGGCGGCACGTATCCAGGCGCAGGCCGTGGCGAGCCAGATCATGCCACTGGGCAACATCACCCAGATGACCCAGCAGGAGCGCGATTTGATCGGCACCTGGATCAACCAGGGCGCGCGTACCAACTGACGGATTCACATAGTTCCAATGTGGGAGGGGGCTTGCCCCCGATGGCGGTGCATCAGTCACAGATACGTTGAATGACACACCGCTATCGGGGGCAAGCCCCCTCCCACATTTGGACATGCCGTGTTTTGAAGATTGCGTTCCACACAACACAACAATAAAAAGATCCGAGGTGTTGCATGACCGAGTTAGTCGAACCGCAGATTCCTGCCGCACCCGCCATGGTGCGGCTGCCCCTCTTGCAACTGATTCTGGTAGGCCTGCAACACGTCTTGCTGATGTACGGCGGCGCCGTCGCGGTCCCCCTGATCATTGGCCAGGCCGCCGGCCTGAGCCGTGAAGAAATCGCCTTCCTGATCAACGCCGACCTGCTGGTGGCCGGTGTCGCGACCATGGTCCAGTCGTTCGGCATCGGCCCCCTGGGGATTCGCATGCCGGTGATGATGGGCGCCAGTTTCGCCGCGGTCGGCAGCATGGTCGCCATGGCCGGCATGCCGGGTATCGGCTTGCAGGGGATCTTCGGCGCGACCATCGCCGCCGGGTTCTTCGGCATGCTCATCGCGCCATTCATGTCCAAGGTGGTGCGCTTCTTTCCGCCATTGGTAACCGGCACCGTGATCACCGCCATCGGCCTGTCGCTGTTCCCTGTGGCGGTGAATTGGGCAGGCGGTGGCAGCGCCGCCGCGACCTTCGGCTCGCCCATCTACCTGGCCATCGCCGCACTGGTGCTGGCCACTATCCTGCTGATCAACCGCTTCATGCGGGGCTTCTGGGTGAATATCTCGGTGTTGATCGGCATGGCGCTTGGCTACGGCTTGTGCGGCCTGCTCGGCATGGTCGATCTCAGCGGCCTGGCCCAGGCGCCGTGGGTACAGGTGGTGACACCGTTGCACTTCGGCATGCCCACATTCGAGCTGGCGCCGATCCTGTCAATGTGCCTGGTGGTCGTGATCATCTTTGTCGAATCCACCGGCATGTTCCTCGCCCTGGGCAAGATCACCGGCCAGGACGTGACCCCGAAGATGCTCCGCCGTGGCTTGCTGTGCGATGCCGGCGCATCGTTCTTCGCCGGGTTCTTCAACACCTTTACCCACTCCTCGTTTGCGCAGAACATCGGCCTGGTGCAGATGACGGGCGTGCGCTGCCGTTCGGTGACGATCATGGCCGGCGCCTTTCTGATTGTGCTCAGCCTGTTGCCCAAGGCCGCCTACCTGGTGGCGTCGATTCCGCCAGCAGTACTCGGCGGCGCGGCGATTGCCATGTTCGGCATGGTGGCGGCCACCGGGATCAAGATTCTCCAGGAAGCCGATATCGCCGACCGTCGCAACCAGTTGCTGGTGGCTGTCAGCATCGGCATGGGCCTGATCCCGGTGGTGCGCCCGGAGTTCTTCGCACAACTGCCGTTGTGGATGAGCCCGATCACCCACAGCGGGATTGCCATGGCGACCCTCAGCGCGCTGGCGCTGAACGTGCTGTTCAATATCCTCGGCGGCGCAGAGCGCCCCGCCGTCGCCCATACGCATTGATGCCTTTGTTAGTCCAAAAATAACAACAGACAAGGAACATCCCATGCATGCCATTCACCTGGGGCCGGCCATGTGCCGTGCCCCATTCTCGCCCCCTGCGCGCTCTAACAGCGCACTTGAGCCAAGGCTTTGGAGCCAGTATTCTCCGCGCCCGCTCGAATCGACTCAAAAAAAAACAGCGAATGTAAAAGCTGACTGCAAGGCCAACTTATCCCGGCCCTGCAACAGCGACCAATGTGCGCAAACATCCCCTGAATTCGACTGCATTCCGTGCAGCCGACGGGGATTTTTTGGTTTTTCAAACACGTTGGCGCAGCTCTTGCTAAAAGCATCAAAGCTGACCGAATAGACGATTTTTGCAGCGAACCAAAAGGCGCCACACCAGAGCGCCTGCGTAGAAGAAAAACCATAAAACTTTAACTCGGGAGCAACCGAATGAAACCTATGTTCAAGGGCCTGATGCTGGCGGGATCGCTGCTGGCCGGTGGCCAAGCCGTGGCCGGTGACTTGTTGCAGTGGCAGAACAACAGCCTGACTTACCTGTGGGGCAAGAGCTTCACGGTTAACCCGCAGATCCAGCAAACCGTCACCTTCGAACATGCCGACGCATGGAAGTACGGCGACAACTTCTTCTTCCTCGACCGCATCTTTTATAACGGCAAGGAAGATGGCAACGTCGGCCCGAGCACTTACTACGGCGAGTTCAGCCCACGCTTGTCGTTCGGCAAGATCCTGGACAAGGACTTGTCCTTCGGCCCGATCAAGGATGTGTTACTGGCCTTCACTTATGAGTTCGGCGAAGGCGATAACGAATCGTACCTGCTCGGCCCTGGCTTCGACCTGAACATCCCAGGCTTCGACTACTTCCAGCTGAACTTCTACCAGCGTCAGACCGAAGGCAATCGCCCGGGTGACGGCGTATGGCAGATCACTCCGGTATGGGCGTACACCCTCCCCGTTGGCAACTCCGACATCCTGATCGACGGTTTCATGGATTGGGTGGTGGACAACGACAAGAACGCCCGTGGCACTTACCACGCCAACCTGCACTTCAACCCGCAGGTCAAATACGACCTGGGCAAGGCGCTGCATTGGGGCGATAAGCAGTTGTATGTGGGTTTTGAATACGACTACTGGAAGAACAAGTACGGGATCGAGGATTCCGGGGCGTTCAAGACCAACCAGGACACGGCGAGCTTCCTGGTCAAGTATCACTTCTGACCGAACATCGCAGGTCAAAATGTGTCAGGGGCAAGCCCCAATGCCAGTCAGTTAAGCGTACAGCGCCTTCTGTAGGAGCGATAACTGACTGGTATTTGGGCTTGCCCCTCCCACATTCAGATAGGCGGCAGGCCTAAGAACCGGGTGATTTCTTCACGCTTGGCCAACGCATCTTTCCTGCCCAATTCAATCAACTCGCTGCAATACCCCGCTTCGAACAACAAGTAACTCAGCACCCCTGCCCCACTCGTCTTGGTCGCCCCCGGCCCGCGCAGGAACAGGCGCAATGCCGCGGGCAATTCCTGACGATGCCGCGCCGCGATTTCATCGATCGGCTGGCTCGGCGCAATCACCAGCACGTCCACCGGGGCCAGGCCGCGGGACGCGCTGTCGGCAGGCTGGAAATGGCTGAACTGGTTCAAACGCTCCAGCAACTCGATATCACTTTCCAGGCTGTCGATGAACGTGCTGTTGAGCATATGCCCGCCAATCTGCGCCAGGGTCGGTTGCTGGCCCGTGAAGACGCGCGGTGTCGCCGCCTCGTTGCCCCGTGGGTTGCCACTGACCCCCACCACCAGCACGCGGCTGGCCCCCAGGTGCAAGGCCGGACTGATGGGTGCCGACTGTCGCACGGCGCCATCGCCGAAATATTCCTGGTCGAGTTTCACCGGGGCAAACAGCAAGGGGATCGCCGAACTGGCCAGCAGGTGTTCAACCGTCAGTTGGGTCGGCACGCCGATACGGCGGTGGCGCAACCAGGCGTCGATGGTGCCGCCGCCCTGATAGAAGGTCACCGCTTGTCCGGACTCATAGCCGAACGCAGTCACCGCCACCGCGTGCAGATGCTTCTCGCGGATGGCCTCATCGATGCCCTCCAGGTGCAGCTTGTCGTGGAGCAGCTCGCGCAGCGGCGAGCTGTTGAGCAGCGCCACCGGCACTTGGGCGCCCAGGCCCAGCAGGCTGTGAAAACAGAAACGGCTGGCCTGGTGAATCACCCCCGGCCAGTCGCTGCGCAGCACCCGATGGCTGCGAAAGCCCTGCCAGAACGCAGTAAGACGCTGGATCGCCGCCGTGAAGTCCATGGCGCCGCTGGCCAGGCTGACCGCATTGATCGCCCCGGCCGAGGTGCCGACGATGACCGGAAAAGGATTCGGCGCCCCCAACGGCAGCAACTCGGCAATCGCCGCCAACACCCCCACCTGATACGCCGCTCGCGCTCCGCCGCCGGAAAGAATCAAGCCTGTGACCGGTTCAGCTGGGCGCATTGCATCACTCCATGTGGGGCCAACAGGGGAAGGTCAGGTGTTATCGACGACGTTTTTCGTACAGCTTGGGTTCGCCCGGTGGCCGGCTCTTGAAGCGGCGGTGGGTCCACAGGTATTGCTCGGGGCATTCACGCACCGAGGCTTCGACCCAGCGGTTGATGCGCAGGCAGTCGACTTCGTCGCTTTCGCCCGGGAAGTCGGTCAACGGCGGGTGGATCACCAGGCGGTAACCGCTGCCATCGGCCAGGCGCTCCTGGGTGAACGGCACCACCAGCGCCTTGCCCAGCTTGGCGAACTTGCTGGTGGCGGGCACGGTGGCGGCCTGGATGCCGAACAGCGGCACGAAGATACTTTGCTTGGCGCCGTAGTCCTGGTCCGGCGCGTACCAGATGGCGCGGCCGGCGCGCAGCAGCTTGAGCATGCCGCGCACGTCTTCGCGCTCGACGGCCAGGGAATCGAGATTATGCCGCTCGCGACCACGGCGCTGGATAAAGTCGAATAAGGGGTTGCCGTGCTCGCGGTACATGCCATCGATGGTGTGCTTCTGTCCCAGCAAGGCTGCGCCGATTTCCAGGGTAGTGAAGTGCAGGGCCATGAGGATCACGCCCTTGCCATCCAACTGCGCCTGCTTGAGGTGTTCCAGGCCCTCGACGTGAGCCAGGCGCGCCAGGCGCTGGCGCGACCACCACCAGCTCATGGCCATTTCAAAGAACGCGATGCCGGTGGAAGCAAAGTTTTCCTTGAGCAGCTTTTTGCGCTCCGCGGCGGATTTTTCCGGGAAGCACAGCTCCAGGTTGCGCGCGGCGATACGGCGACGTTCGCCGGCCACGCGGTACATGCCCGCACCCAGCAGGCGACCAATGGCCAGCAACGCCCGATACGGCAATTGAGTGATCAGCCACAGCAGGCCGAGTCCCAGCCATAACAGCCAAAAACGCGGGTGAAAAAATACAGCACGAAAACGCGGGCGATCCATTACAGATTCCGGTAAAGACAAGGGCCGCGCATTCTACAACGGTTCGACTCGGCTTGCGGCCAGTGGATGTTCTCGTTATAAGTCTCGACACTTTTCGTGACAAGCCGCTTTTGCCGACCATGAGCCAAACCGAACCGCTAGACCAAGATCCCGTGTTCCAGCTGAAAGGCAGCATGCTCGCCATCACCGTGCTGGAACTGGCCCGCAATGACCTTGATGCCCTGGACCGCCAGCTCGCCGCCAAGGTCGCCCTGGCGCCGAACTTCTTCAACAATGCCCCGCTGGTGCTGGCCCTGGACAAGCTGCCGGCCGGCCAAGGCGCGATCGACCTGCCCGGCCTGATGCGCGTATGCCGCTCCCATGGCTTACGCACCCTGGCGATTCGTGCCAGCCGTATCGAAGACATTGCCGCCGCCATCGCCATTGAACTGCCAGTACTGCCACCGTCCGGCGCACGCGAGCGTCCACTCGATCCGACGGAAGGTGAAGTGAAGAAAAAACCGGAAAAACCGGCGGAACCGACGATCAAGCCGACAAAGATCATCACCTCCCCCGTACGCGGCGGGCAGCAGATTTACGCCCAGGGCGGCGACCTGGTGGTGATCTCATCGGTCAGCCCCGGCGCGGAACTTCTGGCCGACGGAAACATCCATGTATACGGCCCGATGCGCGGACGTGCGCTCGCCGGTATCAAGGGTGACACCAAGGCACGTATTTTTTGCCAGCAATTGACCGCTGAACTCGTGTCCATCGCAGGCCAGTACAAGGTTTCAGAAGATTTGCGCCGCGATCCGCTGTGGGGGGCTGGTGTACAGGTCAGCCTGTCGGGCGATGTGTTGAACATCATCCGTCTTTAACGGATACTGCCGCATTTTCCAAGCATCTCTAGACTCTGATAGCACAGCGAAACTGGCAAGACTTGCGTAGGAATAATTGGAAGTTGGCGTTTCCCCTCCGGGAACCCCATCTTTTCCCTACAAAGGCTGTCCGCCTGCAGCGAGTTCCAAGAGATGTTTTTCAGGGGCTGAAAAGTCCTTTTTCCTTAGGGGTGAAACACCTTGGCCAAGATTCTCGTGGTTACATCCGGCAAGGGTGGTGTGGGTAAGACCACCACCAGCGCCGCTATCGGTACCGGCCTCGCACTGCGCGGCCACAAGACAGTCATCGTCGACTTCGACGTCGGTTTGCGTAACCTCGACCTGATCATGGGCTGCGAACGCCGCGTGGTGTACGACTTCGTCAACGTCGTCAATGGTGAAGCCAACCTGCAACAGGCCCTGATCAAGGACAAACGCCTTGAGAACCTGTATGTACTGGCCGCCAGCCAGACCCGTGACAAAGACGCACTGACCAAGGAAGGCGTCGGCAAAGTCCTCGCCGAGCTGAAGGAAACCTTCGAATACGTGGTGTGTGACTCCCCGGCCGGTATCGAAACCGGTGCTCACCTGGCGATGTACTTCGCCGATGAAGCCATCGTGGTGACCAACCCGGAAGTGTCCTCGGTACGTGACTCGGACCGTATGCTGGGCCTGCTGGCCAGCAAGTCCAAGCGCGCCGAAGAGGGTCAGGACCCGATCAAGGAACACCTGCTGCTCACCCGCTACAACCCTGAGCGTGTCAGCAACGGCGAAATGCTCGGCGTTGAAGACGTGAAGGAAATCCTTGCAGTGACCCTGCTGGGCGTGATCCCGGAATCCCAGGCAGTTCTGAAGGCATCCAACCAAGGCGTGCCGGTGATTCTTGACGACCAGAGCGACGCCGGCCAGGCGTACAGCGATGCGGTCGATCGTCTGCTGGGCAAGACCGTGGAACATCGCTTCCTCGATGTTAAGAAGAAGGGATTCTTCGAGCGTATCTTTGGAGGCAACTAAACAATGAAATTTCTCGACTTCTTTCGCGCCAACAAAAAGCCAAGTACCGCGTCGGTAGCGAAAGAGCGTCTACAGATCATCGTGGCGCACGAACGCGGCCAACGCAGTACACCGGACTACCTGCCAGCCTTGCAGAAGGAATTGGTAGAGGTGATCCGCAAGTACGTCAATATCGGCAACGATGACGTACATGTCGCCCTGGAAAACGACGGCAGCTGCTCGATTCTGGAACTCAATATCACCCTGCCTGATCGTTGAT
Organism: Pseudomonas fluorescens; assembly: GCF_001708445.1. Taxonomy (NCBI): domain Bacteria; kingdom Pseudomonadati; phylum Pseudomonadota; class Gammaproteobacteria; order Pseudomonadales; family Pseudomonadaceae; genus Pseudomonas; species Pseudomonas fluorescens. Next base: position 4,620,713 of record NZ_CP015637.1, read on the forward strand.
CGAAAGGGCGGTCGCCACGGCGGCTCCGTCACCCTGATGCCTTTGCGGGCATCGGGTGGTCGAGCCGCCGTTGGCGTTTGTTACGAGGCTGTTTAATGCCGTTGTCCAACATCCATATTCTTCATCAGGACGATGCCGTCCTGGTGGTGAACAAGCCGACTTTGCTGCTCTCGGTGCCTGGCCGCGCCGATGACAACAAGGATTGCCTGATCACCCGCCTGCAGGAAAACGGCTACCCCGAAGCCCGCATCGTCCATCGCCTGGACTGGGAAACCTCGGGCATCATCCTGCTGGCCCGGGACGCCGATACTCACCGCGAGCTGTCTCGCCAGTTTCACGATCGCGAAACCGAAAAAGCCTACACTGCCCTGGCCTGGGGCCAGCCGGCACTGGACAGCGGCAGCATCGACCTGCCCCTGCGCTATGACCCGCCGACCAAGCCGCGGCATGTGGTCGACCACGAATTCGGCAAACATGCGCTGACCTTCTGGAAGGTGCTGGAACGTTGCGGCGACTGGTGCCGAGTCGAGTTGACGCCGATCACGGGGCGTTCCCACCAGTTGCGGGTGCACATGCTGTCCATCGGCCACCCCTTGCTCGGCGATGGCCTGTACGCCCATGAACAAGCCCTGGCCGCCTGGCCACGCCTGTGCCTGCACGCGAGCATGCTGAGCTTTACCCACCCGCAAAGCGGCGAGCGTTTGCGCTTCGAGTGCCCAGCCCCGTTCTAAAGCTGCAAACACAGTAAATGTGGGAGGGGGCAGCCCCCGATTGCGGAGTGTCAGTCACTGTATTTGTTGACTGGGCCACGGCAATCGGGGGCAAGCCCCCTCCCACATTTGTGCTGTGCACTTCTTGCCATCGGACGGTAAACTCCGCGCATTGCTGTCTGGAGCTATTTATGCGCGAAGCGTTGAATCAAGGCCTGATCGACTTCCTCAAGGCCTCCCCTACTCCTTTCCATGCCACCGCGGCCCTGGCCCAGCGCCTCGAAGCCGCCGGTTTCCAGCGTCTCGACGAGCGCGAAACCTGGGCCACCGAAGCCAACGGGCGCTATTACGTCACCCGCAACGATTCCTCGATCATCGCCTTCAAGCTCGGCCGTCACGCGCCACTGCAAGGCGGCATCCGCCTGGTTGGCGCCCACACTGACAGCCCGTGCCTGCGGGTCAAGCCGCAGCCTGAGCTGCAACGCCAGGGCTTCTGGCAGTTGGGTGTGGAAGTCTACGGCGGTGCGCTGCTGGCGCCGTGGTTCGACCGCGACCTGTCCCTGGCCGGGCGCGTCACCTTCCGCCGCGACGGCAAGGTCGAAAGCCAACTGATCGACTTCAAGCTGCCCATCGCGATCATCCCCAACCTGGCCATTCACCTGAACCGTGAAGCCAATCAGGGCTGGGCGATCAACGCCCAGACCGAGTTGCCGCCGATCCTCGCGCAGTTTGCCGGCGATGAACGCGTGGACTTCCGCGCCGTGCTCACCGAGCAACTGGCCCGCGAGCACGGCTTGAATGCCGATGTGGTGCTCGACTACGAGCTGAGCTTCTACGACACCCAGAGTGCTGCCGTGATCGGCCTGAACGGCGACTTCATCGCCGGCGCACGCCTGGACAACCTGCTGTCGTGCTACGCCGGCCTGCAAGCCTTGCTCACCAGCGAGACCGATGAAACCTGCGTGCTGGTGTGCAACGACCACGAAGAAGTCGGTTCCTGCTCGGCCTGCGGTGCCGACGGCCCGATGCTGGAACAGACCCTGCGCCGCCTGCTGCCTGAAGGTGATGAATTCGTACGCACCATTCAGAAATCGCTGTTGGTTTCAGCCGACAACGCCCATGGCGTGCACCCGAACTACGCCGAGAAGCATGACGCCAACCACGGGCCCAAGCTGAATGCGGGCCCGGTGATCAAGGTCAACAGCAACCAGCGCTACGCCACCAACAGCGAAACCGCCGGTTTCTTCCGCCACCTGTGCATGGCCGAGGAAGTCCCGGTACAGAGCTTCGTGGTGCGCAGCGACATGGGCTGTGGCTCGACCATCGGCCCGATCACTGCCAGCCACCTGGGCGTGCGCACCGTGGACATCGGCCTGCCGACGTTTGCCATGCATTCCATCCGCGAGCTGTGCGGCAGCCATGACCTGGCGCATTTGGTCAAAGTACTCGGCGCGTTCTACGCCAGCCACGACCTGCCCTGATCCAAAGGCTGAATGCAGTTAAACAGGTGGGAGGGGCGGTGCGATGATTCGACTTGCCCCCTCCCACATTTGGCTTCGCGTACACCTGATCTATATCACCTGCATTTCCCACAATCCCACCTAGACTTGTCACTATTCCCACTCTGACAAGGCCATCGCCTCATGATCACCATGTCCTCCTTCCACGCCATGCTCATCCCTATCCTGATCGGCATGATCATGCTCGCGGTTGGTTTTAACTTTCGTGACAAGCCCCTGGGTGTGTTCGGCATGTGGATCGGCATGCTGTTGATCCTGGGCACCGTGGTCTACAAGATCCTCGCCAAACTGGCCGAATGACAAATGCACTCGCATTGGGCATAGCGGCCTCGTACACTCGGTCAACTCGTCGTTTCCAAGGTTGACCGCCTCCGTGCTTTCCCGTCTGTTCGCTCTGCCCTGCTACCTGCTGATCGCCCTGCTCACGCTGCTGCCGCTCGCACCTGCCCAGGCCGTGAGCTTGCCCGGCTTGCTGAGCAGCACCAACAAGACCCAACCCCAGGCCGATGTGCCCCTGGGGCAGTCGTTGGACGAGGTGATCAAGACCCTGGAAAACGACCAGCAGCGCACCCAACTGCTGAGCGACCTGAAGAAGCTGCGCGAAGCCACGCAAAAAGCCCAGCCGGCCGCCGAACAAGGCGTGCTCGGGTTGATCGGCAGCACGCTGTCGGACCTCGAGCAACAATTTTCCGGGGACGACAGCCCGATCAGCCGCTGGTCCAACGAGGTTGACCTGGCCAAGGATGAACTGAGCGCACTGATACTGCCGGCCAATGAATGGCTCCCCATCATTTTCGGTTTCGCCGTGATCCTGGCGGTGTGGAGCCTGCTCGCCGCCGCGTTGATCTGGCTCAGCCACCGCGTGCGCGAGCGCTTCGGCCTGCCCGAGGAATTGCCACAACACCCGCGCACCTGGGACATGCTGCGCTTCGCCCTGCGCAAGCTGGGGCCTTGGCTGATCGCCCTGGTGATCACCGTGTACCTGAGCTATGCACTGCCGTCGTCCCTGGGCAAATCCCTGGCAATGGTGCTGGCCTACGCACTGGTGGTCGGTACGTGCTTCTCGGCGATCTGCGTGATCGCGTTCTCCCTGCTCGACGGCCCGCACCGCCACCGCGCGTTGTATATCCTGCGGCACCAGGCGTTCCGTCCACTGTGGTGGATCGGTAGCTTTGCCGCCTTTGGCGAAGCGTTGAGCGACCCCAGGCTGGTCACGGCGCTCGGCCAGCATTTGGCTCATACCGCAGCGACCGTGGCCAATGTGATGGCTGCGCTGTCCACCGGTGTGTTTATCCTGCGTTTTCGCCGGCCGATTGCGCACCTGATCCGCAACCAGCCGCTGTCCCGACGCCTGACCCGCCGCGCCCTCAGCGACACGATCGAAATCATCGGCACCTTCTGGTTCATCCCGGCCCTGCTGCTGGTGGGTATCTCGCTGTTCGCCACCTTCGTCTCGGCCGGCGACACCAGCACCGCCCTGCGCCAGTCGCTGCTGTGCACCGTGTTGCTGGTGCTGTGCATGGTGATCAACGGCCTGGTCCGACGCCACGCGCTCAAACCGCAACGCGGGCACAAGCGCCATGCGCTGTACTCCGAGCGCCTGAAAAGCTTCGTCTACACCCTGGCCCACCTGGCGGTATGGCTGGCATTTATCGAGCTGGGGCTGCGAGTCTGGGGCTTGTCGCTGATCCGCTTTACCGAAGGCGATGGTCATGAAGTCGCCGTCAAGCTATTCGGCCTGGCGGGCACCCTGCTGTTCGCGTGGCTGATCTGGATTCTCAGCGACACCGCGATCCTCCACGCCCTCACCCGCTCGCGCAAAGGCCTGGCCAATGCCCGTGCGCAGACCATGATGCCGTTGATCCGCAACGTGCTGTTCGTGACCATCTTTATCATCGCGGCCATCGTTGCCCTGGCGAACATGGGCATGAACGTCACGCCACTGCTGGCCGGTGCCGGTGTAATCGGCCTGGCCATCGGTTTTGGTGCGCAGTCGCTGGTGGCGGACTTGATCACCGGCCTGTTCATCATCATCGAGGATTCCCTGGCCATCGATGACTACGTCGACGTCGGTGGCCACCTCGGTACCGTCGAAGGCCTGACCATCCGCACCGTACGCCTGCGCGATATCGACGGCATCGTCCACACCATCCCATTCAGCGAAATCAAGAGCATCAAGAACTACTCGCGGGAGTTCGGCTACGCGATCTTCCGGGTCGCGATCCCCTACAACATGGACATCGACAGCGCGATCAAGCTGATACGCGACGTCGGCCATAAAATGCGCAACGACCCGCTGCAGCGTCGCAATATCTGGTCGCCCCTTGAGATTCAGGGCGTGGAGAGCTTCGAGTCGGGCAGCGCGATCCTGCGCGCACGCTTCAAGACCGCGCCGATCAAGCAGTGGGAAGTGTCGCGGGCGTTCAACCTGTCACTCAAGCGCCATCTGGACGAAGCCGGGCTCGACCTGGCCACGCCGCGCTTGAGTGTGCAGGTGGTGACAGGGGCTGCGGGTGGGCTGGAAAAAGACAAGAACGTATAAGGGGTACAGGCCTGTTGTGGGAGCAGACCTCTGGTGGGAGCGGGTCTGTTGTGGCGAGCGGGCTTGTTGTGGCGAGCGGGCTTGCCCCGCGTTGGGGGTGTCAGAAATTTTGTGTTCGGGCATAACATGAGTAAGAGGTGCATGTATGCCAACCAAAAAGAAACCCGCGTGGGGGTGTCAGAAATTTTGTGTTCGGGCATAACATGAGTAAGAGGTGCATGTATGCCAACCAAAAAGAAACCCGCGTTGCGAGAGCTGCCGAAAATCCCGAAAGAGCTGCTCGAGCAATTCACCGATGGACCGATGACCGCTGAAGCTATCGAGGACGCGTCTGCGGCGTTCAAGAAGGCTTTGATCGAGCGAGCGCTGAGTGCAGAGCTAGGTCACCACTTGGGCTATCCGCCGGGCGCGCAGCGCCCAGAGGATGAAACCAACCAGCGCAATGGCAAAAGCGGCAAGACGGTTCTAACCGGCGACGGTCCGCTCCGACTGGATATTCCCCGCGACCGGGACGGCAGTTTTTCGCCCATTTTGATCCCCAAGCACGAACGCCGCTACACCGGTTTCGACGACAAGATCATCGCCATGTATGCCCGTGGAATGACGGTCAGAGAGATCCGAGCGTTTCTTTCCGAGCAGTACGGTACTGACGTTTCTCCCGACTTCATCAGCTCTGTAACCGACGAGGTCATGGCAGAGATCGGTGCATGGCAACAGCGGCCTTTGGAGCCGATGTATCCGGTTATTTTCTTCGATGCTCTACGGGTCAAAATTCGCGAAGAGGGGCTGGTTCGCAACAAGGCGATTTACTTGGCCCTGGGCGTTTTGCCTGACGGAACACGCGATATTCTCGGCATCTGGGTAGAAAATACCGAGGGCGCCAAGTTCTGGATGAAAGTTTTCAACGACCTCAAGACACGCGGCGTCGAAGACGTGTTGATTGCTGTGACCGATGGACTGAAAGGCATGCCAGAGGCTCTCAACGCCGTATTTCCAGACACGACACTGCAAACATGCATTGTTCATCTGATCCGCAACAGTCTTGATTACGCGGCCTGGGACAAGCGTCGCGAACTGGCCAAGGCGCTCAAACCGATCTATCAGGCGGTGACCGCCGAAGCGGCCGAGCAGGCGCTGGATGCGTTTGAAAGCGGGCCATGGGGCAAGCAGTATCCGACGGTAGTGGCTGCCTGGCGCCGCGCTTGGGATCGTGTGATCCCATTTTTCGTGTTCCCGCCGGCGATTCGAAAAGTGATCTACACGACCAACGCCATTGAGAGCATCAACGCTCAGTTGCGCAAGATCATCAAGACCCGAGGTCACTTCCCGACCGACGATGCGGCGACAAAACTGATCTGGCTTGGACTGCGCAATATCACCGCAAACTGGGGCTCCGCGGCCCATGACTGGAAAAGTGCGATGAATCAATTTGCGATTCTGTACGGAGATCGATTTATCAGGCCAACCTGGTAAAGCATGGCCTGCCTGACGGCAGGCCGTTACCGGCCCGCACACAAAATATCTGACAGTCCCCCCGCGTTGGGCTGCGAAGCAGCCCCAATCAAGAAGCACTCGGTGTATCAGGTACAACTCAGCGGCTGGTCTTGGGGCCGCTGCGCAGCCCAACGCGGGGCAAGCCCGCTCGCCACAACAAGCCCGCTCGCCACACATCAAGCCAGCCTTCCACATCAAGCCCGCCTTCCACATCCAGCAGGCTTGACCCAGGTTTTGTGTCAGCCCAGCGCGGCGCCGTCCATCTTCTGGCGCAGGCTCAGCGGGCGCATGTCGGTCCAGGTTTCCTCGATATAGGCCAGGCACTCTTTCTTCAGGCCGCTCTTGCCCACGGTACGCCAGCCTTCCGGCACGGCCTTGTAGTCGGGCCAGATGGAGTACTGTTCTTCATGGTTGACCACTACTTGGAACAGGATGTCGTCGCGGTCAAATACTGAGGTCATTGCGGTTCTCCGTCGCTCAAAGGCTGGCTGCGCACCACGCGCAGCGCTGATATCTGTAGAAACGTACCAAGACGTTGAAAAATTAGAGGCTGGCGACCGCCGCCGCCAATGCACGCCCGAAGATCTCGGCAACGCGGTCGATTTCCACGGCCGTGATCACCAGCGGCGGCAGGAAGCGCACCACGCCGCCATGTCGGCCACCCAGCTCCAGGATCAGGCCGCGCTTGAGGCATTCACGCTGTACCAGCGGTGCCAGTTGGCGATGCACCGGTGGGTGGCCCTGGATATCGAGGGGGCCGTGCGGGTCCACCAGCTCTACGCCGAGCATCAACCCACGGCCACGGATATCGCCCAACTGCGGGAAGTCGCGCTGCAGGAGGCGCAGGTGCTCGCCGAGGCGCTCGCCCATCGCCGCCGCATGGCCGGCGAGGTCATGGTCCTTGAGGTAGCGCATCACCGCCGACCCCGCCGCCATGGCCATCTGGTTGCCGCGGAAGGTTCCGGCATGGGCGCCGGGCAGCCAGGTGTCGAGCCAGTCGCGGTACACCACCACCGCCAACGGCAGGCTGCCGCCGATGGCCTTGGACATCACCACCACGTCCGGGATGATCCCGGCGTGTTCAAAGGCGAACATTTTGCCGGTGCGGCCGAAACCGCTCTGGATCTCATCGACAATCAACGCCACGCCGGCCTGCTCGGTGATACGGCGCAAACCGCGCAGCCAATCGAGATCGGCCGGGATCACGCCGCCCTCGCCCTGCACCACTTCGACGATCACCGCCGCCGGCAACAACACCCCGGCTTCCGGGTCGGTGAGCAGGTTTTCCAGGTAATGCAAGTTGACCCGAACCCCTTGCGCGCCGCCCAGGCCGAACGGGCAGCGGTAGTCGTAGGGGAACGGCAGGAACTGCACGCCATTACCGAGCAACGCCCCCAGGGGTTTCTTCGGACCCAGGCTGCCCATCAGGCTCAAGGCACCCTGGCTCATGCCGTGGTACCCACCCTGGAACGACAACACCGTGCTCCGGCCGGTGGCGGTGCGCACCAGTTTCAACGCGGCTTCCACCGCATCGGTGCCGGTGGGGCCGCAGAACTGGATCTTCGCTTCACGGGCCAATGCTGGCGGCAACAGACCGAACAGGTCCTGCACGAACTGGTCCTTGACCGGCGTCGTCAGGTCGAGGGTGTGCAACGGCAATTCATCGCTCAGCACTTGCTGGATGGCGGCGATCACCACCGGGTGGTTATGCCCCAACGCCAAGGTGCCGGCGCCCGCCAGGCAGTCGATGAAGCTGCGCCCTTCCACATCCTCCACGTAGATCCCCTTGGCGCGCTTGAGCGCCAGGGGGATACGCCGTGGGTAACTGCGGGCATTGGACTCCTGCTGGCGCTGACGGGCCAGCAGCGGCGTTTCTTCGAACTGGTAGAGCGTTTCTGCGGGTGCCGGGCTGACAAGCGCCTGGGCGTCTTCGATACGGCTGGTAGCGACTGACATCTCTCGATCCCTCAATACGCTGATGATGGTGACCAAACTGCCGATCCGTTGGCGTCTGGCCCAAGGGCATGCGCACGGATTTCCTGTTCTGGAAACGCACCAGCGAGAGGAGGATTTAGGAGAAGTGATTGTTGACTGAGGCATGAGGATCAAAATGTGGGCGGGGCAAGTCGAATCGTCGCCCCGCCCCTCCCACCTTTGAACGGTGCGGGGCTTCAAAGCCCAAGGTACTTTTCATTCAAGGCATACAGAATCGCGCAGGTTTCGACATCCAGGAACCCGCAGTAATCCCGCGGCCGAAAGTGCATCTGAAATGCGCGGGTCCTCAGTTCAAACCCATGGCGGTTCTGCGCCGGCTTATAGCCGTAGCGCTGGAATGCCCGCTCCACCTCCACTTCAGGCGGTAAGCCGAGACAGAACCGGCGCTGGTACATGGCTCGCGTCGACTCGTCAAACCACGCCCCGATTCCCGCCTCGAACAAGCGGCGCCACGGCAGCCGGGGCCCCGGATCGCTCTTGCGCCCATAGGCCACATCCGAATGCCCGAGCACGTCGGTCGGCCCGATCTGTGGGTAACGCTCGAGAATGTCACGCAGCAACTCGATCAACACCTCGACCTGCTCCTCGGCGTAATAGGGAAAGGTAAACCCACTGGCGTCATCCCGCGCCTGATTGACGATTTCGATGCCAATCGAGCGACTGTTGAGGTTATCCCGGCCCCCCCATTGGCTCACCCCGGCATGCCAGGCACGCTTGTCCTCGTCCACTAGGCGAAACACGCGCAATTCGTCATAGCCGGCCGTGCGGTAGCCGGGCTCATCGGGGTCGGGCAGCAAGTAATGCGCACTGACCCCGTTCCGGGTCAGGGTGTGCAAGGAGGAGGCGAAGGGTGCCGCGGTGTAATGCAGGATCACTTGGCGCACAGGTTCGCCATTGCGTTCGTTGAAGTCCCTGGAGGGAAAACTGGTATCGATCACCAACATAAGAGCTGTCCTTTTCAACACAGGCCGAGTCATTCAGCCCGTTCAAGCGCAAAAAAATTACCGCCATCCTGAAGGGTTGAACCTCAGGAGGGCGGTAACTATGTGTGACACTTGAAAAAAGGGTGATCAGCGCCGCAGGGGCATGCCCAAGTCAACTCGCAGGCCATCCGGCTGGCTGTCGAATGTCAACGAGCACGAACAGCGCTGCACGATCGCTTGCACGATCGCCAGGCCCAAGCCGCACCCTTCGCTGTTGCCATTGCGCCAGAAACGCTGGGTCAGGTATTGCAGGTCTTCGGCGGATATCTGCGTGCCATGGTCACGCACACGAAACACCACCTGGTCGGCGGTGGTGGATACATTGAGTTCCACCCGGGTAGCCGCCGGGGTGTGGCGCAGGGCGTTGTCCAACAGGTTGCGCAGGGCCGCAACCGCCAGGCCCACCGGCATTTCCACCGGGGCACTTGAGAGGTTGTCCGGCAGGATCAGGTCGATCCGCGAATTGTCACCGGCATTCGCGTCCTGGATCGCCAGCCGTGCAACCTCCTCGGCACTGGATTGCATGCCATCGTCAAACGACAGGCTGCCCTCCACCCGCGCCAGCAGCAGCAATTGTTCGAGGGTGCGGTGCAGACGGTCGGCGCCCTCCTCGGCGTGGGCCAGGGACTGGTCGCGGGCGGCGCCCTCGGTCATGCGGGCCACTTGCAGGTGGGTCTTGATCGCCGTCAGCGGGCTGCGCAACTCGTGGGCGGCGTCGCCGGTGAGGCGGCGTTCGCGCTCGATGGTCTTGGCGATGCGTTGCAACAGTTGGTTTTGCGTGTCGAGCAGCGGCTTGAGCTCGCTGGGCAGCGGGTGGATCTGCAACGGCTCAAGGGAGTCGGCACTGCGGCGCATCAACGCATCACGCATGCGGTTGAGCGGCAGCAGGCTCTGGCCGATGCCCAGCCACAGCAGGCACAAGCAGCCCAACAGGGCCACGCCCACCGGCACCGAGGCCGCCAGCAGGATCGACAGGTTCAAGGCTTCCCGCTCCACCTGGCGGTCGGCGGTGGTGATGAACAGGTCGCCACGGGCCAGGGTGAAGCTGCGCCACGCCGCGCCGTCGATGATCTGGTCACGGAAGCCACTGCGGTGGGATTCCAGGCCCTGGTCAGGGGTAGTGTGGCTGCGCGCCAGCACCTCACCGCGCAAGGAGCTGACCTGGCATGCCATGCCCCCCGGCACGTTGAGTTGTTCGGCACTGAAATGCTTGCCCTCGGCGGTGCTCGCCAGGCCGGGCATTTGCTCCATCAAACCGGCGACCATACGCGCGGACGCCACCAGGCGCTGGTCGAGGGAAAACATCATTTGGTTGCGCAGATCGTTGAGCATCCAGGCAGCCGCTAGGGCCCAGATCAGCACAAAGGCGGCGCCGAGCTTGAACGTCAGCCGCAGTCGCAGGCTCATCACGAAGCCTTCTCTCCAGCCTCGGCCGGGCCGCCATCCGCCGGCCCCAGGCGATAGCCCAGGCCGCGCACGGTCTCAACGATGCCATTGCCCAATTTGCGCCGCAGGTGGTGGATGTGCACGTTGAGCGCGTTGCTCTCCAGCTCGTCGTTGAAACCGTAGACGCTGTCCTTGAGCTGCTCGCTGGAGAGCACTCGGCCTTTGTTGTGCAGCAGGGCTTGCAGCAACGCTTGTTCGCGGCGCGACAAGTCCACAGGCTGCCCGCCCAGGAAGGTCTCGCGGCTGCTGGGGTTATAGGTCAGTTGGCCATGCTCGATCAGGTTGACGCTACGCCCGGCCACCCGCCGCAGCAGGGTTTGCAGGCGCGCAGCGAGTTCGCGCAGGTCGAAGGGCTTGAGCAGGTAGTCGTCGGCACCGGCCTGCAGGCCGTCGACGCGGTTGGTTACCGAGTCGCGCGCGGTGAGGATCAGCACCGGGATCTCCAGGCCCTGGCTGCGCTGTTGCTGCAACAGCTTGAGGCCGTCTTCGTCGGGCAGGCCGAGGTCGAGCACCATGATGTCGAAGGTAGCCGCCTTGAGCATCGCCCGCGCCGCTGCCGCCGAGGCCACGCGCTCGACCGTAAAGCCCTGGGCGCCGAGGCCGGCCACGATGCCGCTGGCGATCAGTTCGTCGTCTTCACAGACCAGTACGTGCATGCTGAACCCTTCATGAAAGATGGGGGTGATTAAAAGTGCTGCGGATTAAGCAGCGATTATGCCGCGAAAAGAAGCCCCCTCAGACATTCCCTACACTTTAGAATAGCGCCCGGTTAATCATCGGTTAATCAACACCACACATTGTGTGCCTCACTTGCATCGAACTAAGGCTTGACCATGCGGCATTTGTTTATCGTTCTGCTGGCGTTATTCGCAGGGTTCGTCCAGGCCGCGCCGGGCAACCCATTCGAGACCAAACCCGACTTCCTCCCGGTGGGCAAAGCCTTCACTTTTACCTCCGAACGCCTGGAGTCCGGTGAAACCCAGTGGTATTGGCAGATCGCCGACGGCTATTACCTGTACCAGCAGCGCATGAAGTTCGACGGCCTGGCTGAAAAGCCGCCACTGCCCCAAGGCGAAGCCCATAGCGATGAGTTCTTCGGCGAGCAGCAAGTGTATCGCCAGGGCCTGGAAGTGAAGATCCCCGCCGGGACCACCGGCAAGGTCAAGCTGGGCTGGCAGGGCTGTGCCGATGCCGGCCTGTGCTACCCGCCGCAGTCGATCACCGTGGACCTGGGGGGCAACCCCGCCGTGGCCGCTACCGCCGAAGCCCAGGACCAGAGCCTGGCCAGCGGCCTGCAACAACGCAGCCTGGGCTGGAGCCTGCTGGTGTTCTTTGGCCTGGGCCTGCTGCTGGCGTTTGCCCCTTGTTCATTGCCGATGTTGCCGATTCTCGCCGGGTTGGTGGTCGGCAGCGGTGCCAGCCCGCGTCGTGGCTTTGCCCTGGCCGGCAGTTATGTCGTGTGCATGGCGCTGGTGTATGCCGCGCTGGGCGTAGTCGCCGCCCTGCTCGGCAGTAACCTCGCCGCGCTGCTGCAAACCCCGTGGATTCTGGGCAGCTTCGCTGCGTTGTTTGTGATCCTGGCCCTGCCGATGTTCGGCTTCTTTGAACTGCAACTGCCGGTGGCCCTGCGCGACCGCCTGGACAACGTCAGCCGTAACCAGAGTGGCGGCAGCCTGATCGGCGCCGGAGTACTCGGCGCCCTCTCCGGCCTGCTGGTCGGCCCGTGCATGACCGCGCCCCTGGCCGGTGCGCTGCTGTATATCGCGCAAAGCGGCAATGCCCTGCACGGCGGCCTGATCCTGTTCGCCATGGGCATCGGCATCGGTGTGCCGCTGTTGCTGCTGGTGACCGTGGGCAACCGCTTCCTGCCCAAGCCGGGCACCTGGATGAATGTGCTCAAGGGGATCTTCGGCTTCCTGTTCCTGGCCACCGCCATACTGATGATTCGTCCGGTCGTCGATGAAGCCCTGTGGCTGGGCCTGTGGGGTGTACTGGCCTTGGCCATGGCCTATTGCGGCTGGCGCCTGGCACAGGATTTCGGGCGTGTCGCCATGCTGTCCGGCGCCGGTTCCGTGGTACTGGGGTTGTGGGGCGGCCTGCTGCTGGTGGGCGCGGCAGGTGGCAGCGATGACCTGTGGCAACCGTTGAAGGTCTACAGCGGCTCGCGCGCTGTCGCCGGCCCTACCGCCCACGACGCGTTCATGACCATCAACGACCCAGCCGTGCTGCAAAGCCAGCTCGACAGCGCCAAGGCCCAGGGCCAATGGGTGCTGGTGGACTACTACGCCGACTGGTGCGTGTCGTGCAAGATCATGGAGAAACAGGTATTCGGCAAACCCGAAGTCCTCGACGCCCTGAAGGACGTGCGCCTGCTGCGCCTGGATGTCACCGCCGACAACGCCGCCAGCCGCGAGCTGCTCGGCCGTTACAAGGTGCCAGGGCCGCCGAGCTTCGTGTGGATCGGCCCTGACGGTGAAGAACGGCGTGCCCAGCGCATCACCGGCGAAGTGGATGCCGCGGCCTTCCTGCAACGCTGGACCCAGACCCGGGGCGCCCTCTGATGCTGACCCTGACCATCGGCACCTTCGCTATCGCCCTGAATCACATCCTGCTGATCAGCGCGCTGATTCTCGCCACCCTGGTGGGCTGGCGCGTGGCCAAGCGTGGCGGGGAAAACCCCGAGTCGGTGCTGTTCAGCCTGTTCCTGCTGGGCATGCTCACCGCGCGGGTCAGCTTCGTACTGATGTATTGGAGTTACTACAGCAACGACCCGCTGCAGATGGTCGACCTGCGCGACGGCGGCTTTCTGGCCTGGCCGGGCGTGATCGCGCTGATCCTCGGCGCGCTGCTGTACGGCTGGCGCCGCCCGGCCCTGCGCAAGCCGCTGAGCGCCGGGGTAATCACCGGCCTGGTGTTCTGGGGCATGACCAGCCTGTCCCTCAGCGTGTATGAAAAAGGCACACGACTGCCAGACATCACCTTGCGCACCGCCAACGGTGAGGTGGTGCAATTGGCCGACTATCAAGGCGGGCCGCTGGTGATCAACCTGTGGGCCACCTGGTGTCCGCCCTGCCGTCGCGAAATGCCGGTACTGGAAAGCGCCCAACGCATGCGCCCCGACGTGACCTTCCTGTTCGTCAACCAGGCCGAGAGCATGCAAAGCGTCAGCACCTACCTGGCCACCCAGGGCCTGAACCTGGACAACGTGCTGTTCGATGCCAGTGGTCGCCTGGGCCAGGCCGTGGGCTCCATGGCCTTGCCGACCACGCTGTTCTACCAAGCCGATGGACGCCTGATCAACAGCCACCTCGGTGAACTGTCCCAGGCCAGCCTGGCCCGTGCCATGGAACCCTTCGACTCCGCCCCCGCCGCCACGGCCCCCTCAAGGAAACCGACATGCCCCGCCTCCGCCACCTGCTGACCCTGCTGCCACTGAGCCTGGCCGCCACCCTGGCCCAGGCCGAAGACTGGCCGGCACCGATCAAACAGATCGAAGCCAAGGGTGCCAAGATCATCGGCAAATTCGATGCACCCAGCGGCCTCACCGGCTACGCCGCGCAGTATCAGAACCGTGGCATGGCCCTGTACCTGACCGCCGACGGCAAAAGTGTGATCGCCGGCAACCTGTACGACGCCCAGGGTAATGACCTGAGCAGCGCGCCCCTGGAAAAACTGGTGTACGCGCCGATGGCCAAGGAAGTCTGGGCCAAGATGGAAAAGAGCCACTGGATCCAGGACGGCGACAAAAACGCCCCCCGCACCGTCTACCTGTTCAGCGACCCCAACTGCCCGTACTGCAACATGTTCTGGGAACAGGCGCGGCCATGGGTGAAAGCCGGCAAGGTGCAGCTGCGACATATCATGGTGGGGATTATTCGCGAGGACAGCCCAGGCAAATCCGCTGCGCTGCTGGCCAGCAAAGACGCGCCCAAGGCCCTGGAAGAACACGAAGCCGCCGGCAAAGGCAGCAAGCTCAAGCCGCTGGAGAAAATCCCGGCGGATATCCAGGCCCAACTCAATGCCAATATGCAGTTGATGGATGACTTGGAGTTGTCGGCAACCCCGGCGATTTTCTACCTGGATGACAAGGGTGGCTTGCAGCAACAGCAAGGCGCGCCGTCGCCGGATAAGTTGGTGAAGATTCTTGGACCGAAATAAGCCGCGCCTGGGCTGACGCCATCGGGAGCAAGCCCCCTCCCACACTCGAGCCCCTTCCTTCAGGATGAACCCGGTCACTGTGGGAGGGGGCCTGCTCTCGATGAGGCCCGCGCAGGCTGCGAAAATTACAAGCCTTCCAACTCCGCCATCAAATCACTCAAGCGATCCACCTTCTGCGCGCTGATCTCATTCGCCGCCAGCCCATCGATGTACTCGGCCAACGCCGCCACCGTGCTGCACTCGAACATCGCCCGCAGCGGCACATCCCGTTGCAGGGTTTTCTGCACCCGCGAGGCAATCTGCGTGGCCAGCAACGAGTGTCCGCCCAGTTCGAAGAAGTTGTCCTGTACCCCTACCCTTTCGACTTTCAGCACCTCGGCCCAGATCGCGGCCAAGGTGGCTTCAAGTGCGTTGCGCGGCGCCAGGTAGTCCTGGCTGTGCAATTGGCCGATCTCCAGGGTGGGCAGGGCCTTGCGGTCGAGCTTGCCGTTGGCGTTGAGCGGCAGGCGGTCCAGCCATAGCCAATGCAGCGGCACCATGTACTCCGGCAGTTCGGCGCGCAGGCGTTGCTTGATGCGGTCCAGGCGCTCGCCTGGGTTCAAGGTTTCATCGGCGGCCACCAGGTAGCCGACGAGGTGTTTGCCGTTGTCCCCCTCCTGCACGCCGACGGCCGCGTCGCGCACGTCCGATTGTTCGTGCAGGCGTGCTTCGATTTCCCCCAGCTCGATGCGGTAACCGCGAATCTTCACTTGGTGGTCGATACGCCCGACGTACTCCAGCACGCCATCGCTGCGACGGCGTGCCAGGTCGCCGGTGCGGTACAAACGCTCGCCCGCCGCGCCGAACGGGTTCGGCACAAACACTGGGGCGGTGCGCAACGGGTCGCCGACATAGCCACGCCCCACACCGGTACCGGCTACGCACAACTCGCCTACCGCGCCTTGGGGCACCAGTTCCAACGCACCGTCCAGCAGGTACAAGCGGTTGTTGTCGGTCGGCGTCCCAATCGGCAGGTAAGTGCCACGGGTCGAGGCCAGGTCGACGCGGAAGAACGCCACGTCGTCCGAGCATTCTGCCGGGCCATAGGCGTTCACCAGCCCGATCTGCGGATAACGCAGCAACCACTGGTGCGCCAGCTCCGGCGGCATGGCCTCGCCGGTGGGCAGCATCCAGCGCAGGCCATCGAGGCTGATGCGCTCCTCGGCCAGCATGCCCTGGATCAGCGACGGCACGCTTTCCAGCACCGTGATGCCTTGAGTCTGAACATGCGCCAGCAAGCCTTGGGGATCGTGGGCGATGGTGTTCGGCACAATATCCACCCGCGCCCCGAACAGCGGCGCGGCAAGGAATTGCCACACGGAAATATCGAAGCTTTGCGAGGCCGTCTGGGCGATCACATCCGTCTCGCTCAGTTGCAGGTAAGGCACTTTGCTCAACTGGTTATTGAGCATGCCGCGCTGCTCGACCATCACCCCTTTGGGCAAACCGGTGGAGCCCGAGGTGTAGATCACGTAGGCGAGGTTGTACGGTGCGCTGTAGACACCAGGGTTGGCACCCCGGGACGGCACTTCCTCCCATACCAGCAACTGACAGTCAAAACCGTCCAGCAACGCAATGGCCTGCTCGCGGCACGCCTCGGTGCACACCAGCAACGGCGTACGGCTCAGGTCGATGATGCTGCGCAAACGCTGGCTCGGCAGGCCGGGGTCCAGCGGCAGGTAACCGGAACCGGCCTTGAAGCTGCCGATGATCATGCCCAGCAAGTCAAGGCTACGCTCGGCCAGCAACGCCACCGGTTGGTCCAGGCCGACACCCGCCGCGATCAGCGCGTGACCGAGCCCGTTACTGCGACGGTTCAATTCGTCATAGGTCCACTGTCGGTCCAGGCAACTGGCGGCAATGCGCTGTGGATGGGCGGCGACCTGCGCTTCGAACAGTTCGACATAACTGCGTTCCAGCGGGTAGGCGTGCGCGCTCTGGTTGCAGCCGTGCAACAGGAACGCACGTTCCTGCTCGCCCATCAGCGGCAGGTCGGCCATGTCGCCATGGAACCCGTGCATCAATGCCAGCAGCAAACGCTTGAACTCGCCGAGCATGCCTTGCACGGTGGTTTCGTCGAAGTAACGCTGGTCGTAAGACAGGTGCAACCCCAGGTCATCACCCGGATAGCACACGGCCGTCAGCGGGAAGTTGGTGTGGGTGCGGCCGGAGTCCGAGGTGGCATTCAGGCTTTGTGCGCGATCCAGTACCGAGACTTCCACCGGGGCATTTTCAAACACGAACAGGCTGTCGAACAGCGGCTGGCCCTTGGGCAACTCGCTGTGTTCCTGGATCGTCACCAGCGGCAGGTATTCGTACTCGCGCAGTTGCATATTGCTGTCGAGCAAGCCGCTCAACCACTGGCGCACGCTGCAACGCTGGTCGTCCTCGGGCAGTTTTACCCGCAGGGCGATGCTGTTGATGAACAGGCCGACGGTGCGCTGCATCTCGGGCATGTCCACCGGGCGCCCAGCCACGGTGACGCCGAACAGCACGTCACGATCGCCGCTCAAGCGGCGCAGCACCAACGCCCATGCAGCCTGGGCGAAGGTGTTGACGGTGAGTTGATGGGCCTGCGCCAACTCGCGCAGTTGCGCACCGTCGCGGGCCTCGAGACGGGTGTAGCAGTCGCCCACCACCATGCCACCGCTATGGCCGGCATGTTCACGCAGGAATGGCCGGTCGCTCGGGATCGGCGTGGTGCGCTCGAAGCCTTGCAGGTTCTGCTGCCACCACTGGCGTGCTTCGCTCAGGTTCTGGCGTTGCAGCCAGGCAATGTAGTCGCGATAACGCGGCGGCGTGGCCAGTTGTGCCTCGCGCCCTTCGCCCAGGGCCATGTAGATCTCGAAGAAGTCATTCATCAACAACGAGCGGCACCACGCATCGATGAGGATGTGGTGGTTGCTCATCATGAACCAGTAGCGCTCGGCGCCGACGCGGATCAGGCGCAGGTGGAACGGCGCCTGGTTGAGCAGATCGAAACCGGCTTCGCGCTCCTTCTTGAGCAGCGCTTGCAGACGCGGCTCCTGCTCGCTTTCTGGATCAGCACTCCAATCCAGGTACTCAATCGGCGTACTGCCCGGCTGATGGATCACTTGCAGCATGTCTTCGCCAACGTTCCAACAGAACGAGGCACGCAAGGCTTCATGCCGGGCGATCACCGCCTGCCAGGCCTGGGCGAAACGCTCAGGGTCCAGGGCGCTGTCGATGCGGTAGCGGTCCTGCATATAGTAGAGACCCGTGCCCGGTTCCAGCAGGGTGTGCAGCAGCAAACCCTCCTGCATTGGCGTCAGCGGGTAGACGTCTTCGATGACGCTGGCGGGTACCGGCAAGCTGTCCAGTTGCGCCTGACTCAAGTGCGCCAGGGGGAAGTCCGACGGCGTGAAACCGCCAACATCGTCCCTGAGGCAGTGCGCAATCAGGCTGCGCAGTTCGGCCAGGTAGGCATCGGCCAGAGCCTGGAGAGTCTGCCGATCGAAGCGTTCGCGGCTGAAGGTCCAGCGCAGCACCAGCTCACCGCCGTACACCTGGCTGTCGATGCTCAGTTCGTTGGGCAACGGTGCATCCGGGTCATGGGCCAGGCCGGCAGACTCGTCCAGCGGGTGGAACAGCGCATCGGCGCCAAAGCTCTGGTCGAATTGACCGAGGTAGTTGAAGGTGATGCCGGCGCTGGGCAGCCCGGCCAGGGTCTGCTTGCACAGGTCGTCCGCCAGGTAACGCAGCACGCCATAGCCGAGGCCCTTGTGGGGGATGCCGCGCAGTTGCTCCTTGATCGCCTTGATCGAAGCGCCCTGCTCCGCCAGTGGGGTCAGGCGCAGCGGATAAGCACTGGTGAACCAGCCGACGCTACGGGTCAGGTCGATATCATCGAACAGGGTTTCACGACCATGGCCTTCCAGCTGGATCAGCGCCGAATCATGCCCACTCCAGCGGCACACCACACGGGCCAGCACGGTCAACAGCAGGTCATTGACCTGGGTGCGGTAGGCGCTGGGGGCCTGTTGCAGCAACTGGCGGGTGTGTTCGGCATCCAGGCGCACGCTGACGGTATCCGCATCCCGATTACGCAGCGCGCCTAGAGGACGCGTCACCGGCAATGCCACGGCCGGGCCGGCCAATTGAGCCTGCCATACCGTCAATTCCTCGCGCAGGGATTCACTGTGGGCATAAGCCTGCAAGCGCGCAGCCCAGTCACGCAGGGCGCTGGTCTTGGCCGGCAGGCTGACGGACTGGCCTTTGCTCAGTTGGCGATAGACGTTTTGCAGATCCTCCAGCAGCACCCGCCACGACACGCCATCGACCACCAGGTGATGGATAGCGATCAGCAGGCGCTGTTGCCCTTGCGGGCCATCCACCAGCAAGGCGCGCAACAGCGGGCCGTGCGCCAGGTCGAGGCTGCGCTGGGTCTCGGTGAACAGCGCGGTGCACTGCGCCATATCGTGCACGTGCGCCTGCATCAGCACGCCGCCCTGGGGCACGGCCAAGTGCTCGGCGTGCCATTGCGCGTCGCGCTGGCTGAAGCTCAGGCGCAGCGCGTCGTGGTGTTCCAGCACCGCCAACAGCGCTTGCTCCAGGCGATGGGGCTCGAGCAGTTGCAGGGGCTTGAGGACAAGCGCCTGGTTCCAATGCTGACGTTCGGGAATCGGGGTATCGAAGAACCACTGCTGGATGGGCGTCAGGCCCGAGCTGCCGGTGAGCACGCCCTGCTCGGCCGTCACTTGCTCGACGAGCGTGGCAACCGCCGCCAGGGTTTGCACGGTCTGGTGCTGGAACAGGTCGCGGGGGCTGAAGTGAATCCCCGCCTGCCGCGCACGGCTGACCACCTGGATCGACAGGATCGAGTCGCCGCCCAGTTCAAAGAAGTTATCGTCCAGGCCGACTTGCGGCACGTTCAACACGGCGCACCAGATCGCGGCCAGGGTGCTTTCCAACGCGTTGCGCGGGGCCACGTACTGTTGGCGGTTGGCTTCCGGGTCCGGTTGCGGCAAGGCACGCCGGTCGAGCTTGCCGTTGGCGGTCAACGGCATGCTGTCCAGCACGATCAGGTGCGCGGGCACCATGTAGTCCGGCAGTTGCGCCTTGAGATGCGCCTTGAGCGCATCGCGTAATGCGCCGTGCTCGGCATCGCTGACCAGGTAGGCCACCAGCTGTTTGCCGCTGGGCGAATCCAGCGCCAGCACCACGGCCTCGCGTACGGCGTGGTGCTCCAGCAGGCGGGTTTCGATCTCGCCCAGTTCGATACGGAAGCCACGAATCTTCACTTGATGGTCGATCCGCCCCAGGTACTCCACCAGACCATCGGCGCGTTGGCGCACCAGGTCGCCGGTGCGATAAAGACGCCCGCCGTCACGCGCGAAGGGATCGGCCACGAAGCGTTCGGCGGTCATGCCCGGACGCTGGTGATACCCCTGGGCCAGGCCGGCGCCGCCGACATACAGTTCACCCGTCGCACCTTGCGGCACCAAGGCCAGGTCGGCGTCGAGAATGTACGCCACGCGGTCCCCGATGATGCTGCCGATCGGTACGCTGCCGGCGCCCTCCTCCAACTGCTCGGGCGCGAGGCTGGCCAGCGGCATCACCACGGTTTCGGTCGGCCCATAGGCGTTGAAAAACACCTGCGGCTGGAACGCTGCGCGGATGCGCTGCAAGTGTTCGCCGGTCAAAGCCTCGCCACCGGTGATGCACATCCGCACCGGCAACGTCTGGTGCTGGGTGGCCAGCCACTGCGCCAACTGGCTGCCGTAGCTCGGCGTAAAGCCGAGGATATTGATGCGATGGGTACGGATCAGCGCGCAGATCTCTTCTGCATCCCACTGGCCCTGGGCGCGTAATACCACCCGCGCACCGCAGAGCAACGGCACCAGCAAACGTTCGGTAGCGGCGTCGAAGTTGATCGAATAGAAGTGCAGTTCGCAGTCGTCCGGGCGCATGCCGAAGCGCTCGATCACGGCCCGGCAGTGCATGGCGATTTCGCCGTGCGACACCACCACGCCCTTGGGCTTGCCGGTGGAACCGGAGGTGTAGATCAGGTAGGCCTGGTGCTGCGCCAGGCTGATAAAGGGCAGTTCATCGGCCGGGTAATTCTCCAGCACCGGAAGGTCATCTTCCAGGCACCAGCAGGCCACGGTCGCCGGCAGTTCACCCAGGGCTTCGAACATCGCTGCATCGCTGAGCAGCAGGCCAATTCCGCTGTCTTCGATCATGTAGTGCAGGCGGTCCAGCGGGTATTCCGGGTCGAGCGGCACATAAGCACCGCCCGCCTTGAGGATCGCCAACAGGCCGATGACCATTTCCAGCGAACGCGGCAACGCCAGGCCGACGCGTACCTGCGGGCCGACACCACGCTCGCGCAGCATCCAGGCCAGGCGGTTGGCACGGGCGTCCAGCTCGCGGTAGCTGAGGGTAACGCCGGCGAAGGTCAGCGCGGGCGCATCGCCACGGGCTTTTGCCTGTTGGCTGAACAGCGTGTGAATGCACTGATCAAGGCGGTGCTCGCCCGCTTCGACGCCCAGGCTGTCCTGCAACGCGCGCTGCTCCGTGGCGCTGAGCAACGGCAATTCGCTCAGACGCTGCTCGGGGCTGGCGATCAACGCTTGCAACAGATTGCGCCAATGCTCGGCCATCCGCGCAATGCGCGGCTCATCGAACAAGTCGGTGCTGTAGGTCAGGCAGCACCCCAGGCGATGGTCAAGGTCGGTGACTTCCAGGTTGAGGTCGAACTTGGTCGCGCGCGCATCGTTGGCCAGGTACTCGACCGTCATGCCGGCCAGTTGGCGGCTCTGCTGGAACTCCCAACGCTGCACGTTGCACATCACCTGGAACAGCGGGTTGTACGCCGCACTGCGCGGCGGTTGCAAGGCTTCGACCAGATGGTCGAACGGCAGGTCCTGATGGGACTGGCCCTCGATCACGGTGTGACGCACCTGTTCGAACAACTCACCCACAGTCATCTGCCCATTGAGCTGGCAACGCAGCACCTGGGTATTGAGGAACGCACCAATCAGCCCTTCGCTTTCCGGGCGAATCCGGTTGGCCACGGGGGCGCCGATGCGCAAGTCGGTCTGGCCGCTGTAGCGGTAGAGCAACACGGCCAGGGTGGCGGTCATGGTCATGAACAGGGTCAGGCCGCGTTCGGCGTTGAAGGCGCGCACGCGGGCCGCCAGGTCATCGCTCAATTCGAAACGGTACAGCTCGCCACGATGGCTTTGTACCGGTGGCCGTGGGCGGTCGCCGGGCAGTTCCAGCAGCGGGTGCTCATGACCCAGTTGCGCGGTCCAGTAATCCAGCTGGCGTTGGCGTTCGCCGGCTTCCAGCCATTGGCGTTGCCACACGCTGTAGTCGAGGTATTGCACGGGCAACGGCGCCAGCGGCGAGTCGCGCTCGTCGATAAAGGCTTCGTACAACGCGCTGAGTTCACGGGCAAAGATGTCCATGGCCCAGCCTTCGGTGACGATATGGTGCAGGGTCAGCACCAGGTAGTGCTCCTGCTCACCGGCCTTGACCAGGCACGCGCGCAGCAGCGGGCCGGTTTCCAGGTTGAACGGTGTGTGGGCTTCATGGTCGGCCAGCTGCTGCAAGCGTTGCTGGCGCTCGGTTTCGCAGAGCGCCGAGATATCCTGCCAGCCCATGCGCACGCCGGACTGCGGCGCGACCTTCTGATAGGCCACGCCATCGACACTCGGGAAGGTGGTGCGCAAGGTTTCATGGCGCATGATCAAGGCTTGCAACGCCGCCTCGAAACGCCCCACATCCAGCACCCCGCGCAGGCGCGCCATGCCGCCGACGTTGTAGGCCGGGCTGTCCGGCTCCATCTGCCAGAGGAACCACATGCGCTGCTGGGAATAGGACAACGGCACCGGTTCGCTGCGGTCGACCTTGGCGATGGTGGTTTGTTGGTTGCGTTGCCCCGACGCCTGGATCAGCCCGACCTGTTCAGCAAAAGCGCCCAACTCGCTGGCTTCGAACAACGTGCGCAACGGCAGCTCGACGTCACAGGCCTGGCGGGTACGGGAGATGATTTGCGTGGCCAGCAGCGAGTGGCCGCCCAGGGCGAAGAAGTCATCGTGCAGGCCGATCTTCGGCAGGCCAAGGACCTCGCGCCAGATCGCGGCGATCTGCTGTTGCAGCGGCGTTTCAGGCTCGACGTGCTCACGGGTTTGCCACACCGGCTCCGGCAAAGCGCGGCGGTCGAGCTTGCCGCTCGGGCTCAGGGGCATGGCGTCCAGACGCATCAGCAGGGCGGGCACCATGTACTCCGGCAGCTCGGCGGCCAGGGCAGTTTTGACCTGCTGTTCGTCCAGCTCGGCATGGGCGGTGTAGTAGCCGATCAACTGTGCGTCACGCACCAGCACGACGGCCTGGGCGATGCCGTCCAGGGCGAGCAGGCGCGCTTCGATTTCTTCCGGCTCCACCCGGAAACCGCGGAGCTTGACCTGTTGGTCGAGACGGCCGAGGTACTCAAGCACACCGTCGGCGCTCCACCGGGCGCGGTCACCGGTGCGGTACAGGCGCGCACCTTGGTGGTCGGCGACAAAGCGCTCAGCGGTCAACCCAGGACGACCGAGGTAACCCCGCGCCAGGCCAATGCCACCGATGCACAGCTCACCCGGCACGCCAACGGGCACGGGGTTGAGCTGCTCATCCAGCACGCGACAGATCACATTGCCCAGCGGGCGGCCAATCGGCGAGCGCTCGCCATCCTCCATGCGGCAGTGCCAGTGCGTCACGTTGATCGCGGTCTCGGTCGGGCCATAACGATTGTGTAATTGCACCGCCGGCAACTGCGCCAATACGCGGTTGCGCAGCTCGGCGGGCAAGGCTTCACCACCGGAGAACAGGCGGCGCAGGCTGGTGCATTCGGCCACCAACGGTTCATCGATAAACAGCTGCAACAGCGGCGGCACGAAGTGCAGCGTGGTCACGCCGTGTTCCTGGACCAACTGCGCGATACGGTGCGGATCACGATGCTCGCCAGGGCCGGCCAGCACCAGGCGGCAGCCGGTGATCAGCGGCCAGAAGAATTCCCACACTGACACGTCGAAACTGATCGGCGCCTTTTGCATCAGCACATCCGTGTGGTTGAGCTGATAGGTGGCTTGCATCCATTGCAAGCGTTCGGCCAGGGCCGCATGGGTGTTGCCCACGCCCTTGGGCTGGCCGGTGGAGCCGGAGGTGTAGATCACGTAGGCGAGGTTGTCACCCTCCAGGTGCAGGCCAGGGGGCTGGGTCGGCCAACTGTCGAGGTGCAGGCTGTCCATGGCGATCACGCACACGCCATCGGCCGTCGGCAGGTGTTCGAGCAAGGCGGTCTGGGTCAACAGCAGGTGCGCGCGGCTGTCCCGGAGCATGTAGGCCAGGCGCTCGGCGGGGTAGTCCGGGTCCAGCGGCACATAGGCACCGCCGGCCTTGATGATCGCCAGCAGGCCGATCAGCAACTGCGGCGACCGCTCGGCAGCGATGGCCACGCACACGTCCGGGCCAACGCCTTTGTCGCGCAGGTAATGGGCCAGGCGGTTGGCCTGGGTATGCAGTTGGGCGAACGTCAGGCTGCCGTCCTGCCAGACCAGCGCGGTGTTATCAGAGACAGATGGGTTGAGCAGTTCGGGCAGCCATTGTTGAGCGGGGGCACACGGCGCCTGGCTCCACGCTTGCTGTTCGTCCTGCTGCATCAGCTTGAGGTCGCCGAGGGCACGCTGCGGATGCTCGCAGATCGCGTGCAGCAGGTGGATGAAGTGTTCGGCCAGGCGCTGGATCGTCGCAGGCTCGAACAGTTCATCGGCGTAGTCGAACGACAGTCCCAGGCGCCCATTGCGGTCTTCTTCAGTGTGCAGTTGCAGGTCGAACTTGGCTTCGCGGCTGTGCCACGGCAGCTCGTCGGCAAGCATGCCCGGCAGGCGGCGCAAGGCACTCAGGTCGCGTTGCTGGTGGTTGAACATCACTTGGAACAAACCCTGTTCGCGGGCCTGCGGGAACGCCTCCAGCAGTTGTTCAAAGGGCAAGTCCTGATGCGCCTGGGCGCCCAAGGCGGCCTGGCGTGTCGCGGCCAATAGCTGGTTGAACGGCAAACGCCCGTCCAGTTCGGCGCGCAGCACCAGCGTGTTGATAAAGAAACCGACCAGGCCCTGGGTTTCCTGGCGTGGGCGGTTGGCGTTGGGCACGCCAATGCGGATATCGCGCTGGCCACTGTAGCGATAGAGCAAGGTCTGGAACGCCGCCAGCAACAGCATGAATGGCGTGGACTCATGGGACTGGGCAGTCTGGCGAATCGCTTCGCTGAGGCTGGCGCCCAGGCGCACGCTGTGGCGTGAAGCAGTGTGGTGTTGCTGCGCCGAGCGCGGGTGGTCGGTGGCCAGGCTCAAGGCCGGATGCTCCTCCCCCAGTTGCGCTTTCCAGTACGCCAGTTGGCGCTGGCCTTCGCCTTCGGCCAGCCATTGGCGTTGCCAGCTTGCGTAGTCGGCGTACTGCAAAGCCAGGGGTGGCAACGCCAGGGTTTGGCCCTGGGCAGCGGCGGCATACAGTCGCGAGAACTCGTCGATGAGCAGATTCAGCGACCAGCCGTCAGCAATGATGTGGTGCAGCGTCACCAGCAGTTGATGATCTTCATCCTCCAGGCGTACCAGGGTCACCCGCAGCAGCGGGCCGTTTTCCAGGTCGAACTGGGTACGCGCTTCGTCCTCGCGGATCTGTTGCGCGCGGGCGTCACGTTCGGCGGCGGGCAGGTGGCTGAGGTCGATGACGTGCAGATCGAAATCGCTGTTGGCGTCCACACGCTGGAAGGCTTGGTCATCGCGCTCATAGAAACGTGTGCGCAGGGCTTCGTGGCGCTGGATCAAGTGCTGGAAGCTGGCACGTACCGCGTCCTCATCCAGCTCGCCACGCAAACGCAGGGCGCCGGGGATGGTGTAGGCGCTGCTCAGGGGATCCAGTTGCCAGGTGATCCACAAGCGATTCTGGGCCAGGGATTGGGGCAGGTCTTCGTCGCGCGATAGGGTGTGGATCGCGCCTTGGGCAACGCCACCGTCCTGTTGCAATTGCGCGATATGCGCGGCAAAGCCTTCCAGGGTCGGGGCTTCGAACAGCATGCGCAGGTTCAGCTCCAGGCCGAGGTCTTCGCGCAGGCGCGCGACCACCTGGGTGGCGGTGATGGAGTTGCCGCCGAGCAGGAAGAAGTGATCGTCGGCCGCCACGCTCGCCACGTGCAACTGTTCGCACCAGATCGCCGCGATCCGGCTTTGCAGCTCCGACCCCTGCGCCGCATTAGGCGCCGGCGCATGCAGGTCGGGGAACTGCGCATAGCTATCGAGGCTGCCATCGGCATGACGCACCGCGCAGGCCGCGCGTTGCAGCTTGCCGCTGGAGGTCTTGGGCAAGGCACCGGGGTTGAGCAGCAGCACCACGCACGGCGCCTCTTGGTAGGCCTCGGCCACGGCCTGGCGGATGGCTTTGATCAGCGCTTCAGGCGGCAAGATCTTCTGCACGCTGCGGCTGATTTCCGCCGCAATGCCAATACCTTCCTGGCCCTGGTCATTCACCGCGAACGCCGCAACGCGACCCTTGCGCACCACTTCCACTTCGCGCTCGATGGTCTGCTCGATGTCCTGGGGATACAGGTTGTGCCCGCGCACGATCAGCAGGTCTTTCAGGCGGCCGGTGATGTACAGCTCGCCCTCGCGGATAAAGCCCAGGTCACCGGTGCGCAGCCAGGTGCGGCCGGCGTGCTGTACGAAGGTCTTGGCGCTGGCTTCGGGGTTGCGCCAGTAGCCATGGGCGATGCTCGGCCCGCTGGCCCAGATTTCGCCGACGCCGTTGTCGGCCAGTTCGCTCAAGGTGTGCGGGTCGACGATCAGCACCCCATGGTCCGGCTGGCTCGTGCCGCAACTCATGATCGCACTGCCCTGCCCTGGTTCGGCGCGGTTAGCGGCCAACGCCTGTTCGTCGACACGCAGCGCGGGGATGCCCTGGCCACGGCGGCCACCGGCGACAAAGAGGGTCGCTTCGGCCAGGCCGTAGGAGGCGAAGAAGCTGTTCGCGGTGAAACCGCAACGGGCGAATTTCTCGGCGAAGCGTTCCAGGGTGTCGAGGCGGATCGGCTCGGAGCCGGAATAGGCCACGCGCCACTGGCTCAGGTCGAGACGCGCCAACGCCGACTCACTGACCCGCTCACTGCATAAACGGTAGGCGAAATCCGGGCCGCCGCTGATGGTACCGCCGTATTCGCTGATCGCTTCCAGCCAACGCAGCGGCCGGCCGAGGAAGTACGCCGGCGACATCAGTACGCAGGGCACGCCGCTGAAAATCGGTTGCAGCAGGCCGCCGATCAGGCCCATGTCGTGGTACAGCGGCAGCCAGCTGACGATCACATCGTCCGGGTTCACGTCGATGCCGAAGCCTCGGCGGATCAGCACTTCATTGGCAACCAGATTGCCGTGGCTGACTTGTACGCCCTTCGGCAACGCGGTGGAGCCAGAGGTGTATTGCAGGAAGGCAATGTCGTCGGGTTGCAGGTCGGGGGCGCGCCAGCTGTCCGCGATTTGTGCGTCCAGGGTGTCGACACTCAACACCGGCGGCGCGTTTTCGAGCTGCGCCAAGCCATCGCCGAGGCTGGCGATGGTCAGCAGCAGGCGCGGCTCGGCGTCGGCGATGATCGACAGCAGGCGCGCCTGGTGATGCCGGCGGGTGGACTCCGGCGGGTAGGCCGGCACTGCAATGATGCCGGCGTACAGGCATCCGAAGAACGCCGCGACATAGTCCGGGCCGCTGGGGAACAGCAGCACCGCACGCTCGCCCAACGTTGCGTTGGCCTGGAGGGCGGCGGCGATGGTGCGGGCGCGCAGGTCCAGGTCGCGGTAACTGAGCACGATGCTCTGTTCGGCGGACTCGGCGAGAAAGCGCAGGGCCACTTGGTCCGGGGTCTGCTCGGCACGCTGTTGAAGGGACTGGACCAGGGTGCGGGGAAGTTCGAAGGCGTCCATCTTGGGGTTCCTGCCTGAAATCGGCTTACGGGAAATTCGGGAATGGGAGGGGGCGTTCAGCCGGCGGCCAGTTGCCGCGCCGTGCCATTGCGCCAGCGGGCCAGGTGCTCGTCGGCATAACGCCGCAGGCAGCGCAGCACGGCGCTTTCGTGCTGCACGAGAAAGAAGTGGTGGCCGTCGAACATATCCAGGGAAAAGCCACTGGCGGCGTCGGCCTGCCAATCGAGCAATTGGTCGGCACGCACACTGTCCTGCTTGCCGCCGAACACATGGATCGGCATGTCCAGCGGCGTGCGCTGGCCATAGGTGAAACTGCCGCACAGCAGGAAATCGGCGCGCAGGATCGGCAGCATCAATTTCATCAACTCGGGATTGGCCAGGGCTTCTTCGGCGGTGCCTTGCAGTTCGCGCAGGCGGGCGATCAGTTGCTCATCGGTCTTTTCAATGGCGTATTCACTGACATCACGGCGCGCGGGCCCGGCGGTGCCGGAGGCGAACAATGCCAGCGGCGCAGGCACATGGCGTGCGTTCAGCGCATGCGCCAGCTCGAAGGCCAGCAGGCCACCCAGGCTGTGACCGAACAGCGCGTAGGGGCCGTCCAGGTCGCGACTGATTTCATCCGCCAACTGCGCGGCCAATACCTTGATATCACGCTGCAACGGCTCGTCCATGCGCATGCCACGCCCGGGCAACTCCAGCGGGCACACTTGCAACCACTCCGGCAGGGCGCGGCGCCAGCGCACGTAGACCATGGCGCTGGCCCCTGAATAAGGCAGGCAAAACAGGCGCAGTCGAGTCGGCGCACTCATCGCCGGTGGCCCCCACACTGAATCACGCTGTATGCACGATAGAAACCCATCTCGCCCTCCTGCGGGTGCTGATCCTTGGCCGTTTTACTAACGGACCTGTCACCCAGAAGAACGGACGGCACCGGCAAATAATTAGTCGCCGGGGGCGAGCGAGACGTGGCTCACACCTTCCGCAAAGGCATAAGATTAGTTCGCCTTCTCATTTGACAATCATTATCATTAAGCATAATTTGTTGCCCGATGTGTAGGAGGCCTCAGCAAGGACGCCCTCCCCTAACCTCTTTAGCGACAAGGTGATTTCCATGACGGAACAAGTATCCACAGGCAGGTGCGACTCACCGCTGCTCCAGGCATTCGTCGACAATCGGCTGATCCTGGTAAAGATCGCAGCACGAATTACCGGGTGCCGCTCCCGGGCCGAAGATGTGGTGCAGGACGCCTACTTCCGGCTGCAATCGGCACCGACGATCACCTCATCGTTCAAGGCCCAGTTGAGTTACCTGTTCCAGATCGTGCGCAACCTGGCGATCGATCACTACCGCAAGCAAGCCCTGGAGCTCAAGTACTCGGGCACCGAAGAGGAAGGCTTGAATGTGGTGATTCATGGCGCATCACCGGAAACCACCCACATCAATTTCAACACCCTGGAAAACATCGCCGACGCCCTGACGGAGCTGCCCCAGCGCACCCGCTATGCATTCGAGATGTACCGCCTGCACGGCGTGCCGCAAAAGGACATCGCCAAGGAACTGGGTGTGTCGCCAACCCTGGTGAACTTCATGATCCGTGATGCGCTGGTGCATTGCCGTAAGGTGTCGGGCAACCATAGCGATACGTTTGCGCGGCGGGTCTGACTGAGGCCACCCCCACCCTGGCCAAGGTCAGGGCACGGCCATCACATCAATGCGATACGGCTCGAAAATCTTCAACATCTCGCCGTTATCACGTAAACGTTTGAGCAGTTCGGCAAACGCCGGCCCGCTGATCGGCGCCTTGGGTCGCAGCAAGGCGTAATGGTGGTACACCTGATCAATGCGCTCCGACACCATCAACTGCCCCGCCATCTCGGCATTGCGCACCATGAAGTCACTCAGGTATGAGCGCGTGACCAGCGCGATATCGGCACGGCCACGGGCGACCATCAGCAGGTTGCTGTCATGGGAGTAGGTCAGCGTCGCGTTGAAGTGCTCGGCCATGTACCTGGGGTCGGCGTTGAAGTTGGCGAAGGCGTAGTGATAACCGCTGAACACCGCCAGGCGCTTGCCGGTCAGGTCGTTGAAATAGCTTTGATCGCGGTCGGGTTCATGCTGGGCGACGAACACTTCGGCATCTTCAAGCCCCATGTCGACACTGGTGTGGGGAATCTTCTGCCAGCCCCAGTCCGGGTTTTCGAAGATCGCCATGTCCACCCGGCCTTGCTCGAAATCCCGGAAACGCCGGGGGATGGAGGTGGGGACCAGCACAAATTGGTAGTCCGCCTGCGCAGCGTTCAGCGCTTCCACCAGTTGCGGCAGCAAACCGGTGTCTGCGCCCTGCTCAGGGCGTACGGTGTAGGGCGGGAAATGCGCGGCGCCAATCCTCACCAATTGCGCGGCCGAAGCTGGCATCCACCCTGCGGTGCCCAGTGCCCATAAAGAAAGTCCTGCAGCCAGCCGCCATGGCGAAAACATCGAGGCACACACCGTTCACTATTCTGATGGCGATAAGCTAGGCGTTTTTGTCTGGCGAGACAACTTTTCCACCGCCAAATTAACAGCTTGCGCCTTAATCGGCCTTCAACACCATCAACAAAGCCTCTTCGGCCAATTGTTCAAGGGTCAGGCTGCCCTCGGCACGGAACCAGGTGGTGGTCCAGGACAAGGCCCCCGTGAGAAAGCGCCGGGCAATAAACACATCGCCCTTGATATAGCCGGCGGCCTTGGCCTCGCCCAGCACCTGCAACCAGAGTTGCTCATACACATCACGCAGGGCCAGCACCTGGGCCTGGCCTTCGGCCGACAGCGAGCGCCATTCGTATACCAGCACCGCCATCGCCTCGCCGCTGCCGCCCATGATCGACTGCAATTCGCAGCGAATCAGCGCCAACACACGCTCGCGCACGTTCGTCGCTTCTTCCAGCGACGCCCGCATCAACGCGGTGTTGTAGTGGATGGTTTCTTCCATCACCGCGCGCAGGATCTCGTCCTTGCTCTTGAAGTGATGAAAGATGCTGCCGGACTGAATGCCAACGGCGCTGGCCAGGTCGCGCACGGTGGTGCGTTCGAAGCCCTTGTTACGAAACAGGTGAGCCGCGGTTTGCAGCAACTTGCCCCGGGCACTGTCGGGGTCGGTCAATTGGCCGCCGTCGACCATGGTGCGCATCACCCGCAGGGCTTTGTGCTCATCCATGCTGCTCTCCTCTACTTCTTTGACGTCTTGGGCGGCAATTTAGGCCGTGGCCGCCACCCAAGCAAGCGCTTGGCTAAAACTTGTATCCGAAGTTTACAAACCAAGCGCTTGCTTGGTAGGATCGAAGCCAGCCATTCGAGGAAGGATTTCTCATGAGCAAGACGGTTCGTATCGGCTGCGCCAGTGCCTTCTGGGGCGACACCTGCACTGCCGCTGCCCAGTTGGTGCACGGCGGCAAGCTGGATTACCTGGTGTTCGACTACCTCGCGGAAGTCACGATGTCGATCCTGGCCAGCGCCCGGATGAAAGATCCCCAGGCCGGCTACGCCACGGACTTTGTCGAGGTCCTCGCGCCGTTGCTGGGCGATATCCAGCGCCAGGGCATCCGCGTGATCAGCAATGCCGGCGGGATCAACCCGCACGCCTGCGCCGCCGCCCTGCAAGCGGCCTGTGACAAGGCCCACGTGCCGCTGAAAATCGCGGTGCTGCTGGGCGATGACCTGCACGCCCAACTCCCGCACCTGCAAGGCATCACTGACATGTTCAACGGCGCGCCCCTGCCGCCCCTGTGCGTGTCTGCCAACGCCTATCTGGGCGCACCGGGCATTGCCCAGGCGCTGAAGCTGGGCGCCGATATCGTCATCACCGGCCGGGTGGTCGACAGCGCGGTGGTCAGTGCGGCATTGGTGCATGAATTCAACTGGTCCTGGCAGGATTACGACCGCCTCGCCCAGGCCGCCCTGGCCGGGCATATCATCGAGTGCGGCGCCCAGTGCACCGGCGGCAACTTCACCGACTGGCGCGACGTGCCGGACTACGAACACATCGGTTTCCCCATTGTTGAAGTCAGCGCCGACGGCCAGTTCACCGTCAATAAAGTCGAAGGCAGCGGCGGGCTGATCAGCGAACTGAGCGTGGCCGAACAACTGCTCTACGAAATCGGCGACCCCCGCGCTTACCTATTGCCCGACGTGATCTGCGATTTCAGCCAGGTCAAATTGCACCAGCAAGGCAAGCACAGCGTGCGCCTGCATGGCGCCAAGGGCTTGCCGCCCACCGCTCAATACAAAGTCAGCGCCACCTACCCCGATGGTTTTCGCTGCACCGCCAGTTGCCTGATCGCCGGGATCGACGCGGTGGCCAAGGCCGAGCGGGTCAGCCAGGCGATCATCCACAAGACCTCGGAACTGTTCAGCCAACAAGGCTGGGCGCCCTACACCGAGGTGAATATCGAATTGCTCGGCAGTGAAGCCACCTACGGCGCCCACGCCCAACGCCATGACTGCCGCGAAGTGGTGGTGAAGATCGCGGTGCGGCACCCGAGCAAGCAGGCACTGGCGCTGTTCGCCCGCGAGATCGCCCAGGCGGCCACCGGCATGGCGCCGGGGCTGACCGGGATTGTCGGTGGGCGGCCGACGGTGTATCCGCTGATTCGACTGTTTTCATTCCTGGTCGATAAGTCTGCGTGCGCGTTGCTCATCGACGTCCAGGGCCAGCGTCACACCTGCGAACTGCCCACCCGCGATGCGCTGGGCACGCCCTCCGCCCCCGTCGACCCACCCATGCCCGAGGGCCGTGCCGACGCCAGCGTGTCCCTGGTGAAACTCGCCGTGGCGCGCTCTGGCGACAAGGGCAACCACAGCAATATCGGGGTGATCGCACGCGACCCGGCGTACCTGCCGTGGATCGCCGAGACCCTGACCCCAGCCGTGGTCGTCGACTGGATGAGCCACGTACTCGACCCGCTCCACGGCCGTGTCGAACGTTGGTACCTGCCGGGCAGCCACAGCCTCAACTTCCTGCTGGAAAATGCCCTGGGCGGCGGCGGTATCGCCAGCCTGCGCATTGACCCGCAAGGCAAGGCCTTTGCCCAGCAACTGCTGGAAATCCCCATCGCCGTGCCGCAACACATCGCCGATCAATGCCAATAAAAGGAATGTCGCCGTGGCCTTCGACTCGATCTTCAAAGCCAACCTGTTCCAGGGTCACACCGTGATTGTCACCGGCGGCGGCAGCGGCATTGGCCGCTGCACCGCCCATGAACTGGCAGCCCTCGGTGCCCAGGTGATCCTGGTCGGGCGCAAGCCGGAAAAACTGCAAAAGGTCGCGGCGGAAATTGCCGAAGACGGTGGCAGCGCCCACGGGCTGGCCTGCGATATTCGCGATGAAGAGGCGGTGAAAGCGCTGGTCACGCAGGT
This sequence comes from Pseudomonas fluorescens, assembly GCF_001708445.1. Classification (NCBI taxonomy): domain Bacteria; kingdom Pseudomonadati; phylum Pseudomonadota; class Gammaproteobacteria; order Pseudomonadales; family Pseudomonadaceae; genus Pseudomonas; species Pseudomonas fluorescens. The sequence goes on from NZ_CP015637.1 coordinate 4,653,966, forward strand.
CCTCAATGACCACGGCCCGATCCATGGGCTGGTCAACAACGCCGGCGGCCAGTACCCGTCGCCGCTCGCGTCGATCAATCAAAAAGGCTTCGAAACCGTACTGCGCACCAACCTGGTCGGCGGCTTCCTGATGGCGCGCGAGGTGTTCAACCAGTCGATGAGCAAACACGGCGGCGCCATCGTCAACATGCTCGCGGACATGTGGGGCGGCATGCCCGGCATGGGCCATTCGGGTGCGGCGCGTGCGGGCATGGACAACTTCACCAAGACCGCAGCGTTCGAATGGGGTTACGCCGGGGTGCGGGTCAACGCGGTAGCGCCGGGCTGGATTGCCTCCAGCGGCATGGACACCTACGAAGGCGCGTTCAAGGCCGTGATCCCGACCCTGCGCGAACACGTGCCGCTCAAGCGCATCGGCACCGAGTCGGAAGTCAGTGCGGCCATCGTGTTCCTGCTCAGCCCCGCCGCGGCCTTCATCAGCGGCAGCACCCTGCGCATCGACGGCGCCGCCAGCCTGGGCAACCGCGCCTGGCCGCTGCACAAGGCGCACCCACCGAGCGCGCCGTTCAATGGTTTCCACCGCGCGTACCTGCCGGACGTGCTCAAGGCGGAGCAATAAACCATGCCCGTGATTGAAAGCTCGATCGATGCCCACAGCCCGCAGTTCGCACAGAACCGCGAAGCCCTGCTCGCCACCATCGCGCAGTGGCGCCAGTTGGAAGATGCCCTGCTCAGCAAGGCCCAGGAGGCCAAGCCCAAGTTCGACCAACGTGGCCAACTGCTGCCCCGCGAGCGCCTCAACCGGCTGCTGGACCCCGGCGCGCCGTTCCTGGAACTGGCCAGCCTCGCCGGCTACAAGCTCCACGACGACAAGGACGGCAGCGCGGCCGGTGGCGGTTTGATCGCCGGCATCGGCTACGTCAGCGGTGTGCGCGTGCTGGTGGTGGCCAACAACAGTGCGATCAAGGGCGGCACCATTTCGCCTACCGGTTTGAAAAAATCCCTGCGCCTGCAACAGATCGCCATGGAGAACAAGCTGCCGGTGGTGACCCTCGCTGAAAGCGGCGGTGCCAACCTCAACTACGCGGCAGATATTTTCGTCGAAGGCGCACGCAGCTTCGCCAACCAGGCGCGCATGTCCGCCATGGGCCTGCCCCAGATCACCGTGGTACACGGCTCGGCCACGGCGGGCGGCGCCTACCAGCCGGGGCTGTCGGATTACGTGGTGGTGGTGCGCGGTAAGGCCAAGCTATTCCTGGCTGGGCCGCCGCTGCTCAAGGCAGCGACCGGCGAAGTCGCCAGCGACGAGGAACTGGGCGGTGCCCAAATGCACGCGCAAACCGCAGGCACCGCCGAATACCTGGCTGAAAACGACGCCGACGGCATACGCATCGTGCGCGAGATTGTCAGCCTGCTGCCTTGGAATGATCGCCTGCCGCCTGCGCCCAAGCGGGCTTATCAGGAGCCGCTGTACCCGGCCGACGACTTGCTGGGACTGATCCCCGACGACCCGAAAAAACCCTATGACGTGCGCGAAATCCTCGCACGCCTGGGCGACGGTTCGAACTTCCTGGAGTTCAAGGGCGAGTTCGACCCCCACACCGTCTGCGGTCACCTGCACATCCAGGGGCGGGCCGTCGGCGTCATCGGCAACAACGGCCCGATCACCCCCAAGGGCGCCAGCAAGGCCGCGCAGTTTATCCAGCTGTGCGACCAGAGCCGTACGCCGCTGCTGTTCCTGCACAACACCACCGGTTTTATGGTCGGCACCGAGTCGGAGCAACAAGGCGTGATCAAGCACGGCGCCAAGATGATCCAGGCCGTGGCCAATGCACGCGTCGCTAAACTCACCCTCGTGGTCGGCGGCTCTTACGGCGCCGGCAACTATGCGATGTGCGGACGCGGCCTCGACCCACGCTTTATCTTCGCCTGGCCCAACAGCCGCACCGCCGTGATGGGCGGCGCGCAAGCCGGCAAGGTGCTGCGGATTGTCACCGAGGCCAAACAACTGAAGAACGGCCTGGTGCCGGACCCCAAGGTGCTGGATATGCTGGAGCAAGTCACTGCACAGAAGCTCGAGAGTCAATCCACCGCGCTGTATGGCAGCGCGAACCTGTGGGATGACGGGCTGATCGACCCACGGGATAGCCGCACGCTGCTGGGTTTTCTGCTGGATATCTGTGATGAAGCCGAAGTGCGGGAGTTGCAGCCGAACAGCTTTGGCGTGGCGCGTTTCTAACCGGAGAATAAGCACAATGATCTTCACCCAGGAACATCAGGAACTGCGCCGCACCGTCCGCGCCTTCGTCGACCGTGAGATCAACCCCTACGTCGACGAATGGGAAAAAGCCGGCCGCTTCCCCATCCACGACCTCTTCCGCAAGGCCGGCGACCTCGGCCTGCTGGGCATTTCCAAGCCCGAGCAATTCGGCGGGATGGGCCTGGACTACAGCTACTCGATCGTCGCCGCCGAAGAGTTCGGCACCATACGCTGCGGGGGCATTCCCATGTCCATCGGCGTGCAGACCGACATGTGCACGCCCGCCCTCGCCCGCTTCGGCTCCGACGAATTGCGCGACGAATTCCTGCGCCCGGCCATCAGCGGCGAACAAGTGGGCTGCATCGGCGTCTCGGAAACCGGTGCGGGCTCCGATGTGGCCGGGCTGAAGACCCATGCGCGCAAGGACGGCGACGACTACGTGATCAACGGCAGCAAGATGTGGATCACCAATTCCCCCAGCGCCGACTTTATCTGTCTGCTGGCCAACACCTCCGACGACAAGCCGCATATCAACAAGTCGCTGATCATGGTGCCGATGAACACCCCGGGCATCAGCGTCAGCCCGCCCTTGGAAAAACTCGGTATGCACAGCTCCGAGACCGCCCAGGTATTTTTCGATGGCGTGCGCGTGCCGCAGCGTTATCGCATTGGCCATGAGGGGGCCGGCTTTATGATGCAGATGCTGCAATTCCAGGAAGAACGCCTGTTTGGCGCGGCCAATATGATCAAGGGCCTGGAGTACTGCATCGACAGCACCATCGACTACTGTAAAGAGCGCCAGACGTTCGGCAAGGCGCTGATCGACAACCAGGTGATTCACTTTCGCCTGGCTGAACTTGCCACCGAAATCGAATGCCTGCGCGCCTTGGTCTACCAGGCCACCGAGCAATACATCAAAGGCCAGGACGTCACGCGCCTGGCCTCCATGGCCAAGCTCAAGGCCGGGCGCCTGGGCCGTGAAGTCAGCGACAGCTGCCTGCAGTATTGGGGTGGCATGGGCTTTATGTGGGACAACCCGGTGGCCCGCGCCTATCGCGATGTGCGCCTGGTATCGATTGGCGGCGGTGCCGACGAGATCATGCTGGGCATTATCTGCAAACTGATGGGCACCCTGCCGGGGAAAAAACCATGAACACCCTGCTGCTCGAACCGCATAACGGGGTGCTGCATATCACCCTCAACCGGCCGGAAAGCCGCAATGCAATGAGCCTGGAAATGGTCAATGAACTGCGCGCGGTGCTGGCGGGGTTGGACAGCCAGGTGCGCGCGGTGGTGATCAGTGGCGCAGGCGGACACTTTTGCGCCGGTGCCGATGTGAAGGATCTGGTCAGCGCAGGCGATCAATTGCAGGCGCTGAACCGGGCCTTTGGCGCTTTGCTGCAAGACGTGGAAGCCGCGTCGCCAGTGGTCATCGTGGTGCTGCAAGGCGCAGTGCTGGGCGGTGGGTTCGGGTTGGCCTGCGTGAGTGACATCGCGATTGCCGATCACCAGGCGCAGTTCGGTTTGCCGGAGACCAGCCTGGGGTTGCTGCCGGCACAGATTGCGCCGTTCGTGGTCAAGCGTATCGGCCTGACCCAGGCGCGGCGACTGGCACTCACCGCCGCACGCTTTGATGGACTGGAAGCTGAACGGCTGGGGCTGGTGCACTTCACCGAGCGCGATCCGCAGGCGTTGGCGGAGCGTTTGGATGAGGTATTGGGGCAAGTGCTGCGCTGCGCACCAGGCGCCAACGCGCGCACCAAGGCGCTGTTGCTGGCCAGTGTGGAGCAGCCGTTGGGGCCGCTGCTGGACCAGGCGGCGCAGTGGTTTGCCGAGGCGGTGACCAGTGAAGAAGGGATTGAGGGGACGCAGGCGTTTGTGCAGAAGAGAAAGCCTCGGTGGTGCAAGTGACGTCATCGGGGGCAAGTCGAATCGTCGCACCGCCCCTCCCACATTTTTTTCCGCGCCGCCTGTGGATTGGTGGTGCGACGATTCGACTTGCCCCCGATGAGGCCGGAACCGACACCGCATAACCCAAGGGATAATCCAATGCCCCAGCTCACCAAGATCCTGATCGCCAACCGCGGCGAAATCGCCTGCCGCATCCAACGCACGGCCCAGGCAATGGGCTACCGCACCGTCGCCGTCTACAGCGACGCCGACGCCCAGGCCCTGCACTTGCAGATGGCCGACGAAGCGGTGCACATCGGCCCCGCCCCGGTACAACAGTCCTACCTCAATATCCCGGCCATCCTCGCGGCCGCCGAAAAGACCGGCGCCGACGCCATCCACCCCGGCTACGGCTTCCTCTCGGAAAACCCCGACTTCGCCCGCGCGTGCCGAGACGCCGGCCTGATCTTCATCGGCCCCAGCGTCGAGGCCATCGAACTGATGGGCAGCAAGCGCCTGTCCAAACTCGCCATGCTGGAGGCTGGCGTGCCCTGTATCGCCGGCTACCAAGGCAGCGCCCAGGACGACGCCACCTTGCAGGCGCAAGCCCAGCGCATCGGCTACCCGCTGATGATCAAGGCCAGCGCCGGCGGTGGGGGGCGTGGCATGCGCCTGGTGCACGATCCCGCGTCCTTGCTGGACAACCTCCACACCGCACGTTCGGAAGCCCGCAATGCCTTTGGCAGCGACGAGTTGATCCTCGAGCAGGCGCTGATCGACCCGCGCCACGTCGAGATCCAACTGTTCGGCGACAGCCACGGCAACCTGGTCTATCTCGGCGAACGCGACTGCTCGATCCAGCGCCGCCATCAGAAAATCATTGAAGAAGCGCCGTGCCCGGTGATGACGCCCGAACTGCGCCAGGCCATGGGCGAAGCGGCGCTCAAGGCCGGGCGCGCAGTGAATTACGTGGGCGCCGGTACCGTGGAGTTCCTGCTCGACCGCAACGGCCAGTTCTACTTCCTGGAAATGAACACGCGCCTGCAAGTGGAGCACCCGGTTACCGAGCTGATCACCGGGCTCGACTTGGTGGACTGGCAACTGCAAGTCGCCGCCGGCCTACCGCTGCCGCTGCTGCAATCACAAGTGACGCTCAGCGGCCACGCCATGGAAGTACGCCTGTATGCCGAGGACCCGGCCCAGGGCTTTTTGCCGCAGACCGGCGAGGTGCTGCGTTGGGAGCCGGCCCCCGGCATCCGGATCGATCATGGGTTGTGCACAGGCGAAAAGATCAGCCCGTTCTACGACCCGATGCTCGGCAAACTCATCGCCCATGGTGCCACCCGTGAAGAGGCACGGCGCAAACTGCTGCGGGCGGTGCAAGACACGGTGCTGCTCGGGGTTGCGAGCAATCAGCGGCTACTGGCCGACCTGCTCGGGCATCCGGACTTTATCCAGGGCGACGTCAGCACCGGGTTTATCGCCAAGCACTTCAGCACTATCCCGCCCGTGACCGCCAGCGCAGAACAGATCGCCCTGGCTGCCACACTGTTCTACCAACGCAGCGCCGCCGAGCATCGCCGGGACCTGGCAGGCTGGCGCAACAACGCCACTGTCCCCTGTACCTACCAACTGAGCGTCAACGATGCCGTTCACCACGTCACCCTCAGTGTGCTGGCCGATCACCGGCTGCACATCGATGGCGTCGACATCCAGGACCTTCGCACCGACGGCCGCTGGGCCACCCTGGTGATCAACGGCATTCGCCGCCGCCTCGCCTACCACCTTGACGGCGCCCATGCCTGGTTGCCGGGTGTCAGCGTGGTTGACCGCACGCAGCAGGTCGCGAGCCGCCAGGCCCAGGCCAACAGCGGCACGCTCAAGGCGCCGATGGACGGTGCCATCGTCGATGTGCGTGTCCAGGCCGGTGACTGCGTCAGCAAAGGCCAGCTGTTGCTGGTGCTCGAAGCGATGAAAATGGAGCACCCGCTGAAAGCCGGCATGGATGGCGTGATCAAGGACGTGCAGGTGATCGCCGGAGACCAGGTGCGCAATCGCCAGGTGCTGCTGGAGATCGAATAAGCCCGGCCTCAATCAAAAACAGCGCGGAACTACGCGACCGGGCTACGCTCTATCCCCATCAGGAAGGGAAGAGTACGGGAACCTGCACCATGCATCATTGGCTGATTATTGACCTTGAGGCCACAACGGATGACGGCGGCTGGCCCGTGACGGAGATGGAAGTCATCGAGATCGGTGCGAGCCTGGTCAACCGACAGGGCCGCGAACTGGACCATTTCCAGCGCTTTGTGCGGCCGCTGCGGCGCCCCTTGCTGACGCCGTTCTGCCGCAAGCTGACCCATATCACCCAGGCGAACATCGACGGCGCCGCGCCCATCACCGAGGTGTGGCCGCTGTTCGAGCGCTGGCTGGGCCAGCATCAACCCCGCCTGGAGGGCTGGGCCAGTTGGGGTGACTACGACCGCCAGCAATTGGAACTGGAATGGCAGCGTCATGGCCTGAGCAGCGCCCTCGCCCACACGCCCCACGTCAACCTCAAGCAACGCTTCGCCAAGGCGCGGCGCCTGGACAAACCCCTGGGGCTCAATGGTGCCCTGCAATTGGCGGGGATGCAGTTCCATGGCCAGCAACACCGGGCGCTGGAAGATGCGCGCAACACCGCCCGCCTGCTGCCGCTGATTTTGCCGGTCTAGGCAGCTCCCCTGCCCTTGGGCATACTGGCCGACCTTTCCAGACCCTTTTCCGAGGATTCGCCCATGTTTAAAGTCAACGAGTACTTCGACGGCACCGTCAAGTCGATCGCTTTCGGCACCGCAGAAGGTCCGGCGACCATTGGTGTCATGGCCCCGGGTGAATACGAATTCGGCACCGCCCAGCGTGAAATCATGCACGTGGTGTCCGGCGCCCTGACCGTCAAGCTGCCCGACAGCAGCGACTGGGAAACCTTCGCCGCCGGCAGCCAGTTCAACGTACCGGCCAACAGCAAGTTCCAGCTGAAAGTCGCCGTGGACACCGCTTACCTGTGCGAATACCGCGGCTAAGCGCTCCTGCCGCGTAAAAAAATGCCCGTCTCGCAGGAGACGGGCTAATGAGATGGTCACCCCCACACCCTGCGAGGGCTACGCTTTCGCAGGGTGTTTTGTTTTTGGAGGCCATCATCATGAGCGAGTCAGCGCTGATCGGGATCGATCTCGGCAAACATAATTTCCACCTTCTGGGCCAAGACAAATCGGGCCGCGAGGTGTTTCGCAAAAAGCTCTCGCGAGCGCAGATGATGCGGTTCTTCGGCAACTTGCCGAGCTGCGTCGTGGTAACGGAAGCCTGTGCCGGCTCTCACTTCATCGCCCGTCAGCTTGCGGCGATGGGGCATACGACCAAGTTGATTTCACCGCAGTTTGTCCGCCCTTTCGTCAAGGGCAACAAAAATGACTTTATCGACGCAGAGGCCATTTGCGAGGCGGCTTCCCGTCCGTCCATGCGCTTCGTTACGCCTAAAACCGAGTCTCAGCAAACCCTGTCTGTCCTGCATCGCATGCGCGAGTCGTTGGTGCATGACCGCACCAAGACAGCCAATCAGATGCACGGTTTCCTGCTGGAATTTGGCATCAGCCTGCCCAAAGGCTCAGCCATCATGAAGCGTTTGGCAGCTGTTTTGGCCGAGCATGAGCTGCCTGTGCGGCTGACAGTGCTGTTGCAACGCCTGCACGATCACTTCGTTTACCTGGATGAACAGATCAAGGAACTGGACAAACAACTGGCTTGCCAGCTGGCCGACGATGATCTGGGGAGCCGTTTGCTTAGCATGCCGTGTGTCGGTCCGATCACCGCCAGCCTTCTGGCTGTAGAAATGGGCGATGGCAAGCAATACCGATGCAGTCGCGATTTTGCGGCTTCAGTGGGCTTGGTGCCGCGACAGTACAGCACGGGCGGCAAAGCCAATTTGTTGGGGATCAGCAAGCGGGGTGACAAGCACCTGCGGCAACTGCTGGTGCAATGCTCCAGGGTTTACATGCAGAGGCTGGATCATCAGAAGGGGGCTTTGGCCGACTGGGTGCGAGCGCTGCTGCGCCGACGACACTCGAATGTGGTGGCCTGTGCCCTGGCCAACAAACTGGCGCGTATCGCTTGGGCGATAGCGGCTCACCATGCGCAATATGAAGCAGGGCCAGACGCCTTGAACGCCTGACCCTGCGGTTGTTGCAGTACCACAATTCACCCTTCAGGTTTTGCGATAGCTGAACAACGGATGACGTGAACGGCCTACCGGCCTGGCGAAGATCCTGACATAAAAATCGGCTTCAGAAGCCGACGGGCTTTTAAGGATCGTCAGGCGCGACTCTCATCGTGGCGCTGGGGCAAGCCCCAAACAGACGCCGGATAGATTTAAGCAAGCCAACCACATCGCCCGTTAATCAGTATTGCAAAAATGGGGGGCCGAGCTGAACCGCCGCGCCAATCGCCTGGCCCATCGTTTGCTCGAGGCAGGCGTCGGGCCGGATGTGCTGGTGGGCCTGGCGCTGGAGCGTTCCGTCGAAATGGTGGTCGGCTTGCTGGCGGTGCTCAAGGCCGGCGGTGCGTACGTGCCGCTGGACCCGGAGTACCCGCGCGAACGCCTGGCCTACATGCTCGAAGACAGCGGCGTGAAGCTGCTGCTGACCCAGGCGCAGGTGTTGGCGCAACTGCCGATCCCCCAAGGTTTGGAAACCCTGGTGCTGGGTGAATCAACATTCGAAGGCTACAGCGAAGAGAACCCTGGCATCGCCTTGGACGGCGAAAACCTGGCCTACGTGATCTACACCTCCGGCTCCACCGGCCAACCCAAGGGGGCGGGCAACCGGCATGCGGCGTTGCTCAATCGCCTGCACTGGATGCAGGAAGCCTACGCCCTGGATGCCAGCGACAGCGTGCTGCAAAAGACCCCGTTCAGCTTCGACGTGTCGGTGTGGGAATTCTTCTGGCCGCTGATGACCGGTTCGCGTCTGGTCGTGGCAGCGCCGGGGGATCATCGTGATCCAGCCAAACTGATCAGCCTGATTCAGACCGAACAGATCACCACGCTGCACTTCGTGCCGTCGATGTTGCAGGCGTTTCTCCAGGACCCGGACGTCGCCGATTGCCACAGCCTGCAACGCATCATCTGCAGCGGCGAAGCCTTACCGGTGGATGCGCAGCAACAAGTCTTCGCCAAACTTCCGCAAGCCGCGCTGTACAACTTGTACGGCCCGACCGAAGCGGCCATCGACGTGACCCACTGGACCTGCCTCGACGAAGGTCGCGACGCCGTACCGATTGGCCGTCCGATTGCCAACCTCGGCTGCTACATCCTCGACAACAACTTCGAGCCCGCAAGCCCCAAACAGACGCCGGATAGATTTAAGCAAGCCAACCACATCGCCCGTTAATCAGTATTGCAAAAATGGGGGGGACCATAGAATTTTTTATGGGCGGGCGATCTATTCGAGGATAGTCACCGGCATGCCGACTTCCAGGCGACCGACGCCATCGTTGACCAGGTTCTGGCCGAACATCGCGCCGTTCTCCGTCTTGCGATAGGCCTCCAGCGTGACGAAGGGTTCGCGGTCGGCACTGCGCTCGCCGGTCCTGGGGTCAATGGTGGTGAGAATGCAACGCGAGCAAGGCTTGACCGCGCGAAACTCCACGTCACCGATGCGCAGGCGTTTCCAGCCGTCCTCGGCGAAGGCATCGCCGCCTTCGATCACCAGGTTGGGACGAAAACGCAACATTTCCATGGGCCGCCCCACCCGCGCGGACAGGTCGTCCAGGGAGGCCTGGCCGATCAATAACAGCGGGTAGCCATCGGCAAAGGCCACTTGGTCACCCTCCTGGCCATACCCCGCCTCGGTGTAACGGGCGCGCTCCAGCGGGATGTGCACCAGCCGGGTCGGCTTGCCGATAAAGTCACTGACCCAGGCGGCGGCCTGATCGCCGGCATCCGGTACGCGCAGGGTGTCACGCCAGATGGTCACGCCACGCAACTCGGCATCACGGCCGGGCAGCGCGATTTCCAGCGGCGTGTGGCCGGGCGCGCTCAGGCTGAGGCCACCTGCGCTGTTCCACAGCGCCGACAGCTGGCTCATCTTCGCCACGGCCCGCTGGGTGAGGAACCGCCCGCTGGCTTCGTCCACCAGCATCCAGCGTCGATCCCCAGCCAGCCCGAGTTTATCCAGGCCGATCTGCTGAAGGGGTTCGGCCTTGCCGGACTTCAAGGGGTAACGGTACAGCGCGCTGAGACGAAGCATGGGCCTGCGTTCCTGAGGGGCAAAGACGTCACCCTAAGGTCAGGCGGACACTTCGTCCAGCATCAAGCGTTCGCGCACGACGTCCACCAGTTTGTCCGGCTGGAATTTGGAGAGGAAGTTGTCGCAGCCGACCTTCTTCACCATCGACTCGTTGAAGCTGCCTGACAGTGAAGTGTGCAGGACCACATACAGGCTCCGCAGGCGTGGGTCGTTGCGAATTTCGGTAGTGAGGCGGTAGCCATCCATCTCAGGCATTTCGGCGTCGGTGAAGATCATCAGCAGCTTGTCGGTCATCACCTGGCCGCTGTCGGCCCAGCCCTTGAGCATGTTCAGGGCCTTGAGCCCGTCGCTGGCGATGTGCATTTTCACCCCCAGTTGGCCGAGGGTGTCGCGCAGTTGCGACAAGGCCACATTGGAGTCGTCCACCAGCAGCACTTCACGGCCACGGGCGCGTTCCAGTACCGGATCATCGAGTTTCTCGCGGGAGACCTTGGCGTTGTACGGCACGATCTCGGCCAGGACTTTTTCCACGTCGATGATTTCCACCAACTGGTCATCCACCTTGCTGATGGCCGTGAGGTAATGCTGGCGACCGGCGCTGGTCGGCGGTGGCAGGATGGCTTCCCAGTTCATGTTGACGATGCGGTCGACGCCGCCCACCAGGAACGCCTGCACCGAGCGGTTGTACTCGGTGACGATGATGGTGCTGTTCGGGCCCGGCACCAGCGGGCGCATGCCGATGGCCTGGGACAGGTCGATAACGGGCAGGGTCTGGCCGCGCAGGTTGACCACCCCGCACACAAAAGGATGGCGCTGGGGCATCAGGGTCAGCTTGGGCAGTTGCAACACTTCCTGCACCTTGAACACGTTGATCGCGAACAACTGCCGACCCGCCAAGCGAAACATGAGGATCTCCAGGCGATTCTCACCCACCAGTTGCGTGCGTTGATCTACCGTGTCGAGAATGCCGGCCATTAAAAGCTCCTGATGCGCTAAGGGTTATGCAGTTGACTGAAGCAGGTCGCGATTAGCACCGACGATACGCGCCCCTTCTGGATCACGTGGCATCTTGAGTTCTTCACGAGCAAGCTCGCTCCTACGCTAGTTATCGGCGGCAAACGCCAGACCTTGACCCCGTTAAAATGCCACGTAAATCCATTGATGTCACACTGACATCATGCTTTACTGCGCTGGCCTCTCCATTCGGCAAGGCAGCGACATCGCGCGACATCCAAATCGGCGCGAGGTTCCGCTGCGTAAGGGATTCCCCTATGCACAATCAGGCCCAACCTGATATTCGCGATATCTAATAGCCATTAATGTGACGCCATTCTCATTGCATGAATGGAGTCAGGCTTTTGTTTGCCATCGCAAGTCCACGGCCTACTGGCCTTCCAGACATTCACGTCGCGGCAACCGAAGTTGTGCAAATGAACTCAACTGCGGGCCGCGTACTCGGCTGTCGCCCGTATTTAGATAACGGTCCTACTGAAATCTCAGAAGCGACCTACAGATTTCAGTCATCTTTCAGCGATAGTTTTACGCCATTCACTTGGTGCGACATCTCATCACCCGACCTTACGTTGTGGAGACTTGCATGATGAATAGCGCAAACGAATGGCAAACCACACTTCCCGAGTTCCTGCTTGAAGCCGAAACGCTGCTGACCAAGTCGGAAGAATGCCTGAGCCACCTGCATCTGATTCGCAACGACAGCGATGCCATCGACTGCATGACGGTCAGCCTGACCCAACTGGCCGAGAAGGCCGACAGCCTGGCCCTGCGGGCGATCAGCGAGTTCTCCCGGCACATCCAATACCTGATCGCCAATGCGGAAAACCCGCTACAACTGCACGATCAAGCCCTGAAGGCCTTGCACGATTGCTTGACATTACTGGCATGGCAATTGGAGTTGATTGATACCAGAACCGGCGAACTGACACTGGATGAAAGTGAACAAACGACATTGATTGCCACGGTGACACTGCAAATCCCGCAAAAGGACTACAGCTATAAACCGCAGCAACGTTTGCATCACACCTCCTGAGTCCAGCCAGGTCGCTTTTAATACGTGAGTTAGCTAAAAACGACAGACGCAACTCATCGGCCTTGATTGACCTGCAGGCGAAAAGATATCAATTAGCCACTAACTGTAATAACGATACAATCCAACTTAAACAATACAACCCTCCATTGTTTGGACACGGATACTTACCGGCCAGACCGTTTGCCTGAATTATGACTCAACGGTGTCAGGCGCCAGGCGACCAACGGTAAGAGTGGTGGTACTATGCCCCCGCTCGAAGTCACTCAACTTCATCATGTACAAAAACGATTCGGCCACGCATTCCAAACAGAGCCCCGTCAGCCGCCATGACCGGTCTTATCGCAGCGAACCCTCATTGGCTCCATCCGTTATGTACGCCAGCCTCAAGTCACTCATCGCAAGGTCCGTGTCCCGCAGCCATGCACGGCGCCTGATCCTTGCCCTGTGCCTGTGCTCGTCGCTGCTCAGCCTGTGGGCCTATATTCGCGCCGACACCCTGCCGCTGGCGGTGCTGCTGTTCAACCTGGCCACGCTGGCGTTGGTGGGGTTGCGTCAATGGAGTTCGCGCAAATCCATCAAGTTCCAGCCTCAGGAACTGGCCGAACGCCTGCTGCAAGTGCAGGAAAACGAGCGCCACCGCCTCAGCCGCGACCTGCATGACGATATCGGCCAATTGCTCACGGCTGCCAAGCTGCAAAGCGAATGGCTCAAGCGTCGCCTGCCGGACGACCTGCAAGGCCAATGCGCGGTGCTGTGCAACACCCTGAATGAAACCCTGGCCAAGGTGCGCGACGTCTCCGCCATTCTCAACCCGCGCCAGTTGACCAGCCTGGGCCTGGAAGCCAGCCTGCGGGCACACTTGCTCAAGACCCTGGAAAACACTCAGGTGCACTGGAGCCTGGAATGCCATCAACGCCTGACCGGCATTCCGGAAGAAATGGCCGTGGCGGCGTTTCGTATCACCCAGGAAGCCGTGACCAACATGCTGCGCCACGCCCAGGCCCGCAACCTGCTGGTACGCCTGCAACGCCTGCCCGAAGGGTTATCGCTGTTTATCAGTGATGACGGCCAGGGTTTCTCGCCCGCCAGTAACCCCGGCCTGGAAGGCCAACGGGGTATGGCGGGTATGTCCGAGCGGATTGATCAACTGGGGGGCACCTTGTCCGTCAGCAGCCAGCCTGGCAAAGGGACCCGGATCGACGCGCTTTTCCCCTGGGCGCCCCGCGCCCTCGAACGGGCCAGTTCCCCTAAGGTTCTCGAGTGATCTGCAATTTACTCCTGGTGGATGACCACGCACTGATCAGGGCCGGCGTACGCGCGCTGATCCTGGATATACCCGGCTATGCGGTGGTCGGCGAGGCCAGCGACGGTGCACAGGTGCTGGAGGCGTTCAGCGCCTTGCAGCCCGATATCGTGCTGCTGGACCTGTCGATGAAACACACCGGCGGCCTGGACGCGTTGCAACAGTTAAAAGCTGCCTACCCGGCGAGCAAGGTGCTGATCCTGTCGATGCACACCGACCCGGAGCTGATCATGCGCGCGCTGGAGTCCGGCGCCCATGGCTACCTGCTCAAGGACACCACCGCCAACGAACTGGAGCACGCCCTGCTGGCCCTGCGCAACAATGAGCGCTACCTGAGCCCGGCGATCGCCCATACGGTGATCAACCAGGCGCTGGTGCGCAACCAGGGCCCGGTTTCCTCCGTCGCCCAGAACCACAACCTCACCGCGCGACAGCTGGAAATCCTGCGCCTGATCGTGCGCGGCAAGTCCACCCGCGAAATCGCCCACGGCCTCGGCCTGAGCATCAAGACCGTGGAGGCGCACCGCTCACAGATCATGAAGCGCCTGCAGATTTTCGATGTGGCGGGCCTGGTGTTATTTGCCGTGCGCGAGCAGATCATCAGCCTGGACGACTAGGGGCGAGCCCAGCGGCAAGTGCACGCGCAACGCCTTGGGCAGCGCGCAAAAGCGCAAATCGTCGCCCTTCAGCGGTTCGCCATCGAGATTGATGTACAACCCCTCGGCCTGTTTGATCTGAACCCACGGCAGGCGCGCGCGCACGAACATGGTGTCCAGGCCCCAGCCATTATTCATCAGCTCACGCAAGGTGCCGACCACTTCCTGGGGCGCCGGCAGGATGCTGACGTCGAGCAACCCGTCATCAGCCAACGCTTCGGGGCATAACACATGCCCGCCGCCCGCCTGGCGCCCATTGCCGATACCCAGCGCGAGCAGTTCGCCCTTCCAATGGAAACCCGGGCCTTCCAGCTCGCCATACGCCGCCTTCAATTCGCTGAAGCGCGACAGGCCGGTGAACAGGTAGGCGGCGCCACCGAGGATTTTTTTCAGGTCTTCGGAGGTGTTCGCGGTGACCTGGCTGCCAAAACCGCCGGTGGCCATGTTCAAGAACATTTGCCCACCGACCTGGCCGAGGTCGATCGCCCTGGCCGGTACATCCAGCAGCGCCAGGGCCTGCGCAGGCTCCAGCGGCACGCCGGCGGCCTTGGCAAAGTCATTGGCGGTGCCCAGCGGCATCAGCACCAGGCTGGCGTCGGTCCTGGCCAGGGCCATGGCTTCGGCCACGTCGCGCAAGGTGCCGTCGCCGCCGCCAGCGATGATGTGGGTATAGCCGTCGGCCAGGGCTTCCTTGACCAGGCGCTGGGCGTCGCCGCCCTCCCACGTGACCCGCACGGCCAGCTCCCCGCCCTGCTCACGCCGGCTCATTACAGCGGCGCGCACGTCCTCGTTGAGGGCTTGCTTGCCGTGGAGGATCAACAGGGCCTTGGGGGTGGTCATGGGGGGAAATCTCCGCGTTCAAAGGGCTTGAAGGATGTTGACCTTTGGGGAGGAGAAAAAAGTCATTGGGATTGGAAATTAATTGACCGGGTGGATTGGCGAGTACGCTCAGCTCCTGTGCAACTTACTCATCAACTGCGCCTCAGCCTGGGTCAACCCACACGACTGCGTCAGTTCATCCACCGTAGCCCCCATGCCCACCAGCTTCGCGGCCTGGGCAAAGGAAAGACTCGACGGATCACGCTGCTCGATCTGCGCCAGCTTGTCCGGCAGGGGAGCCAGGATCGCGCGCAGTTCATGCACTTCGTCTCCGACCCGTACCGCACTCTGCTGGAAGTGATCAACGCGCTTGACCAGCTCCAGCACGCGCCGATCACGCACGGCATCGCGCTCGGCCTGTTGCATGGCCGATTCGCGTTGCTGGCGCAGGTGGCGCAGCAGGAATGCCAACGTCCCGGCCCACAACAGGGCCAGGACAATCACCGCTGCTTCAAGGAACAATCAGATGCTCTCCAGTTCCGACCACTCTTCTTCGCTCATCATTTTGTCCAGCTCAACCAGAATCAACAATTCGTTGTTCTTGTTGCATACGCCTTGAATGAACTTGGCCGACTCTTCGTTACCGACGTTCGGCGCTGTTTCCACTTCCGACTGGCGCAGGTAGACCACTTCGGCGACGCTGTCGACCATGATCCCGACCACTTGCTTGTCGGCTTCGATGATGACGATACGCGTGTTGTCGCTGACTTCGACGGTATCCAGGCCGAAACGCTGGCGCGTGTCGATGACCGTCACCACATTGCCGCGCAGGTTGATGATGCCCAGCACGTAGCTCG
This sequence comes from Pseudomonas fluorescens, assembly GCF_001708445.1. Classification (NCBI taxonomy): domain Bacteria; kingdom Pseudomonadati; phylum Pseudomonadota; class Gammaproteobacteria; order Pseudomonadales; family Pseudomonadaceae; genus Pseudomonas; species Pseudomonas fluorescens. Next base: position 4,670,079 of record NZ_CP015637.1, read on the forward strand.
GTGCACCCGGTACCGGGGCGATCTCGGTGTAGCGCAGCACTTCCTGCACGCGCATCACGTTAATGCCGTAGGTTTCGTTGTCCAGTTTGAAGGTCACCCATTGCAGGATCGGATCATCCGAACCTTGTGCGGACGCGGACGCTGACTTATTCATACCCCTACCCCTTCAAATGCCGTTAGTTTCGGCGTGTGTGCTTCGTGGGCCGCACAACCGTGCGGTCCTTGTTGTTCAATCAACTGCGTGTGTGGCCTGGCATCGATTTGACGGCACCGCTGGCGATCAACTCGGCCAGTTCAGCGACATCAAGCAACGCGCACATATGTTCGATCACGGTGCCCGCCAACCAGGGGCGCTGGCCCCGATGGCTGCGCCATTTGATTTCATTCGGGTCCAGGCGCAACGAGCGGCTGACTTGATGCACCGCCAGCCCCCACTCATAGCCTTGCACCGAAATCACGTATTGCAAGCCCTGGCGGAAATCATCGCGGTAGCGATCGGGCATCACCCAGCGCGCGGTGTCCAGCACCTTGAGGTTGCCGGCCTGGCTGGGCAGGATGCCGAGGAACCACTCCGGTTGCCCGAACAGTGGCGTCAGCTCCTGGCCTTCCAGGGAATAAATCGAGCCAAGGCACACCAGCGGTACCGCCAGGGTCAAGCCGGCCACGTCGAACAACAGGCATTCGAACGGCTCGGCAGCCCACGACGGGCGATCATCACCACTGACCGGCGGCGGTGTGATACTCGGTGGCAAGTGGACTTCGACCACCGGTTCGACCACCACGGGCGCCACCACCACGGGGGCGCTCGGCATCACCGGCGCGGCGACGGGCACCGCCCGCGCATCCCGCGCCTGCTCTTCCAGCACGGCCAGTTGAAACTCATCCAGCGTGCTTTGCGGCGGTTCCTGCACGGCCGGTTCCAGCACCAGGATCGGTTCCGGCAGTTCTTCGGCGGTGGCTTCCTGCAGCAAGGCATCCAAGTAGGATTCCAGTGCCAGTTGCGGCCGGGTCTTGAGTTCGACGGGACGGTTCATCACGCCACCTGCGGCACAAGCTGTTGGGACAGCAGGTGCTTGAGCAATGCGCGGTAAGCCAGCACGCCACGGCTCTTGGGGTCGAATTGCGACGGTGCCAGGCCCGCGCGGCTGGCGTCACGCAGGCGCGTGTCCACCGGGATATAGCCATTCCAGATGGTCTCCGGGTAGGCGTCGCGCAGCACGCGTAAAGTGCCAAGGGAGGCTTGGGTACGGCGGTCGAACAAGGTCGGCACGATGCTGTACGGCAGCGCCTGTTTGCGCGAACGGTTGATCATCGCCAGGGTGCTGACCATGCGCTCCAGGCCTTTGACCGCCAGGTGCTCGGTCTGTACCGGAATCACCAGTTGCTGGCTGGCCGCCAAGGCGTTGACCATCAGCACCCCCAGCAACGGCGGGCTGTCGATGATCGCGTAGTCGAAGTCCTGCCACAGTTGCGCCAGGGTCTTGGCGATCACCAGGCCCAAGCCGCTCTGCCCCGGCGACTGGCGCTCCAGGGTGGCCAGGGCGGTACTGGACGGCAGCAGGGAAATGCTTTCGTTACTGGTAGGCAACAGCAATTGGCCAGGCAAATCGCTCGGCACACTGCCCTTGTGCAGGAACAAGTCGTAGTTGCTGTGTTCCAGGGCATCCGGGTCGTAACCGAAATAGCTGGTCATCGAGCCATGGGGGTCGAGGTCGACCACGACCACACGCTTGCCCGCCTCAGCCAGCAAGCCGGCTAAAGCGATGGAGGTGGTGGTCTTGCCGACTCCACCTTTTTGATTGGCAACTGCCCAGACTCTCATTCGGTTGGTTCCTCCCGGTGGGCGTAGACGCGACCGAGACATTGCATAAAGTTATTGAGCCGGTGACGGAGAATTGACGGAGCTTTGACGCACCGGCGGTTTTGCAAGGGCTGGTGCAGTTTGTGTGCCAGCCCGCTTCAAGGCCGCGTCCGGTGTTGCATTGGCGGTGCCGGTACCGGTCAGGCTGCGGCGTACATCCAGGTTACGTGACACCACCAGCACCACGCGGCGGTTACGCGCGCGGCCTTCCACTGTGGCGTTGTTGGCCACCGGCTGGAACTCGCCATAGCCAACCGACGCCAGCCGCCCGGGGTTCACACCCTGCATGGCCAGCATGCGTACGATGCTGGCGGCACGGGCCGAGGACAGCTCCCAGTTGGTCGGGTATTGCGCGGTGCTGATCGGGATATTGTCGGTAAAGCCTTCGACATGGATCGGGTTTTCAAACGGCTTGAGGATCGCCGCCACCTTGTCGATGATCGTAAACGCCTGGTCGCTCGGCATCGCATCGGCGCTGGCGAACAGCAGGCTGGAATTGAGTTCGATCTCCACCCACAACTCATTGCCGCGCACGGTCATCTGGTTGGAACTGATCAGGTCGCCAAATGCGGCGCTGATGTCGTCGGCGATGCTTTTCAGCGGGTCGCTGGTGCCACCCACGCCAGCCGCGGTTTCATCGCTGTCGTTGACCAGCGGCTTGGCCGGGGTCACGGTCTTGGGCCGCTCCTCACCGATGGGGATAGGTTTGAGCGAGCGGTCGGCGTCGTTGAATACGCCGATCAACGCCTGTGAAATCACTTTGTACTTGCCTTCGTTGATCGACGAGATGGAATACATCACCACGAAAAACGCGAACAGCAAGGTGATGAAGTCCGCGTAGGACACCAGCCAGCGTTCGTGGTTGACATGTTCTTCAGGCTCGCGACGGCGACGGCTCACAGACGATTACCTCCGCACAACGAATCACCTGTAGGAGCGAGCTTGCTCGCGAAAAATCCGAGAGCCACGCGTTCATCCAGGATGCCCGCGTTATCGTTGACCCTTTTCGCGAGCACACTCGCTCCTACACCTTTCATGTACATCAATCCATGAAGCCCTGGAGCTTCAATTCGATGGAGCGCGGGTTCTCGCCCTCGGCAATCGAGAGGATGCCTTCGAGCAGCATCTCGCGGTAACGGGACTGGCGCATGGCGATCGACTTGAGCTTGCTGGCCACCGGCAACAGCACCAGGTTGGCACTCGCCACACCGTAGATGGTGGCGACGAACGCCACGGCAATGCCGCTGCCCAGTTGCGAAGGGTCGGCGAGGTTGCCCATCACGTGGATCAGGCCCATTACCGCACCGATGATGCCGATGGTCGGCGCGTAGCCGCCCATGCTTTCAAAGACTTTGGCCGCGTTGATATCGCGGCTTTCCTGGGTGTAGAAGTCCACTTCCAGGATGCTGCGGATTGCTTCCGGTTCGGCGCCGTCCACCAGCAATTGCAGGCCCTTGCGCGCGTAGCTGTCAGGCTCGGCATCGGCCACGCCTTCCAGGCCCAGAAGGCCTTCCTTGCGAGCGGTGAGGCTCCAGTTGACCACCCGATCGATGCCACCCGGAAGGTCGACGCGTGGCGGAAAAATAATCCATATCAGGATCTGCATGGCGCGCTTGAATGAGCTCAAGGGCGACTGCAGCAACGCGGCGCCCACGGTACCGCCAATCACGATCAAGGCCGCCGGACCGTTGGCCAATGCGCCGAGGTGACCGCCTTCGAGGTAGTTGCCGCCGATGATCGCGACAAACGCCATGGTGATACCGATCAGGCTCAAGACATCCATCAGAGGCAAGCCTCCACCAGATACTTGCCGATGTCGTCGAGGCTGTAGACGGCGTCGGCCAGGTCCGCCTTGACGATGGCCATGGGCATGCCATAGATCACGCAGCTGGCTTCATCCTGGGCCCAGATCGCACTGCCACCCTGCTTGAGCAACCGCGCGCCTTCACGGCCGTCGGCGCCCATGCCGGTGAGGACCACCGCCAGAACTTTGTCGCCGTAGGACTTGGCCGCCGAACCAAAGGTGATATCCACGCACGGCTTGTAGTTGAGGCGTTCATCGCCTGGCAGGATTTTGATCGCGCCACGGCCATCGACCATCATCTGCTTACCACCCGGCGCCAGCAGCGCCAGGCCAGGGCGCAGGATGTCGCCATCCTCGGCTTCCTTGACGCTGATACGGCAGAGCTTGTCCAGGCGCTCAGCGAACGCTTTGGTGAAGGCCGCAGGCATGTGCTGGATCAACACGATCGGCGCCGGGAAGTTGGCCGGCAACTGGGTCAATACCCGTTGCAGCGCCACCGGGCCGCCGGTGGACGTGCCAATGGCTACCAACTTATAAGCCTTGCGCTTGGGCGCTGGCGAATAGGCGCTGGGCGCCGACGCACGGGCCGGGGCCACGGCTGGCCGGGCAACAGGCGCCGGGGCCGGACGACCGAACGCGGTGCTGGTGGGCGCAGCCGGGGGCGCGACGGGTGCTGCGGGTGCCGGTGCAGGCGCACTGAACAGGCTGCGACGGTTGCTGCGGGAAATGCTGTGCACCTTCTCGCACAGCATCTGCTTGACCTTCTCGGGGTTGCGCGAGATGTCTTCGAAGTTCTTCGGCAGGAAGTCCACTGCGCCAGCATCCAGCGCATCCAGGGTGACCCGGGCGCCTTCGTGCGTCAGCGAGGAGAACATCAATACCGGGGTCGGGCAGCGCTGCATGATGTGCCGGACTGCCGTGATGCCATCCATCATCGGCATTTCGTAGTCCATGGTGATCACGTCCGGCTTCAACGCTATGGCCTGATCAATCGCCTCTTTGCCGTTGGTGGCCGTACCGACCACCTGGATGGTTGGATCGGCGGAAAGAATTTCCGAGACGCGGCGGCGGAAGAAACCCGAATCGTCCACCACCAGGACCTTGACTACCATAAACACTCCGTTAGGCGGGGCGGGCAATACCGCCCTGCCCCACCAGAATCAAATACGCCGTGCGGCGTAACGCTTGAGCATGCTCGGAACATCGAGAATCAGCGCGATCCGACCGTCACCGGTGATGGTCGCGCCCGACATGCCCGGGGTTCCCTGCAGCATTTTGCCCAAAGGCTTGATGACCACTTCTTCCTGGCCCACCAGTTGATCGACCACAAAGCCGATACGCTGGGTGCCCACCGAAAGGATCACCACGTGGCCTTCGCGCTGCTCTTCATGGGCAGCCGATGCCACCAGCCAGCGCTTGAGGTAGAACAATGGCAGCGCCTTGTCGCGCACGATCACCACTTCCTGGCCATCCACCACGTTGGTGCGTGACAGGTCGAGGTGGAAGATCTCGTTGACGTTGACCAGTGGGAAGGCGAAGGCCTGGTTGCCCAGCATCACCATCAGGGTCGGCATGATCGCCAGGGTCAACGGCACCTTGATGACGATTTTCGAGCCCTGGCCCTTGGTCGAGTAGATATTGATCGAGCCGTTGAGCTGGCTGATCTTGGTCTTCACCACGTCCATGCCCACGCCACGGCCCGACACGTCGGAAATCTCGGTCTTGGTCGAGAAGCCTGGGGCGAAGATCAGGTTGTAGCACTCGGTGTCGGTCAGGCGGTCGGCGGCGTCCTTGTCCATCACGCCACGCTTGACCGCGATATTGCGCAGGATCGCCGGGTCCATGCCCTTGCCGTCATCGGTAATCGACAACAGGATATGGTCGCCCTCCTGCTCCGCCGCCAGGATCACCTTGCCGTTGCGGGACTTGCCCGAGGCTTCGCGTTCTTCCGGGGTTTCCACGCCGTGGTCGACGGCGTTGCGCACCAAGTGGACCAACGGGTCGGCCAGGGCCTCGACG